>JACRAF010000016.1 GCA_016213505.1 Devosia nanyangense
AGGCACGCCGCTACAAACCGTACCCGCTCGTCCATCGTCCCAGTCTCTCGCCAAACCATCGCCAGGTCCTCCCGGCAGCAAGAAAACTGTTACCTATCCATCCGGTCCAGACTGTTACCTGTCTATCCGGGTCGGACAGCGCGTGACACCTCCCCCGCTGCGCAGGGGAGGACGCTGACTGTCACATCGCGGCAGTCACATCGGCATCAGTTCGGCGACCTCGATCGATCCGCCGGAGGCGAGGATCGGGCAGCCCTGCGACGCCTTGACTGCGGCGTCGAGGTTCGCGGCCTCGAGGATGCTGTAGCCGGTGGTCGGGTTGGCGCCGCCGCCGTCGGAGACCGTGCCGCTGGCGGCGATGGTCCGCGAGGGGCCGGTGGGGTTGCCGCCGTCGACGAGGGCCTTTCCCAGGCCGCCCATCCAGCTGTTCCAGGCGGCCATCACCTTTTCGCCTTCCTCGGGCGTCGCCGGCATGCCTCCGCCGTGATAGCTCAGAAGGTATTTCGACATCGTCATTCTCCCTGTTATGGAATGGTGGTCTATTGCATCTCCGGCACGTTGAGCGGTTTGCCGGTTTCGAGCAGCGTCTTGAGGCCGGCCACGATCAGCGGCCAGCCGGTCTCGGCGCCGGAATTGGAGTCGGCGGCATTGTGGTGGATCAGCGTGAACTTGCAGAGCTCGCCGATCGGTTCGATCTCGAAGGTGACGCGGGTCAACTTGGCGTCCTTGGCCCATGGCGGCATGAAGGTGGAGACGATCCGCGTCTTGGGCACGACCTCCACCACCTCGCCATCGAGCATCACCTTGCCATCCGGGCCGAGATACTGGAACGGGCTGCCCGGCTCGAGGTCGGTCGTGATGCGCGACTTGTAGTAGTAGAGCTCGGTCTTGTCGGGATTGATCAGCGCGTCCCAGAGCGCATCCTGAGTGGTGCGGATATAGGTCTGCAGCACATAGTCGGGTTTGGCGGGCATTGATTGACGGTCCTCCAACGCGTTCTTGATGTTCAGCGCGAACCGGGCCAGGGGCTTGCCGTAAGGCGCCATCCAGCGATCTGCGACCTCCTGGATCGGCAGCGCGTTGAGGTAGTGGTACTTGAACCGCCCATCCCGGCGGGTCACGACGAGGGACGCCTCCTCCAGCACCTTGAGGTGCTTCATCACTCCGAACCGCGTCATCCCGAGCCCCTGTTCGAGCTCGGTCAACGTCAATCCGCCCTTGTCGCGCAAGGTATCGAGCAACTGACGCCGGGTGGGATCGCTCAGCGCCTTGAAGATTGCATCCACGAGCTGGACGATAGGTGACTAAATGGTCACGTGTCAAGAGGAGGGGGTTGCGGAGAATTTCGGCCGGATCATTGGCGGCCACCGCGCAGGTCTGTAAGAAGGCCGCATAGCG
The DNA here is from genome assembly GCA_016213505.1 of Devosia nanyangense. Lineage (GTDB taxonomy): Bacteria > Pseudomonadota > Alphaproteobacteria > Rhizobiales > Devosiaceae > Devosia_A > Devosia_A nanyangense. The sequence continues at coordinate 1,399 of JACRAF010000016.1, forward strand.
CCATCAATCGTTTGCATTGGTCCGGGGATTCGGACGGCGATATCGCCATTGTCAATCTGCGCAGCGGCCGGCCCCGGCCCGCCGCACCCTGGGAGGGGATTATGGCCAAGACCGCCGCGGCAGCGCTCAGGCAGACGACCGGATACTCCGAACTCGATCTGAGCGGCGAGTACCAGCTCACCTCGCCGGCGCGCAAGATCAAGTCGCCCATCTACCTGCCCGGCGACGTCCACAGCGCGCTGATTGCAGCCGACGAGATCCCCGATCCCTATTTCGGCGCCAACGAACAGGCGGTGATGTGGGTGCACGCCACGCCGTGGACGATGGAACGGCGCTTCAACGCGGGCCGCGCCGACATCGACGGCTATCTGACGCTGACGCTCGAGAACGTCGACTGCATCGCCACGGTGTTCCTCAACGGTGAGGAAATCGCCCGCACCCAGAACCAGTTCGTCCGCTACGACATCGACGTGACCGGCAAGGTCAAGGCCGGCGCCAATGTGCTGCGCCTCGAATTCGCCGTCACCAAGGACGTCGCCAAGGCCCGCTCCGACGCGCACCCGTTCCCGATTCCGTTCACCTACAACTATCTCAGCAATGGCCTGCCCGGCGTGCACATGAACTTCGTGCGCAAGGCCGCGTGTCACGCCGGCTGGGACTGGGGCATCTGCCTGATGCCGACCGGTGTCTACGGCCGCATGTCGATCCGCAAGTCGCGCCTGGCGCGGCAGGAGAGCGTTACCGTCGAGCAGGCGCATGGCAAGAAATCGGTCGAGCTGTCGATCACGACGCGGGTCTTCGCTTTCGCCGAAGGCTCCGTGGAATTGTCTCACGAGATCGCCGGTGAGAAGATCGCCGACAAGGTGGTGGTGCGGCCGGGCGAGAACGTCTTCGTCCACAACCTCACCATAAAGAACCCGAAACTCTGGTGGCCGAACGGGCAGGGCGAGCAACCGCTCTACGAACTGTGGACGACGCTCGACGGCGAGCGAACGACGCGCAGGATCGGGCTCAGGAAGCTCGAATGGATCGTCGAGAAGGATGCCATCGACCATTCGTTCAAGGTGCGGGTCAACGGCCGCGACATCACCGCCATGGGCGCCAACTGGATCCCGGCCGACGCCATCCCCTCGCGCATCACCCCCGCCGTCGTCCGCGACCTGCTCGAGAGCGCCCGGGCGGTCAACATGAATATGATCCGCGTCTGGGGCGGCGGGCAGTACGAGCCGGACTATTTCTACGAGCTCTGCGACGAGCTCGGCATCATGGTTTGGCAGGACTTCATGTTCTCCTGCATGAGCTATCCGTCCGACCGGCCCTTCCTCGAGGACGTGCGCACCGAGATCACCCAGCAGGTGCGCCGGCTCAGCCACCACGCGTGCATCGCCATCTGGTGCGGCGACAACGAGGTGATCGGCTCCATCCAGTGGTACTCCGAGACCAAGTCCGATCCGCAGCGCTACATCGCCAACTACGATCGGCTCAACTCGATGCTCGGCAACATCGTCGAGGACGAAGACCCCGGCCGCCGCTTCTGGCCGTCCTCGCCGTCGCTGGGCTACCTGGACTTCAACGACGGCTGGCATTCCGATACCCGTGGCGACATGCACTATTGGAGCGTCTGGCACGAGGCCAAGGACTTTTCCGCCTATCGCGACGTGAACCCGCGCTTCGCCTCGGAATTCGGCTTCCAGAGCTTCACCTCGATGAACGTCATCGAGAGCTTCACCAATCCGGAAGACCGCAACCCGTCTTCGCCGGTGATGGAGAACCATCAGCGCAACACCGGCGGCAATGCCCGCATCCTCGAAACGATGACGCGCTATTTCCGCTTCCCGTCGAATTTCGACCAGATGGTGTTCCTCTCCCAGATCCAGCAGGGCCTCGCCATCAAGACCGCCATCGAATACTGGCGCTCGACCAAGCCGCGCTGCATGGGAACGCTGTTCTGGCAGATTAACGACACCTATCCGGTGGCGAGTTGGGCGAGCCTCGACTATGGCGGGCAGTGGAAGCTGCTGCACTACATGGCCAAGCGCTTCTTCCTGCCGGTCAACGTCGTCGCAGTGCCTGACAAGGTGAGCGGCGAGCTGGTGCTCAAGTCGATCAACGACACTGCGAGCCGTCAGCAGATCACGCTCGAGGTCAACGCGGTGAACGTCAATGGCGACACCCGGCTGGTGTTCGACGGCAAGGCGACGGCGTCGCCGGATGCGGCGACGGTGCTCACCCGCATCCCGCTGCAGCAGCTCGATGCCGACGAGTTCCTGTTCTTTTCGTGGCGGGACAAGGCCGGCAATCTGCTGGGCGAGAACGACTTCTTCCCAAAGCCCTACAAGGCCTATGAGATGCCGAAGGCAAAAGTGTCGTCGCGCTGGTCGAGCGAGGACGGCAAGCCGGTGCTGACGCTGAGCGCCGACAGGCCGGCGGTGTTCGTGACGGCGACCACCGACGTACCGGGCTATTTCTCGGACAATGCGGTGACGCTGCTGCCGGGCCGCGAAACGAAGCTGACCTTCACCCCACGTCACGGCGCCAAGGTGACTCAGAAAGCGCTGGCGGCGAACCTCAAGCTCCGCCATCTTCGCGACACGTACTGAATCGATCCGAGCGCCCGCGAGAAGCGGACGCCCCATCTCGACGAGGAGGCTTCATGGCCAATTCCGAACGGCTCGCCATCGTGCTGGTGCTGATCGGCGCAGCGAGCCGGCTGCTGCACCTGCCGCCCAACATCGCCGCCGTCACCGGCGTGACGATCTTTGCCGGCTACGCCATCCGCAACGCATGGCTGGCGCTCATCGTGCCGCTGGCGGCCATGGCGCTCGCCGATGTCGTGTTGGGCTGGTATCCGGACGTACTGTTCACCTATGGCGGCATGGCCGCGGGGGTGTTCATCGCGCGTGCCCTGCTGCGCCCGCTGACGCCGGTGCGGCTGGTCGCGACAACCTTGCTGTCGAGCCTGGTCTTCTTCGCGCTGTCCAATTTCGGCGTCTGGACCAGCGGCTATTACGGCTACACATTCGACGGCCTCGTCGCCTGCTTCGTCGCGGCGATCCCGTTCTGGCAGAACAGCCTCATCGCCGATTTCACCTCGACGGCGTTGGTGTTCGGTCTCTATCTGCTCGCCAGGCGGGCGCTTCCAAGCGTGGGTGTGAAAGCATGAGCGGCAATTCGATCAAACGCAGCGACGTCAACCGCATCATGCGGGAATCGGACAAGTTCATCCGCTCCTTCGGCTACATCATGCCGCCCTTCGCCTACTGGTCGCCAGCCGAGTTCAAGGCCCGCCAGGCCGATGCGCAGGCGATCATCGGCCACAATCTGGGCTGGGACATCACCGATTACGGGCTCGGCGAATTCGACAAGACCGGGCTCTTCCTCTTCACCGTCCGCAACGGCAACAACGCCGACCTGAGCAGGGGCCGCGGCATGCTCTACGCCGAAAAGGCGATGATCAGCCGAAAGGACCAGTATTCGCCGATGCACCGGCACAACCTCAAGGCCGAAGACATCATCAATCGCGGCGGCGGCACGCTGGTGATCGAGCTCTATGGCGATACCGACGGCAAGTGCGACAAGACCAAGGGGGTCACCGTCTATACCGACGGCATCCGCCGGGTGCTGCCGGCGGGCGGCAAGCTCAGGCTGGCGCCGGGCGAAAGCGTGACGCTGATGCCCAACGAGCACTGGCATGCCTTCTGGGGCGAGGGCGGCGACGTCTTCATCGGCGAGGTCTCGACCGTCAACGACGACAACACCGACAACGTCTTCGACGACCCGCGCATCGCCCGCTTCGGTGGCATCGAAGAAGACGAGGAGCCCTGGCACCTTCTGGTCAGCGACTACGGGAAGTGGCTGGCGTAAGGCGCTAGAACCGGCGCCAATCCTCCCCCGTGCTGCGCACAGGGGAGGAACCCGACTGATGACTCGGTGCCTACTCCCTTTCGGGCGACCAGACTTGGTACTTTGCCAATGGCAGGCCGTGCTTCTCAACATACTCGTTGCTGCTGCGGATGACGTCCGCGTTCTCTTCGAGCCACTTGCGACCCTCTTCAGAGACCACGTTGCGCCGCTCCGGCGACGGGCCGCGCGGTTCGGGGGGCAATTCAGCGTCGTGCTTCTTGATCGAGGTCATAGCGAGGCTTCCTGCTCCAAGAGATAATGCAAAATCGTCCAGCCTACAAAGCTGTACCTGCTTGTCCCGCGCGGCCGGCGGCGCTATTCGCAGCCGATGGCCGATCTTCGAGCAGGCCGCAGATCGGGCGGCCAAAACGTTTAAGAATGTGATCGGTCGCCGGTTGCGCCCGGGGCGATTTCGGCCCTAGGCTTGCGCGGGGTCCAGTTGGGAGGGCAAATGCCGGTCATGCTTGTCGACGCGATGCTCCCCGATTTCGGGGTGCCCGCGAACCGTCCCGATTTGCCGCGCGCGCTCTACACCGAGCGGCTCGATGCGCTGCGCCGCGCGCGCCGCGCCGCCGGCCTCGACGCCCTGGTGATCTATGCCGACCGCGAGCACTCCGCCAATCTCGCCTGGCTCACCGGCTTTGACCCGCGCTTCGAGGAAGCGCTGCTGATCCTCGCGCCGGGAGTCACACCGACGCTGCTGGCCGGTCCGGAAAATCTCGGCCGCGCCCGCGCCGCCGCGATCGAGGTCGAGGCCCGGCTCTATCCGCCCTTCGGCCTGATGGGGCAGGATCGCAGCCAGACGCCTGACATCGAGGAGGTGCTCGACAGCGCCGGCATCCTCGCCGGACAGCGGGTCGGGGTGCTGGGCTGGAAGTATTACGGCGACTTCGAAGCCCGCAAGCCCGAGACCTGGTTCGAGACCCCCGCCTTCCTCATCGACGCGTTGCGCCAGAAGGTCGGCGAGCAGGGCCGGGTGGTCAACGCCAACAGCCTGCTGATGGACTCGACGATCGGATTGCGCGCCATCAACGAGATTGAGCAGATCGCGCAGTTCGAGTTCGGCGCGGTGATGGCGTCCGAGGCGATCAAGGCTCTCCTTTCCGGCCTCATGCCCGGTATGTCGGAATTCGCCGCCGTGCAGGCGATGGGGCTGGGCGTGCTTCCCCACTCATGCCACACCATGCTCTCGACCGGCGCGCGGCTCTCGGGCCTCGAAAGCCCGTCCGGCAAGCTCATCGAACGCGGCGATCCGCTGACCACGGCCGTCGGCTACTGGGGCGGCCTGTCGAGCCGCGTCGGCTGGGTGGTCGAGGACGGCTCCGAGTTGCCCTCCGGCGCCGCCGACTGGCTCGAGCGGCTGGCGATGCCGTATTTCGCCTGCGCCGCCGAATGGTACGAAACCATCGGCATCGGGGTAACCGGCGGGACACTCGACGCGGTGGCGCGCAAGCACCTCGGCGCGCCTTTCTTCAACCTCATCCTCAACCCCGGGCACCTCATCCATCTCGACGAGTGGATGAACACGCCGGTCTATCCGAATTCGCAGGAGGCGCTGCGCTCGGGCCAGGCCATCCAGTGCGACATCATTCCGGCGGTAGGCCCGCCCTACCACTCGGCCAATATCGAGGACGGCATTGCGCTCCTCGACGAACGCGGCCGCGACGAGCTGCGCGACAAGTTCCCCGAGGTCGCAAGCCGCGTCGACGCCCGGCGCGCCTTCATGGTGGATGTGCTCGGCATTCGGCTGAAGCCCGAGGTTCTGCCGCTCTCCAATCTCGCCGCGGCGCTGCCGCCGTTCCTCCTGGCGCCGGACCGGCTGCTGGCGATCCGCTAATCCTTGGTTGTTGTCGGCGTGTCCTGGGTGATCAGCCGGGCGCTGCGATAGCCGGTGAGGTAGATCCACAGCCAGTTGAGGGCGATGAAGATGCGGTTCTTGAGCCCGATCAGGAAGTAGATATGGGCGAGGCCCCACGTCCACCAGCCGATCCCGCCGGTGAGCGTGAGCCAGCCGAAATCAATCAGCGCCCGGCTCCGTCCGATGGTCGCGATATCGCCCAGATGCCGGTAACGGAACGGCATCGGCGCGGTGTCGCCGAGGAGCCGCGCTATGATCACCCGGGCGGCATGGCGGCCGCCCTGCTTGGCCGCATCGCCGATGCCGGGCACCGGCTTGCCGCCGGGGGTGGTCGCGGTGACGGTGTCGCCGACGGCGAAGATGTTGGGGTGGCCGGGGACGCTGAGATCGTCGTCGACCTTGATCCGGCCGGCGCGGTCGGCCTCGACGCCGAGCCACTTCGCCGCCGGTGACGCAAGGACGCCGGCCGCCCAGATGATGGTCGCCGATTTGAGCTCGGTGCCGCCGTAGACGACGCCATCGGCGCGGACCTCGGTCACCGCCTGGCCCAATGCGACCTCGACGCCCAGTTCCTTGAGCGCGCGCTCGGCATAGGCCGACATCTCCGGCTTGAAATTGGCGAGGACGCGCGGGCCGGCCTCGATCAGCACGACCCGGGCTTGTTCGGGATGGATATTGCGGAAATCGTCGCGCAGCGTGATGCGCGCCAGCTCGATGATGGCGCCCGCCAGCTCCACCCCGGTGGCGCCGCCGCCGATGATGGCGAAGGTGAGCAGGGCTTTGCGCCGGTCCGGATTGGTCTCCAGTTCGGCCTTCTCGAACGCCATCAGCAGGCGGCGGCGCATGGCGGTGGCGTCCTCGAGCGTTTTGAGGCCAGGCGCGAACGGCTCCCAGTCGTCGTGCCCGAAATAGGCGTGCTGCGCGCCGGTCGCGAGGATCAGCCAGTCGAACGGAACGGACGTCCCGTCCTCGAGACGGACGAGGCTCGCCTGGGTATCGATGGCGGCGACCTTGCCCAGCAGCGTGGTGACGTTCTGGCGCTTGTGGACGAGCTGACGGATCGGCCAGGCGATCTCCGACGGCCCCAGCGAAGTGGTTGCTACCTGGTAGAGCAGCGGCTGGAACAAATGGTGGTTGCGCCGGTCGATCAGCGTGATGTCGGCATCGGCGCCCTTCAGCTCACTGACCGCCGCGAGGCCGCCAAAGCCACCGCCGACGATCACGATCCTTGGCCTGTTGGTCCGGTCCTGCATGGCCGACTCCGCTCCCTGGCCCCACGCCTGAAATAGGCCCGGCGGCGTCCGGCCTCAAGTCGGCAGGCGATCCATCCGGGCAAGCAAGCCATGCGTTTGGCGCACTGGACCAGGCGCGCCGCGGTTCCGTTCACAATAGCGAAGGTTGACCCGTGACCGTCACCGCGACTATCGTTCCCGGCGGCGTCACAAGGGGGGTGCGAATGAAGGGCTTCTCGTCGGTTGGCGTTGCCAGCGAACAGGCTGTGCTGCTGGAAGCCGCCCAAGCGGCGGTCGACAGGCACCCGCAGGCGCTGTTTTCGGATTTCCAGTGGTTTTTGTTCGAGGCCAAGGACGCGGTGTATTTCACGGCGTTCTCGAAACTGGCCTTCGACAAGGACACAATCGGCAACGTCGTTGCCGAAATGGTGGCCCTCGCGCCGCAGCTGACCCACGGCTTCGTCGGCGCCCGACCGGGCCAGCCGTTCCCAAAACACCTGCTGGACGCCATCACCGATATTCAGCTGGTCGACAGTTTCGACGGCTATCCCGACAAGTGGCTGGGCCATTCCCAGGACATTTTCGAGCGCACCGACCTGCCGCTGTTCCGGGTGCAGGCGGCGGTGCTGCGCGGCGGGCCGGACGCGGAGGGCCGCGCTTCGGTGCTCCAGGTCCGCGCCAGTCACGCCCTGCTCGAGGGCGCCGATTCGGCCCTGCTGACGCGGTCGCAGTCGGCCGCGCACGGCATGGGGTCGGATCAGAAGAAAAGGATCGGCATCGCCGCCCGCGCCTTCAATATGGTCCAGGCGCAGCTGCTGGCGTGGACCTATATCGCGCTCGCCAACCTCCTGGCGCCGAACGAGAAGCCCTGGGGGTTCCGGACGCTGGCGATCAAGCGCCACCGCCTGCGGCTGCTCGCCAATCGCCTCGGCGTCCGCCAGCGCTCGCTCTACTTCGCGCTGGTGACCTACGCCCTCAATGGCGACGGCCCGACCAAGCACATGAGCAAGCGGGTGATCGGCGCCGCCTATACGCTGCTCGACGACCGGCGCAGCACCGACGCCGATGACGGCTTTCTGCGCGTCAAGGCGCTGCAGGCCAAGTTCAGGGTGTCGGACGATTTCGTCGAGTTCGTGCGCGCCATCGACGACACTGTCGGCAAGCTCGAGCTCAAGGACGTCAGCAAGTTCATGGTGCTGATGGGCTCGGTGATGAAGACGCTGCGCGGCCTCAACGCCATGTGGAAGGGGCTGCCCGGCAAGCGCTTCATGCGCTTCAACATGGGCATCGAGATCGCCCTGACGCTGGTGCCGCCGCACCGCACCTACGGCCCGATGACGCATGGCATGGTCGAGCCGCTCTATTGCGGCGCCTGGCATCCGGGGCAGAACATCTGCACCTTCTGCCCCGGCCGCGAATATATCACCATGAACTTCTCGATGGAGGGGCGGCACATCGCCAATGTCGGCAAGATCATGCCGCTGCTCGAGCGGATCGAGGCGATGGACTTCGCGCCCACGGGCCGCAAAGTGGTCGAGGACGAGGCCGCCTGAGCACCAGCCTAGTGCTGCGGCGGGACATGAGCGCGGGCGATCATCCCGAGCAGATCGAAGCTGTGCGCCGCATATCCAAGCCCGGCGACAACCACCAGGATGACGACGGCGACAAGCAGGGTGCGAAGGCCGCGAGACATGTTCTTCTCCGTATTCAGGTATAGGCCAGCGCTTCGCGCACCACGAGGCGCGAGGCCCTGAACGCCGGCGCCGCACTTGCCACAAGGGCAATGGTGGTGACGAGCCCGAACCAGATGGCCAGGGCGGGTATCGATACGACGAACGGTAATGGCGTGCCGAACATTGCCGCGCCGAACTGGCCGATCCCGGCAATCAATGGCAGCGCGACGACCAGAGCGACGATCCAGCTCAGCACTGCGGTGAACAGACCCTCGCCGACGATCATCATTACGACCGTGCCCGGAAGCGCGCCGACCGCCTTCATCACGCCGATCTCGCGCGTGCGTTCGACGACGTTGACCGTCATCATCGAGGCAAGTCCGAGGCCCCCGATCAGCGCCAGCAGGACCGAGGCCGAGACGAGCATGGACACCGGCACCTCCACATGGCCGACGAGCGCGAGGTAGAGCGTGTCGAGCGGTACGGCCCGCTCGATGCCGATCCCGGCCGCCGCAAACGCGGCTTCGATCGCTGCGAGTGCCGCTTCACGACCGCCCGCCAGATCGGACCGCAGGACGATCCGGGCCATGCGACCCGCATCGGCGCCGGCGAGGCGATCGTAGCTGGCCTTGTTCACATAGGCGCCGCCGCCACCGATCTCCTGGACGACCCCGACCAGCGTCCAGGTCTGAGGTTGACCCGCCACGGAAAGAACCACCTTGCCGCCGATCTCGAGGCCCGATGTTTGGCGATGGTTCTGCTGGGTCAGCACCAGAGCGTCGGTATCGTCGGCGGTGAGCCAGCGTCCCTCGATGACCGGCAGGGTCACGAGATCGGTCGCGGGCGGAGCGCCCAGGATCGCGAAGCTGCCGTGGCCCCGATCCGGATAGGTGCGCATGACGTCCTGCCGGCCTTCGGTCACCGACGAGGTCTGCTCGACGCCCCATACCTCATAGCGCTCGGTTGCGCCCGATTGCTCGAGCGCCGCGGTGATGCGGTCCTCGCCGACCTGGCCGGCGAACCTGAATTCGACGTCGTAGTGCTTGTTGGTCAGCACACTCGCGGCGATCTCGCGCCAGCCTTCGCGCGCGCTCAGCGCGGTGACAAAGAGCGCCCCGCCGGTCGCCAGCAGAGCCAGCGACAGCAACAGCCGGCCACGCCGGCGGAACGTGTTGCGACCAGCCAGCAGCCAGGTCACGCCAAGGCCCCGCAACGCCCCGAGGGCTTTGTCGAACAGCCCCGATCCGAAGGACGAGGTGACGCCGGTCGAACTCAGGGCTTCCCGCACGGTGATGCGGCTGGCGCGCACAATCGCCGGCAGTGCGGCGATCACCGGCATCAGAAGTCCGGCGGCGATGACGACGCCATAGACCCAGAGCGGCACGGCGTAATTGGTGACGGTGAAGTTCATGGTGTCGGCCATGACGTTCGACAGCGCCCCAGCCGCGAGCACGCCCAGCGGCACGCTGACGACCAAGGCAATGGCGCCGAGCGCCAGCAGCGCTCCGACATAGGTCACCGCGATTTGTCCACTGCGTGCGCCGATGGCCTTCATCACCCCGATCTCGCGCACCTGCCGCGCCAGCGTCGCCGCCAGCACCGCCGCAACGAGGATCGCCGCCAGCACCAGCGCCATCACGGCAAGGCTGAGGAACATCAGCAGCGCGCTGCCGATCTGGCCTTGATGCGGATGTTGACCGACAGGCGGGACCTTCACGTCGTGAACGTCGAACCCTTGCGCCCTCAGCGCATCGGCCAATTCCAGAGCCTTGGCATCGACCTGCGCCTGGCCCGGATTGCCCCCGACCAGGATCCGCAGTTCCTCGAATGCCGGCGTCTCGCCGAGCGCCGCGTAGGTCTTCATCGTGAGGTAGCCGTAGCCCGACTGTTCCTGCCACGCCGGCGCCAGCGTCGTGTCGTGGACGATGCCGGAGACCGGCACTTCGGTGGGCGCGCCGTTCGGCGTCTTGATGGTGACCGTCCCGCCTTCGCCGGCGCCGATCAGGGCAGCGGCCATGCGCTCGATGAGGATGGTGCCCTCCGGCGGCGGCCATGCTCCCGACACCGGCCGGAACAGGTTGAGTCTCATGGTCTCGAAATCATCGACCACAAACAGCAGCATGCGCATCCACTCGCCGCCGACCTCGACGCGCGCCTCGATGACCGAACGCGGCTCGGCGTCGGTGATGCCGGGGAAGGTCTTCGCCAATTGCAGCATCTCGGGCGTGACCGCTTCCACGTCGATCGTCGCCGAGGCCGGATTGGTGCTGAGATAGTTGACGCTCACCTCGCGGGTGACGATGCCATAGGCGCTCAGCATCGCGGTGACGGCAAAGAGCGCAAAGGCGATGGCGGCGAGCATGATCAGGGCGCGCCCGCTCTCGGCCGAGACGTCGCGCAGCAGCTTTGTCCAGCGCATGATGCTTACTCCGCCGCCAGGTCTTGAACGGCCCGAGCCCGTGAGCCGGCCGTGTCGCTTTCGATGCGCCCATCGGCGAGGACGATCGTCCGGTCGACGATGCGCTCGATGTCCCGCTCGTGCGTGACGATGACGACGGTGGTTCCCTGCGTCGCCAGCTCGGAGAACAAGGTGAGGATCGCGTCGGAGGTGCGGGAGTCGAGGTTGCCCGTCGGCTCGTCGGCAACCAGCAGCGGCGGATCGTTGGCGAGCGCCCGGGCGATCGCAGCGCGCTGCTGCTGACCACCCGAGAGCGCGGCGGGAAACTTGTCGGCCTGCTCCGCGATGCCGACCCGGCCCAGCAGCTCGAGCGCCCGCTGCCGGCGCTTGCCGGGATAGGTGCCGCACAAATCCATCGGCAGCATGACGTTTTCGGCGATGGTGAGGGTTGGCAGCAGCTGGAAGAACTGGAAGACGATGCCGACGTTCTTGCCGCGCCAGGCCGCAAGCTGGCTCTCGTTCTTGCCGGTGACGGGCTCGTTTGCGACCATGATGGTGCCCGCACTCGGCCGGTCGATGCCGGTCAACAGGTTGATGAGCGTCGACTTGCCGCTGCCGGATTTGCCGACGACCGCGACGAAATCGCCACGGGCAAGCGCCAGATCGATGCCCGAGAGTGCCACGAAAGCCCCCGCCGGCGTCTCATAGGTCTTGCCCAGACCGGTCATGGCGATGAGCGCGTCTCGCCCCTTCAAGGTTCTGTTCGCTTGCATGACAACGGCCTCCTGTGAGTATAAGACAGCCGTGTGATACGAGACATCTGTCTCAGATCACAAGGAACAGAGGTCGGGACGATGTCTGAAACGGAACAGATTGGTCACAAACGATCGGGAAAACTTGCCGCGCATGTCTACGCCCAGAGCGAGACGATGGACCGGCGCGCGCTCCGAACCCGCCGCGCGTTGCACGAGGCGCTCATCCAGCTGATCTTCGAGCGGGACTATGACGGGATCAGCGTGGCCGACATCGCGGACGCTGCAAATGTCGGCCGCTCGACCTTCTATGCCCACTTCACCGACAAGGACGACCTGTTGCGCAGCGGCATCGACCATCTGCGCGCCATTCTCTTCGCCGAGCACAGCAGCGACATCGCCGGGGAGACGCAGGCGGAACGGCGCCCTCTGGGCTTCAGCCGGTTCATGACCGGGCACATCCAGGAGCAGCTCGGACTCTATCGCGCCATCATGCGCGGCCGCGCCGGCCCGATCATCCTGGGACAAATCCGGCAGTTCCTGAGCGAGATCGTCCGCAAGGAACTGATTGCGTCCAGCGGCAACAAGGCGGCACCCGAGATCACGGTGCAGTTCGTCGTCGGCGCCTATATGTCAGTCCTCACCTGGTGGCTCGATCGGGGGGCGGTGGAGCCAGCCGAACACATCGACGCGGCGTTCCGCAGCCTTGCCGAACGTGCCTTGAAGGATGGCCGGTAACCGCGCGGCACGCCGCCGGCCCAGTCACGCGATGCCGCCGCCCTCGTGATCGATCGCCTCGCGTTTGCCTGAGGAGAACATGATCAGCGCGACCAGCGGCTCGTTGCCCAGCGCCCGCGCCCAGTGCCGCACATTGCGCGGAATGCGAACGGTGTCGCCGGCGCCGAGCACCACCGTGGCGTCGTCGAGCTTGTGCTCGCACGACCCCGAGACGACGTGAAGGAACTCCTCGCAATTGGGGTGCGAGTGCAGCGGATTGCGCTCGCCCGGCTTTATGAAGCAGGTGCCGAACGTCATTTCGGTGCCGGACATCGCCTTGTCGGTGATCAGCCAGTTGAGCGCGCCCCAACCGGTCTCCACGCGTTCGCCGCCCTCGGCCCGCGCTACAAAACGCTCTGCGTCCATAGTCAGAATACTCCGTCGCGCTCAGATCGAGGCTGAGACGCCTTCTTTGGTGTTGGCGTAAAAATCGTAGAGCTTCATGATCTCGAGTGCGGTCGCGAGGGTGCCCTTGGTGATGGCGCGGCCTTCGAGCACCGCCTCGCAGAAGTGCAGCACCTCGGGCACGTAGCCGAGCATGAACATGTTGTTGTTGTAGAGCTGGCCGAGCGAGAACTCCGGCTCGTAGAGTACTGGCGCGCTCTCCTCGGGCTGGATCCAGCTCGAGGCGCGGCCGTAGCTGGGCAGCGCCGCCTTGCGGTAGTGCGTCAGCTTCACCCCGTTCTCGACCACCGCATGGCTGCCCACGCCGATCGCCTCGACCCGCTCGAGCGGCCCGGCCCAGCTCTGCCCGGCCGTCATGTGCAAGGCGCCGACCGCCCCCGATTTGAAACGGAGGCTGGTGATGGTCGCGCCGTTCGTGGGCTCCCACTCGAAGCACGCCCGCTCGATCTCGCCGCCGAGGAAATTGAGTACTGCGCCGGGGTGGTAGATGTGGTCGATGAAGTGCTGCATGGCGATGAGGTCACCACGCTTGTCGGGGGCAGGGAGCCCCTGCGGATAGCGCACCATCAGCGAGGTCAGCCGTCCGAACCCCGGCGCGCTGATGATGTCCTTGAGCTTCTCGATGGCGGGGAAGAAGGTCTTCTTCAGCCCGGTCATGATGGTCTTGCCGGTGCGGTTCGAGAGCGCGATCAGCGCCTCGACCTCGCCGCGTGTCGCCGCCGTCGGTTTTTCCATCCACACATGGGCGCCGGCCTCGACGCAGTCGCGCGCCAGCCCAGTGGCGCGCACGTGTCCGTCCTCGGTGTAGTTGGTGACGATGAACACGACGTCGGGTTTTTCGGCCCGGAGCATCGCCTCGTGGTCGGTGTAGGTGCGCTCCGCCCCGAACACTTTTGCGAACCCCTCGGCACGTTCCAGGGAGAGGTCGCAGATGGCGACCAGATCGACCGGCGCATAGCGGAAGGTCGGGTAGACGTTGCGGTAGGCGTGCCCGCCCGCCCCGATGAAGCAGGCCTTGAGCCGCCGCTCGTATTCGAAATTGTAGCGGATTTCCCGCGGGACATGGTGCGGCATGGCTCAGCCTTTCAGTGCGCCCTGCGTGAGGCCTTCGGTGAAGCGCCTCTGCGTCAGGATGTAGAGAATGATGACCGGCAGGAAGGTGATCACGGTGCCCGAAAACACCAGCCGGAAATCGGTGGAATAGGTGGAGGCGAACCGCACCAGCCCGAGCGGCAGCGTCTGCACCTCGGGGCTGATCAGGATGACGAGCGGCAGGAAGAAATCGTTCCAGGTCGAGAGCGCCGAGATGATCACCAGCGCCTGCAGCGCCGGTGTGGCGAGCGGCAGCATGACGCGGCCGAGAATCTGGGTATGGCTCGCACCATCGATGCGCGCCGCCTCGACCAGCTCGTCGGGCACGCCGGCAAAAAAGCTCCGCATCAGGAAGATGCCGAACGGGATGCCGTTGCTGACCTGCGCCAGCGTGATGCCGGCCAGCGAGTTGATCAGCCCCAGATTGAACAGCACCTGATAGAGTGGAATGACGATCGCCTGGACCGGAATGGTGAGCCCGATGATCACCAGGTAGAACACCCACTCGCGGCCCGGGAATTTGAGCTTGGCGAACACATAGCCCGCCGGGGCGCAGGTGATCAGCGTCAACAGGACGACGCCGGCGAGGTTGAAGAGGCTGTTGACGAGCAGGTCGCCGAAGCCGCCGATCTGCCAGGCATCCGCATAGTTCTGCCACATCGGCGCCTTGGGCAATGCAAACGGGTTTGCCTGCCCAATCTCGGCTTCGCTCTTGAGGCTCGACATCAGCAGCCAGAGGAAGGGGCCGAGGATCAGCAGCAGCGCCGGCAGCAGGGCGGCGAAGGCCGGGAGTTCGGATCGGCGCCGGCTCATCGTGCGAGCCTCCCGCGCCAGTGGTTGAAGACGACGGTGATGCCGATGGCGAGCGTGCTCAGCAGCACGCACAGCACCGCGGCGAGGCCGTGGTCCTGCATCGAGAACGCCAGTCTATAGATGTAGGTGGTGATGAGTTCGCTCTGGTAGAACGGGCCGCCATTGGTCATCACGAACACCGTGGCGAAACCTTTGAGCCCGTTGATCATGGCCAGCGAGACGACGAAGGTCATCACTTCGGCGAGACCGGGCAGGGTGACGTACCAGAGCTGTTGCCAGCCATTGGCGCCGTCGATCTCGGCCGCCTCGTAGAGCGAGTGGTCGATGTTCTGCAGCCCGGCGATGAACAGCAGCATGTAGAGCCCAAACCCCTGCCACGAGCTCGCGACATTCACCGAGAACAGCACGAGCAGCGGGTCGCTGAGCCAGCCCTGCGACAGCGCGCCGAGCCCCAGCCGATCCAACGCCGTGTTCAGCAGCCCGTAGAACGGATCGTAGATATTGGCCCAGATCACCCCCACCACGGCCAGCGACACCAGGTGCGGCAGGAAGAACGCCGTGCGGAAGACCACTCGCGTCAGCCGCAGCCTGCTGACCGCCAGGGCGAGGATCAGTCCCAGTCCTCCGGCCATGAGCAGATGCCCGAGCAGCCACTGGAACGTGTGCACGAGGCTCTGCCAGACGATCGGATCGGCCGCCGCGCGACCGTAGTTGCTGAGGCCGACGAAGCTCGCGCTGGTGTTGAGCCCGCGGGAGTCGGTGAAGCTCAGCCAGAAGGTGAGGAAGATCGGGAGGAGACTGAACAGGGCGTAGATCGCGAGGGCAGGGAGCAACAGGGGGATCGCCGAGGTGAGGGCCTCGCGGCCGGCGCGGCGCGCTCGATGCGCTACCTTCGGCCGGGCAATGCCGCGGCGTGCTGCAGTGGTTAGTCTGGTCGCCATTGGGCACGAACTCTCAGTCGGCGTGCCCTCTCCCGCAAGGGGAGAAGGCACCGGCCGATACGCTGCGGTTTGGCAGCCTATTTCACTTCCGCCATCTTGGCCTCAATCTGCGCCATGGCGTCCTCGCCACTGATCTGGGCGCTGATGATGCCCTGGATCACCTGGAAGTAGGTGTCGACGACGCTGGCGGGCAGATAGACGCTCGGATTGTATCCGACGCCAGCGGCCGCGGCCGCGAAGATGTCGCCGAGGATCGCCGTGGGCGGGTTAACGCCGTCGAGGGCGCGCGGATAGATCATGGTGCTCGCGGCGTTCTCGGCCCGCTTCTTCATCACCGCGTCGGAGAGAATGAAGTCGATCCACTTCATCGCCAGCTCGGGTTGCTTCGAATTGGCCGGCACCAGCCAGCTCCAGCCGACGCCACCGGTTGGCTTGCCGGGCCCGAGGTCGGACGGCATCGGCGCGTAGCCGGCATTGGCGAGGTCGTATTCGGCCTTGCGGGCATTGGCGGTGAACCACGGGCCGGCGACGAACAGCGCCGCGCGCTTGTTGAACCACAGCCGGGCCGCGCCATCGAGATCGAGCGCCGCCATTTCCTTGTCGATATAGCCCTTGTCGACCAGCTCGCGCAGCCGCACCGCGCCGCCCACCATCGAGGGGTCGGTCCAGCTGAGTTCGCCCGAAACCGCCTTGCCCACTGCTTCGCTGCCGCTTGCCGATTGCAGCATGTTGCCGAACAGATGTCCGGCGCTGCCGGCGGTCCGCGGCCCGATGGCGATCGGCATGATGCCCTTGTCCTTGATCTTGCCGAGGAGATCGAGGAACTCGGCATAGGTCGCTGGCATGGTCCAGCCGTTCGCGGCGAACATGTCCTTGTGGTACCAGACCCCGAGCGCATCGAGCCCGTCGGGCACTTCGTAGATTTCGCCGCCGCGCTGACGCTGCAACTCGGCATAGAGCCAGGGATAGATCTGCTTGTCCCAGCCGCGCTCGGCGTAGGCCGCGGTCAGGGGGGCAACGAGCTTGGCGTCGACCACCGTGGTCACCCGCGCGATGCCCGAATTGGTGAGGATCACGTCCGGCCCGGCATTGGACTGGATTGCCGATTGCACGGCGCCGTTCGAAATCGTGCCGGTGGGCGGCATGAACTCGACCGTCACACCGGGGTTGGCCGCCTCGAAATCGGCCTTCAGCCCGTTCCAGAGTTCGGCGATGAGCGGCTCGGTGATCTGCTCCGGGCCCCACATGACGAGCGTCTGAGCCTGAGCTCCGCTCGCCAATCCGGCGGTCGCAAGCACTGCGGCGGCCGATGCCAATAGGGTTCGTCTCAACATGGTGGTCCTCCTCTGATTAGGTGCCGGTTCACCGGCATCGTCGTTTGCTGCGGGCAGGGCCCGCTGGTGGTGGCCTATCGTCTGGCCGGTTTGGGTTCCTCGAACCGTGCCAGCACGGTGCGCTGAACGTCGGAAATGTGGGCGTGCATCAGCGCCACGGCGGCCTTGATGTCGCGCCGGCGGAAGGCGGCGAGGATGTCGTCGCGCTCGCGCGCCGCATCCTCGGCAAAGGTGTGGCTCTCGTTGGCGATGGTGCGGCCGATCTGGATCTGCAGCGCCAGCCGGCTCAGCGTTTCGATCAGCGCCGCGTTGCCCGAGAGCTCCGCGATGGTCTCGTGGAATTCGCGGTCGGCCAGGCCGTAAGCGGTCATGTCGTCGCGCTTCAGCGCGGCGACGGTCTCATCGAGAATCCGTTCAAAATTGGCGATGTGCCGATCGCTCATCTGCGGCACCGCGAGTTCGACCGCGAAGCACTCGAGGGTCTTCCTGAGTTCGTAGAGATCCTCGGTCTCCTTGCGCGAAAAGCTGCGTACGAAGAAGCCGCGATACGGCTTGATCTCGATCAGGCCCTCTTTGCTCAGCGTTCCGAGCGCCTCGCGGAACGGCGTGCGGCTCACCGTGAGTTTCTCGGTGAGCGCCTTCTCGTCGAGCGGCGCGCCCGACGGCAGCTCACCCGAGACGATCATCCTGACGATCTCCTCGTAGATGCGTTCGCGCAGCGTCAGATGGCGTGGGGCGTTCATTGGGGCTCCGTGCGGCCTCTCGTCGATGGCCATATGTATGCAATTCTCGAATAGATATACAATATGAAAAATGCACGTTATGCCTATTGCATACGAATGGGCGACGCAAAATCGTCTAGGAAGGCCGGAAACAGCCGGAAAGGGGAGGAAGATGGCCAAGGTGTATGTGGTCGGCACGATGGACACCAAAGGTCCGGAGCTGCGCTACGCGGCCGATCGCGTCCGCGCGGCGGGAGCCGAAGCGGTGCTGGTCGACGTGGGAACGCAGGGCGCCGGGCAGGGCGCCGACATTGCCGCCGCGGCGGTCGCGGCGCATCATCCTGACGGGGTCGGTGCAGTGCTCGGCCTCACCGATCGCGGCAAGGCGGTCTCCGCCATGGCCAAGGCGCTGACTGGCTATCTCGTGAGCTGCACCGACATCGGCGCTGTGCTCGGCCTCGGCGGCACGGGCAACACAGCGCTGGTGACCGAAGCGATGCGCGCCCTGCCGATCGGGGTGCCCAAGCTGATGGTTTCGACCGTCGCCTCTGGCAACACCGCGCCCTATGTCGGGCCGAACGACCTCACCATGATGTACTCGGTAGTCGACGTGGCCGGGCTCAACGCCATCTCGCGCAAGGTCATCGGCAACGCGGCACATGCCGCGGCCGGCATGGCGCTCAACGCCATACCCGCCTCGGGCGCCGACAGACCGGGCCTGGGCATGACCATGTTCGGGGTCACCACGGCTTGCGTCACCACGGTGCGCGAGGCAATGGAAGCGACCCATGAGGTCTACACCTTCCACGCCACCGGCACCGGTGGCCAATCGATGGAGAAGCTGGCGGACTCAGGTCTCGTCGCCGGCCTCATCGACGTCACCACCACCGAAGTCCCCGACCTCATCGTCGGCGGCGTCTTTCCGGCGACCGAGGACCGCTTCGGCTCCGTCATCCGCACCAGGCTGCCCTATGTGGGCTCGGTCGGCGCCTGCGACATGGTCAATTTCGGCGCCAAGGAGACGGTCCCGGCCCAGTTCCGCGACCGCAAGCTGCATGTCCACAACGCTCAGGTCACCCTGATGCGGACGACGCCTGAGGAAAATCGCCGCGTCGGCGCGTTCATCGTCAGCCGGCTCAACCGCATGGAGGGGCCGGTGCAGTTCCTGTTGCCGCTGCGCGGCGTCTCGGCCATCGATGCGCCGGGTCAGCCCTTCGACGATCCGGAGGCCGACGCCGCACTGTTCGAGGCCATCCGTTCGGGCTGGGAGAGCGCACCCAACCGCCATCTCGTCGAACTCGATCTCCACATCAACGACCCGGCCTTCGCGGCCGCGCTCGTCGCCAGTTTCCGCGCCATTGCTTGAGGTTCACATGACCCGTTCCGAAATCCTCGCCCGCCTGCGGTCCAAGATCGCCGCCGGCCAACCCATCATCGGCGGTGGCGCCGGCACGGGGCTCTCCGCCAAGGCCGAAGAGGCCGGCGGCATCGACCTCATCGTGATCTACAATTCGGGCCGCTACCGGATGGCCGGCCGCGGATCGCTCGCCGGGCTCCTGGCCTATGGCAATGCCAACGACATCGTCGTCGACATGGGGCGCGAGGTGCTGCCGGTGGTCAGGCACACGCCGGTCATCGCCGGCGTCAACGGCACCGATCCGTTCATGCTGCCCGACCACTTCCTTGATCAACTCAAGTCCCTCGGCTTCGCCGGGGTGCAGAACTTCCCCACCGTCGGTCTCATCGATGGCCTGTTCCGCGCCAATCTCGAAGAGACCGGCATGGGCTTCGGGCTCGAGGTCGAAATGATCGCCCGCGCCGCCAAAAAGGACATGCTGACGACGCCCTATGTCTTCAGCTCGGCCGATGCCGTCGCCATGGCGAAGGCCGGGGCGGACATCATCGTCTGCCACCTCGGCCTCACCACCGGCGGCTCGATCGGCGCGGAGACGGCGCTGACCCTCGACGACTGCATCGCAAGGATCGACGAATGGTCGGCCGCCGCCCTGGCAGTCCGCGACGACATCATCATTCTCTGCCACGGCGGCCCGATCGCCATGCCTGCCGACGCGGCACACATCCTCGCCCACACCCGAACCTGCCACGGCTTCTACGGGGCGAGCTCGATGGAGCGTCTGCCCACCGAACGGGCCATCGCCGACCAGGTGGCCGCGTTCAGATCGATACGATAGCCTTTAGGTGGACGTGCAGGCCGCTTCTCTGTAGCGACTTGCGTCGTATCGTGACGCCGAACGGAGTGCACACGGAACCGTGCAACGCATTGAAACCACAGAAAAAGCCATCGTAGATCGCGCGCGCCGCTTCTCCGTGGCCCCGATGATGGATTGGACCGATAGGCATTGCCGGTTCTTCCATCGGCTGCTGACGCGCCGGGCGCTGCTGTTCACCGAAATGGTCACCAGCCCGGCGGTGATCCACGGCGATCGCGAACGGCTGCTCGGCTTCAGTGCCGGCGAGCATCCGGTCGCCGTGCAGCTCGGCGGGTCCGATCCGGCCGAGCTGGCCGAGGCCACCCGCATCGCCACCGCCTTCGGCTATGACGAGGTCAACCTCAATGTCGGCTGCCCGTCCGACCGGGTGCAGTCCGGCCGCTTCGGCGCTTGTCTCATGGCCGAGCCGGAATTGGTCGCCGAAAGCGTGCGCACCATGAAGGCGGCGACCGAACTGCCGGTGACCGTCAAGTGCCGCATCGGCATCGACGACCAGGACACCGAGCAAAGCCTCGACCGCTTCGCCGACCTGATGGTCGCGGCGGGCGCCGACCATCTCTACGTCCATGCGCGAAAAGCCTGGCTCAAGGGGTTGTCGCCGAAGGAGAATCGGACGGTGCCACCGCTCGACTACCCGCGCGTTTATCGGCTGGCGGCACGGCTCGCGCCGTTCCCCGTCTCGATCAATGGCGGAATCGAGACGCTGGCGGATGCCGAGGAACACCTGAAGCACGTTTCGGGCGCCATGCTGGGGCGCGCCGCCTATCACGAGCCGATGATGCTGGCCGAGATCGACCACCGCTGCTTCGGCGAGCCGGCGCGGGCTGTCGAGATCGGCGACATCATGCGCGCCATGGCGGATTACGCCGAGGGCGAGTTGGCGCATGGCGCGCGGCTCAACCAGATCACCCGCCACATGCTCGGCCTCGCCAACGGGCGGCGCGGCGCGCGGCTGTTCCGGCAGATCCTCAGCGTCGATGCGGCCAAGCGCGGCGCCGGACCTGAGGTGCTGCGGCGGGCGCTGGCGGCGCTCGAAGACGCGCCGGTGCTCGAGACCGCCTGAGCTACTTGTCCTTCCAGAAATCCGCCTGCAGCTGTGCCGCTTCCTCGGCGAGGAGGGGGCCGACCAACTCCGTGTGCCGCTGGCCGGCCTCGAACACGATGTGGCAGGGCAGATCGAGTGTCGGGTTCTCCTCGTGCGCGCCGGTCTGCGCCTTGAGGTCGCGCTCGGTCTGGCCGAATACCACGCGGCCGATCCCGGCCCAGTAGATGGCGCCCGAGCACATCGCGCAGGGCTCGGCGGAGGTATACAGCGTACACTCCTGCAACTGCTCGAGGCTCAGGTTCTTCGCCGCCCACGAGGCCAGCAGCTTTTCCGCGTGCGCGGTGCGGTCGCCGCCCTCGGAGGTGTAGCCGTTGCCCTGTTCGCGCAGCACCTTGCCGGACTTGTCGGCGAGGACCGAGCCGAAGGGATGGTCGCCTCCCTCACGGGCTCGCGCGGCAATCCTGAAGGACTCCCTCAGCAGGCGCTCGTCGTAATCTCGTTGTGGCATGACGCTTTCCGGCTTGGTGTGGCAAGGACTATGCACCGGCCGGCCCGGCTTGTCAGTCGGTAAGCTCCAGCCGGTTGCCGGCGACGCTGTAGCCGCTCAGCGTCTCGAGGAAACTCATGCCGAGGAGGCTCCCGTCGAGCGCCTCGCGCTCGGCGACGAAGGCGCGGACACGGCCGCGGGAAATGCCGCCGACCTCGATGCTGTCGAGCACCACCAGCGCGGCGCGGCCGGTGCCGTTGGCGGTGGTCACCGGCATGGTGAAGCTCAGATTGGCGACGTCGATCCCGGCCTTCTTCGCGTCGGAGTAGGACAGCACGACCGCGCTCGCACCGGTGTCGAACAGCAAGGGCATGGGCGCTCCGTTGATCGATGCGGCGACGAGGAAATGCCCGTCCATGCCGCGCCGGAAGCTCGCGGTACCGTTGCGGGAGTCGACGATGGCGGAGGTCGGCGACAGCTCGCCGAAGACGCGGGCGGCGACGCCCTTGAGGTCCTCGCGATAGGTGTAGCCGACCACCGAGATGGCAAAAACGGCCAGCCAGACCCCGATATTGGCGGCGATGGCGGAAAACCGCTGGCGGCGCGAGAAGGCACCCGCCGCGAAGATGATGGCGAGCAGCACCAGCGGGATCAGCTGCACGAACTGTGTCTGGGTGAGCCCGAGCCACGCTCCGGCATCGGCGCTCACGAGGAGCCCGATCCCGACCGCCACCAGCAATGCAACACCAACGAAGAGCACGCGGAATTCTCCGACTACACGAAGATCATAAAGGCAGTCAGAGCGGCGATTTCAAGGAGCGCCTGCAGTGCGCCGATCAGATCGCCGGTCTGGCCGCCGATCAGCCGGCGGCAAAGCGTCACCCAGCCCCAGACCACCAGCACGCACAATCCGTAGGCTGCGATGAGCCCGAGCACGCCCACGGCGAAGCCGGCGAGCACGAAGCTCAGGACCACCGCGAAAACCGCGCCGACCCCGAAGGCCTGCCGCGTGACGGCGCCGGCGCTCGCCGCCGCGCCGCCGCTGCGCGCCGGGGGCAGGGCGAGGGTCAGCCACAGCGCGCCGGAGCGGGCCATCACCCCGGCCGCGAGCCAGATGCCGGCGGCCTCCAGCGGATTGGCGACCGAACCGACCGCGGCGATGCGCAGCCCGAGCAGCAGCACGATGGCGCTGACGCCGTAGGTGCCGTGGCGGCTGTCCTTCATGATCGCCAGCCGGTCCTCGATGGTCGCACCGCCGAAGAGGCCGTCCGCGGCATCGGCGATCGCGTCCTCCGCCATGGCGCCCGAAACGATCACCATCACGGCCACAGCCAGCGCCGCCGAGAACAGGTGCGGCGTGCCCAGCCATTCGAGCGCCAGCAGCACTGCGACCGGGCCGGCGCCGATGACGAGGCTGGTGAAGGGCAGCGCCAGCGCCATCCGCGACAGGTTGGGACGAACGTGCTGGCGAGGACCGGTCGGCAGCCGGGAATAGAACCGGAGGCCCATCACCAGGTCGTCGCCGAGCCGCGTCTCGGCCGGCACCGGGCGGTTTTCGTTGGCGGGACGCGGCTCGGGGCCGCGCTGGGGACGGTCGTTCAATTGCATTTCCATCGGCGTTGGCTATGAGTCCGACTTGTCCCACCAAGCGCCGGAGCAAGGCAAGCGTTGGCCGCGACCCGTTTCGAACTGATGAGCGAATGGCGGTTTGCAACGCCCATCGAGCGCATCTGGCGCGAACTGACGACGCCCGACGACTGGCCCTCGTGGTGGCGCGCGGTCAAGAAGGTGGATCTGATCGCCCCGGGCGACCCCGACGGGCTGGGCGCGGTGCGGCGGTTCACCTGGGGCACGGCGCTGCCCTATACCCTGAGCTTCGAGATGACCGCGACACGGATCGAGCCGATGAGCGCGCTCGAGGGCCGGGCACGCGGCGAACTCGATGGCGTCGGCCTGTGGACGCTGAGGCGCGAGGGCGAGGGGACTTACGTCCGCTACGACTGGACGGTCGATATCACCAAACGCTGGCAGGTGGCGCTGGCGCCGATCCTGCGGCCGGCGTTTGCCTGGAACCACAACGTGGTGATGGGGTGGGGCTATGAGGATCTGAAGACTCGCCTCATGAAGACCGCCCACTGAGGCGATCCCTATGGCCAATCCGTTCTCCGAAATCGTCGACCTGCTGGCGCTCGTCCCCGAGGGCAACGAGGAGGCGGTCGACGCCGTCCGTCAGCACGATGCGCAGCTGACCAAGCCGCCCGGCTCCCTCGGCAAGCTGGAGGAGCTGGTCGAGTGGCTGGCCCGCTGGCAGGGGAAGGCCAAGCCCACGCTCGACAACCCGATGGTCGCGATCTTTGCCGGCAATCATGGCGTGACCGACCAGGGCGTCTCGGCCTTTCCGCGCGAGGTGACGGCGCAGATGGTCGCCAATTTCACCGCGGGCGGCGCGGCGATAAGCCAGATCTGCGCGCTGCATGAGCTGAATTTGCGGGTCTTCGAGCTGGCGCTGGAGCTGCCCACCGGCGACATCACGCAGACCGCCGCGATGGACGACAAGATGTGCGCCGCGACCATCGCCTACGGCATGGAGGCGGTGGCTGGAAAACCCGATTGCCTCGCGATCGGCGAGATGGGGATCGGCAACACCACGGTGGCGGCAGCGATCTATGCGGCACTCTATGGCGGCACCGGCGCCGACTGGGTCGGGCGCGGCACCGGCGTCGACAATGCCGGGCTCGCCCGCAAGGCCGACGCCGTCGACCGCGCGCTGGCGCTGCACCGCGACGCGCTCGGCGATCCGCTGGCGATCCTCGCCAAACTCGGCGGCCGCGAGATCGCCGCGATGCTGGGCGCGATGGTGGCGGCGCGACACCAGAAGACCCCGGTGATCGTCGACGGGTTCGTCGCCACGAGCGCCGCGGCCATCGCGCACGCGGTCAATCCGCACGCCATCGACCATTGTATCTTCGCGCATGTCTCGGCTGAGAGTGCACACGCCAAGGCGCTGGCGGCGATGGGCGTGACCCCGCTGCTCGATCTGGGCATGCGGCTGGGCGAGGGGAGCGGGGCGGCGCTCGGCATGGTGCTGGCCAAGACCGCACTGCATCTGCACCGCAATATGGCGACGTTCGCGAGCGCCGGCGTCAGCGGCAAGGACTAACCGCGGGTGCCGTCCGCTTCCGAGTAGATCTGCAGCCGTTCCTTGCGCTCGACCACCGGCGCCAATGCGTCCATGACGCGGGCGCGCGGGAAGGTGGCGATCACCTCGGTGCCGAAGCGCAGCTTCGAGAACAGGTCGAAGCGGCCCTGGTGCAGCTCCATGATCTTCTGCACGATCGGCAGGCCGAGGCCGGCGCCCTGCTCGGCGGTCTTCTGCGCAAGGCTGCCCTGGCCGAAAGACGAGAGCACGGTTGCGATCTCGTCCTCGGGGATGCCCGGCCCGTTGTCGCGCACCGACAGCATCTGTCCGCCATCGGTCGAGCGGGAGACCATCAGCGCGACCTTGCCCGATTGCGGCGTGAACTTGATGGCGTTGCTGAGCAGGTTGAGCACGACCTGCCGGATGGCGCGCTCGTCGCCCCACAGTTTGGGCAAGTTGGTGCCGTAGGTGAAACTGAGCTCGATGCCCTTGGCCTTGGCGCGGATCTCGACCATGCGCCGGCAATCCTCGGCGATATCGATGAGCGCCACGGCCTCCTCGTTGAGCTCGTACTTGCCCGCCTCGATGCGGCTCAGGTCGAGCAGTTCGTTGATGAGGTTCAACAGGTGCTGGCCGGAACTGTGGATGTCGCCGGCATATTCCTTGTATTGCGGTACGTTGTGGGGGCCGAGCAGCTCGGACTTCAGCACCTCGGAAAAGCCGATGATGGCGTTCAGCGGCGTGCGCAGCTCGTGGCTCATGGTCGCGAGGAACTGCGATTTGGCGATGTTGGCCTGCTCGGCGTGCCGGCGCGCTTCGTCCGACATCTGGCGGGCCTCTTCGAGCTCGTTGATCAGCGCGTCCTTTTCGGCCTGGTGGGTGATGCCCTCGAGTTCGGAAGCATGCAGCTGGCGCGCGAGATAGACGAAGAAGATCTCGCCGCCGATGGTGACCGCCGCCAGCGACCAGTTGAGGGTGCCGCCGATGACGGCGAGGTCGATGGCGACGGTGAGGGCGGTGGGCAACGTGCTCATCAGCGTCGCGCCGGGCAGGGTACGTGTCGAGACGGCGTTGGCGGCGATGCCGATCAGCGCGATGGCGAACATCACCACCGCGAGGTTCAGCTGGTTCTCCGCCACCAGCGAGAACAACGCCAGCAGCGACCAGGCGACGCCGTAGATCGTCTCGACGGTGATGAACGTCGCCGTCCAGCGCCCGGCATTGAACTGGCTGGGGTGGATGCGCTTGAACCGGCGGCAGGCAAAGACCACGCCGACATTGGCCGCCGCGACGATCCCGGCCCAGGCCGCGGCGGCGAAAAGCGGGACCCACAGGCTCGAAAACAGCGCCAGGATGCCGAACATCACGGACAGCACGAGGGCGCCCGAGATGCGCGAGTCCGCGTACTCGTCGAGCAATTCGAAATCAAAGGAAGCGCGGGTGCCCGATGAGGACGTCAGCTTCTGGCGCGCGTCGAACACCGTCCGCTGCGCTTTGCGGCGCAGGTCGCGCCCCATCTGAGAGCGCACGTCGGCCTGATGCGCCGGCTCGAACGGCATAACGCGGTACTCAACTGACTCTGTGCTGCGAAAGAGCTACGCATTCGCTACGCTGACGGGAAACCCTATGCGCATCGTGGTTAAGGGGGAGTGAAATGCGCGCCTCGCCGTGGTCGCGACGAACGCCCTCCCGCCGCCGGTTCGGTATGGCCGTCGCGGTGCTGGTGATCGCGCTGGTCGCCGCCACCGCGGCTTGGTTGACCCCGCCCGGCTCGCCGATCGAAGGCAAGCCCTACGTCATCGATGGCGACACGCTGCGGATCGGTTCGACCCGCATCCGGCTCGGCGGCATCGACGCGCCGGAGCTCGACCAGACCTGCGCGACCAGCGCCGGCGCCGAATGGTCGTGCGGCATCGAGGCCAGGGACTTCGTCGAAAAACTGGTGCGCGGCGACACCCTGTCGTGCCAGCGCAACGGCCGCGACCGTTACGGGCGCGCCCTCGCCAGGTGCACCGGCAAGGGGGCGGACATCGCCGAGGCGATCGTTGCGGCGGGGTGGGCGACGGCGGAGTTCGCCTATCTCGGGACCGAACTCGGAGCGCGCAATGCACGGCTCGGCATCTGGGAGGGCACGTTCATGTCGCCTGCCGATTGGCGGCGGAGCCACGGCGCCGAATCCCCGGGCTTCTGGGAATGGATACGAGGCTGGTTCCAGTGACCGTTCGCGCAACTATTTTGCGTTGACGAGGCATTTCGGCCGGGTGTAGTTGCGTTAGGGCGGACAATTTCTGGCTTTCCAGCAAACCCATTTCAGCGAGGGGCTCATGCCGTTGGACAAGATCGATCGCAAGATTCTGGCATTGCTGCAGAAGGATGCGACCACTCCGGTCGCCGAAATCGGCCGCAAAGTAGGGCTGTCGACGACCCCGTGCTGGCGCCGCATCCAGAAGATGGAGGAGGACGGCGTCATCCGCGCCCGGGTCGCGGTGCTCGATCCCACCAAGATCAACGCCGGTGTCACCGTGTTCGTCTCGGTCAAGACCAACGAGCACAACGAAGCCTGGATGCGCAAATTCGCTGCCGTGGTCGACGACTTCACCGAGGTCGTCGAGTTCTACCGGATGAGCGGCGACGTCGACTATCTGCTGCGCGTCGTGGTGCCCGACATCGCCGCCTACGATGCCTTCTACAAGAAGCTCATCGGCAAGATCGCGCTCACCGACGTGAGCTCGTCGTTCGCCATGGGCCAGATCAAATACACCACCGCCCTGCCGCTCGAATTCGTCAGCGTCAGCGACGAGGACAAATAGGAGAGGCCTGACATGGCCGCCGAGGAGCGCTCTCGCCGCCTGGCCGTTCTGATCGACGCCGACAATGCCTCGGCCAAGATCGTCGATGGCCTGTTCGAGGAGATTGCAACCCTGGGTGAGGCGAGCGTTCGCCGCATCTACGGGGATTTTTCGAGCCCTCGTTCAAAGGCTTGGGCAGACGTGCTCACCAAGTTCGCGATCCTGCCGCAGCAGCAATTTGCCTATACCACCGGCAAGAACGCGTCCGACATCGCGCTGGTCATCGACGCGATGGACCTGCTGCATTCCGGCCGCTTCGACGGCTTCTGCCTCGTCTCGTCCGACAGCGACTTCACTCGGCTCGCCGCGCGCATCCGCGAAGAAGGCGCCGACGTATTCGGATTTGGCGAACAAAAGACGCCCGAGAGCTTCCGCCAAGCCTGCCGCCGCTTCATCTACACCGAGAATCTCGGAATTCATGCCCCCGAGGCGGTGCAGCCCGTGCGCGCGCGCCATCCGATCGGCGAAGCGAAGAAGATGCTCGAGCGGGTCATCTCTGAGATGGGCGCGGACGGGGACTGGCAGTCGCTCGGTGGCGTTGGCAGCCAGCTGCTGAACCTTGCTCCCGACTTCGACGCGCGCAACTACGGCTTTGGCAAGCTCAGCGAACTGGTGAGCAAGATCGACTCGCTGGAGGTGACGTCGGAGGGTGGTCAGAAACGGGTGCGAAAGAAGCCCAAGGCTGCCAAAGCGCTCCCAAAAACGTCCAGGCCGAAAGCTTAGCCCCCCGTCACGCTCATATGCCGGCTCAACGCCGGGCCGGTGTGGTCGCGGTCGAGCACGAAATCGTGGCCCTTGGGCTTGAGCTGCATGGCGCGGTCGAGTGCGGCGTCCAGCGCAGCGGGGCCGTCGGTGCGCAGGGTCGCGCGCAGGTCGACCATGTCGTCCTGGCCGAGGCACATGTAGAGCTGGCCCGTCGCGGTGAGCCGGACGCGGTTGCAGCTCTCGCAGAAATTGTGACTCATCGGCGTAATAAAGCCGAGCAAGCCGTTGGTTTGCTTGACCCAATCGTAACGGGCGGGGCCGCCGCTGCGGTGGTCGGTGGGCTCCAACGTGTACCTCGCGGCGAGCCGCTGGCGAAGTTCCTTGAGCGGCAGATAGCTGTCGACGCGGTCGATGCCGACTTCGCCCAGCGGCATGCCCTCGATCAGCGTCAGGCCGAAGCCGCGGCCGTGCGCCCAGGCCATCATCGGCTCGATCTCGTCGTCGTTGACGCCGCGCATGGCGACCATATTGATCTTGATCTTGAGGCCGGCCTCCGCAGCAGCATCGATGCCGTCGAGCACGTCGGCGATCCTGCCGCGCCGCGTGATGGCGCGGAACCGGCCTTCATCGAGCGTGTCGAGCGAAACGTTGATGCGCCGGACGCCGGCGCGCGCCAGACCCTCGGCATGGCGGCGGAGCTGGCTGCCATTGGTGGTCAGCGTCAGCTCGTCGAGGCCGCTGCCGATGTAGCCGCCGAGCCGCTCCACCAGCTCCATGATGTCGCGCCGGACCAGCGGCTCGCCGCCCGTCAGCCGGATCTTCCGCGTACCGCGGGCGATGAACGCGGAGGCGATCGCATCGATTTCCTCGAAACTCAGCACCTCGCTCTTGGGCAGGAACTCCATGTGCTCGGACATGCAGTAGACGCAGCGGAAATCGCAGCGGTCCGTGACGGAGACGCGCAGATAGCTGATTTGCCGGCCATAGCGGTCGATCAGCGGCCGGACGGCGTGGGTGGGGAGGATGTCGCGCTGCGAATAGAGGAGTGTCATGGGCGGCAAGATAGCGGCCCTCGCGCCAAACAGAAAGGCCGGCCCCAAGGGACCGGCCTCATTGTTCCGCGATTTCGCCGTTACTGGTGGACGACGACCAGCGAGCCGACCTTGGCGCGCTCGTAGAGATCGATGATGTCCTCGTTGGTCAAGCGGATGCAGCCGGACGACACCGCTTGGCCGATGGTCCAGGGCTCCGACGTCCCGTGCAGGCGGTAGAGCGTCGCGCCGATATAGAGCGCGCGGGCGCCGAGCGGATTGTCCGGGCCGCCCGGCATGTAGGCCGGCAGATCGGGCACGCGCTTGCGCATCTCGGCCGGCGGGGTCCAGCCCGGCCATTCCGCCTTGCGGCTGATCTTGTGTTGGCCCGCCCAGCGGAAGCCGTCGCGGCCGACACCGATGCCGTACTTGATCGCCTCGCCGCCGGGCAGCACGAAATAGAGCCGGCGTTCCGACGTCTCGACGATGATGGTGCCCGGCTTGAATTTGCCGTCATAGGGAACGGTCGTGCGCGGGATCGGCTTGTAACTGCCATGTCCGCGCGGGCTGATGACGCGTTCTTCCCACTGGTTGGTATCGGGATTGTAGTAGAGCTTGGCCATCGTCGGGGTCGCCGCCGACACCGAAATGAGGGCCGCGAGCAACGCGACCAGAACGATCTTCAGTCGATTCATGTTTGCCTCTGAGCGATGCGGGGGCGAGCGTCCCCGGCAAGTCGTGGTCTTTGCTTAGCCAAATTGCCGATTGCCCGAAAGTGGCGCGTCGCAGGATTCCACGGCGCGAGCTAGAGCTAAAGGCGGCTGTGTTGCGGCAAAGCGACAATCCTCGATCACCAATGCGTGAGGTCGCCTGTTGACAGGGCCGGTGGCGCCTCCTAGCACCTGCGGCGCGAGGGAAATTGATTGGGCAAAGATCTCAAGAGGCAAGCGGCAGCCGCGGCGCTGAGTGAAGTCCGGGCCGGCATGAAGCTGGGGCTCGGAACCGGCTCGACCGCGTGGCATTTCGTCGATCTTCTGGGTGAGCGCGTTCGCGCCGGGCTCGACTGCATCGCCGTCCCGACCTCGGAAGCGACTGCCGCGCAGGCCAGGGGCCTCGGCATTGCGCTGACCAGCCTCGACGAAACGCCCGAACTCGACCTGACCATCGACGGGGCGGACGAGATCGGGCCGGGCCTCGGCCTGATCAAAGGCGCCGGCGGTGCGATGCTGCGCGAAAAGATCGTCGCCGCGGCCTCCAAACGGATGATCGTGATCGCCGACCGCTCCAAGCTGGTCGCGACCCTGGGCCGTTTCCCGCTGCCGATCGAGGTGGACCGCTTCGGGCTCGGGGCAACGCGGTTCGCCCTCGAGCGGATTCTGGCGCGCCACCACGGCGAGGGCGCCGTGAAACTCCGTCACGTCGTGTCCGGCGAGCCCTTCGTCACCGACGGCGGGCATCTCATTGTCGATGCATTTTTTGGCCGCATTTCCGATCCAGAAGCGCTTTCGGCCGACCTGCGCGATGTGCCGGGGGTGGTCGGGCACGGGCTTTTCCTGAAGCTTTGCACCAGGGCCTACGTCGCCGGAAACGACGGCGTGGAGACAATCGACGCGTGACGCCAGAAGTCACCAACCGGGGGTTAGAACGAACATGACGAACAGGAACCTGTCCCGACTGCGGCTGTGGGCGGCGCCTGCCGCCCTGGCCCTGTCGCTGGCCTTCGGCGCGGTAGCTCCGGCGCTGGCCCAGGAAATTCCGCCCGAGCTGCTGCAACTGGCGCGGCGGTACGTGGACCTGACCGACAAGGCCGGCATCTATGAAGCCGTGCTCGTCCAGACGGCCGCCCAGACCAGCAAGCTCCTGTCCCAGTCGAACCCCGAGATCAGCGACAAGATCGACGCCGCGATCGGCAAGATCCTCGAGCAGTACAAGGGCAAGAAGGACGATCTGTTCAACCAGTTTGCCCGCGTCTACGCGACCACCTTCACCCAGGACGAACTGACCCAGATCGTGGCGTTCTACGAGACGCCGGCGGGGGTCAAGCTGGCGTCGTCGGCGCTCGACATCAACAAGGGCATCCGCGCGGTGATGGTGGTCTTCACCAACAATTTCGGCACCGAATTCGTGACCAAGGTGCGCGCCGAGCTGAAGGCCCAGGGCTACAACGTCTAGCAGCATGCCGGCCCGCGCTCGCGCGTGATTGTTCGGGCCCCGCTTGTGCGGGGCCCTTTTTTGTGCGACCGCGCGGGCCATGGACAAGCAATACGATCTGATCGTCATCGGCGCCGGCTCGGGCGGCGTTCGCGCGGCGCGGGTCGCGGCCAACCACGGCGCCAAAGTCGCCATCGTCGAGGAATACCGGGTCGGCGGCACCTGCGTTATCCGGGGCTGCGTTCCCAAGAAGCTTTTCGTCTATGCGAGCCGCTTCTCCGACATGTTCGAAGTCGCCGGCAGCTTCGGCTGGACGGTGGACGCCCAGTTCGACTGGCCGACCCTGGTCGCCAACAAGGACAAAGAGATCGCCCGGCTCGAGGCGGCCTATGTCGGCGCCCTCGAGCGAGCCGGCGTCGAGATCATCCGCGACCGGGCGGTGGTCACCGGCCCCAACGGCGTGAAACTCGTCAAAGGCGGTCGCGAACTCAGCACCAGATATATCCTCGTCGCGACCGGCGGACATCCTCGCATCCCGCACATCCCGGGCCGTGAGCTCGGGATCACGTCGAACGAGGCGTTCCATCTCGAGACGCTCCCGCACTCGATCCTGATCGAGGGCGGCGGCTATGTCGCGGTGGAGTTCGCGACCATCTTTGCCGGATTGGGCGTCGACACCACCATGATCTACCGCGGCGACAAGATTTTGCGCGGGTTCGATGAGGACTTGCGCGTCGGCCTTGAAGCCGGGCTTCAGGAGCGCGGCATCAGGATCATCTACCAAACCAATGTCCGCGGGCTCCAAAAACAGGGCGACGACATCCTCGTCCACTTCTCCGACGAGGTCGACGCGCCCTTCGGCGCGGTGATGTTCGCCACCGGCCGCGAGGCCAACTCGCACGGCATCGGGCTCGCGGAGGTGGGGGTCGAACTGCACTCGGGCGGCGCCATCAAGGTCGACAAATACTCGCAGACCACCGTGCCCTCGATCTACGCAGTGGGCGATGTGACCGGCCGCGCGGCGCTGACCCCGGTCGCCGTCCGCGAGGGCTGGTACGTGGCCGAGACGCTGTTCAACAACAACCCGCTGGCGGTCGATCACAGCCAGATCGGCACTGCGGTCTTCGCCGAGCCGGAGGTCGGGACCATCGGTCTCACCGAGACCGAGGCGGCCACGCATGGCGACATCGACGTGTTCGTCACCCGCTTCCGGCCGATGATCAACACGCTCACGAGCCACCCGGGGCGGATGATTCTGAAACTCATCACCGAGGCCGAGGGCGACAAGGTGCTGGGCGTCCATATCATCGGACCGGGCGCCGCCGAGATGATCCAGCTGGTCGCCATCGCCATCGGCATGGGGGCAACCAAGGTCGATTTCGACCGCACCATGGCCATGCACCCCACCGCCGGCGAAGAACTGGTGACGTTCAAGGCCCCGAGCTACCGCTACCGGGGCGGGGCAAAGGTCTGAGCGCTTGCGGGTGGGCGTCACCCGCGCTAGACCGCGCCGACAACGCGTTGGCGAGTGAGACGAATGAACACTTGGAGCCCTGACAGCTGGCGGCAGAAGCCGATCTCGCAGGTTCCCGACTATCCCGATCCAGCCAAGCTCGCTGCCACCGAGAAGCAGTTGTCGACCTTCCCGCCACTGGTGTTTGCCGGCGAGGCGCGCGAACTGACGGCGCAGCTCGCCGACGTGGCGCGCGGCGAGGCGTTCCTGCTCCAGGGCGGCGATTGCGCCGAGAGTTTCGCCGAGCACGGTGCCGACCACATTCGCGATTTCTTCCGGGTGTTCCTGCAGATGGCGATCGTCCTGACGCACGGGGCGGGCAAGCCGGTGGTCAAGGTCGGGCGCATCGCCGGACAGTTCGCCAAGCCCCGCTCGTCCGACACCGAAACCATCGGCGGCGTGACCCTGCCGAGCTATCGCGGCGACATCGTCAACGACATCGGCTTCACTGCCGAGGCGCGGATGCCCGATCCCGAGCGGCTGCTGCTCGCCTACCGGCAATCGGCGGCGACGCTCAATCTGATCCGCGCCTTCGCCACCGGCGGATACGCCAATCTGGCCCGCGTGCACGAATGGACGATGGGCTTCATGAAGGATTCCACGGCCTACCCACGCTTCGAGGAAGTGGCGCACAAGATCGATGACGCCATCGACTTCATGCGCGCCCTCGGCCTCACGCCCGAGAACACCCCGTCGCTGCGCGAGACCCGCTTCTACACCAGCCACGAGGCCCTGCTGCTCGGCTACGAGGAGGCGATGACGCGCCGTGACTCGATCACCAGCGAGTTTTACGCCACGTCCGGACACATGCTGTGGATCGGCGACCGAACCCGCCAGCCCGACGCGGCGCATGTCGAGTATTTCTCCGGCATCCGCAACCCGATCGGCATCAAGTGCGGTCCGAGCCTCACCGACGACGACCTGATGCGCCTGCTCGACCGGCTCAATCCGAAGGACGAGCCGGGCCGGATCACCCTGATCTGCCGCTTCGGCTCGGACAAGGTGAAGGAGCATCTGCCCCGCGTCATCGAGGCCGTGCAGGGCGAGGGCCGCACCGTCGTCTGGTGCACCGATCCGATGCACGGCAACACCGTCAAGGCGGCCAACGGCTACAAGACACGTCCATTCGACAAGGTGCTCTCGGAAGTCCACTCGTTCTTCCAGGTGCATCGGCAGATGGGCACCTATGCCGGTGGCATCCACATCGAGATGACCGGCGACGACGTCACCGAATGCGTCGGCGGCGGCGTGTCCGCAGTGACCGAGGCGAGCCTTCAGGACCGCTACCACACCTATTGCGACCCGCGCCTCAACGCCTCGCAGGCGCTGGAACTGGCGTTTCTCGTCGCCGAGGAAATCCGCGCCCAGCGCCCGAAACGTCAGGCGGTCAGCGGCTTCTAGGGCGTTTCCAGGAAAAGTGCGAAGCGGCTTTCCGGTTCGGAAACGCGACAAAACAGAGACATGGAGCACTCGTTCCGATTCCATCGGAAGTGACGTGCTCCAGCCTCCGGCGAGGGGCGCTTAGCGGAACATTAACCCTAACAAGGCATAAACGAACCATCGCGTTTGTTGTGCCGAGGGTCCCATGTCCCGTCCGATTCCGAGTCTGGTGGCGCTGCTCGCAGCCATGGCGGTAGCGGCCCCCGCATATGCGGCGGACTACTCCGACGACTTCGGCGGCGACAGCGGTTTCCGCGACGGCTACCCCACCGATCCGGGCGACTGGGCCGGGCTCGGCGACAAGGACGATCCGCTGAAGCTCGAGTTCGGCATCCGCTACTGGTATTCGATGGGAACGCAGACCTTCACCGACAGCGCCGGCTCGTTCACCAGCAACGATACCTCCCATATCGGTGAACTGGCGCTGCGCATCGAGGACCACTCCACCAACGTCTACGCCAAGGCGCTGGGCGGCTACGCTTTCAAGCTGGACGGCACCTTCACCGACCCCTATTCGGCGGGCAGCATCATCGACGGCAAGATCGGGTATGCCGGCGCCGATATCGGCTACAACATGTGGGGCGACAACAACGGCAACGGCTTCGGCGCGCTCGCCGGCTACATGTACTGGAACAACTCGCCCAATACCGACCGCTTCAGCTACACCACCGCCACCTCGTCCGACGACATCGGCTACGATCAGACCACCGGCGAGACCTTCGTGCCGATGGACAGTTCGGCCAACAACGTCGACGTCCACTTGCTGCGCCTGGGTATGCAGGGCAAGGCCGAACTCGGCGGCATGTTCGACATCACCGGCGAACTCGCCGCCGTCCCCTACGCCAAGGTCAACGGCATCATCGGCTCCGACCAGACCTCGACCCTTTACGATTTCTCGGTCTTTCCGGGCGGCAATATCTCGTCGGTCAAGGCCTCGCCGACCGAACTCGACGGCTGGGGCTATGGCGCCATGGCCGAGGTGATGGCCGGCTTCCATCCGACGGAAAATCTCGCCATCCGAGTCGGCGGCCGCGCCTGGTACCTGCAGGGCACCGCCGATGTGACCTATGACCAGGCGACGATCGGCAATCCCAGCGACAGCGACGCGATCAACCCGCCCGCCTTCGACACGCCGCCAGCCTTCGCCAAGCAGACCTTCATCGAGCCCGCCAATCCATTCTCGATGTTCCGCTACGGCCTCCTCGCCGAGGTCAGCTACTCCTTCTGATCCGGGCTTGCCGGGGCCATGTCGGCTTGCCCTTCGGGGGGTGAGCGGATAAGTCTGCCGCGTTTTCGCGACCAGGATTTCCTTCCGTGGCAGACCGACTGCGCATCGCGCTCGCCCAGCTCAATCCCAAGGTGGGAGCGCTCGAGGCCAACCTGGCGCTTGCCAAGAGCGCGCTGGCCGACGCGGTGGCGGCCAAGGCCGACATCC
Source organism: Devosia nanyangense (assembly GCA_016213505.1). Lineage (GTDB taxonomy): Bacteria > Pseudomonadota > Alphaproteobacteria > Rhizobiales > Devosiaceae > Devosia_A > Devosia_A nanyangense. Next base: position 37,325 of record JACRAF010000016.1, read on the forward strand.
TGATGCTCTCCGAGCTGTTCCTGACCGGCTATTTCCCGGAAGATCTGTTCTTCAAGCCGCGCGTCCTCGAGGACGCGCTGGCGGCCGCCGCCGACCTCGTCCACGCCACAAGGGGAACCACCGTCAGCCTGCTGCTGCCGACGATCTGGCGCGATGGCCATCAGCTCTACAATGCAGTGCTGCTCGCCGAGGACGGCAGGGTCGTCGCGCGCCGCTACAAGCGCGAACTGCCCAACGACGACGTGTTCTACGAGAAGCGCTATTTCGTGTCCGGACCGCTGCCCGAGCCGATGACCATCAAGGGCACGATCATCGGCGTTCCGATCTGCGAGGACGTGTGGCACCGGCCGGTCTCGGAGTACCTCGTCGATCGCGGCGCCGAGCTGCTGCTCTGCCCCAACGGCTCGCCCTACTGGAAGAACAAGCAGCACATCCGCATGGACCTGGTTCGCGCCCGGGTTGCCGAGGACAAGGTGCCGATGCTCTATCTCAATCAGGTCGGCGGCCAGGACGAGCTGGTGTTCGACGGCGCCTCCTTCGGCATCGAACCGGGCAATAGACTGGTGTTCCAGGGCAAGTCGTTCGAGAGCGATTTCATCGTTTCCGACTGGGAGCGCGGCGCGCATGGCTGGCGCTGCACCAGGGGCGATGTGGTTCCCCTCGCTTCGATCGAGGAAGCGCCGTGGCAGGCGATGCTGCGCGGGCTGCGCGACTATGTGCGCAAGAACGGCTTCAGCAAGGTCGTGCTCGGCCTCTCGGGCGGCATCGACAGCGCCATCGTCGCGGCCATCGCCGCCGACGCGCTCGGCCCCGAGAACGTCCACTGCCTGATGCTGCCCTATCGCTACACCTCCGAGGAGAGCCTGCGCGACGCCAAGGATTGTGCGACCCGGCTCGGCGTCCGCTACGACATCGTGCCGATCGGCCAGCCGGTGGATGAAGCGCTGCGCGAACTGCAGCCGGTCTTCGGCGACAAGCCCGCCGATGTCACCGAGGAGAACATCCAGTCGCGCATGCGCGGGCTGGTGCTGATGGCGGTCTCCAACAAGACCGGGGCGATGCTGCTGACCACAGGCAACAAGTCCGAGATGGCCGTCGGCTACGCCACCATCTATGGCGACATGAACGGCGGCTTCAACCCGATCAAGGACCTCTTCAAGATGGAGGTCTACAAGCTCGCCGACTGGCGCAACTCGCACATCCCCGACGGCACGCTCTGCCCACACGGCGACGTGATCCCGCAGGCCATCATCGCCAAGGCGCCGAGCGCCGAACTCAGGCCCAACCAGACCGATCAGGATTCACTGCCGCCCTATCCGATCCTCGACGAGGTGCTGCACGGGCTGGTCGAGGACGAACTATCCGTGGCCGAGATCGTCGCCAGGGGCAACGGCCGCTTCGACCGCGCCCTGGTCAGGCGCGTCGAGCGGCTGCTCTATCTCGCCGAGTACAAGCGCAAGCAGGCGGCGCCGGGCACCAAACTGACCAAGAAGGCCTTCGGCATCGGTCGCAAATACCCCATCACCAACGGTTATCGCGACGAGAGCGAAGTGGTGGTCGCGGCGCCCGCGCCGGCCAAGCAGGGCGTCGAATGACCATTGTCCGCTACGCGCCGTCGCCGACCGGACGGCTGCATCTGGGCAATGCCCGGCCGGCGCTGCTCAATTGGCTGTTCGCGCTCCAGACCGGCGGAACCTATGTGCTGCGGCTCGACGACACCGACACGGCGCGCTCGACCGAGGCGTTCGCGCGCGGCATCGAGACAGACCTCGCCTGGCTCGGTATCGCACCGGCGCTGAAGGTTCGGCAGTCGGATAGAACTGCGCTCTACGATGCAGCGCGCGACCGGCTGATCGCCTCCGGGCGACTCTATCCGGCGTACGAGACCGAGGAAGAGCTCGAGATCAAGCGCGGCCGGGCCCGGCTGCTCGGCCGACCGCCGGTCTACGACCGCGCCGCATTGTCGCTGACCGGGGAGCAGAGACAGGCTCTCGAGGCCGGGGGTCGCAAACCGCACTGGCGCTTCCGGCTGGACGGCCGGCCGGTGCACTTCGACGATCTGATCAAGGGACCGCAGACGGTCAACACCGCCTCGATGTCCGATCCGGTGTTGATCCGCGAGGACGGCAGTTACCTCTACACGCTGCCCTCGGTGGTCGACGACATCGATCTCGAGATCACCCACGTCATCCGGGGCGAGGACCACGTCTCCAACACCGGCACGCAGATCGAGATCTTCGAGGCGCTGGACGGTGCCGTGCCGCGCTTCGGGCACCACAATCTGCTGACCGGCGCCGAAGGCGAGGGGCTCAGCAAGCGCCTCGGCTCATTGTCGCTGTCGGACCTGCGGACGGAAGGGTTCGAACCGCTGGCGGTTGCCACCGTCGCGGTGCTGACCGGGACGAGTCTGTCGGTCGAGCCCTATCCCGACCTCCGCGCCATCGCCGACCGCCTCGACTTCTCGATGATCTCGCACGGGCCGGCGCGTTTCGATCCGGCCGAGCTCGAGAGCCTCAACGCCCGCATCCTGCACGCCATGCCGTTCGAGGCCGCCCGGCCCCGCCTTGAGCCGCTCGGTCTGGCGGAGGAGAGGGCCTGGGGCGTGCTGCGCGGCAATCTGACGAGGTTTTCCGACGTCGCACCCTGGGCCGCCATCATCGCCGGATCGATCGATCACCGGCCGGCCGACGAGGATCGCGATTTCCTCGATCTCGCCCGCGAGCTGCTGCCGCCGGAACCCTGGGACGAAACCACCTGGTCGGCCTGGACCAATGCGCTCAAGGAGAAATCCGGACGCAAGGGCAGGGCGCTGTTTCACCCGCTGCGGCTGGCACTGACCGGCCGCGAGGACGGGCCGGAACTCAGGTCCCTGCTGCCGCTGTTGGGGCGTAGGGTGTGTCTGGCCCGACTATCCTGACCCGCTTGTCGCCGAACTGCACGATGCGGACCGGATCGTTCGCCGCCGCCTGTTTGACCACCACTGGTTTGGGTTCTTCGCCCGGCGCCGCCGGCCGGGGGCGCGGCAGCGGAACGTTGACGTAGTTGGCGGTAGCGATCGGCGCCACCGTCACCTCCATCTCCCGCCGCGGATCGCGGATCGGCAGCGGGAAAGTCAGGTCGGCATAGGTGATCATTGCCCGGCTGGTGCCGTCGGGCAGCGCGGCGAGGCTGATCGAGCCGTAGCTCACCCTGGTCTTGCAGCTGTTGGCGCGGTCGTAGCTCGTGCGGTACGCAAAGGCCGCCGGCAGCGAGGCGTAGGGCTGCCCTTCGAGATTGATCATCTGCTCCGGCTCCTGGCCGGGGTTGTCGTAGTAGTAGAGATCGACATCCATGCCCGGGCACTGCTCCTGGCACTGCGTCAAATCGTTGGGCGCGTAGTCGATCAGCGTCGAATAGCTGATCGGCCAGTAGTAGCCGTCGACCTTGCGGACGCAGACCGTGCGCACGGTTTCGTATCCGGCATAGCCCGAGAACTGGTCGCCGCGCGTCGAGATGCCGTCAAAGCCGTTCTCGAAGGCGTCGAACAACTGGTCGAACAGGCTGCCGCGGTTCTCGGTGACGGTGGCCCGCGAGCGGCTGTTGCAGTTGAACCGCGCCATTTCCTGCAGCACCGCCTCGCGCTGCTGGGCCACGGCGTTGCCGGTATCGGCCTGCTGCGAGATCTTGGCGAAGGCGTCGCGGGCCTTCACCACCTGTCGCGCCTCGGCCCGGCACTGGCTGCTCAGCTTTTCCCCGCGCTTGGCGGCGGCGTTGCAGCCGTCGCGGACGTACTTGCTCTCGGCCTGCTGCACCGCGTCCTGCAGCTGGCGGGTCCGGTCGTTGATGTCGCCGAGGTTCTGGAAGTCGCCGCTGCGCTCGATGGCCTGCAGTGTGTTGGCCAGTGCCTGGCAGTTGCGCGACTGCGCCAAGGCGTCGGTGGTGTCGAGTGCGAACAGCAGCACCGCGCAGCAAAGCACGGTGAGCCGCAGCAGCGATTTCGACGCTTGAGTCATCGATTCCAGTTGAACGAGCCCGATCCGTCCTCGGGATAATGCAGCAATTAGCCCAAAATCGGACCAGAAGCGCCGCACTGTAGCGGCGGGCCGTCACCGCAACGTGAACAATCTGGCTCCGCTCCGGGATTAACCAGCCTTGCCAGGCGTTGGCCTTCTTGCGAGCTTGTCCGTCCCGACACCGGAGGTGCACCGATGCCCATACCCAAACTGGCTGTTTTCGCCTTTGTCACGGTCGCCGCACTCGGCGCGTTCGCGGCGCTGGCCGAGGATCCGCCGGCCCTCGTGGTCGATCCCGCCATTGCCGGCATGACCGTCGACCAGAAGGTCGAGGCGCGGCGCGCGGGCATGAAGGAGGACGGCATGCTGCTGCGCGGCGCCGCCGACGCAACCGGCCAGGCGGCGGTCGATCTCACCACCAAGGTGCTGCAGAATTTCACCAATTTCCCGGCGCTGTTCGCCGATGGGGCGACCAACGCCAACTCGCACGCGCTGCCGCTGATCTGGGAGGAATTCGATAAATTCACCGCCATCATCGACAAGGGCAAGACGTCGCTGACCGCCATGCGCCAGGCGGCGATCGACAGCGACACCGCAACCTATCTCGCCTCGTTCAAGACGCTGGGCGGCGTCTGCGGCGAGTGCCATGAGAGCTATCGTGCCAAGCCGCAGTAGCGCGGTGAGGATGCGCCTTGCCGCCTGGCTCGGCGCCGCCCTGATCGTCGTGGCGGCGGCCCTTGCCAGCGCCGCGCCGGTGGTCGCCGCCATGACCGACGCGCAGCTTGTCGCGACGCGGGTGGCGGCCATGAAGCAGGACGGCATGCTGCTGCGCGGTGCGAAAAGCCTAACCGGTCAGGAGGCGATCGACGCCGCGACGATCATTCTCAAGAACTTCACCAACTTCCCCGCTCTGTTCCGCAAGGGATCGATCACCGCGGACAGCCGCGCTTTGCCGGTGATCTGGGAGAACTGGGGCGATTTCACCGCTCGCCTCGCCGCCGAGAAGGCCAACGCGCAGGCCATGCTGGCCGCGGCCAAGGCCGGCAACAAGAAGGCCTATCTGGCGGCCATCGAGGACCTCAAGCGTCCGTGCTCGAACTGCCACCTCGCCTACGCGCGGGTGTTCTGACGATCCGCTGGGCGCTCGCGCTGCCGGCGCTGACTCTGCCGCTTCTGGCGCCGCCCGCCGGCGCCGCCGACTTCACCAGATTCGCCGCGGCCTGCGCCACCGCCAAGACCTTCCTGCTCCATGACGCGGCGGCCGGCAGCGACGGCGGCGCCGCGCTCCACATCCTCTGCCCGTGCCTTCAATCCGGCTTTGCCCGCTACACCCAGGCCGAGGTCGACGCGCTGACGGCGGACCTCCGTGCCGGGTCGAGCTACGAGGCCAAGGCGACCTATCCCGCTTATGCCGGCCTCCAGGCCAAAGCGAGCCTGGTGCTCGAGGCCTGCTTCAACACCGACGCCGTTTCGGCGATGAAGAGCTTCCCGTCTCACCCCGCATCCGGCGGGTAGCGGTTTCCGCGCTGTTCACTCACCAGCGCAACCCCTCTTGCTTTCGGGACGGTTCGCCGTCAGATTGCGCGCCATGAAAACCGCCACGGCGATCTGCAAGTCTTGCTCGATTATTAGCTGCTAACCACTGTTGGCGGCGCGGTTTTCTTCATCCCTAGAGTTCTGAACCCGAAGAGCCCGCTGCCAGCGCGTCACAACCGTTGAGGCATGGACTTCACCAATGGCATCGGGCGAACTCAAGCTCAGGATCACCAATACGCTGACGCGGACCAAGGAGGATTTCGTCCCCTTGGATCCGAACAATGTCGGCATGTATGTGTGCGGCCCGACCGTCTACGACTTCGCCCACATCGGCAACGCCCGGCCGGCAATCGTCTTCGACGTGCTGTTCCGGCTGCTCCGCCATGTTTATGGGCCGGAGCACGTGACCTATGTGCGCAACATCACCGACGTCGACGACAAGATCAACGCGCGGGCAGCGCGGGATTTTCCCGGCCTGCCGCTGAACGAGGCGATCCGGAAAGTCACCGAGACCACCGCGAACCAGTACCAGAGGGACGTGACGGCGCTCGGCTGCCTCGAGCCGACGGTGCAGCCGCGCGCCACCGAGAACATCCCTGAGATGATCGCGATGATCGGCGAGCTGCAGCAACGCGGCCACGCCTATGAGGCGGACGGCGAGATGCTGTTCGACGTTGGCTCGATGCCCGACTACGGCGCGCTTTCAGGCCGCAATCTCGAGGAGAATCTCGCCGGCGCGCGCGTCGAAGTCAGCACCCACAAGAAGAACCCCGCCGACTTCGTGCTGTGGAAACAATCCTCGCCCGAGGAGCCGGGCTGGGAGTCACCCTGGGGCCGGGGCCGCCCCGGCTGGCACCTCGAATGCTCGGCCATGAGCGAGCGCTATCTCGGCCAGATGTTCGACATCCACGCCGGCGGCCTCGACCTGATCTTCCCGCACCACGAGAACGAGATCGCCCAGAGCCGCTGCGCCCACGGCACGCCCACCATGGCGCGCTACTGGATGCACAACGGGTTCTTGCAGGTGGAGGGCCAGAAGATGAGCAAGAGCCTCGGCAATTTCATCACGATCAACGAGCTGCTCGAGACGGAGAAGTTCGGAGGGCTGCGCTGGCCGGGTTCCGTGCTTCGGTTGGCCATGCTCAGTACGCACTACCGACAGCCCATCGACTTCTCAGTGCGGTCGCTTGAAGAGGCGGCAATCATGTTGAGCTACTGCGCGACCTTTGGCGTCGTCGACAGCGCGATTGGCCCATCAGCTGAGTTTCAGGAGGCGTTGCTTGATGACCTCAACACCCCCCGTGCCATTGCCGAGCTTCACAGGCTGTTGAAGTTGGCTCGCTTTGGTACACAGGAGATGGCCAAGCGAATGTCGCGAGCGGGCGCCATGTTGCGGGAGGACGACTATCTCGCCGCCAAACAGCTCGCCGCCGGGCTCTTGTTCCTGGGTATCGATACGAGCACGTATGATCGTGATTGGATGACCAAGCAGGCCTCGGCTTCCCGAGATACCTCGCATGTCCAGGCCGCCGTCGCCGAACGCCTGGCTGCGCTCAATGCCAAGGACTTCAAGCGCGCCGACGAAATCCGCGCTGCGCTTCTCGCGGAAGGCATCCAACTGATGGATTCGAAGAACGAGGCCGGCGAACGGGTGACCAAATGGGAGGTGAAGCGATGACCGCGCCAACCCCTCATCCGTCTCGGCCCGATCGGGCCGATCCACCTTCTCCCTCAAGGGGAGAAGGGGAGCCGGTGCGTGTTGTTGCCGGGAGGACGCTCCCATCCACGGCGCCCCCTTCCCCCCTTGAGGGGGAAGGTGCCGGAAGGGCGGATGAGGGGTTTCTTGCAGCAATAGCGGAACGCGATCAGGCGCGGGGAAAGCCAGCAGGAACTGACTGGCGGACGCCGGGGACCAAGCGTCTCCGTGGTTTTGCCAGGTCCATGCGTCACAAGCCGACGGAGGCCGAGCGGGTGCTCTGGACGCTGCTGCGAAGCCGGCGTCTCGTCGGTCACAAATTCCGGCGGCAGGTTCCGATCGGGTCCTACATCGTCGACGTGCTGTGTCCGGCGGCCAACCTAATTATCGAACTCGACGGCAGTCAGCATGCCGAAAACGACTATGATGTCGTTCGCGACGACTGGCTGCGGGCGCAGGGATATCGCGTCTTGCGCATCTGGAACAGTGAGCTGACCAGCAGCCGGAACGGCGCTCTCGAAGTGATCTGGGCGGCGTTGGAGGTACAGGGACAATGACCAATATCATCGACCACGTCGGCATCTCGGTGACCGATTTCGACAAGTCGCGGGCGTTCTATGTCGCGGCGCTCGGCACATTGGGCATCAAGGTCATCGGCGATTTCTCCGAGGGCGACGGCAAGTATCTGGGCTTCGGCAAAGAGCGGCCGACGTTCTGGGTCGGTACCGGCAAGATGGTGCGTGGCGAGGCGCATATCGCCTTCATCGCCAGGAGCCGTGCCGACGTGGAATCGTTTTACACCGCGGCTTTGGCCAATGGCGGCCGCGACCATGGCAAGCCGGGGCTGCGCCCGCACTATCACGCCGACTACTACGCGGCCTACGTGCTCGACCCGGACGGCCACAATGTCGAGGCGGTCTATCATGGCGACTGAGCTCACCGGCGGCTGTCAGTGCGGCGCAGTGCGCTTCCGCGTCAAGCGGTTGGGCCGCGCCTCGATCTGCCATTGCCGGATGTGCCAGAAGGCGTTCGGCGGCTTCTTCGGGCCGCTGGTCACCGGCTTCGGCGTCACCTGGACGCGCGGCGAGCCGAGCTGGTTCCAGAGCTCCAACAAGGTGCGGCGCGGCTTCTGTGGGAACTGTGGAACGCCGCTCGCCTACGATTTCGGCGCCTCGGCGATCGAGCTTGCCATCGGCGCCCTCGATGATCCCGAGGCGGCGGCGCCGACCGTGCAGGTCAACCCGCACGACAGACTGAGCTTCTTCGGCGGGCTGGCGAGCCTGCCGGTGCAGCAGCCCGGCGAGGTCCCCAAGGCCGATCTGTTCCTCGTGGACATCGTGAGCCACCAACACCCCGACCACGACACCGCAACCTGGCCGCCCGAGAAAGGCTTTCCCGCGTGAGTGTGCTGCGCACATTCTATCCCGAGATCGAGCCCTTCGCGTCGGGCATGCTCGACGTCGGCGACGGGCACTCCGTCTATTGGGAGCGTATCGGCACGCGCGGCAAGAAGCCCGCGGTGTTCCTCCATGGCGGACCGGGCGGCGGGCTGTCGCCGACGCAGCGCCGCGCCTTCGATCCGGCGCGCTACGACGTGCTGCTGTTCGACCAGCGCGGCTGCGGCAGGTCGAAACCCTTCGCAAGCCTCGAGCACAACACCACCTGGGATCTCGTTGCCGATATCGAGAGACTGCGCGAAATGATGGGTGTCGAACGCTGGCTGGTGTTCGGCGGCTCGTGGGGCTCGACGCTGGCGCTCGCGTATGCCGAGACCCATCCCGAGCAGGTGAGCGAAATCGTGCTGCGCGGCATCTTCACACTGCGCCGCTGGGAGCTCGAATGGTACTACCAGCACGGCGCCTCGCTGCTGTTCCCCGACAAATGGGAGCGTTTCGTCGCGCCCATTCCCGAGGCCGAGCGCCACGACATGATGGCGGCCTATCGCCGCCGTCTCGTCGGCCCGGATCGCCCGGCGCAGCTGCACGCCGCCAAGGAATGGGCGCGCTGGGAGGGCGAGACCATCACGCTGCTGCCCGACCCCAGCGTTAGCGAGGCCTTCTACGGCGACGATTACGCGCTGGCCTTCGCGCGGATCGAGAACCACTACTTCGTCCACGCCGGCTGGATGGAGGAGGGCCAGCTCATCCGTGATGCCGGCAGGCTGAAGGCCATCCCCGGGGTCATCGTGCAGGGCCGCTACGACGTTGCCTGCCCGCCGCAGACGGCGTGGGACCTCCATCGCGCCTGGCCGGAAGCCGAGTTCCACATGGTCGAGGGCACGGGCCACGCCTTCAGCCAGCCCGGCATCCTGCACCACCTGATCCAAGCCACCGACCGTTTCGCGGGAGGTGCGTCATGACCGAGGTTTTCACCGGCGGCTGCCAGTGCGGCGCCGTGCGCTATCGCGTCGCGGGGCCGGTGCGGCATGCCTCGATCTGCAATTGCCGGATGTGCCAGAAGGCGCTGGGCAACATCTTTGCGCCGTTCGCCGAATTCGACGCGCGGGTCGAGTGGACGCGCGGCCGGCCGAGCGTCTTCCGCTCGTCGGCCAAGGTGCGGCGCGGCTTCTGCAATCAGTGCGGCACGCCGCTGACCTACCAGTGGGGCGACCACAATCCGGCGCTCACCGTCGGCTCGTTCGATCGTCCCGATGCGATCGTGCCGACCGGTGAGCTAGCGCGCGACAACCGCCACCCGGTGCTCGCCCATCTCGATACGCTGAGTGAGGAGCCGCTGGGCTCGACCGACGAGGAACGTGATATCCTCGCCATCCTCAAATCGTACCAGCACCCCGACCAGGATACCGACCACTGGACCCCAGGAGGTGGACTATGAACGACAACGGCTTCACCGGCGGCTGCCAATGCGGCGCGGTGCGCTTTCACGCGACCGAGCTCAGGGACAATCCGCATGTCTGCTACTGCCGCATGTGCCAGAAGGCGACGGGAAGTTTGTTCGCCTCGCTGGTCGGCGTGCGGCATCAGCACCTGACCTGGACGCGCGGCACGCCGTCGAACTTCCGCAGCTCGGACCACGTCAATCGCGGCTTCTGCAATCACTGTGGAACGCCGCTATACTATCAGTACCTGGGTGGTCCGCATGTCTCGATCGCCATCGGCGCCTTCGACGAGCCGCACAATATCGAGATCCTCTACCAGATGGGCATCGAGGGTAAGCACCCCTCGCTGTTCCACCTCAACGACATCGAGGAGACCGGCACCACGGAGGCGGCGGACCCTGAAGGCACCGTCGTGATCCGCCGGACCAACCACCAGCATCCCGACCACGACACCGACAGCTGGACTCCGTATTCCACGGAGCAGAACTGAGTACCGCGTGATGAGCAAAGACCGCCTCTATCTGTTCGATACTACCCTTCGCGACGGCGCGCAGACGGCCGGCATCGAGTTCTCGCTCGAGGACAAGATCGCCGTCGTGCGCCTGCTCGAGGAACTGGGCGTCGACTACATCGAGGGCGGCTACCCCGGCGCCAATGTGGTCGACGACGCGTTCTTTTCCGAACCGCGCACGAAGCGCGCGACCTTCACCGCCTTCGGCATGACCAAGCGCTCCGGCCGCTCGGCGGGCAACGATCCGGGCGTCCAGGCAATCCTCAATTCCAAGGCGAGCGCGGCGTGTTTCGTCGGCAAGGCCTGGGACCATCAGGTGAAGCTGGCGCTCGGGGTTTCGCCCGAGGAGAATCTCAAGAACCTCGCCGAAACCGTCGCCGCCGGCGTTGCGGCCGGCAAACAAGTGCTGATCGACTGCGAGCACTTCTTCGACGGCTACAAGGCCAACCCGGCCTATGCGCTCAAATTCGTCGAGACCGCGATCAAGGCGGGGGCCCGCTGGGCAGTGCTGTGCGATACCAATGGCGGCGCCATGCCGTCCGAGGTCGAGGCCATCGTCGGCGCGGTATTGATGGTCGCGCCGGGCGACAAGCTCGGCATCCACGCCCATGACGACACCGGCCAGGCCGTCGCCAATTCGCTGGCCGCGGTGCGCGCCGGGGTGCGGCAGATCCAGGGCACGCTCAACGGCATCGGCGAGCGCTGCGGCAACGCCAACCTCGTGACCCTCATCCCGACACTGCTGCTGAAGCCGGTTTTTGCCGATGCGTTCGAGACGGGCATCGGCCCCGACCGGCTGTCCGAGATCACCCGCGTGTCGCGGGCCTTCGACGACCTGCTCAATCGCGCCTCCGATCGGCAGGCGCCCTATGTCGGCGCCTCGGCCTTTGCGACCAAGGCGGGCATCCACGCCTCGGCGCTGGCCAAGGACCCGGCGACCTACGAGCATGTGCCGCCCGAGAGCGTCGGCAATGAGCGCAGCGTCATGGTTTCGCAGCAGGCGGGGAAATCGAACCTGCAGACCGCGCTCAAGCGCCACGGAATCGTGCTGGAAAAAGACGATCCGCGGCTCGAGCGGCTGCTGCGCACGGTCAAGGAGCGCGAGGCCCGCGGCTACTCCTACGACGGCGCCGAGGCCTCGTTCGTGATCCTCGCCCGCGACGTGCTCGGTACGCTGCCGGAGTTCTTCGAGGTCGAGAGCTACCGCGCCAGCGTCGAGCGGCGGCACAACGCCAAGGGGCAGGCCGTCAACGTCACCGAGGCGGTGGTCAAGATCGTGGTCGACGGCGAGCGGCTGATGTCGGTCGCCGAAGGCAACGGCCCAGTCAACGCGCTCGATCTCGCCATGCGCAAGGACCTGGGCAAGTTCTCGGCCGAAATCGCCGATCTCGAGCTGGTCGACTTCAAGGTCCGTATTCTCGACGGCGGCACCGGCGCGGTCACCCGTGTGCTGGTCGAAAGCCGCGACGGCACCGGCGAGCGCTGGTACACCATCGGGGTCAGCGCCAACATCATCGACGCCTCATTTGAGGCGCTTTACGAGTCGATTACCTATAAATTGCTCAAAACACGGGGGACGGCCGCGTAGCTTTCCCTCTCCGGGGGAAGACGCTGTTGGCCGGGGCACGCGCTGCCGCATCCTTGTCGCTCACCATCGGGGTCGCCGTTGCGACGCTGCTGGTCGTGGGCGGCATTCTGGCCGGTCCGGCTATCCTCGATTGTGCCCGCCAAAGCACCGGAATCGGCGCCTGCCTCAGGGCCAAGGTGGTGCAGAGCGGCCTGTTGCCGGCCGAGGCGACACCCGCCGAGATCGTGCTGTCGGCGGAGGCGCCGGCTCCGGCCACGCCGCCGGTGGTTGCCGACATCCCGCGCGAGGCCGGCTGGATCGAGGCCAACGCCACCGAATACGAGCCGCACCGATCGGCGCTGGCCGTGCTCAGCCCGGCGCCGGGGACGTTGCGCGCCGGCAGCCTTGCGCACGCCAACTCAGCATCCGCCTCTGCCGGCGCGGCGCTGGCCGAACGGGCCGGGGAACTGTCGGCCTCGGCGCTGGATGCCGGTCCAATCGCCGCGCCCTCCGCCGACCTCGTCGCGCGGAATGGTCAGCTGAGAGCGGGTGGCATCGCTGCCGACTCCGCAGTTGACGCATCGCCGCAGGTCGCGCTCGCGGGCCCCATTGGCACGCTTGCGGCCTCGGTGCCGGCCCTGGCTTCCATCTCCTCACCATCCGCCGATCTTGCCGCGCGAGGTGGTCAGCTGCGGGCCGGGGGGACCGCTGCCGATCCCTCGGCAAGTCCCGCGATGAACGTCGCCCTCGCAGCACCTACCGGGACGCTCGCAGCCTCGGCCTCCGCTGCCGGACTGACCCAGTCCGCGGCTGCCAGCCTCGTCTCGCGCCCGGCGCCGGTGGTCACCGGCAGTATCGGCGCCAATACGCTGGAGCAGGACACCGCATCGCTGGTCGCCAAGGTCGCGCCCGCACTACCGCCGCCGCTTCCCCGGAAGCTCCCTGCGCGGCCGGATAGTCCGGCGGCTGCAACGGAAGCGCCGACTGCGACGACTCCGGCCGGCTGGCCGACGCAGATCGTGGCGTTCGACCCGCGCTATCCCGACGTCATCGTGCTGCCGCCGCCCAACACCGGCGATGGTTCATCTTTCGCGACGCTGACGGTGGAGCAGCGATGACTGGGTCCTTGCCACGACCGCGAGCTTCTTCTATCGGTATCTGGCGATGAACCCTATGCAGGACGACGAGTTCGCCGACGTGATGCGTGCGCTGGGCCACCCGGTGCGCCTGTCGATCCTGCGCATTCTCGCCGAGAAGGCGCAGCACGAATGCTGCTGCACCGACGTCACCGAGTGCCTGCCGCTGGCGCAGTCGACCGTGTCGCAGCACATCAAGGTGCTGCTCGACGCCGGGTTGGTCGAGCGCCACCCGCAGGGCACCCGTAATTGCTATAAGCTCAGTCCCGGCCGGCTCGACGCGCTGAACGCCGCCTTCTCCGGGCTGTTCTCCGGCCTCGTCGCCGACATCGCTCCCGCTCAGCGCCGCCCGGAAACCGAGCCCGCCTGATGGCTGGCCCCACCCCTGACAAGAAACCCGCCACGGTGACGGCGGAGGGCTCGCTGCTCACCACGGTCCGACACCTGTGGGGCTATATGTGGCCCGCCGGGCGCAACGATCTCAAGCTCCGCGTCATCCTCGCCATCGGCGCGCTGCTGGTCTCCAAAGTCGCGACCACGTTCATTCCGTTCGCCTACAAGGGCATCATCGACGGCCTCGGCCCGGCCGCCGGCAACCCGGCGTTGCTGATGGGCATCGCCGTGCCCGCCATCCTCGTGGTCGCCTACGGCATCGGCAACATCGTCGATGCCGGCTTCCAGCAGTTGCGCGACATTCTGTTCTCGAGCGTCGGCCAGCACGCCGTACGCAAACTTGCGCTCGAAACCTTCCAGCACATGCACCGGTTGTCGCTGCGTTTCCACCTCGCCCGGCGCACCGGCGGGCTGAGCCGCGTCATCGAGCGCGGCACCAAGGGCATCGAGTCGATCGTCCGCTTCACCATGCTGAACACGGCGCCGACGGTCGTCGAGTTCCTGATCGTGGGCACGATCTTCCTCGTCTATTTCGGCTTCACCTACGTCGGCGTGCTGGTCGTTACGATCGTCCTCTATGTGTGGTTCACCATCAGCGCCTCGAATTGGCGCATCGGCATCCGGCGCGACATGAACAGCGCCGACACCGACGCCAATTCCAAGGCCATCGACAGCCTGCTCAACTTCGAGACGGTGAAGTATTTCGGCAACGAGCCGATGGAGGCGCAGCGCTTCGACCGCTCGATGGCGCAGTACGAGCGCGCCGCCATCCGCATCTGGACCTCGCTGGGCTTTCTCAACTTCGGCCAGGCGGTGATCTTCTACGCCGGCGTCGTGGTTATCGGCGTGCTGTCGGTGCAGGGCGTCCTCGTCGGCAAGATGACGGTCGGCGACTTCGTGCTGCTCAACACCTTCCTCATGCAGATTTACCGGCCACTCAACTTCATCGGCATGGTCTATCGCGAGATCCGGCAGGGGCTGACCGACATCGAGGAGATGTTCAAGCTGCTCGATCAGGAGCCCGAGATCGTCGACAAGCCGGGCGCGACCGCGCTCGTCGTTACCGGCCCGGTGATCCGCTTCGAGAACGTGAAGTTCAGCTACGATCCCGACCGCGCCATCCTCAAGGGCATGAGCTTCGAGGTTCCGGCGGGCAAGACCACCGCCATCGTCGGGCCGACCGGGGCGGGCAAATCCACCATCTCGCGGCTGCTCTACCGCTTCTACGATGTCACCGAAGGCCGCATCAGCATCGACGGGCAGGACATCCGCGACGTGACGCAGGCGAGCCTCCGCGCCGCTATCGGCATGGTGCCGCAGGACACCGTGCTGTTCAACGACTCCATCGCCTACAATATCCAGTATGGCCGCCCCGGCGCGTCGATGGACGAGGTGAAGGCCGCCGCCGACCACGCCCAGATCGGAAAATTCATCGCCAGCCTGCCCAAGGGCTACGACACCCCGGTCGGCGAGCGCGGGCTGAAGCTTTCGGGCGGCGAAAAGCAGCGCGTCGCCATTGCGCGGACCATCCTCAAGGGACCGCCGATCCTCATCCTCGATGAGGCGACCTCGGCGCTCGACACCAAGACCGAGCAGGACATCCAGTCATCGCTCGACGCCGTCAGCGCCAACCGCACGACGCTGGTGATCGCGCACCGGCTCTCGACCGTGATCAACGCCGACGAGATCATCGTTCTGCGCGACGGCGTCATCGCCGAGCGCGGCACGCACCAGATGTTGCTCCTGCGCGACGGGCTCTACGCCCAGATGTGGAACCGCCAGCGCGAGGCGACCGAGGCCGAGGAGCGCGCCCGCCAGGCCGCCAACGATCCCGAAGGCTTCGTCAAGCGCGGGCTGCCCGCCGCCGAATAGCGGCCGCCATCTGGCGCCTCCGGCCAGGTCCATTGGGAAACATGATTTCCAGCATGCATTGAGCGCACTGCCAACCTGCGGTTAGCCTTCAGATCTCGGTTTGGGGGGCAGTCCGGATGGTCGAATGGTGGTTCTACGTCGTTGCGATTTTCGCCGCGGCGCTGCTCGTGAATGGCGTCCCGCACTTCATCAACGGCATCTCTGGCCGACAGTTCCCGACGGCGTTCTCGGGTGGTCCCGGAACGCTCGATACGCCGCTCCGCAACGTTTTGTGGGGGTCCTCGAACCTGATCGTCGGCGGCTTTCTGCTCTGGCTGATTCGCGATGGCCTCTCGAACGCCGTTCTGCTGATCGAACTGGTGGTGCTTGGGGTTGCATTCGCGGCGCTGCTCGGCGACGCCTTCGGCAATCCTGAGCGGTTCGGGCGGAAGCGCTAGACGAGCCGACGCGGTGAAGCAAAAAGGCCCGCATCGCTGCGGGCCTTTGTCATTCCTTCAATCGCGAGCTGCTATTCCGCGGCGTGCCGCGTCGCGTCCGGCTCGGCCACGTCCGGCACTTCCTTGGTCAGGAAACGCTGGGCGCTGTCGGGCACGTCGACCACCTCGCCTTCGGGCGTCACGGCCTGGCCCGGACGGCGCACGAGGCCGCCGATCCAGGCAAGCATCCGGCCCGGCAGATGCCAGAGGCCGACGAAGAACCCGCCGACCTGATGGCCGGCGACCTTCGGCGCGACGATCATCACTGGCACCATCACCAGGGTGAGGGCGGTCGATACGAACAGGCCCGAGACCAACGCCGTGCTCAACGCCACGAACCAGGTGCCGGCGAGACCGCCGACATTGATCTCGCGGCCGATGAAGTCGAACTCGACATTGAGCGCCATCGGGATGACGCCCAGCGCCGTCACCGTTGCGGTGAGCAGCACCGGCCGCACGCGCTGGCTGATGGTGATCAGCATCGCCTTGATCGGCTCGACCCCGTCGTCACGGTTGTAGTGATTGTAGGTGTCGGTCAGCACGATGCCGTTCTTCACCACGATGCCGGCGAGCGCCACGATGCCGAGACCGGTCATGATCATCGAGAACGCCGTCTGGGTGATCGCCAGCCCGAGCATCACACCGGCCAGCGACATGCCGATGGTGGTGATGGTGACCAGCACCTGCCAGAAGCTGTTGTACTCGAGCAGCAGGATGAGGGCGATCAGCGCCAGGGCGACGAGGAACGCCTTGCTGATGAACGCTCCGGTTTCGGCCATCTGTTCGTCGGCGCCGCCATAGACGATGTGCGTGCCGACGGGAATGGTCCCCGCCTTGATCTGCTCCTGCTCCCAGGCCTTGACCAGCTGAACCTTGCTATCGGAATTGACGTCGGGCTTGAGGTTGGCGGCGACGCTCATCGAGTAGACGCCGTCGCGCCGGGTCAGCGTCGCAACCTTCGGCACCGCCTTGCGGGTGATGAAGTTGGAGACCGGCACCAGCCCGTTGGCTGTGGTGATCCGCAGCGAGTCGAGCGCGTCGAAGGTGCGCTCGTCCTTGGGCAGGCGGACGCGGATATCGAGTTCGTCGGTCGAGTCGTCGGGCCGGTAGGCGCCGATCTTCACGCCGCTGGTGACCAACTGCACATAGGGGCTGAGCTCGCGCACGCCGATGCCGTATTTGGCGGCGGCGACGCGATCGACGGTGACCTGCCAGTCGATGCCGGGCGCCGGGCGTCCGTCCTCGACGTCGATAGTGTCGCCCAGATCGTTCTCGACGAAGCTGCGCAGCTTGGTCACCACCGGCTCGAGGTCGGCGTAGTTGGTGCTGTCGACGCGCAGGTTGATCGCCTTGCCGGCTGGCGGACCATTCTCCTGCGCCGCGATCTGGATTTCGAGCCCGGGAATGTCCTTCACCTTGTCGCGAATGCTCTGGAAGATCACGTCCGCGGTGATGCGGTCGGCCCAGGGCAGCAACTGCAGCTGGAACGACCCGATGGTATCCGGTGGCGAACTGCCGCCGCCGAAGCCGCCGCCGCCGCCGCCGAAGGCCATCACCGAATCCTGGATGCCCTCGACGGTCAGGATCTTGCTCTCGACCTCGAGCAGCATGTTGCGGATTTCGACCGGTGAGTAGTTGCCGCGGGCGATGACGTTGACCGTGCCCTGCTCGGGTTCGGAGTTCGGAAACGCCACGAAGCCCGCGGGATGCGCGAACATGAAGATCGCCACGATGATCGCAAAGCCGACAGGCAGGGTGATCAGCGGATAATGCAGCAGCTTGGCCATCATCCGGACATAGACGCCGGTGATGCCGCCAACCTTTTTGGTGTCGAACTTGTCGGGATACATGACGATGTCGGCCTTGGCCTTGGCCACCGGATCGACATGCGTCTTGGCGATGATTGCGCCGATGATCGGCATGAAGATCAGCGCCGACGCCAGCGAGGCGCACATCACCACGATGACGATGGTCGGCAGGTAGCTCATGAACTTGCCGATGATGCCCGGCCAGAACAGGAGCACCACGAAGGCGCTGAGCGTGGTGAAGGTCGCGGAAACGACCGGCACGAACATCTTCTTGGCCGCCATGATGAAGGCCTCCCGCTTGGGGACGCCTTCCTGCAGCTTTCGCTCGGCATATTCGACGACCACGATGGGATCGTCGACGAGCACGCCGACCGCGAGCACGAGGCCGAACATGATCATCATGTTGAGCGTCATGCCCAGCATGCTGGTCACCAGGAACGCGATCATGAACGAGATCGGGATAGACATGCCGATCATGATGGCAGGGCGGAGACCCAGCGTCGCAACGCAGGTGATCAGCACGAGCGCGACGGCGGTCAACACCGCGGCCTGCAGCGAGTTGAACAGGCTTTTGGCCGATTCCGACTGATCGAGCAGGAACGAATGCTGCATGCCGGCGGGCCAGGTCTCGACCTCCTCGGCGGTCGCCGCCTTCACCTGATCGACCACATTGATGACGTTGGTGCCGAGCTTCTTGACGATCGAGAGAGTGATTGCCGGCGCGCCGTTGACATAGGCGTAGCTGGTCGCGTCCTTGAACGTACGGGTGATCTGCGCCACATCGCCGAACGTGACGACGGTGTCGCCCGAGGTTTTGATCGGCAGCGAGTAGACGTCCGCTGCGGTGGTGATCAGGCCCGGCACTTCGACGTTGAACGAGCCCTGCCCGGTGTCGAGGGTGCCGCCCGGGACCACGAGATTGTTCTTGGCGAGGGCATCGAACAGCTGGCTCGCGGTCAAATTGTAGGCTTCGAGCCGGTCGAGATCGATGGTGACGGCGAGCATCTCGTCGCGCGAACCGGAAATGTCGGCCGACTGCACGTCCGGGAGCTTCTCGAGCGCGTCCTGCAGGTCCTTGGCCTTTTGCACCAGGGCGCGCTCGGGCACGTCGCCATAGACGGCGACCGAGATCGAGGGGAAACTCGCGGTCGAGACCGTGGTGACCGTCGGCGTCGTGGCGTCGTCGGGCAGCTCGCCCGTCACGCCGTCGAGCTTGGCGCGGACGTCGGCCAGCGCCTTGTCCTTGTCGGCATTGACGTCGAACTCGAGCAGCACCGAGGCGTGCCCGGTCGAGGAGGTCGTGGTGTAGTTGACCAGCCCGTCGGTGTCCTTGACGCGGTCCTCGATCGGCTTGCCGAGCAGGCGTTCCGCGTCGGCCGGCGAGACGCCCGTCTGGCTGACCGAGATGTAGAAATATGGGATGTCGATCGCCGGGAAGCTCTCCTTGGGCAAGGAGACGTAGCTCAGTACGCCGGCGAACAGCAGGATGCCCATGACGGTGAGGACCACCCTGGGCATGCGCAGAATGCGCTCGAGGAAGTTCATCATGATGCCGGCTGCTCCCCATCGGCTGTCTTGGCGTCGACGATCTGGCCGGGCTGGACGAATTCCTGTCCGACGGTAATCACGTTGATCTTGAACGGCAGGCCCACCACCCAGACCCCGTCGCGGGTGTCCTTGACGATCGTGACAGGATGGAAGGCGACCTTGTTGCCCGCCTCGACCGTGCGGATGCCGAGCACGCCCTCATCGTCGAGCGTCAGTACCGACTGCCGCAGGACGTGCACTGGCGCGGTGCCCACATTGACCACCGCGTCGGCGGTGATGCCGTCGCGCAGCTTGCCGTCGGCGTTCGGGATTTCGATCTCGACCGGGAACGAGCGCGTCGCATCGTCGGCGGTGGCGGCGATGTAGGTCACCGTTCCCTCGGCCTTGTCGCCGGTCACGGTGGTGATCGAGGCTTTGAGGCCGAGCTTGGCGTAGCCGATCCGGGCTTCCGGAACCGAGGCGATGAACAGCATCGGATCGAGCTGCACCACCGTGGCGCAAGGGGCGCCCATGCCGAGCATGCTGCCGACGGCGGCCAGCGGGCCTTCGACCACGCCGTCGACGCCGGCTTTGATCTCCGTGCGGGCAAGTTCGAGCTGGGCGCTTTCGAGTCCGGTCTTGGCGCCGGCGAGAGCGGCTTCCGCGGCGAGGGCGGTATTGGGCGCCGCGAGGCCCTTCTTCACCAGCGTCTGGTTGACGTCATAGGCGGTCTGCGCCTGGTCGACACTGGCCTGGGCCTGATCGACCGCAAGCTTGCGGGCGCCCTGGTCGAGCGTGCAGAGCACGTCGCCGGCCTTGACCGACTGGCCCTTGGTGACGCTGACGGTCTGGATGATGCCCGAGGTCTGCGCCACGACGCTGACCGAGGCTTTCGCTTTGGTGCGGCCGCGCAGCGGCACTTCGATCGGCATGTTCTGGGCCGAGATGGTCTCGATCCGCACCGACCGCGGCGCGGCATTGGCGCCATTGCCGTCCGCGTCGTTACGCTCGGCAATGGTCTTGCTCGGATCGACTTCGCCCTCTTTCGACGGCTCGGCGTTGATGCCCGACTTCTCGACGGCATCGGTCAGCGGTCCGCCATCCTGCTCGATCAGGCTCACCACCGGCTTTTCGCCGTTGCCGGGGCCCTTGCCGCCGGTCACCAGGGTGCCTGTCGCCAGCCAGACGGCAAGGACCAGCACGATGACCAGAGCGACGCCATAGGAGTAAATCGCACGCATTCAGTATTGCCCTCTATTCCGCGGCGGCGGCGGCATCCGGCCGCGCCAGCGCGATAAGTTCGCCCATGTGGGTGTCGATGTAGTCACGCGCAAACGCCATGCAAGAGCGACCGTAATCGATTACCCATCGATCACCCGGCTGGGTGTGATTGGAGTTCAACCGGTCAAGCTCGGCGATTGCGGTGTCGAGGGAAACGATTCTCTCCCTTAACCGCACCTGAACGAGCGACTGCGGCAGTTCGGACGCAAAGCGCGCGAACAGCAGGAACTCGCTGCGGAACTCGTCGTCGCCCAGCTGGTCGAACAGCGAGTTGATGAACTCGCGGCGGCCGGCTTCGGTGATCGCGTAGATCTTTTTGGCCGGCTTGCCGTCCTGCTGCTCGACGCGGCTGGTGACCAGCCTGTCGGCCTCGAGCTTGGCGAGCGCGGGGTAAATGGCGCCGTAGCTCGCATCGACGAAGTAGGAGTATTCCCCCTCAACCGAGAGCTTGCGGATCTCGTATCCCGTCGACTCGCAGTCGTAGAGGATGGCGAGGCAGATGGTGCGGACGTTCATCGGCAGTCCCGTGCATATGCTGGGCCGGAATATGCCGGGCGTATATATGCACAGGCGTGTAACCGCAAGCGCGGTTCACGCATGTAAGCCATGCGAAGTTAACGGGGCATTGCGGGCGGCCGGTCAGCTCCTGGCGAGAAGACCGCGCATTTCCACGGAGGCGCGCGCCGCCAGATCGGCGTTCGCCGCGGCAATGAAGAACGGATTGAGGTGGTTGCCGCCTTTGCCGTAGCTGAGCGGCACGCCATCGAGCGTCAGCACCGCCCCGCCCGCCGCCTCCAGCACCGCCTGGCCGGCGGCCGTGTCCCACTCGCTGGTCGGGGTGAAACGCGGATAAAGCTGGGCTTCGCCGCGCGCGAGGAGGCAGAATTTGAGCGAAGAGCCGACCGAGACGTCCTCGACCACCTTGAATGCGTCGCAGAACCCGTCGAGCGCCGCGTGGCCGTGCGAGCGCGACGCGACGACCTTCATCGGCCCATCCGCACTCGTACGGAGGGGGAGCCGTTCATTGTGGTGGGTGATCTCGAAGGCCCCATCCGGCCCGCCGACAAAAGTCGCCCCCGTCGCCGGGGCCAGCACCACGCCCATGGTCGGGCGGCCGTGCTCGACCAGGGCGATGTTCACCGTGAACTCGCCGTTGCGCTTGACGAATTCCTTGGTTCCATCGAGCGGATCCACACAAAAAAACCGCTCGCCGAGCACCGGCAAATGGCCGGCCGCGACGCTCTCCTCGGCGAGGACCGGGATGCCGGTCGCGGCGAGCATCTCGAGGATCGTCGCCTCGGCCCGCTGGTCGGCGAGGGTCACTGGCGAGCCGTCGGCCTTCTCCTCGGCGTCGAACTCGTCGAGATAGACCTCCATGATCTCGGCCGACGCGGCGCGCGCGGCATCGAGCATCAGGTCGAGAAGCGGCTGGGTCATCGGCGAAATCTCAAGGTGCGCGGCGGGTTTAGGGCGGGAGGGCGCCGCTGTCTATCGACATTTTCTGAGCGGTCGGGGAGATATGCGCTCGGAGGATCACCATGTCGCATGTCTCGCGCTCGCGTATCCAGGAACTCGATGCTGGCGACCCGCTGGCGCATGCCCGCGACCGCTTCACGCTACCCGAGGGCGTCATCTATCTCGACGGCAATTCCCTGGGCGCGATGCCGAAAGCCGCCGCAGGGCGCGTCGCGACAACGGTCGAGGAGGAGTGGGGGAGGGGCCTGATCCGCAGTTGGAACACCGCCGACTGGATCGATCTGCCTCGCACTGTCGGGGAAAAGATCGCCAGGCTGATCGGCGCAGCATCAGGCACGGTGGTCGTCGCCGACTCCACCACGCTCAATCTGTTCAAGGTCCTCGCCGTGGCCCTGTCCTTGCGGCCCGACCGGCGGGTGATCCTGTCGGAGGAGGGCAACTTCCCCACCGATCTCTACATCGCCTCGGGTCTCGCCGACCTCCTCGGCAAGGGACACGAGCTTCGCCTTGTCCCCCCGGCACAGGTCGCCGGCGCCATTACATCGGACGTCGCCGTTGTCATGCTGACCGAGGTCAACTACCGCACGGGCTTCAAGCGCGACATGGCAGGGTTGACCCGGATGACGCACGACGCCGGCGCGCTGTCGCTGTGGGATCTGGCGCACAGCGCGGGCGCATTTCCCGTCGATCTCGCTGGAGCGGACGCCGACTTCGCTGTGGGCTGCGGCTACAAATATCTCAATGGCGGCCCGGGCGCACCGGCCTTCGCCTACGTCGCACCACGTTTCCTCGCCGGACTGCGGCAGCCGCTCACCGGCTGGCTCGGACACGCCAGGCCCTTTGCCTTCGCTCCAAACTACGAGCCGGCCCCCGGCATCGATGCCCTGCGGGTCGGCACGCCCTCGGTGATCGGCATGTCCGCGCTCGATGAGGCGCTCACCGCGTTCGACGGGATTGCGCTGGTGGACCTTCGCCGCAAGGCCGACATGCTGTGGGATGTGTTTGTCTCCGAGGTGGACGGCGCTGCGCCTGAGCTCACCCCCATCACGCCCTCGGATCCGGCCCTGCGGGGCACGCAGGCCTCGTTCCGCCATCCCGAGGCTTACGCCATCATGCAGGCCCTGATCGCGCGGGGCGTCATCGGAGACTATCGCGAGCCCGATATCCTACGCTTCGGTATAACACCGCTCTACCTGCGCTACATTGACGTGTGGAAGGCTGCGCGGGCCATCGGCGAGGTGATGGCGACGCGCGCCTGGGATACGCCAGAGTTCAAGCGCAAGGCGAAGGTGGTTTAGTTCACCAGCGTCCGAGGACCCGCTTCACCTTGTCGATGAACGTGGCGAGTCCGTCCGGCGACACATTGTTCATGTCGTAGAGCGCGAGATAGGTCGGCGGGAGCCAGCCGCCGAAGGTGACCCAGCCCCAGCGCTTTGCCATCCGCCGCGGCGGATCGCCCATGATCCAGGTGCGCCAGCGGTCGCCGCCATACGAGGTGACGAAGGCGACCTTCTTGATGTGCTTGAGGTTGGGCCGGAGGCGGCCCTTGTCGGCGCCGTCGCCGCCCTCGAGCACGAACGACACCCCCGGCATGAACACCTTGTCGAAATAGCCTTTGAGGATCGCCGGAAAGCCGTAGTTCCACACCGGGTGGACGACGACAAGGCCCTCGGCCGCCATCAGTCGGTCGACATAGGGCTTGAGCTCCGGCGTGATGTTGTCCGGCACGTCGTGATAGCCGAGCCGACCTTCGCGGGAGAGCACCGGATCGAACCCTTCGGCATAGAGATCGACCGGATCGACCTCGTGACCTCCGGCGCGCAGTGTCTCCAGAACGGCATTGAAGAGAGCGTGGTTGAAGCTGGTCTCGACCGGATGGGCGTGCAGCACCATCACCCGCATCAGGCCGCTCCAAGCGTCTTGAGGCCCTCGAACAGCCAGGCGCGTCCACTGTCGAAATCGAAGTTGGGATCGTCCCAGGCGATCATCTTGCCGGGATTGAGGATGCCCTTCGGATCGGCCTCTTTCTTGAACTGCAGCTGCGCCCGGTCGGTCCGTTTCATGCCGCCCTCTTCGAGGGTGTAGCGATGCGGGTTGAAGACGAGGCAGCCATTGGCTTCGTGCAGCCGGATGATTTCCTCCAGCCGCGCCTCCGTGGTGTAGCGGACGACCGGCAGGCCGGCGAACACGATGTTGCCGTCGAAGCGGGTCATCTCGATGTGCATCGGCATTTCATCGCCGAACAGGTCGATGGCCCATTTGACATGAGCAAGGTCGGGATATTGCGTCTGGAGGTACGTGATGCCGGCGTCGAGCTTCAGCCCGCGCAACGTCGTGTGGTTCCAGGCGAGTTCGTAGATCGGCGGAATCTTCTTTTTCTCGTCGTCCGGCAGCGTGTCGGAGCGCAGCAGCAGGTCGCCCTTGTGGAAGGCGACGAGGTCGACCAGTGCCGGCACCGAGGCGGGCGACGACATGATGAGGACGACCGACAGGTCCCGGTGCTTGATGTAAGGCCGATGGCGGTTGAACCAGTCGTGCGGCATCGGCGCCGCGACCGGCGAGATCTCCTTGAGCAGGAGCCCATCCTGCCGTGCAGCCTGCTCGGCGAACGCCATCGCGCCCATCGCGGTGTCGAACCCCACCATCACGTCTACCCAGTCATAGGCGGCCGTCAGCGGCACCTCGGCCTCGACGATGACGCCGTTGGTGCCGTAGGCGTGGGCGACCTTGAGAATGTCGGGGCCCGTGAGGTCGAGCACCCGCGGCTCCGCCTCGCAGGTGATGACCTTGAGGCCCAGAATATTGCCGAAATTCCTGAGCCCACCCCAGCGGATCGAGCCGACGCCCCCCGAGCCGCCGGCGATGAAGCCGCCCAGCGTCGCCATGCGATAGGTCGAGGGATGGAACCGCATCTCGCCGCCGACCGCCGCGCGGGTGGCTTCATCGAGCTTTTCGAGCACGATGCCGCCTTCGGCCCGCACCCGGTCCTTTTCGATCGACACGATCCGGTCGAGGCCGGTGAGGTCGAGGATGACACCGCCCGAGAGCGGCATGGCCTGGCCGTAATTGCCGGTGCCGGCGCCGCGCGGCGTGATTGGAATGCCGCTCCGATAGGCGGCGGCAAGCACGGTCTTCACCTCGTCCTGCGTTCGTGGCGCGACCACCAGCTGGGCGGTGACGCTGTCGAGCTCGGCTTTGAGCCGCGGTGAGTACCAGTAGTGGTCGCGGCTCTTCTGCTGCACGATCCGGGGGTGATCCTGGGCGGGAATATCGCCGATCGCGGCGCGGAAGGCGGTCAGGTCCATGTCAGGCCTCCATCAGGTCGTCGAGCTCGCGGTAGTCGGGCAGGGTGGTGTCGATCTTGACACCGCCGCGCAGCACTTCGCGGTCCGAATGCGGCCGCGCGAACAATTCGGTCCAGTTGCGGGCGCGGAACAGCACCAGGTCGGCCGGGGCACCGACCTTGATCTCGGAGCGATGCTCGAACCCGGCGATCGCCGCGGCATCGGCGGTGACGGTGCGCGCCCAGCCCCAGGCTTCGTCCTGGGGATGATCGAAATGCAGGATGCGCGCGCCCTCGCGCAGCACCTCCAGCGCATCCAGATCGCCATAGGCATAGAACGGATCGCGGGTGTTGTCCGAGGCGATCGCGACCTCGACGCCGGCGGCGCGGAACTCGTGCAGCAGCGTTACGCCGCGCCGGATCGGAGTGCGGTAGCCGCCCTCGGCGCGATCCTGCAGATAGAGGTTGCACATCGGCAGCGAGACGATGGCGATGCCGGCGCGGGCGACTTTCTCGATGGTCCGCTTTTGCGTCATCTCGTCCTGCACAGTGAGCACGCAGCAATGGCCCGCCAGCACTTTGCCGGTGAACCCGGTTTCGATCACCGCCTCGGCCAGGTGCTCCAGGGCGTGCGCCGCGGGGTCGCCGGTCTCGTCGGCGTGGATGTCGAGATCGATCCCCAGTTCGCCCGCCTTGTCGACGACGGCCAGCATAGCCTGCTTCGAGCGGTCGAACACCGCGACCGATCCGCCCATCAGCCCGCCGGCTTGCTTGGCTCTGCGGGCGACGGCGTCGAGCGCCGAGGGATTGACGAGCGTCTCGGGATCGACCAGCGCCACCGCCTGCAGCTCGATGCGCCCGCGCCAGTTGTCGCGCACCTCTTCGAACAGATCCCACGAGATTTGGTGCTGCGGCAGAACCGAGTCGAGATGCGTGCGGATGGCGGCCGTGCCGTGGGCGTAGGCCGAGCGCAGGGCGAAATCCATCCGCCGGCCGACATCGGAGGCCGACCACAGGCCGTCGCGATCGGTCGCCACGGCGTTGAGCGCGCCGAGCCATGTGCCGTCCGGATTTTGCTTCCGCGGCCAGATGTGACCCTTGTCGAGATGGGTGTGGATGTCGGCGAAGGCCGGCAGCACCAGCCCGCCGTCGAGGTTGCGCCCCGGGCCGGGCGCGGTTGGCGAGATGCTGGCGATCCGGCCGTCGGCGACAACGATGTCAACCCGCTCGATGCCGCCGCCGGAGCGGCCCATCATTGCCGATGGGACGGATGCGTTGCGCAGGGTTTCCATCAGTTCTCCCGGCGCACTGCGCTCTCGTGCCAGCGATGCAGCACCAGCCACGTGATGAACGACGTGATGCCGAATATGGCGACACCCGTGAAGGTCAGCAGGAACAGCGCGGCATAGAGGCGCGGAATGTTGAGGCGATACCCGGATTCGAGCAGCCGAAAGGCGAGCCCGGAGCCGGCGCCGGCAGTGCCTGCCGCGAACTCGGCGACGACGGCGGCGATCAGCGACAGCCCGCCGCCGATACGCAGGCCCGTCAGAAAGTACGGCATCGAAGCCGGAATCTTGAGCAGGATGAGCTGCTGCCAGCGGCGCGCGCCGTAGAGATCGAACAGGTTGAGCAGGTTGTGATCGACGCTCTTGAGGCCCTGCACCATGTTGGAGAGGATCGGAAAGAAGGCGACGAGGAAAGCGACGATCAGCAGGGCCGTCTGCGTATTGGGCGTGTAGATCAACAACAGCGGCGCGATCGCGACGACCGGCGTGACCTGCAGGATCACCGCGAACGGAAACAGCGCCAGTTCGATCCAGCGCGACTGCACGAGGATGATGGCGAGGCCGACGCCGCCGATCAGCGCCAGAGCCAGCGCCTCGAGGGTGATGGTCAGCGTCGTGCCGAGGGCCGGCAGCAGTGTCGGCCAGTCGGTGAGGAGCGCGCCGGCCACATCGATCGGGCTCGGCAGGATGTACTTGGGCTGGCCGGAGATGACCACATAGAGGTACCACGCAGCTATGGCGAGGATCAGCATCACGACTGGAACGACGATCCGCAGGACCCGCTCGCTGACCGGGGTAGTCGGTGCGACGACCGCGACGGCGGCGTCGGTGCCGGAAGAATCGGTGGCGACCATCAGCGAATCTCCGCGCTGTGAATGGCGTCGTGCAACGCCCTCGAGACGACGGCGCAGGATGCGCGATACTCCTCGGAGGTGCGGTACTGCTCGTCGCGCTCGGCCGATGTGACCAGCGGCAGGTCGGAAAATACCTGGCCGGGGCGGGCCCGCATGACGACGATGCGGTTGGAAAGATAGGCGCTCTCGAACACCGAGTGGGTCACGAAGATGACCGTGATGCCCGATTGCCGCCAGAGCATCAGCACGTCGTCGTTGAGTTTTTGCCGGGTGATCTCGTCGAGTGCCGCAAACGGCTCGTCCATGAGCAGCAGCGTCGGCTTGGTGACCAGCGCCCGGGCGATCGAGACGCGCATTTTCATGCCGCCCGACAGCTCGCGCGGATAGGCGTCGGCGAAGTCCGCAAGCCCGACCATGGCGAGCGTCTGCATGATCTGCTCGCGCGCCTGCTCCTTGCCGGCGCCGCGCAGTTTCAGCGGCAGGTGGACATTGCCGAACACGGTCGCCCACGGCATCAATGTAGGGTCCTGGAAGACGAAGCCGATATCGCCTTCGGGCAGGCCGCGCGCGTTGATGGTCGAACTCGGCCACTCGATCGCGCCGGAGGAGGGCGCGCCCAGTCCGGCGATGATCCTCAACGCCGTCGACTTGCCGCAGCCCGACGGACCGAGCAGGCTGAGGAACTCGCCCCGCTGCACGTTGAGCGTCATGTTGGAAAGCGCCAGCGTGCCGTTCGAGAAGATTTTCGAGACGCCGCGCATGGCGACCACCGGTCGCGCTGCGGCGGGCTTCGGCGCGCTGGACGTCGCGGTTTGAGGTTCGGCAAGGGTCAAATGTTCATTCCACATGTAGAGAAGCGCGAGCGAGCCCGCGCTTCATCCTATCGCACAAAGCAAAGCCGGGCCGGCTGCTTACTTCACCAGGTCGGTGCCGAGGCCCTTGCAGACGAACTGCGTCGTATAGCCCTTGGTGTACTCGAGGTTGGCGTCGACCAGGCCGAGTTTGGCGACCATGTCGAAGAACTCCTTCTGTCGCGCATCGGTGATGCAGCCGATGCCCTTTTCGACGGCATCGCCGGATACCAGGATGCCGTTGTCCTTCAGCGCCTTGATCGAGTAGGCGATCTGCGCATCCGTCATCTCGGGGTTGGCCGCCTTGATCAGGTCGTTCGCCGCTTTGTTGTCGCCGTAGAGGTAGTTGTACCAGCCGATGATCGAGGCATCGACGAAACGCTGCACGAGGTCGGGGTTCTCGGCGACGAGCTTGGAGCTGGTCTCGATGGTGGTCGAGTAGGGCGCATAGCCATTGTCGGCGAACAGGAAGACCTTGGGCGTGAAGCCGGCGGCCTGCTCGACCGCGAACGGCTCGGACGTGAGGTAGCCCTGCTGCGCCGAGTTCTTGTCGGCGATGAACGGAGCCGGGTTGAAGGTGTAGGGCTTGATCTGCTCGTCCTTGAACCCGGGATACGCCGATTTCATCCAGGAAAAGGCCGTTGAAAACAGGTCCTTACCCATAAAAATCGTGCCCAGCTTCGCCAGATCCCCGAAGCTCTCCACTCCGGCGTCCGGATGTGCAAGCAGGACCTGCGGGTCTTTCTGGAACATCGCCGCGACATTGATCATCGGGATGCCCTGCTTGACCGAGTCGTAGAGCGAGAACGTGCCGCCCATGTAGAAGTCGATCTTGCCGGCGAGCAGCAGGGCTTCGTTGGCGGCCTGCGGGCCACCCTGGACGATGGTGACCTCGAGGCCGTATTTGGCGTAGGTCCCGTCGGCGACAGCCTGGTAGAAGCCACCGTGCTCGGCCTCGGCGAGCCAGTTGGTGCCGTAGCTGACCTTGTCGGCGGCGTGGCCGGGGAGCGCCGCGGCGAGCGCGATGAGCGCGCCGGCCGCGAGCAGTTTCGATGTGAGTTGCATTGGTCCGTCTCCTGTTGACGCGAAGAACCCTGTAAGCCGGCGCGATCGGGCGCGGTCGGCCGATGCCTTTTGCAGCATCCTGAGACGATTAATTCCAACTGTCCGACAAAAGGAAAGTGCAAAAATGCGTCAACTCATTCGTTGCCCAGATTTTCGGCAGCCAGAGCCGAAATGGGGCTGGCTTTCCGGGCTTTTTGCCGGTTAGCTGAGCAGCACTTCGAGGCCGACATGCACCGCCCCCTTTCGCCGACGACCATTCACCCGCCCTTTTCGGCCTACAGCAACGGAGTCGAGGTCGCCGCCGGGCAGAAACTGGTCTTCTGCTCGGGGCAGTTGGGTATTGCCCGGGACGGGACGATTCCACCGACCGCGGCCGACCAGGCGGCGCTCTGCTTCGACAACATCGCCGCCGTCCTTGCCGAGGCTGGTTTGGGCCTCCAGCACATCGTGCGCATCAATGCTTACGTGTCGGCGCGCGAGCACCTGAGGCCCTACATGGACGTGCGCAATGCCCGTTTCGCCGATCCGCTGCCGGCCTCGACGCTGATGGTGGTGTCCGGATTCGCGCGGCCGGAGTTCTTCGTCGAAATCGAAGCCATTGCCGCCGGGCCGGCGTCGGAGGAATAGCCATGGCGCGCAAAATCTGGTGGACCGATTTCGCGGCCCATGAGTACGATCGCATCGATCCCAACAAGACCATCGCGGTGCTTCCGATCGCGGCGGTCGAGCAGCATGGTCCGCATCTGCCGGTCGGCGTCGACATGCTGCTCAATCGCGGCTGCCTCGACCTGCTCATCGCGCGCGCCCCAGCGGACCTCGACATCCGCATCCTGCCCATCCAGCAGGTCGGCAAATCCAACGAGCACATCTGGGCCAAGGGCACTGTGTCGCACACCGCGCACACCCTGATTGACGCCTGGTTCGAACTCGGCCAGTCGGTGAGCCGGGCAGGGGTCAAAAAACTCGTCTTCATCAACTCGCATGGCGGTAACGAGGAGATCATGGGCATCGTCGCCCGCGAGCTGCGGGTGAAGGAGCAGATGCTGGTGGTCAAGACCGGCTGGACCCGCTTCCAGCCGCCCGACGGCATGCTGAGCGATGTCGAAAAGCGCCACGGCATCCATGCCGGCGACCTTGAGACCTCGCTGATGCTCGCCTTCCATCCGGAACTCGTCCACCTCGACAAGCTCCAGGATTTCGGCTCGATCGCGGCGCGCGACGAGCAGCACTACAAGCACCTCAGACCCACCGGCACCCACGCCTATGCCTGGATCGCCTCGGACCTCAATCCAAGCGGCGCCGTCGGCAACGCCCTCAACGCCACCGCCGAGCGTGGCCGCATCTTCGCCGATGCGGAGGTCACCGGCATGCTGGAGCTTTTGGCCGAGGTCGAGCGCTTCCCGCTGCCGGGAGCGGCGGGCTAGGAAGGCGGCGTACCTGGTCGGGGCCGCGTTAGCGCCGCGCCACCTGTTCGATGTGGTCGACCATGGCGTCGTAGACCTTCGCCGCGCTGAAACGGCGGTCGAACAGTTCCATCCGGTCGCGCCGTGCGGTCGCGTCGAGGCCGAGCGGCAAGCTGTCGACGATGGCCTTGCCGAGCGCGTCGGAACCGGCGACGCGGCCCGCGTTGGTCTCTGAATAAAACTGCGTGATTTCGCCGCCCAGCGTCGCCACCTGGTAGGGTCCGTAGGCCATGTACTCGAAGACCTTGTTGGGAATGCCCTGGGGAGCCTTGGCGACATAGGTCAGCAGGCCGATTGCCGTGCCGCTGAGCAGAGCGGCGATCTCCGCGGCTTCGAGCCAACCCGGAACGACGACATTGGGAAGCCGGCGAAATTCGTCGCGCAGTTCGGGGCGGGTATCGGCGTCGCCCGCTACCACGAAGACGATGTCGGGCCGGCCCGCCAGCCGCCTCGCGGTCTCGAGGATGAGTCCGAGGTCGTAGGTCGCTCCCCATGAGCCCACGAAACCGACAATGCTTCGATCTTGCGGGATGCCGAGCCGCTGGAGAGTAGCCGCGACGGTCGCGGCGTCGGGTCGCGAGCGGATTTCGTAGCCAAGCGGAAAGACCCGGTCGAGCACGTTTGGCTGACGGTCTCCCTTGCTCCGCCCCCAGTCGAGATAGCCCTCGGAGATGCCGATCAGGCTGGTCGCATGCGCGGCGGCGAACCGAACCTGCCGGTCGAGCGGCGTGGTCAGCGGCCGGGCAAATGGACGAAGATATCCGGGCAGGAAGTCGACAAAGAAATCCGGCCAGAGGTCGCGGATGGAGAGCACGACTGGAACTCCGTTCTTCGTGCCGAAGGCGACCACTGCCTCGGCCGCCTCGGTGGTCGGAACATCGGTCACCAGAACATCCGGTCGCTCGGCGCTGGCTTCGGCGAACTGCGTCCAGCGGCGGGCGAAATCCCGGTTGTGGAGAATGCGCGCGAGACCGATGTTGCGCCGATAGCCCAACCCGCGAAATAGCTCGATCGAGAGGTTCGGCGCCGCCGCCAGGGTTTCGTCGCGGGTCGTGCGCTGGCGCTTCATGTAGTGATCGAAGCTCGAGGTGAACCACGTCGTCGCGTGGCCGCGACCGGCGAGCGCCAGTGACAGCATTCCCGCCCGCATCAAGCGGCGGTCGCCCGGATCGCCCGGGATCGGTTCGAGGTCGCGGATAAGCCAGACGTTCACGGTTCGCTTCCCCGCCGCGGCGCTAGCGGCCCGGCTCACCGCCGAATTGGGACTTGTGGATTGGGCCTGTCAACTCTAAGCGTTGGCGCGGACGCTAGGCACAGGACGATCGCGGTGAAGGTCACGGTTTTCGGCATCGGCTATGTCGGCCTGGTGCAGGCAGCGGCGCTGGCCGAAGTCGGCAACGAGGTCGTTTGCGTCGACATCGACCCCAGCAAGGTCGAGGCGCTCAACGCCGGCCGCGTCGACATCGCCGAGCCCGACCTTGAGACGCTGGTCGCGGCCAATCTTCGCGAAGGGCGACTGGTCTTCACCACCGACGCCAAAGCCGGGGTGGAGCACGGCAGCGTGCTGTTCATCGCGGTGGGAACGCCGCCCGCCGCCAATGGCGCGGCCGACACCACCCACGTCGAGGCTGTAGCCCGCTCGATCGGCCAACACATGACGTCGCGGCGCATCGTCGTCAACAAGTCGACGGTCCCGGTCGGCACCGGCGAGGCCGTCCGCAGGCTTATTGCCGAGGAACTGGCCGTGCGCGGGCAGGCGCTGCCCTTCGAAGTCGTCTCCAACCCGGAATTCCTCAAGGAGGGCTCCGCGCTCGCCGATTGCATGAAGCCCGACCGCATCATCCTGGGCACCGACGGAGGCGACGCCGAGCGCGTCCTGCGGCAGCTCTATGCCCCGTTCAACCACAACCACGACAGGTTCATGGTCATGGATGTGCGCAGCGCCGAACTGACCAAATACGCTGCGAACGCCATGCTCGCGACCAAGATCAGTTTCATGAACGAAATCGCCGGCATCGCCGAAGCCCTGGGCGCCGACATCGAGCAGGTCCGCCTAGGCATCGGCAGCGACCCGCGCATCGGCTACCATTTCATCTATCCCGGCATCGGCTATGGCGGCTCTTGCCTGCCAAAGGACATTCGCGCGCTGATCTTCGCGGCCGAACAGACCGGCGCCCCGCCGGCGTTACTTGCGGCAGTTGAAGCGCGCAATGAGGCGCAGAAGCACCTGCTGTTCGGCAAGATCGTCCTGCACTTTGGCGGCAGCCTCAGCGGCAGGACCTTCGCGCTCTGGGGGCTGGCCTTCAAGCCCAACACCGACGACATGCGCGAGGCGCCGTCACGGGTCATCATGGAAGCGCTTTGGGCGGCCGGGGCGAAAGTCCGCGCCTACGACCCCAAGGCGATGTCGGCCTGCGCCCGGCTCTACGGTGACCGCGACGATCTGACGCTGACCCAGACCAAGGAGCAGGCGCTCGCCGGGGCGGACGGCCTGATCATTGCCACGGAATGGAAGAGCTTTCGCGCCCCGGATCTTGCCGCTGTCGCGGCCGCCCTCGAGGTCCCGGTAATCTTTGACGGCCGGAACATGTATGATCCAGCGAGTCTCACCGAGCATGGCCTCACTTACTACGCCATCGGCCGGGGACAGCCGAAGCGCGGACTTTGATGAACATTGGAGGATAATCGGTTGAATCGGACTTTGGTATCCGCGCTCATCGCGTCACGCCGCCGTCACGACGCAATGATAGCGCCACCCGGAACCTCTTGGCCCGCGAGCGGTTGACCCCCTGCGGAGTTTCCAATACCCAGCCCGGATTGCACATAATCAATTTTGAGAGCGAAAGACCCGTAATTGACGCTGGATGACACAGTCGCGCTTGCCGCCTCCTACTTGGGCATGGCGCCGGACGATCCACTTCTCTTCTCCTGGCGAGACGCACCGGCCACCGCGCAGTTGGGCACCGCATTCGACACTCTGAACTGCCGGTTGTTTGTCTTCTGCACCAGCCGGAGCGGCAGCGAACTCTTCATCGATCACCTCAAGAACTACGGAATTGCTGCCGAGGAGCATCTCAATCGAGCCATTCCGCTGGCTCTCCGAGATAGCATCGAGAGCGATCCGGAATTCCTGCTCAGGCTGGCTTCCGAGTCGCCGTATCGGAATTTCGGCATCAAGGTCAGTCACGACAAGATGGTGCCTTTCTTCGTGTCCGGCGAGCTTCCGGGCCATGCCGGTCGCTGGTCGTTCGTCAATGTGTCGCGCCGGAACGTCGTAGCGCAGGCGGTTTCGCTGGTGCTGGCCGAAAAAACCGGTGCCTGGCGGTCCGACAAGCTCAGGGGCGTGCAGGTCCTCCCCGAGGACTACGACTTCAACGCCATCTTCTCCGCCGTCGACCGGATCACCTGGACGGAGGGCAAGAACCTCGCCCTCATGGGGAAGCTGGGGGTGCTGCCGTACCAAGTCTATTACGAGGACCTCGCCGCCGATCCTGAGGGTGTTTCCGCCACCGCGGCCAAGCATCTGGGTCTGCCGGCGCTCGACGCGGACGTCGAACAGTTCCCGTTGCTCCGGCGGATAGGCCCGGCACGGCAGGCCTCCGAGATCAATGCGCTCTGGGAGAAGCGGTTTCGATCCGACCTCGCGGCGGCCCGGGTTCCCGATATCAAGCAGCCGCTGGACCTAGCTCTCGCCCAGGAGCGGCAACGCTCCGAAGCCAGATTGCGCTCGTCGGAACTTCTGAAGCGGGCGCTGCAGCGCGAAAACGACCTGCTCTACGACCGTATCCATCGCCTCGAGGCGCAATTGCGAGCAGTCGGCGTGCCGGCGAGCAAGGTCGATGTTCCGTCGCCGATGGCAGCGGCGCGACTGCCGCCGCCGCCGAGCGTCCGGGCGCCGACCGCCACGAAGCGCCCTCCGCCGGCGCCGCAACCGTCGTTCTACCGATCCTACCTCAGGCCCCTCATTCCCGGCCCGATCCGCAATCTGGGCTATCGAGCCATGAAAAGGCTGCGTCGCCGGTAATGTCGGGAGAATGGCACCAGGGGGTAGACGCACTTCCCTACACGACCAGCCACGCCCACTACCTTTTGGCAGAGGGGGCCGATCGTCCGGAGGGGCCGAACATCGGGCGGCAGGGCGAGCATCTGACCATCGTCGCCATCACTATGAACCGCCCGCCGATGGTGCACCGGCTGCTCGATTCCATTGCCAAGCACATGCCGCACTTTGTCGGCGACGTTCTCGTCGTCGACAACGGCTCCGATGAGGCGGCCCGACTTCAGCTGGCGGCCTACCTCGCCAGAGCCCCCGTTAATGTCCGCTATGTTGCCATGCCCACCAGCCTCGGCGTCGCCGCCGGCCGCAACGCGGCCGTGCGCCATGTCCGCACCGACTGGATGCTGATGCTCGATGACGACATCTACCTGGTGTCAAATCCGCTGTCGGCTATGCAGGAGGATATCGCCACACTCGGCTGCAAGTTTGCCAACGCCAAGATTCTCAATCCCGACCTGCAGACGCCGTTTGCCTGGGGCGGCCACCTCTTTGTCACATCCGACCGGGCAGGGGTGAATCTCAACCACGGGTCGCCGCACCAATCCGCGGTCGTCGATAATCGTGCCTGGCGCCCCGAGATCGGGACTTTCCTGTTCGGCACAGGAGCTGTCATGGAGCGGCAGGCGTTCCTGCAGATGGGCGGTTTCGACGAGCAGCTGTGTGTCGGTTTCGAGGACATCGACTTCTCCCTCAGGCTGTTTCGGGAAGGGCTCAAGGTCGGATCTATCGGCCCGTTCTCTTTCGTCCACGACGATCCCGCACCAGCGGGCGCCACCGACGGATCAGACCGGCAGATTCGCTATTCCGAACAGACGATCAAGGACGCTGCGCTCCACCTGGAAGAGAAATACGGGTTCGGCGTCTGGACCGGGAGCCCGGATCGAACGCCCGACGCGCGGCCGGCCACCGCCCCCGAAACGCCTGCCGCGCCTGTGGTTCCGCACAACTGGCATCCGGGGGTGGAGGTCGTTCCCTATACGACCAGCCATTCCCACTTTCTTCTGGCGGCAGGGGCGGATCGCCCGGAGGGCCCCAACATCGGCCGGCGCGGTGAGCACCTGACCATCGTCACCGTCACCATGAACCGCCCCGAGGTCGTCCGGCGCCTTGTCGAATCCGTGGCGAGCCATATCCCGCATTTCCGGGGCGAAGTGCTCATCGTCGACAACGGGTCGGATGAGCAGTCCCGGCTGAGCCTCCAGGCCAATCTCTCGACGTCGCCAGTCAATATCCGGTTTCTCGCCTTGCCGACGAATCTTGGCGTTGCGGCGGGGCGCAACCAGGCGGTCGGCCACGTCCGCACCGAATGGATGCTTTTGCTCGACGACGATATCTACCTGACGGGCGATCCACTGGCGCAGCTGCAGGAGGACGTCGCCGTGCTCGGCTGCCGCTTCGCCAGCCTGCGGCTCCTCGACGCCGACGCCAAGACACCGTTCGCGTGGGGTGGACACCTCTATCTCACGCGGGCCGGCGATGCGGTGCGGATGGGCCACGGCTCATCCCACCGGGGCGTCGATCCGGGGGCCGGGGCGCTGAAGCCAGAGCTCGGGACGTTCCTGTTCGGCGGAGCGAGCCTCATGGAGCGCGCGGCATTCGAGCAGGTCGGCGGTTTTGACGAGCAGCTGTTCATCGGCTTCGAGGACACCGACTTCTCCATTCGCTTGTTTCAGCGCGGCATGAAGGTCGGGTCGGTGGGCCCGTTCGCCTTCGTGCACGATCACCCCAAGCCGATATCGGTTTCGAACGAGTCGTACGAGAGGACGCGCTACTCGCGCCAGGCGATCAAAGATGCTGCCCTCCACATGGAGAGCAAGCACGCCGTCAGCTTCTGGCACGAGGGATTGCAGCGCTGGCTGGATGAGAAGAACGGCGATCTACCTATGAAGGAGCCGCTCCGTGCCGTCCCGAGCGAGGTCCGGCGCAGGCCCAAGGTCGCGTTATTCATCGACAAGGAGGGGTGGGCCTATGGCAACCTCGCCGACCAGCTTCGGCGCGAGCTGAGCCATCGGTTCGAATTCACCATCCTCAGCTACGACGCGCTCAAAGACGACTTCAGATCGTTCTTGGCCCTCGAGGGCTTCGACGTCGTCTATTTCTTCTGGAGGGTGATCTTCTCTCACCTGTTGCGGCCGCCTGCCTCGCGCCGAGCGGCGACCCTCGGACTGGATTTCCGAAGTCTCTATGCGGCGCAATTCGAACGCACCGCGCTGACCTTCGGCGTCTATGATCACCTGTTCCTCGGCCCGGAGGAACTCGCCAAGAACATGACGTTCTTCAACCAGGCAGATTTGTATTCCGTCAGCTCGCGCAAACTGTTCGATATCTACAGCCGGATCCCCGGGTGTCCCCGTCCGGGCGCCGAGTTGCCCGACGGCGTCGATCTGCGCCTGTTCCGGCCGTCGAGCCGGTCGCGCCTCGGGACGACGGCACCGCTGGTGGTGGGCTGGGCCGGCAACAGCGCCTGGGGCGGCCGCGAACTCGATCGCAAGGGATTGCACTCGATCATCCGTCCTGCCCTGCGCGAGCTGGCCAAAGAGGGCATCGTGTTCAAGGAGCATTTCGCCGACATCCTGGTCTTCCGCCGGACGCTAGAGGAAATGCCTGGCTACTATGGCGAACTCGATGTTTACCTTTGCGCCTCCGAGAGCGAGGGCACTCCCAATCCGGTGCTGGAGGCGATGGCGTCCGGGGTTCCGGTCGTGACGACGGACGTGGGCATCGTGCGCGAGGCGTTCGGTCCGCTGCAGGCCGAGTTCGTCCTGAAGGAGCGGTCCGTCGCGGCGCTGGTCTCGGCGCTGAGGAGGCTGCACCATGACCGTTCGCTGCTCTCCAGAATGTCGAAGGAGAATTTGCTCAGGATACGCGCCTGGGACTGGTCGAAGCGTGCGCTGCCCTTCGGCGACTTCTTCGACGCCGCGATGGCCAGACGGAGGTCGCACCCGATCGATCGCTCGAGCTTCTAGACTAGCCGATGGCTCGGCCCCGTCGAACGCTTCGGATGTCGATTGAAGGAGGCGCCACGTGGCAATATGGCAAGGCAAGCTCGCCCCAAACCGCATGCTGCAAAAAGAACATCACACAGGCGGCCGATTCACTGGTCCTTGCCGAGAACACGTGTTCATGGCATTTCGACAGGCTCGGGGCGCGGGAAGACATTCCAAACGACTGTAAATTCAATGCAGTTTCGCCGGCCATCGATCGGTTTGCTTGGACTGAGGGCGGAATTCTTGTTTGATGCCGAAACTCGAAGAGAGGCTACCCGAGATGTACTGTTCGGGCCTGGCGATCGAGCAGGGGGCCCGGCGATGACGACGTATCCGGGTTTGTCCGCCCGGGCGCCGGGTGCTGAACGATTTGCGCGCAGCCGGCGTCCGGTCCGCGATCCGGGCTCTCGTGCCATCAAGAAGCCGTATCGCCCGTGATGTCCGACGATTGGCGCAAGAGGGTGGAGGCGCTTCCCTACGCGACGAGCTATACGCACTACCTTCTCGCGCTTGGGGCGGATCGTCCCGAGGGACCGAACATCGGGAGCCGGGGCGAGCACCTGACGATCGTGATCATCACGATGAATCGGCCGGAGGTCGTGCAACGGCTGATCAAATCGATTGCCAGGCACATGCCGCATTATCGCGGCGAAATCCTCGTCGTGGACAATGGGTCGGAGGACAACGCCCGGACTCGGTTGGCGGCCTGTCTCACCGAAACCCGCGTCACGCCCAGGCTTGTCGTGCTCCCCAGGAACCTCGGCGTCGCCGCCGGCCGCAACGAAGCCGTGCGCCATGTCCGCACGGACTGGATGCTGATGCTCGACGACGACATCTACCTGGTGTCCGATCCGCTGCCGCGAATGCAGGAGGACCTGGCGGTACTCGGCTGCAAATTCGCCAACGCCATGATCCTCGATGCCGACGCCCAGACCACGTTCGCGTGGGGAGGCCACCTGACCGTGGCCGTGAACAGAGACGGTGTGCGCGCAGGCCACGGATCGCCGCACAAGACGGTCGTCGTCGGCGATCGTGACCCGCAGCCCGAACTCGGGACCTTTCTGTTCGGCACCGCGGCGGTCATGGAGCGCGAAGCATTCGCGCGGACGGGCGGCTTCGACGAGCAACTCTTCGTCGGCTTCGAGGACACCGACTTCTCCATCCGACTGTTTCGGGAGGGGTTGAAAGTCGGTGCGGTGGGGCCGTTCTCGTTCGTGCACGACCATCCGAAACCGACGACCGACGTGGCCAGATCGTATGAGCGGGTGCGCTATTCGCACCAGGCGATCAGGGACGCCGCCATCCACCTGGAGAACAAGTACGGGGTCGGCTTCTGGACTGACGGCCTGCAGCGCTGGCTCGACGACAAGACCAAGAACGATGCCGGCCTGCCTGCCGTGCTGGCGCCTCGTGCCTCCGCCGCAGTGCGGACGGTGCCAAAGGGCGTGCTGGTCATCGATACCGATAATTGGGCCTTCGCGAACAAGGCGGACCAGTTGCAACGTCGGCTGAGGCACCGCTTCGAGTTCACGGTCCTCAGCTACGCCGCGATCAAGGACGACTTCAGGATATTCCTTGCCCTCGAGGGCTTCGACATCGTCCACTTCGTGTGGCGGAAGATCTTCGCCCAACTGCTCGGGCCGGCCGTATCCAGCCGCGCGGCGACTCTGGGACTGGATTTCCGGAGCCACTTTGCCAAACAGTTCGCGCACACTGCGCTGACCTTCGGCGTCTACGATCATTTGTTCCTCGCTCCGGGGGAGATCGAGAAATATGCGCCATGCTTCGAGCAGGCCGACCTCTACAGCGTCAGCTCCAGGAAGCTGTTTGACATCTACAGCGGAATTCCCGGCTATCCCCCGCCGGCCGCGGAACTCACCGACGGCGTCGATCTGGAGCTCTTCCGGCCGTCGAACCGACCGCTGCCGGAGGCGACAGCGCCGCTGGTGGTCGGGTGGGCCGGCAACAGCGCCTGGGGCCCGAAGACGCACGACCACAAGGGGCTGCACACGATCATTCGCCCCGCAATCCGCGAACTGGCCAGGGAGGGCATCATCTTCAAGGAGCATTTCGCCGACATCCAGGTCGCCCGCCGGACTCGCGCCGAAATGCCCGGCTACTACACCGAAATCGACATCTATTTGTGTGCATCCCAGAGCGAAGGAACGCCCAACCCGGTGCTGGAGGCGATGGCATGCGGCGTGCCTGTCGTGACCACCGACGTCGGGGTGGCGAGGGAAGCGCTGGGGCCGCTGCAGTCCGAGTTCATCCTCGAAGATCGCTCGGTCGAGGCACTGGCTTCAAAACTGCGAAGGCTGCATCGGGATCGCTCTGTGCTCGGAGCTCTGTCGGAGGAGAACCTGCGCCGGATCGGGGATTGGGACTGGTCGAGGCGCGCCGGGGCCAATGGGGACTTCTTTGACGCCGCGATCGCCAAGCGAAGGTCCCGCCGCGACTGAAGCATTGGCGTCATGGTCCCCATCGGGTATGAGCCATCGACCTTCAGCAACGGCGCCTGCATCATGGATTCACTTTGGCGGAGCATCCGTCCATACCTGTCGCGCACGGTCCGCTACCTGCACATAAGCTACCTGGAGACGAAGTCGGAGTACGAGGACACCTACCTCGGCATCCTCTGGATACCGTTCTCGACGCTGATCTTCACCGGGATGCTCGCCCTCGTGTTCCGGCACAGCGACGCCTTGCCCCCCTCGAGCTTCTTCCTCTATGTGCTGTCTGGCTTCGTGCTCTGGAACTTCATTTCTGACTCGATCGGCGGCAGCACCAACATCATTCAGAAGAGGCTCGAGTTCGCGCTGCACAATAACCTGTCGCTTGGTGGTCTGTTTTTGAAGATTCTTGTCGACAGACTATTCGAATTCGGAATTAACTTGTCTGTTCTTGTATTGGCGATGTTGTTTCTGAGTCCGTCGAATTTTGGCGCGAACATTCTGTTATTCCCACCATTTCTCCTGCTCATCTCGATAATGTCTTTATCGGTCAGTTATCTGGTGAACCTGGTAACCATACTTTACCCGGATTCAGGAAACCTCACGAAGACGGCGATGCGATTCCTGTTCTTCGCC
This sequence comes from Devosia nanyangense, assembly GCA_016213505.1. Classification (GTDB taxonomy): domain Bacteria; phylum Pseudomonadota; class Alphaproteobacteria; order Rhizobiales; family Devosiaceae; genus Devosia_A; species Devosia_A nanyangense. The sequence goes on from JACRAF010000016.1 coordinate 78,367, forward strand.
TCACCGGTATTCTGGCTGGAGGAGAGCAAGGCCGGTCTCCTGCACCTTCTCGCCACCATCAACCCGGTTTCGTACTTCCTTAGCCTCGCGCGCGAGGTCTTCGGTGTGGAGCCTCTCAGCGCCCAGGTGTGGATGATTGGCGGCTCGATCACCCTGGCGAGCGCAATCTGCGCCGGACTGGCTTTCCGGTACTCGCAGCACTTCGTCAGGAATATCCAGTAGCAATGGCGCAGATCGACATCAAAGACGCATCCGTCAGCTATTTCGTGCGCAAGCGGGGGGACGTCGCCAAGAGCACCGAGGGCGGGGCCGTCGGTGCGCAGATCGTCATCGGCCGCCGCTATCTCGAGATCGCCGCGCTGCGGAACATCACTCTCTCCCTGACAACCGGCGACCGCGTCGGACTGATCGGCATGAACGGCTCGGGCAAATCCACGCTGCTCAAGCTGTGCGCCGGCGCCCTTGCCGTCCAGAGTGGGTCGATTGCCATCGAGGGCAAGGTCAGCCCGCAGTTCGCCCTGGGTTCAGGCATCAGGCCGGCGCTGAGCGGCCGCCGGAACACCGAACTCAAATGTCTCTATATGGGCGTGCCGCAGCGGGCGATCTCGAGCTACGTCGAGGAAGTGAAAGCGCTCTGCGGCCTCGGCGGCTACTTCGAGCTGCCGGTCCAGAACTATTCGGCGGGCATGCGCTCGCGCCTGGTCATGAGCCTGTTGCGTCTGGTGCGCGCAGACATACTGATCATGGATGAATGGATCGGCGCGGCGGACGCCTCGGTCAACCGGACGGTGAGCGCGCTCCAGAGGGAATTGATCAAATCCGCGTCGATTCTCATTCTCGCCAGCCATTCCCAGCGCATTCTTGCCGACTGGGCCGATCGGTTGGTCTGGCTGGAGCAGGGCAAGATCAGGCAGATCGGACCCGTCGATGCCGTTTATGAGGAGTACAATCGCTGGATGGGTTCGCGGTGAGCGAACGGCACTGGTCCCCTTTCGCCTGGCAATATCGGTAGCGACGCGATGAGCGCGCCACCCCAGGTCTCGGTTATTGTGCCGGTCTTCGAGCAGTGGCATCTCGCGCCATTGCTTTGTGCGGGCCTCAACGGACAAGACATCGCGGCCGACAGGTATGAGGTGCTGCTGGTCGACAACGGTTCGCGAATGATCGAGGTGCCGTCGAACCTGCCTCCCAACGCGCGCATTCTGACATGCGCACAACCGGGCTCCTACGCCGCGAGAAACGCCGGGCTCGCCGAGGCGCGTGCCGACTGGCTGCTGTTCACCGATGCCGATTGTCGGCCCGAGCCGAACTGGATCTCGACGATCCTCGAGGCCTCCCGTCGCCTCGGCCCGTCAACCCTTCTCGCCGGACCGGTGCGGATGCTTGCCGGCTCCGCCGATCCCAACATCTACGAAATCTACGACCTGGTGCGGGGCATCCCGCAGGAGCGGTATGTGCGGCGGGGCTATGCCGCCACCGCCAATCTCGCCGTGCATCGCAGTGTTTTCGCCGCCGCCGGTCCATTTGACGGTCGCCGCTTTTCCGGCGGCGACGCCGAATTCTGCCGGCGGGCCCGGGCCGCCGGAAACACCACCGCGCTGGTTCCGGGCGCCTATGTCGGCCACCCCTGCCGGTCGTCGTGGGCCGAGATCGAGACGAAGGCACGCCGCGTCCGAGGCGGTCAGGTCGCGCCGGGGTCTTTGCGTCGCCACAAATCGATAGTTGCCGTTGCTATACTGTCACCGCTAAAAGGCATCTGGACGCTCATGCGGGCGCGCCCGCATTCGTTGAGATACAGGCTCCTGGCAAGCCTCGTGTTGCTTAGGGTATGGTGGGCCGAGATTTCGGAGACCATACGTCTCTCCTTTGGCGCAACCCCAGAGCGCCGATAATAGTGATTGATTCAGTTAGGCATTTCGCCCAAGGCCGGGATAAGCAGTTCGAATGTCCGAAGGGTTGATAGCAGCGCCAAAAGAGCGCCACGGCAAGGCACTGACGTGGAGAGGGGCGCTGATCGCCCGGGCCCGCCAGACCGCCGCCGCCACCCTGCCGCCCGGCGTCAAGGCGTTCCTCAAGAAGCTCTATGCGGCGATCCCCAACGCCGACCCGCGTGCCGTCGAGACGATCCGCCTTCACCGCCTCCGCATGCTGAGCTGCGGGTATTCCGAACGGGGCCGCCGGCAGCTTGTCGATTGGGCTGGCGAGTCCACCGATATCGCTCTGCGCCGCCGCGCCCTATGGGAGCTTGCAAACTGGCATCGCAGTCGGAACACTCAGGAAGATCGGGAACTCTCGCTCGACTATTTCGGCAAGCTCCTCGACATCGAAAACCGCGCGTCACGGATCGTTCAAGCTCGCATCCGGCGTTCGCAACTCCGGTCGGCGCTCGGCGAGCCGGCCGCTGCCCACGCCGAGTTGGACGCGCTTGCCGCGGTGCGAGACCATGAGGACGTCGTTCTCGCACGCGCCGATATTTCGCATGAGGTCGAGACTCGGCTGGGCGCGCTCAACGCGACCTTCCGCAAGCTCGAACTCAGCGAAATCACCCTGTTGCCCGATGACGGCGGCACGGCCTTCGACCGGCTGACCAGCGTCTCCGCCGCCCCCGGAGCCGACGACGGCGAGCCTCCACTGCCTCTCATCAGCGTCATCGTTCCAGCCTACAACGCCGAGACGACCATCGGCACGGCGATCCGTTCGCTGCAGATGCAGACTCACCGCAACATCGAGATCCTGGTGGTCGACGATTGCAGTTCCGATGGCACGGTGGCGGTGCTGCGCCGGCTGCGGGAGGAGGATCCGCGCATCCACATCTTCGAGCAGACGCGCAATTCCGGGGCCTACAGCGCGCGCAATCGTGCCCTTGTGGAGGCCAGGGGCGAGTTCGTCACCTGCCACGACTCCGACGACTGGTCGCATCCCTCCAAACTCGAAATTCAGGCAAGGCGGCTCCTCGCGGCAGGTGAGGGAGCAATTGCCAATTGCTCGAGGCTGATCTTCGTAGGGGAGGACCTGGCGCCGCGTGCCCGCGGCAGTGGCGGGTTCTTCCGGGAGAACTTCTCGTCGCTGTTGTTTCGTCGCGAGCCGGTCCTCGAAAAGGTCGGCGGCTGGGATACGGCCAGGTTCGCGGCCGACAGCGAGTTCCAGCAGCGGATTTCCATCGCCTTTGGATGGAATGCCGTGCGCAGCGTGCCTCTGCCCCTCTCGCTTGTGCGGTATGCCGAGACCAGCCTCACCGCGTCGAACGCCTTCGGCTACCACGGCTACCACATGGGCGCGCGGCTGTTCTACGTCGGGCAATACCAGCGGTTTCACCAGTCGGGCGCGCCAAAGCGGCTGTCGCCTAGCGATCCAAAGCGCGCCTTCTACATTCCGGAACCGATGCGCCCGGCGCGGACGACGCCGAAGGGCGCCAGACGCGATTTCGATGTCGTCTGCGTGTTCGATTTCCGGCTCGGCGGCGCCGACGAGCGGCGCGGCCTCGAGACGATCGAGAGCCTCCGGCGCTCCGGCAGCCGAGTCGCCATCTTCCATTTGCCGCTCTACGAGCCCGATCCTTTGACGCCGATGCGGCCGTCTGTCCTGCGGATGCTCGAGGACGGTGCGGTCGAGATGCTGGTCACGGGCGAGCGCGTCGCTTGCCGGAAACTGCTCGTCCTGTCGCCGCGCATGCTGGTGGACCGAAATGACCACTTCCTCGACGTCGAGGCCGAAAACACCGAGATCGTGGACGATGGCCCGGTTCTGATGCGCGTGGTTTCCGGCGCGCAGACTCGGGAGATATGCGACGCCAACATGCGGTCATATTGCGGTGCCCCGATCAGCTGGACATCCGTACCGTCCGCCCGTGCCGGCGGCGCCCGGTGATGCGCTTCCGGCAGCCCCGCGAACTTGCTTTCCCGGGACATGTAGCCTAGGCGATTTGACCGAGATTTTCGTCGCCGTTTTTTCATGAGGATTGATAAAATGCCTGCCATCTCCGCACCGGCAATTCGAGCCCGCCTGCAGGCCCGCGACGCGACCGTGGGCATCATCGGCCTCGGCTATGTCGGATTGCCACTGGCGATCGCAGCGGCGCGCGCAGGCTATACCGTCGTCGGCTTCGACCTCGACGAATCGAAGATCACACGCCTTGCGGCGGGGGACTCCTACATCGAGGCCGTGACCTCCGACGCGCTCGGGGAACAGCGTTCCAGTGGGCGCTTCACCGCGTCATCGGATATGACCGGTCTTGCCGCCTGCGATGTCGTCATCATCTGCGTGCCGACGCCGCTGACCAAACAGCGCGAGCCCGACTTGAGCTTTGTCGAGCAGACGGCCCGGACCATCGCGCAGTACCGCAAGCCCGGCGCCGTCGTCGTGCTCGAATCCACCACCTGGCCATGGACGACCGAGACAGTGGTCAAGGACATCCTCGAGGCAGCGGGCGGCAAGAGCGGCGTCGACTTCTTCCTCGGCTTCTCGCCCGAGCGGGAGGATCCCGGCAACCAGAGCTTCCGCACCGTCACGATTCCGAAAATCGTTTCCGGCGATGGAGCGGACGCGCTGTCCTTGGTGCAGGAGTTCTACGGCAACGTGGTCGAGCGGGTCGTGCCGGTCTCGTCGCCGCGCGTCGCCGAGGCCGTCAAGATCACCGAGAACATCTTTCGTGCCGTCAACATCGCGCTCGTCAACGAACTCAAGGTCATCTACGACGCGATGGACATCGACGTCTGGGAAGTGATCGACGCGGCCGCCACCAAGCCCTTCGGCTTCATGCCGTTCTATCCCGGCCCGGGGCTGGGGGGGCACTGCATCCCGATAGATCCTTTCTATCTCACCTGGAAGGCCCGCGAATACGGCGTTCCCACCCGCTTCATCGAGCTGGCCGGCGAGATCAATGTGTCGATGCCGCGCCATGTGATCGGCCGGCTCGAACAGGAACTCGACCGGCGGCATTCGCGTTCGCTCGGCTCTTCGCGCGTGCTCATCCTCGGGCTCGCCTATAAGAAGAACGTTCCGGACATTCGCGAGAGCCCGTCCTTCGCACTGATGGACCTGTTGAAACATCGTGGAACGCGGTTCGAGTACCACGATCCGCACGTCCCCGTGGTGCCGCATACGCGCGAGCATGAGCAGTATTTCGGGCTGCAGTCTGTTCCCCTCACGGCAGCGGCGCTCGCCGACTACGACGCCGTTCTCGTGGCCACCGACCACGACGGCATCGACTATGGGCTGGTCGCCAGCCACGCCAAGCTCATCGTCGACACCCGCAACGCGTTTGCGCGGCGGAACCTCGCGACCGGCAACGTCGCAAAGGCATAGCACCGCGCTAAGAGGTCCGGTCAGGCCCTGCCGCCGCCGAGAAGGAAAGTCATCGACGCCCTGGCAGCATCCCGGACCGACTGGGGCAGCGCTGCATTGTCCCAGCACTTGAGGGCCATCGCGCGGGTCGCCTCCAGGTCGACTGCAGCGCCCGGGCCGGTCGCGGGCGACGGGAAGCGGGCGAGCCCGGCGGCAACCGAAGGAACGGCCGGCGCCATGGGAACGAGCGGGGCCAGAAGCGGGCCGATTGCCGCCCCTGTGACCCCGCGCCCGGCGAGGGCCCGCCGGAAGGCGCTGCGATACAACGGCAGCACCGGCAACCCGCACGCCTGCGCGAGGCCGATGGCCTGGTCGGCGGACATGACGCTGAACGGTGTGACGACGTGGACCCCAGCCAAAGACGCTGCCCGGCCAAATTTTTCGCCATCGACGCCGCCGAATTCCTCGCGGGTCGTAAAAGCGATGAGGTGCGCGATGTCGTAGACCGGCGCCATGGCCACGATCGCGGCCAGTTCTCCGATCGAGCTCGCGCTGTCCAGCCGCCGCGCGATCATCCCGGCGTTGGTGATCAGCGCATGGTTCGTACTGATGCGCCCGAGCGCCAGGGCATCGTGGCCGACGGCGACCCGGACGACATCGTCGTCGAACACCGACTCAGCCCACAGGACATCGATTTCGTCGCGGATCAGCACCGCCGTCACCTGCCGGCCGCGGGCGGAAACCGGCTTCTCCCCGATTGGGCCGATCTCAAAACTGTGCTTGAACAACTGCTTGAGCGGCGCGACCAATTCGGGGGAGATCGGATAGGGCAGTTGCAGCTGCTGTGGCGTTCTGATCCCGACGAGCGCGGTCATGAGCAGGGCGAACAGGTCAGGCGAGGGAATCGTCTTGATCAGGCCCTCGATCCAGAGGCTGCCGACACCGGGATGGGCGTCGCTGTCGCCGGGCTCGATCTGCCACTCGGTTCTGGTGTCGACGAGCGTGTGGGCATGCACTTTCATCAGCGGGTTCCCGCCAGCCGCTCGACCGGCGTCTTGACCCAGGCCCTGGCTTTCCGCAGCGCTCCCGGCACGCGCGCGTCGCGGATCAGCCCCGTGACCAGCGCCAGTTCGGTGCCGCCCGGCGCTGTCGGCAAGACGACGGGATAGAGCCGCCATTTGCTTCGCGCCGCGAGTTTTGCCCGCACCTCGCCGATCTTGCCGGACTCGATGCCGCGGAACAGCAGGCGGGAATGCCCCGGTCGCACCGACCAGCGGATGGGGCGATCCCCGCGCGGTTGGACCGGCGTGCCTTGGACGACGACCCGGTGCGCCATCCCATGGGCGCGCGCCAGATCTTCGGCCGGCTTCAGGCTCTCAGCGGTCTCGGTCGCCTGGCTGACGAACCTCACCGGGTCGGAGGGCTTTCCCGCCTGCTCGATGATGGGGAAGCGGTCCATCCACTCGGCGGAGGCGAGCAGCGGCAGCAGGGCGTCGATCCTGCGCGGCACCGTCACTTCGATCGCCTCGGGTGGTGCAAACCCGATTATGTCGCGGATGAGCCGCATGTCGGGCGACGCGGGCAGGGCGCGTTTCGCCGCCCGCGCACCCGCCGTCAGTTCCGCGATCCGGCGTTCCGGCAGGTGCAGATTGTGGAGCGCCGACCTGGTACGGGCGGCCCGTTCCCGGTTCGGGTCGTCGGTCGCCATGGCGCCTTGGTGCAGCCGGCGAAGCAGCACAAAAGTCCCGGTGTGCCGGGCTTTCGCACCGGCCAGCACCATGCGGCCCATGAGATCGAGGTCGGCGTCGCCCCGCAGCGCTGTCGTGTAGGGGAAATCGCGCAGCAACTGGGTCGAGAACATCGTCGCCCCGTGAGCGATCACCTGGCCTCCGGAGCGGAGCGGGTTGCCGTCGACGCTCTTGCCGGGAACCAGATCGAGCGATCTGGCGGCCTGGTCGAAATTGATCCAGCCGCCATAGGAAATGTCGGTGTCGCTCTCGATGACGGACAGGTGGTCGGCAATTCGGCCCGGCAGCATGAGATCGCCATCGTCCATCACGCAGACGAATTTCGCCGTTGCCAGGGACGTGCCGATGTTCCGGCTCCGCCATGTACCGACGCCGGGGAGCTTGATGTAGTGGAGGTCGAAGCCATGGCCGCGTCCGGCGATCTCGGCCGTGTTGTCCTCCGAGCCGTCGTCGACGACGATGACACTGGCGGGCGCGACGGTCTGCGCGGCGACGCTGCGCAGGCATGCTTCGAGATAGGCGGCCCGGTTCTTGGTGACGATGACGACATCGACGGCGTCGCTCGTCCGGGCCGACGGCACATAGCCCTCCAACGGCACGAGGTTGCGATAGACCGAGGCGTCGTTCTTGACGATATTCCGGTTGATCACCAGGTAGTCGGCGCCCCCCGCGATCGTGCGCGTCGGTGGATGGTAGATGTGATAGATGCGGGTCCGCTCGCCCTCGAGCCATGCCGGGCGAAGTCCGGAACGCCGAAGCCGGTTGAAGAAGTCGGTATCCTCCCCGCCCCATGCCAGCATCCGGTTGTCGAGCCCGCCCATATGCTGCCAGGCGGACTTGCGAAACGCAGAGCAGCCGCCGACGCCCCAGCGCGGCCGGATCGTGGCGTGCTGCGCCAGCGTCTGGTCCGACGCCGCCACCGTGTCGTCGACGTGCAGTTCGGGCGGCAGGTCCCAGCACTGCACCACGGCGAACGCGTTGGCGTCGGCCTCGATCTGCCGGATACATTGCTCGTAGACGTCGGCGGTGAAGATGATATCGGCGTCGGTGATCACCACGATCGGATTGCTCGCCGCGTCGATGCCGTCGTTCAGCGCTCGCGATCGGCTCCACACCGGCCCCTCGCGTCGCAGGTATTTGACCGAAAGACTCCTGGCCAGCGCCTCGACCGGTGCGCCGTCCTGCGAGCCGAAATCGACGAGTACGATTTCGGCATCGGGGCACTTGCGGCGGTGCGAGCCCAACGAGGTCTTAAGCCGGTCGAGACCCCAATCGCGAAACCCGATGACGATCGATAATTGTGCGTCCACCGCTGCTCTCGTTACTGGCGACTGACCGTTGCGTGGGCCATAGCACATCGTCTCGGGCCCCGCGACAGTCGATGGGCGGCGCCCGTTCCAACCGCGGCGCGACGATGACACGCGCCTTGATCCGCGACGGATAGGAGGCGTCTTATCAAGCGAGCGCGGCGCAGGATTCTCATTTACGACGTTGGTTTTCCTGCGTTGTTAGTGTCTTGGTACTATTGTAATGTTCTCCCCCGGATTGGGAATTTCATTGTGAATAGTCGACTTTCCGGCCCTCGAGTGTCGAGTTCCTTGTCCGGCACGGCGGTGGGCGCCGGCGTCTCCCTGTTTATCGTCAGCCTGGTGTCCAATCTGCTGATGCTGGCCGGGCCGCTGTTCATGCTGCAGATTTACGACCGCGTGCTGTCCAGCCGGTCGGAGCCGACGCTGCTCGCTTTCGTGCTGCTGATCATCGCGGTCTATGCCTTTTACGCTTTCATCGAGGCGCTGCGCTCGCGCATGTCGCTGAGGCTCGCCAATCTCTTCGACCACACCGTCGGCGAAAAACTGTTCCAGGCCTCGGTGCGGCTCCGCCTGGCGACCGGGCAGGCCGCGACCCTCGATCCGGTTCGCGACGGCGATACGCTACGCAATTTCCTCGCCAGCCCCGGCCCGCTGTCGCTGCTCGATATGCCCTGGGTGCCGATCTATCTGGCGGTGGTCTTCGTCATCCATCCCTATCTGGGCTGGCTTGCGACCGGCGGCGCCATCGTGATCACCGCGATGATGCTGATCAACGAGTTGGCGCTCCGCAAGCCCAGCAAGGACAGCAGCCAGGCGATCGGCGCCCGGCAGCGGCAGACCGACGACGCGCGCGCCAATGCCGAGACCATCCTCGCCATGGGCATGCTCGGCGACGTCGGCCGGCGCTGGACCGAGCGCACCCGCACCATGCTGTTCCAGCAGCGCATCAGCTCCGACCGCGCCACGTTCTTCTCGTCGCTGACCAAGGCAACGCGCCTGCTGCTGCAGTCGCTGGTCCTCGGTCTCGGCGCCTGGGTGGTGATCCATGGCGACATGACCGGCGGGCTGATGATCGCCGCCTCGGTGGTCACCTCCCGCGCCTTGGCGCCGATCGAGCAGACCATCGCGCAGTGGCGGCAGTTCGTCTCGGCCCGGCAGGCCTATGGCCGCATCAAGAAATACCTGACCGTGAGTGCCGACAAGTCCCGCGAGACCCGGCTGCCGCTGCCCAAGGCGCTGCTGTCGGTCCGCCAGCTCATGGCCGGCCCGCCGGGGGCGACCACGCCGATCATCAGCGGCATCCAGTTCGAACTCGTTGCCGGCGATGGCATGGGCGTGCTCGGTCTGTCGGGTTCGGGCAAGTCCTCGCTGGCCCGGACGCTGTGCGGGGTGTGGACGCCGATGTCGGGCGAGATCCGACTCGATGGGGCGCTGTTGCAGCACTACGACCCGGTCCAGATCGGCAAGATCGTCGGCTATCTGCCGCAACGCGCCGATCTGTTCGAAGGCACTGTCGCCGAGAACATCTCGCGCTTTGCCGCCGACGCCCCGAGCGAGGACATCATCGCTGCGGCCCAGCTCGCCAATGTCCACGAGCTCGTCTCGAGCCTGCCCAACGGCTACGACACGCCGGTAGGGGTGAACGGCGACAGTTTGTCGGCCGGCCAGCGCCAGCGCGTCGGCCTCGCCCGGGCGCTCTACGGCAACCCCTTCCTCGTCGTCCTCGATGAGCCCAACGCCAACCTCGACGCAGAGGGCGATGCAGCGCTGACCGACGCCATCCGCGCGGTGCGCCAGCGCGGCGGCATCGTCATTGTCGTCGCGCACCGCCCGAGCGCTGTGCTTGCCGTCGACAAGCTGCTGTTCATGAAGAACGGCCGGCAGGTGGTGTTCGGGCCCAAACCCGAGGTGCTCAAGCAGATCACCGGCGACAATGTGCAGCCGATGCGGGTGCCAGGAACATGACCCTCGCACTCGAAACCCCGATCGCCGATCTGGGCAGCCTCAAGCGCCATTCGCTGGTCGGTCTGCTGGCCGTCTTCGGCGTCTTTGGCGGGCTCGTGCTGTGGGCCGCCAATACCGACATCGCCGGCGCCGTCATCTCCGGCGGCACACTGGTGGTCGAGAGCTATCCAAAGCAGATCCAGCACCAGGACGGCGGCACGGTGAGAGAGATATTCGTCCACAACGAGGATGCGGTGACCGAGGGCCAGGTGCTCATCCGTCTCGATGACACCGCTATTCGCGCCAGCCTCGGCGTCATCAACGCGCAGCTCTATGAAGGCCTGGCGCAGGAGGCGCGGCTTGCCGCCCAGGTCGCCGGCGAACCGGATTTCGAGGTTCCCGCCGACCTTGAGCCCCTGGCCGGCGATCCGCAGGTGGCGTCGTTCCTCGGCACCCAGCGCCAGATTCTCAGCGCCCAGCTTGCCGACCGCGACGGCCGCATCGGCCAGCTCAACGAGCAGGTGCTGCAACTCGACCACCAGATCGAGGGGCTCGCGATGCAGCAGGAAGCCGCCGAAAAGCAGCTCAAGATCATCTCCGCCCGGATGGTCGACATGGACGATCTCTTCAGCCGGCAGTTGGCGCAGGCGGGCGAGGTCTCGACCCTGCATCTGCAGCAGGCGGCGGCCGAAGGCGAGACCGGTCGGCTCATCGCCGCCATCGCCCAGACCCGCGCGACGATTGCCGAGAAGAGACTCCAGATCGAGCAGATCAATACCGACTTCCTGTCGCAGGCGCTCGATGGATTGCAGAAAGTGCGCCAGGCCGTCGCCGAAGGCCGGCAGCAAAAGCTGGCCGCCGCGGACAGGCTGGCGCGCACCGACATCCGCGCTCCACAGGCCGGCATCGTCCACGCGTCCGTCGTCCATACCGTCGGCGGTGTCGTGAGTCCGGGCGAGACGCTGATGCAGATCGTGCCGCAGACCGACGACCTCCTGGTCGCGATCCGTATCGATCCCAGCGACATCGACCAGGTGCGGATCGACCAGAAGGTCAATTTGCGCTTTTCGGGCTTCGACCGGGGCAAGACTCCCGAACTTTGGGGCAAGATGGAAACCATCTCGCCGGACTTCGTGCAGGAGCAGCAGACCGGTCGCCGCTACTACACGGCCAACGTCCGCATCGACGCCGATCAGCTAACGACCCTGCCAGCGGACATCAAGCTCCTGCCAGGCATGCCGGTCGAAGCCTTCGTCACCACCGGGGACCGGAGCGTGCTGAGCTATCTGCTCCACCCGTTCACCGAAGAACTGCAGATGGCCTTCCGCGAGCCGTAGGGCTGGCCTGTTGACGGCTGGCGGAGGGCCGGCGTTATGTCGCCTCCCTAAGGGGGCCGCCTGGGTCGGCCGCGTCGGGCGGCGCAGAATCTCGGCCGGTTGGTCGAAGTAGTCGATACGGAGCGCGGATGAAGGGCATTATTCTCGCCGGCGGGTTGGGGACGCGGCTCTATCCGTTGACCATTTCCATCTCCAAGCAGCTCCTGCCGATCTATGACAAGCCGATGATTTACTACCCGATGAGCACCCTGATGCTTGCCGGGATCAACGACATCCTCGTCATCACCACGCCGCGCGACGCGCCGCAGTTTCAGGCGCTCCTCGGCGACGGCAGCGACTTCGGCATCGCGCTCACCTATACCGAGCAGCTCGAGCCCAACGGCATCGCCGAGGCGTTCATCATCGGCCGCGATTTCGTCGGCAATGACGGCGTGGCGCTGATCCTGGGCGACAACATCTTCTTCGGGGCGGGGCTCTCGCAACTCGGCCAAGATGCCGTGGCGCGGACTCGTGGCGCGACCGTGTTCGCCTATCGCGTCGAGGACCCCGAGCGCTACGGCGTGGTGAGCTTCGACAGCGTCACCGGTCGCGCCAGGACCATCGAGGAGAAGCCGCAGAATCCGAAATCCAGCTGGGCGGTCACCGGCCTCTATTTCTACGACAACGACGTGCTCGACATCGCCGCGGCGACAAAGCCATCGGCGCGCGGCGAGCGCGAGATCACCGACGTCAATCGCGCCTATCTCGAGCGCGGCGATCTGCACGTCCAGAAGCTGGGCCGCGGCTATGCCTGGCTCGACACCGGCACCCATGACAGTCTCCACGAAGCCTCCTCATTCGTGCGGACGATCGAGCACCGGCAGGGCATGATGGTGATGTGTCCCGAAGAGATCGCCTACGAGTCCGGCTTCATGACTGCCGGCGAGGTGCTGGCGCGGGCCGACAAGCTCGGCAAGACCGACTACGCCGCCTATCTCCGGCGCCGCATCAGGGAACTGGCCGATGGTTGAGGTCAAGCCGCTCGGCCTGGCGGGCGTTCTCGAGCTGGTCCCGCGACGGCACAGCGACGATCGCGGCTTTTTCTCCGAGACTTACGGCGCGACGGACTTCCGCAACGCCGGCATCGACCTGAGCTTCGTTCAGGACAACCACTCGATGTCGCGGGCCGCCGGTGTACTACGCGGTCTGCACTACCAGCTGCCGCCCTTCGCCCAGGACAAGCTGCTGCGTGTGGTGCGCGGCCGCGTCTATGATGTCGCTGTCGACATCCGCCGGAGTTCTGCGACCTTCGGCAAATGGGTCGGCCTCGAGGTATCAGCCGACCGTTGGAATCAGATTCTTGTCCCGCGGGGCTTTGCCCATGGATTCGTGACTCTCGAGCCCGATACCGAGGTCATCTACAAAGTCACCGCGCCCTACTCCCCCAGCCACGACCGCGGCATCCGCTTCGATGACCCGGCCATCGGCATCGCCTGGCCGATCGATCGCGCGACGCTGACGCTTTCGGCCAAGGATGAAGCGGCGCCGCTGCTGGCCGCGGCCGAGGTGTTCGACTGATGCGCGTGCTGGTCACCGGCGGGGCTGGCTTCATCGGCTCGGCGGTCTGCCGCCGGCTCGTGGCGGGCGGCGCCGAGCGCGTCGTCAACGTCGACAAGCTCACCTATGCGGGCAATCTGCAGTCGCTCAAGTCCGTCGACAACTATCCCAATTATGTGTTCCACGAGGCCGACATCGGCGACGAGACGACCGTGCTCGAGATCATGCGCGCCGAGCGCATCAGTGCCGTCATGCACCTGGCGGCCGAGAGCCACGTCGACCGCTCGATCGATGGTCCGGCGACCTTCATCGAGGCCAACGTCGTCGGCACCTCCCGCCTGCTCAACGCAGCACTCGCCCATTGGCGCGGCCTGCCGGCCGACGAGCGCGAGCGTTTCCGCTTCCATCACGTGTCGACCGACGAGGTGTTCGGCGATCTGCCGCTCGTGGGCGGCACCTTCACCGAGACGTCGCCCTACGCGCCGTCCTCGCCTTATTCCGCGTCGAAAGCCGCCGCCGATCATTTCGTCCGCGCCTGGCACAAGACCTACGGCCTGCCCGTGGTGCTGTCGAATTGTTCCAACAATTACGGGCCGTTCCACTTCCCGGAAAAGCTGATCCCCCTTACGATCCTCAACGCCCTCGACGAGAGGGAACTGCCGGTCTACGGCACCGGCGCCAATGTCCGCGACTGGCTGTTTGTCGATGATCACGCCGCGGCGCTGGAGCTGGTGCTGACTCGCGGCACAGTGGGCGAGAGCTACAACATCGGGGGACGCTCGGAACGCAGCAATCTCGACGTCGTCGAGGCGATCTGCACCATTCTCGACCGCAAGCGGCCGCGAAGGGGAGGGCGGCCCTACCGCGATCTCATCCGCTTCGTGACGGACCGGCCGGGCCATGATCGCCGCTACGGCATCGATCCCGCCAAGATCGAGCGCGAACTGGGCTGGCGGGCGGAGCACAGCTTTCAGAGCGGCCTCGAGGCGACGGTAGACTGGTACCTCGCCAATAGCTGGTGGTGGGGGCCCATCCGATCCCGCGTCTATGCCGGCGCCCGGCTTGGCACGCGCAAGGTCGACGCGCCGTGAGGGTCGTCGTCACCGGCCGCGAAGGGCAGGTGGTCCAGAGCCTGCTGACCCGCGCCGCGCGTCACCCCGAGATCGACATCGTTCCGCTCGGGCGACCGGACCTCGACCTGACGGATCTCGGGAGAATCGCCCCGGCCATCGCCGACGCCAGGCCCGACATCCTCATCTCGGCCGCCGCCTACACGTCCGTCGACAAGGCCGAGGACGAGCCGGGACTTGCCTATCGCGTCAACGCCGAGGCCCCGGCCGAACTGGCCCGGGCCGCCCGTCTGGTCGGCGCGCCGATCATCCATCTGTCGACCGACTATGTGTTCGACGGCGCCAGCGAGCGGCCTTACCGCGAGAACGACCCGACCAGCCCGATCAGCACCTATGGCCGCAGCAAGCTCGCCGGCGAGGTCGCGGTGCGTGCGGCGCAGCCCGACCACCTGATCTTGCGCACCGCCTGGGTCTACAGCCCGTTCGGCCGGAACTTCGTCAAGTCCATGCTGCGTTCGGCGCAGATCAGCGAGCGGGTCGCCGTCGTCGACGACCAACACGGCAATCCGACGTCGGCCTTCGATGTCACCGACGCGCTGCTCCTGATCGTCGATCGCTGGCGGCAGGGTGGTGATCGGGCCATGGGCACTTACCATTTCGCCGGAACCGGAGAGACCACCTGGTGCGGCTTGGCGCACGAGACCTTCAGCATCAGCCGCAGGCTGGGGGGGCCCTTCGTCGAGGTCGACGCCATCACGACCGCTGAGTTTGCCGCCAAGGCGGCTCGCCCTGTCAATTCGAGCCTCGATTGCGGCCGGTTCGCAGATGCCTTCGGGCACCGGGCTCCGGCGTGGCAAAGCAGCCTGGCCGTGGTGGTCCGCAGCCTGCTGCAGCCCCGATAGAGCCGGCGGGCGACGTAGAGGCTGGCCCGTCAGCACAAGGGAGCGCGTCGCGGCATTTTTCCGTTTTGCAATTCCGGTCTGTCCTGCCATAAATCCTCCATTGATATTGGGTCATTGGGGAAAGCATCTAAATTGAATCTCCGCGCGATACTGCTGGTGAGAAACGAGGCAGATATCTGGAGTCATACGCTCGAAGCCGCCCTCAAGTTGTTCGATCACCTCTACATCGTCGAACATTGGCCAACCGATCGAACGGACGAGATTACCGCTGGTTTTCGCGCGCAATACCCGGACAGTATCTCGACCTTCAGTCTGCGGCAGCAGGGGTACTTCCAGTGTGAGGTGTCGGGGCTGCTCGCGAGGAAGGCGTTTTCCGACGGTGCGGACTGGGTGTTTTTCGTCGATGCCGACGAGTTCTTGCGCTTCCGGTCCAGGTCGGCGCTGGAGCAGGCATTGACCGGACACGACGGCGAAGTCGTCTCGCTGGCTTGGCGCAACCTGATGCCGAACAGGCCCGGGTCGTTCACGACCTTTGAGCTTGCGCAGCCCTTTCAGGCGCGGCGGGCGCCGTCACCTTACGGCAAGATCGTGATCCACCGCGATTGGGCCGCCCGTTTTCCGACCTTCGAGATTGCCCTCGGCAACCACTCGCTGATCCCCTGGTATGGGGCGGCGCACGTCCTCGGCACCCGCGTGGGCGAAATGCTGCACATCCCCATCCGCTCGGTGGAGCGCTTCAGGGAAAAGGTGACGTCCGGTATTGCCGCGATCGAGGCCCGAGCGGGGGACACGCCGGGCGGCGGCCGGCACTTGTACGAATTCGCCAGTGTCCTCGCCACCGGTTCGGAGGCGGAGATTGCAGCGCTTGCTCTCGACTACGGCAGCCCCGCGCCTGCAACCGGCGATGATGCGACGCTGGTCGAGGTCGACGACCTTGTCGGCGACGCTCTTGTCTCGGCCCATGCGGGACAGCCGGGTCGCGATGCCGCCGAAACCCGGGCGATGGATGCCGCGGTGCAGTGGCGCCCGTCGCCGGCGGCACGGGGACGCAAGCTCGCTGTCATTGCGGGCAGCGAGATCGAGGTCCGCCTGCGGCCCATGTCGGGCCGACGCACCGTCGCCCCCGCGCAGTTTTCGCGGCTGCCGGACGAACCACTTCGTGCCATCGATACGCCAATTTGGATCGAGGCCACCCGGGCGGCATTCGCGCCGGTCGAGACGACGGTGAGTAGCGCATGGACGGGCCACGTTCCGACGCTGTTTTTCCTGATGCGGCTGCTCTCGCCTCGCCGCTATGTCGAGTTGGGGACGCAGAACGGCATGAGTTTCTTCGCGGCATGCCAGGCGGCTGCCGGGGCGGAGCCCCTGTGCGAGTGCGTCGCCGTGGACAGCTGGGAGGGAGATATCCAAGCCGGGATGTTCGGCGAGAAAGTCTTCGCCGACTTCGAGGACCGGTTGCACAGCAGCTATCCCCATATCGGCAGTTACATTCGCGGGCTCTTCGACGACGCGGCGGTCTGCTTCGAGGATGGATCGATCGACCTCCTCCACATCGACGGGCTGCACACCTACGAGGCCGTCCGCAACGACTTCGTGACCTGGCTGCCGAAGATGTCCTCGCGCGGAGTCGTCATTTTGCACGACACCATGGTCGAGGACGAGGGCTTCGGGGTGTGGAAGTTCTGGCGGGAGATCGCCGGACGCTATCCCTCCTGGAACGCGCTGCATACCTACGGCTTGGGCATCGCCCTCGTCGGCGAGCCGCGCGGAGAATTCGCCGAACTCCTCAGGGCCGCCAGCGCCGGTGATGCTATCGGCGGCGTCGTCAATGAAATCGCGGCCGGAATCGGCCGGCTGGTGATGGACGCAGCAGATCGGACGCTCAGGCAAGCCACGGCCGATGCCCGAGCCGCGCCGCGTGCCACGCCGGCGCAGGCGGAGGCCACGAAGGCCGCGGTCGATCAGGCGCTGCGTACAGTGCACTCCTCCCTGTCGTGGCGCGTCACCCGACCCCTGCGCTGGGCCGGACGCCTGGTTCGGAACCTGACCGGGAAGAAGCACAATGGGTGAGGTCTTTTCGCGCCGATCCCCCGGCCAGCCGCTGGCCTTCACCGGCGAGCGCCTGACCAGCGCAATCGGCGGCCAGATCGAGGTCGAGCACCTGCACCGCTATTTCCTGGCGCGCCAGATGGTCCGCGGCAAGGATGTCCTCGATATCGCCTGCGGGGAAGGCTATGGCGCCTCCTACATGTCACAGGTCGCCGCATCGGTGACGGGCGTAGATGTCTCGCCCGGTGCCGTCCGCCACGCCAATCGCGAATACGGCTCGGACAGGACCAGGTTCATGGTCGGCGACGGCGTCGCCATACCGTCCGCGGACGCCTCCTTCGACGTGGTGACGTCCTTCGAGACCATCGAGCACATCGCCGATCAGAACCGATTTCTAGCCGAAATCAAACGGGTGCTGCGGCCCGGTGGCCTGTTGATCGCGAGTTCGCCCGAGTCGCGAATTTACAGTCCTGTCGGCAGCAGCCCGAACCAGTTTCACGTCAACGAGCTGACCGCCGAGGATTTCCGGACGCTGCTCGCCGCCAACTTCGCCGAGGTGCAACTCGTCGGCCAGCTGGCCATGATCGGCTCGGCCATCGTCGCCGATGACGCGACCCAGGGCGGCAGCAACTGGACGTTCGAGCGCCGGGGAGCCGACGCGTTCGAAGCATCCCGCGGCCTGCCGAAAGCCACCTACATCATCGCCCTCGCCTCCGATCGCCTGAACGACAGGGTTGCCGGCTCGATCTACGTCGAGCGCAACGAGCCATACTGGCGCCCGGACAAAGAGCGCTCGGACATGGAAACCACCGTCGCCAACCTTCGCCGGCAGGTTGCCGGACTGACCGCGCAGGTCGAACAGCTGAAGCGGGAAGCGGCGGGCGGGAAGGGCAGATCACAGCGGAAACAAAGCAAGCCCGCAGGCCTCCTGCCGGCGGACCGCCAGGCGGTCACCAGGAGGTTCCTCGACTCCATCACGCTGCAGGTTCTATGCGAAGAACCGCAGGCGTCGAAGTCGCTGGTTTTCGTCCAGTGCGGCAGTACGTTCGATCGCCGGAGCCTGACCGACCGGGATCGGCCGTTCGACCTGCTGCTCAATCTCTACGACAATGCGACCCCGCGGCGGGTGAACCCGGGTGCCAACATCGTGTGCGCCCAGCCCGGGTCGAAATGCACTGCCATCGCCACATTGCTGCAGCAGCGGCCCGACTTGCTCGACCGGTATGACCACGTTCTGTTTCTTGACGATGACGTCGCGATCTCGACCGAGGGGGTGGAGCGCCTGTTCGAGGCGATGGCCCGCGACGATCTGCATCTGGTCCAGCCGTCGCTTACGGCGGCCAGTCCATGCGCCTGGCCGGCGCTCAAGCAGCCGTCGGTGGGCCAAGGGCGGGTCATGGTCAGCAGTGTCGAGATCATGATGCCCTGCCTGTCGCGCGCCGCCCTCCGGGCGGCGGGCTGGGTCTTCGGCACCTCGGTCAGCGGCTGGGGGACGGATGTCCTGCTCGGTGCCTATCTCTCGCGGACCCACGGATATGATGCTTATGTTCTCGGCGATGTCGTGGCCGAGCACGAGCGCGCCATCGACACGACTAGGGGGCCGTTCTACCGATTCCTCGAGAGCATCGGCGTCGATCCGAACGAGGAGCTTAATGCCATCCTCCGGCAATACGGTCTGGAGCGGATGATCCGAAGGTTCCCCCCGGTCACGCCGGCGGCTGACTAGCCGAGGCGATAGACCAGCCATGGCCCGATCCGCGTCGTCGCCTCTCGCCCTTCGCTGTCCCATCGCGGCGCTCGTTCGGCGGGAACCAGATACCAGGTAATTGCTGCATCGCTTAGCTGCCTCATCGCGTCCACGAGGTCGCCCGCCATCCTGACCGACGCGAGGACCTTCAGCCTCGCCCTGACGATATCGCCGAGCCGGCCGGATCGCGCGGCATAGATGCCGGCCCGGCTCACGAATGCCGGCACGCCGGTCATCGCCGTCACGATGGTCGCCTCGTCGACCAGCGTCGCCGCGGGATCTGGGGCATCGAAGACCAGGACGTCGGCCGGCCCGCGATGCTCCGCCATGTACTCCGCCAGCGCCGTCAGAGTTGGGTCCAGCGCCACATTGTAGAGCCCCGAACTCCAGGAAAATCTCGGCGCCGACAGCGCATTGCCGAAGGCCAAGGGAGCCGCAACGCAGGTGATCGCCGCGAGACCCGACACCAGAGTCGCGGCCGCGCGGTTGCGCGCGACCCGCAGCCACGGCAACTCACCAACCGCGAGCACCGCCCAGGGCACCAGTATGGCGTAGACGAGCACGAATCCGCGCTGCTTGAACTCGGTGAAATCGCCGTTCCACGGCGCGGGGGCGAGCACGGACACAAGGACAAGCGAGGCCACGAACATTCCCGGGACGAAGTCGGCGAGGGTGGCGGAGCGCCTGACAATCCTCAGGACGATGAAGACCGAATAGACGAGCAGCGGAAGCCCGAGCGAACCGACCAGGATGACGGCAAGGCCAAATATGGCCGCCAATACGCTGCTGGAGGACAAGAGGAGGGTGTAGGCGTCGTTGAGCGGGAGTCCGACGTCTTGCTCCATGATCGCCGAGAGGTATGCCAGGAGGCTGAACCGATATTGCGTATACGCGTGGAGCAAAGCGACCAGGCCGATCAGCGCTGCGGCGATCACCACCGCGCCGGCAGCCATCGCGGCGGGTCGGACGCGTCGCCGCAGAGCCGAGCCCGCGGCCCAGAACGCCAGCCCGACCGGAGCGAAGAGCAGGGCCATGTGCACGCGGAACAGGATCAGCATTCCACCGATGAGCGCGCTCGCGGCCAGCAGCGCAAAGCGTGGCTGCTTGACCCAGCAGAGGAGCAGCACGACGGCGGCCGCGACGAGGCCGATGCCGTAGCCCGAACCGGGGGCCGTCACCAGCATCCAGTGAAAGCCGAAGAAGCCATTGCCGATCCCGAAGCGCGATGCGTCCGGCAGAGCCAGTAGCACGGCCAGGCTCACGATCGCGAGAACCGCCCCGCGCAGGCTGAAGGCGACCGCGGCGATTCCGGCGGTCAGCATGATGAAGGAGAGGCCGACCCAGGTGGACACGGCGGCATCGAGTGGCATCGCGCCCGTCAGGCTGGCAAACGCCGCCGGCAGGACATAGCTGCCGAAATGGTAGAGGTCCGGCGCGACGTCGACCAGCGAGGCAATTCCCCGTCCGAACGCCGCAAAGGGTCCAAGGCGCGCGATTTCTCCGGCGTGGATGAAGTAGTCGGTCCATGCCGGAAACCGTCCGGTTCCGGTGAGCGCCGCGACCGCGCGGCTGGTCGGCAGGGCCCAGGCATACGACCCGGCGCAACCGAGGACGAAGACCGCCAGTTGCCTGAGGTGGTTGGCGCCGAAACCTTCGCGGCGGAGGCGCAGCGCCGTCGCGAGGGTCATCCCCACGCTCCAGATCGTCATGGCGCTCCAGGCCGAGAGCCATGGCGCCGAGACCGCCGAGAGGACCACGAGGCTGGTGATCGCCACCCCGAGCAGGACTTCGAGGACCAGCGCGGCCCGCGCCTCGCGAAGCCGCAGGATGCGGACCGCGAGCGCGCCGGACCAGACGATTGCGACGCACCACCACCACAGCTGCAGCGCCTCGACGAGCCCGAACTGTTTGCGGGGGTCCAGCGCTGCCAGAGTGGTCGCCATGGCCAGGGCGGCGATGGCCTCGGTGACGGGGGAGACCGGGGTGGGCTCCGGCTTCATCGGATCAATGTCCTCTCCGCCGCGGCGGCGGTGAGCGCAATCAACAGGCCACCCCCGGCCGATGGCCGCGCGTCGGCCACCCTAGCCTCTCGCAACCACGACAGTTCCGGCGACGATCAGCGCCACACCCAGGACCTTCGGTATCGTCAGCGGCTCGCCGAGCAGCCAGACGCTGAGCAGAAGCACCACCACGAAGTTGAGGCTCATGAACGGGTAGGCGTGGGTCAGTTCGAATTTGGTCATCGCCGCCATCCACGCGAGCGAAGCGAGGAAGGCGGCGAATATCCCCGACAGCACGAAGGGGTCTAGGAACAGCCCGAACAGAAAGCGGAACTTGGCGATCGTCTCCTCGGGAAGCGCGCCGTAGCCGCGCACCCGCCACTTGAGAACGACCTGGCCGTAGACGGTGAGGACGATCGTCGCCGCAATATAGGCGTAGTCGAAAAGGCGCGCACTCATAGCCGCTCCAGGATCGCCAGACCAAAGCCGGTCTCTCCGTACCGGTTGCCGTTGTACAGCATGTAGCGTTCGCCCCGGTGATCGAACACGAACGGATACTCGATCATCTCGGAGTCCCACCCATCCGGCGAAACGTCGATCCCGGCCCGGTCGAGCTGCAGCGTCCAATGCTCGGCATCGAGGCTCGAGGCATATCCGATCCGATAGGTCTTGCCTGGCGCTCCACGATACGAGAACCACATGCCGTATCCTTCCGCGTCGGCCGCTAGGGTCGGGCGGGAAAACGCCTGTGCAACCCCGATCTCATAGGGCACCGACAGGCCCGAGCGTTCCCAGCTTTCGCCGTCAGTGGAGTGCGCGCCCTTGATCACGTGCAGCATCTCGCCATTGCAGGCGTCCCAGGAAATCGTCGAGCCGTACCACATCCGCCACGAGCCATCGGGCAACCGAGTCACCCAGGGGTAGGAGAGACTGATCGGATCTTCGGGGTCTGTGAGCAGCGGCGTCTGGCTGTCGAGCGTCAGCGACAGGTCGTCGCCGAGCACCAGCCGGCCGATGTCGCCGCGCCAATGACCGTCCTTCGGCACCTGCCAGCCCATGAACAGGATGTAGCGCCGG
The DNA here is from genome assembly GCA_016213505.1 of Devosia nanyangense. GTDB lineage: Bacteria > Pseudomonadota > Alphaproteobacteria > Rhizobiales > Devosiaceae > Devosia_A > Devosia_A nanyangense. Next base: position 100,370 of record JACRAF010000016.1, read on the forward strand.
TCGCCCAGTAGCTGCACACAGCCGACGCTCACGCCGTGCGAATAGAAGCTTCCCTCGGGGCCGAACGTGAAGGCGGGCTCGCGGCACACACCGATCACCTCGCGTTGCGCCATGTCGAAATCGAGATAACCGACCGAGGAGCGGTTCTGCGTGTCGCGCCCGGAAAAGAAGATGCGGAACTGGTCGCCGCCGACCGGCACGGCCAGTGGATTGGCGGCGTGCGTCGCGAGCTTTTCGTGCAGCGGACCGGCGTCGTGGATCAGTCCCAGTTTTCGCCACTGCATGATCGGATCAAATCCCTCTCAGCCGCGAACTCGGGACCCTGGCCCGCTCCGTCGCCGTGCCGATGTAGACGCCTTCCGCCTCGCAGTCGCCGAGGATCAATGTCCCCGCGCCGATGACGCAGCGCTCGCCGATCGTGATGTGGTCCCGCAGGGTCGCGTTGACCCCGATGAACGAGGACTGGCCGATCCGCACGCCGCCCGACACGACGACGTGGGAGGCAAGGAAGCAGTGGTCCTCGATACTCGAGTGGTGGCCGATATGGTTGCCGCTCCACAGTGTCACGTTGTCGCCGATCGTCACGAAAGGCTGGATCGTGTTGTCCTCGAGGATGAAGCAGTTTTCGCCGATGCGTCCGTCGTTGAGCACCGTCGCCCGCGAACTCACATAGCTCGCCATCCGATAGCCCATCGCCTTGAGGGCGAGGTACTTCTCGCGGCGCACGGCATTGAGCCGCGAATAGCTCAGCGCGACGAAGGCCGCGTGGCTCTGGGGCGGGTAAGCAGCGGCCAGCTCGTCGAGCGGCACCACTGGGAGCCCGGCCAGCGTCTCGGCGTCGCGAAACTCCCGATCGACGGCGAAGGCCACAGGGTCATATTCGGAGTCATGTGAGAAATAGGAGTGCGCCAGTTCCGCGATCTGTGCCGCGCCGAAGATGACGAGGGGAGTCTTCACCGCTTCCTCACCAGAATGGTGAACTCGTAGAGTCCATAGTCGTGCAGCAGGGCGACGTTGCGCGAGAAGCGCCGCTTGCAAAAGTCGAAGAGCCGGAGCGGATCGCAATAGTAGAGGTGCGCGCGCATCCTGTCCGCGTCCGAATAAGAGGTCAGGCAATTGAAGGCGAAGCCGCGCGTGCTGGTCCGGTCCATCGCCTCGAGCGTGGTTTCGACGTGCTGCACCCAGTCTCCGTCAGGGCTGTCGAGCCGCACGTTGAAGATGCCGCTGGCGATGCCGAAGTCCGCGACGGTCGAGGGAACCTCGCCCAGCTCGAACGCGGCCTTGCGATGCGTGCCGAGACGGCCCCTTGCTGCCGCGACCATCTCGGCCGAAACGTCGATGCCGCGATAGCTGAACCCCTCGTATCGAGCCGCGAGAAAATCGAAGAGTGCGCCGTAGCCGCAGCCTAGGTCGTTGACCGAGAACGACGGCGGCAGGTCGATGATGCGCGCCAGCTGCTCGAACCGCAGGACCTGGCTTTCTTCGCCGTTCCAGTCGACGCCGCGCGCCGCTTGCCCATGTTCGGCGAGCTTTTGCGCGTAGTAGGCGGCAATCGGCGCCAGATCGCGGCTCATTTCACATGTCGCATGTAGCGCCGCGCGTCCCGGCCGCAGTTGAAGATCAGGTCCAGGATGCTCACCCCGTGCTCGAACGGCCCCCACAGCTGAGGATACTCGGGATAGCCGGCATAGTCGAACCACTCGACCCCTATCCCGGCATCGGCGAACACGCTCTCATCGAGGTAGTCGCGGGCCGTGGGGCCCGAGATGTAGACATCGGCGCCGGCCTGTCGGCAGAGGTCGGCGAGCCGCTCGCTCTTGCCCTCGCCGAGCTCATAGTCCCATGACGCACTGAGTTTGGTGGTGATGCCGAGATAGAAGCAGATCGCCTCCATGAACCGGCGGTTCAGCGCCGACAGTGTGGTGAACTGCTCTTGGTAGAGCCCCTCGATCATCGGCGCGGCGCCCGCGAAGTGCGCCGCCTTGGCGTAGTTGGCGCGGAGCGATTTCCAGTGCACCTCCGCCCAGTCGCCGGGCTGGACTTCAGTTTCCCGGATCGTCTGGAAATACCGTCCCTTCACCAGCACCGGCATCGTCAGCCAGTGGAGTCCTTGCGGCGTCTTGATGCGGTTGCGGTTGCGCCAGTCGCGGCGGGTGAACTGCATGTCGTCATAGAGGATGAACTCGTCCACGGCCGCGATCAGATCGAAATAACCCTTCCACGGGATGTAGTTCGATTGAACTATAGCGACCTTCTTCACTTGGACGATCGTCCCTCTCGCTGGCTTCCGAGCCGATCATGGCCCATCGTGGACAAGAACAGAAAGTGTACGTCGCGCGCAAGACTTGTCCGCCCCTTTGATATGGCCCATTTGGGCGCTCGACTAGGCCGTCGCACTCTCGTAGCATTTTCGGCAGGTGAGGAGATCCGCATGACGCACAGTCCCCGCAGATGATCAGTATCGTCACCACGGCGTACCGCTCCGAAGCCACCATTGACGCTTTCATCGGCCGGGCCCTCGCCGCGGTCGAACCGCTGGCGGAACAGATCGAACTGATCGTCGTCGACGACGGCAGCCCGGATCGTTCTGCCGAACTCGTGCGGGCCTGGGCCGATCGCGATCCGCGCGTCGTCCTCGTGCAGCTGAGCCGCAATTTCGGCCACCACCGGGCGCTGTTGACCGGGCTCGAACACGTCGGTGGCGACCTGGTGTTCCTGCTCGACAGCGATCTCGACGAGGCGCCGGAGCATCTGGGCCCGATGCTCGATCAGATGCGGTCGGATGGAGCGGACTGCGTCTACGGCGTGCAGAGGAAACGCAAGGGGGGCTGGTTCGAGCGCGTCTCCGGGAAGCTGTTCTATATCGCATTCAACGCCCTCGGCGACGTCCGCCTGCCGACCAACGTGTCCACCATGCGGGTGATGACGCGCCGCTACGTCCGCTCATTGCTGCTGTTTCGGGACCAGAATCCGGTCTTCGTGCCGCTGGCAGTGATCACCGGGTACCGGCAGGTGCCGTTCGTTTTCGACAAGCAGCATCGCGGGGTGACGACCTACTCGCTGGCGCGGCGCCTGTCGCTGCTCGTCCTGCAGATCACCAGCTTCAGCGGGCGGCCGCTGTCGATCATGTTCGCCCTTAGCCTGGTGCTCTCGGTTCTGGCGATGGCCTACGGCCTGGTGGTGGTGATCCAGGCGATCTTCTGGCACGTGGCGGAGGGCTGGCCGTCGCTGATGGCGGCGATCCTGCTGTTCTTCAGCATCAACGCGCTCTTCACCGGCGTCCTCGGACTCTACGTGATGCGCATCCTCGAGGAGGTCAAAGATCGCCCACGCTCGATTGTCCAGGAGGTGTATCGAGGCGCTCACGCGAACGCGGCAAGGGCCGATCCGGAGGCGGCGGAGCCCTGATCAGGCCGCCCGCGCCGCCGCGATCGATCGGGCGAGCACGTCGACGACACGCTGTTGCTGGTCGGGCGAAATGCCGATCCACAGCGGCAACCGGATGATCCGCGCCGAAAGATCGTCGGTGACCGCGCAGCTGCCGTGGCTTCGCCCGTAACGCATGCCCGCACTCGAGGAATGCAGCGGCACATAGTGAAACACCGCGCCGATGCCCTCGGCCTTCATCCACCCGAGCACAGCCTGGCGGTCGACGTCTCGCTCCAGCAGAACATAGAACATGTGGCCGTTGTGCTCGCGGTCGGGGGGAACGATCGGCCGCCGCACCGCGCCGGCGTGCTCCATCGGTTCGATCAGCTCCCGGTAACGCCTCCAGGCGGCCAGCCGCTGGGCGGTGAGGGCATCGGCTTCCTCCAGTTGCGCCCACAGGAACGCAGCGACCATCTCGCCCGGCAGGAACGAGGAGCCGATCGCCTGCCAGGTGTATTTGTCGATCTCGCCACGAAAGAAGCGGCTCCGGTCGGTTCCCTTTTCGCGGCATATCTCGGCCGCCTCGACCATATCCGGCCGGTTGACCAGCAGCGCGCCGCCTTCGCCCGAAATCAGGTTCTTGGTCTCGTGGAAGCTGTAGGCGCCGTAGTCCCCGATGCTCCCCAGCGCCCGGCCCTTGTAGGTCGACATCACGCCCTGCGCCGCATCCTCGACCACCATCAGGCCATGCCGCCGGGCAATCTCGAGGACGGTATCCATCTCGCAGGCGACGCCCGCATAGTGCACCGGAACGATGGCGCGGGTCTTCGGCGTGATCGCCGCTTCGATCAGGCTCTCGTCGATGTTGAGGGTGTCGGGTCGGATGTCGACGAACACCGGCACCCCGCCGCGCAGCACGAAGGCATTGGCCGTCGAGACGAACGTGAAGGACGGCAAGATGATCTCGTCGCCCGGCTCGATCTCGAGCAAGAGCGCCGCCATCTCCAGTGCGCCGGTGCACGAGTGGGTGAGCAGTGCCTTGTTCGCGCCGGTCCGCGCCTCGAGCCAGTGGTGGCAGAGTTTTGTGTAGGCGCCGTCTCCGGCCAGCGCCGCATGCGCGTGCGCCTGCGCGATGTAGGGAAGTTCCTTCCCGGTCATGTACGGCCGGTTGAACGGGATCCAGGCGGAACTATCCATCGCCACTCTCGTGGTTGACTGGTGTGGTTCCGTAGCATCGCTGGACAGGAGCCGCCATGGTCTTGCCAATAGCGCTTGATTATTCGCTGATTTCAAGTTGTTGGCAGCAGTTCGGGCGAATGCTAGGTCGAGCGAGCTATTTGAGCGTGTGGTTCGATGAGACAGCTGAGTTGGGGCGACGGGCTAACCGCAGTCAGAGCGCAGCATCCGACGTTGCCCTAAGATTTGCTTGAAGGCTGGGTCGGAAGTGCGTGTGGTATCATCCTGCCGGCACGGATCGCACACACTCGGCGCAAGAGCGGCATGGCGCGTTCAGGAACAAGAGTGGGTTTTGCGATGACGGTGTTTGATCGTATCAAAATCGCCGATCCGGGTCGGACCGCTGTCGCAAATCGTAACACCCTCGAGTGACTTAAGGGGTGGCTTGTGAAGGCGGCCCTCCGCCCAGGTCGCGTCAACTTTTCGGCCGGCGGATGTTCCGGCGGCGTGTCCGCCTCGGCCGGCTGGGCTTGTCGTTGACGCGGGCGGCCTCCTTCTCGCTCTTCAGCTGCTCGCGCTCTCTGGCCGCAAAAGCGGCTGCCCGCTACGCCGTCAGGCGCCCTCCGTGTGGCCACACCGCAACAATGGCAGATTTTGCGATGCGATTGGCCTCCCGCCTGTGTTCCTTGGGGCGACCGCGGAAGTAGACAAGAGTGCAATCTGTGTAAAGCGTTGGTGACCCGGGTGAAGTCTCTGCGTGTCTCCGCAATTCTTACAAGTCTTGCCGGGTATTTGCTCACCGCAATTCCATCGGCTGGGCAATCGCAGCTGCCCTTGGGCCTCACGGAGGTTCGGGGCGGCATCAATGTCACAGGCGTTGAGCTTTGGACGGGGTTTCAACCCTACCCGGGCCTTGAGAAGTACCGTTCGCTCGATACCGTCGAGGTCGAGTTGATGTTCGCGCCGCCCAGCGACACGTTCTTGCGGTATCTGGGCAATCCGGAGATCAATCTCGGCGGGCATCTGAGCACCCTCGGCCGAGCCAGCATGGTCCATCTCGGGCTCACTTGGAGTTCGCATCTGTTCGAGACGCCGCTCTTCATCGAAGGCACGGTGGGCGGTGCGCTGACGAACTCGACACTCGGCAGTGCCACGCCACCCGATCGCAATGTCGGCTGCCCGGCGCTGCTCTACTTCAATGCTGGCCTTGGCTACCAGTTCGACGAACACTGGAGCGTGCTCGTCGATGCCTATCACGCGTCGCACGCGAGCCTTTGCTGGGTCCTCGCGCCCGGCGCACCCAACGAGGGACTCAACGGCTACGGCATCAAGGTCGGATACAGGTTCTGAACGGCAGCGTCATCGCAAAGGACCGCTAGGTCCACGAGTGTGGTCGAACCCCGCGGTACGCACGGCGCCATTCCGCGGATTCAGCAAGGCGTCTACCAAAGAGTCGGGGCCTTCCGGTCGCGACAAGTCGACTAACTATCCCGCGGCTAGATCGAGTTTCGAGATGGTCGAGGGTGACAGCGGCCATTGTGGCGATGGCTCGTATCAGTTCTGCTGCGTTCCAGGCTGAGGCTCTTCGGGCGTCTTGTCCGTCTCGGCAGCAACCGGCTTGGCCTTTTCGCTGGCGCGGGCGGCCTTTTTCTCGTTCTTGAGCCGCTCGCGCTCCTTGCGCTCGAAATCGTAGTTTGGCTTCCGGGCCATCGGCATCTCTCCTGGTTTGCGCGTTGTCCCTATCTGGCCCCCCGACCGGCTGAACACAAGCACGAGTGTCGGACCGATATGGGAATCGGGCCGGCTCAGCGCCTGATCAGCGTCATTTCCCAGCCCGGCGGGGCAATGGGGACCGTGATTACCTGCCCTGGCGGCGCGGCCGCGATGCGGTCGGCCACCGGCCCGAATGGCGGGCCCATGACCGGGGGCAGGGTGAACCCGAGCAGCAGCAGGAAGCCGAAAATAGTCACCAGGGCGGCCTGGGCGAGGCTCGAAAGGCGCGGAAATCTCGCCAGAAAGAACACCAGCGTGCCCGCCCAGGCCATGCTGGTGACGACGAAATAGCCCGGCGTCTCCGTCCCCACGAGGATCGAAAACTGCATTCGCACGAAGCCGAAGATCGGGCCGTAGACGGCCGCGGCCAGCACCATCGGTGCGACGAGCGCCAACCCGCGTGCCCGCCAGTCGCCCCGGATCAGAACGGCGATCCAGATGGCTCCGCCGATCGCGGCGATCGGATAGGCGACGACCGGCAGGGCCAGCGCGCTGGTCCAGCGAACCGGGGTGAGAAAGCCAAGCATGACGCGAGCGCTGAGCGCCTGCAAAAAGCCGAGAAGGTCGAGCCTCGCCACCCGCCATGCGCCGGCACCGGACCCGAGCAGGCCCAGCTGCAGCACCGCCAGCGCCAATGCAGCCCCAAGAAATGCCGGTCGCGCCGCCGCGGTGTGGCGCTGGGCGAACGCTCGCAGCGCCAGCAGCGGCAGGGCGAAGACGACGAGGGGACCACTGGTCCCTGCGACCAGCAGCACCGCCCAGTCATGCGCCTTCCAGGCCAGCGTTCTCGGCGGATCGGCGAGGATCACGGCCAGCACATACAAGCCGAGATACCAGTGCGTGTTGCCGATGTTGGCATGCACCTCGACCAGGTTCGGCATCAGCAAATAATAGGCGGTGATGCCGACCTTGGCCCGCCAGTCGATCCAGCTGAACCGCGACGAGAACAGGAACGCCGGTATTGCCGCCCGCACCAGCAGCGCGACCCAGACGCCGAACAGCGGCGTCAGTTGCAGCGGCAACAGGGTCGCCACATCGAAAACGACGCGGGGGAACAACTGCAGGTATCCGCCATGGGCCCGCAACAGCGTCGCCCACCAGGCGCTGTTGTAGGCGTCAGCGAACCAGACCGCGCCGTCCTCGGCCCACAGCATCGCATTGGCGATGATGTCGGGCCGCCGGGCGATCATCACCAGTAGCGAGATGACCAGCGCGAAGACCGAGGCGCCTTCGCGCTGCGGCCAGGGCGGCACGACGAGGTGCAATTGACCCGTGGCGTCCACCGCCGTGTCGAGCACGGCCGCCTCGGTGCGGGCGATGTCCTTGAGCAGCCAGCCTTCGATGGTCTTGGCGCGTTTGTCGGGCAAGCCGAAGTCGAGGGTAGGGGCGATCATGGCGGCGAACGCCGACGCCTGCTGTCGCGTCAGTCGCTCCTGCAGCGGCAGGTTGCGCCAAAGCCTGAGCGCCTCGTTCCTGGCTCCTGCGCCGTCCATGCGCCGTTCCCAATCGACTACCCGCGTGCGGCACCATTCCATGCGTCGGGCGGAATCGCCAAGCGTTTCGATGTCACGCGACGGCCGGTCAGCGCGGAGGCGACGCCCCGGCGTTGCTGACGAAGACCACCCAAGTTCGGCCTTGTCGGCTGCCGTCGGATATTGTTATGCTTCATAACATATCGAGGGGTGGAGATGAGTGCCGCGCAGGGGTTGAAATACCGCCCTGTCCGCATGGGCGTCTTGGCGGCCGTCAGCCGCCGGGCCGGCGACGGCACGTACTATGTCCGCGCCACCGGCGAGCTCGGCCCCTATCCGCGGTCGATGGTGGATCGGCTGGTTCACTGGGCAGCCGAGCGCCCCGATATCGTCTTTGTCGCCGACCGGGGCGAGGACGGCGAGTGGCGCACGATCACCTATGCCGATGCGCTTCCCATCGTACGCAGTCTGGCCCAGGCACTGATCGACGCCGGCCTCAGTGCCGAGCATCCGCTGCTCATCGTCTCGGGCAACGAAATCGAGCACGCGCTTCTGGGGTACGCGGCCATGCTGGCCGGCGTTCCGCATGCGCCGGTGTCACCGGCCTATTCGTTGGTGTCGCGCGACTATGCCAAGCTCAAATACATCGTCGACCTGCTGCAGCCCGGCATGGTCTACGCCAATGACGGTGCGCGATTTGGCGCGGCGCTTGCCGCAGCCGTCGATCCCGCAATCCCGCTGGTGGTGCGCAAGAACCCGCCCGAGGGGCGCGCTGTCCGGCTCTATCAGGACCTGGCGACGACGCCGGTGACCCAAGCTGTGGCGGTGGCCGATGCCGCGGTCGGGCCGGACACCATCGCAAAATTCCTCTTCACCTCAGGCTCCACCGGCATGCCCAAGGCGGTCATCACCACGCAGCGCATGCTCACCTGCAACCAGGAGATGATCCGGACGGCGCTGGCCTTCCTTGCCGACGGGCCGCCGGTGCTGATCGACTGGATGCCCTGGAACCACGTGGCGGGCGGCAGCCACAATCTGGGCATCGCGCTCTACAATGGCGGCACGTTCTATGTCGACGACGGCGTGGCGACGCCGGAGGGCGTTCTGCGCACCGTCCGCAATCTGCAGGACGTCTCACCTACGGTCTATTTCAACGTCCCCAAGGGATTTGAACTCCTCGTCGGTCACCTCGTTTCGAACGAACAGCTCCGGCAGAATTTCTTCAAACATCTCAAGATACTGCAGTATGCAGGCGCCAGCCTGTCGCAGCATGTCTGGGACAGTCTCGACTCCGCCGCCCGGGACGTGACCGGCGAACGCGTCATGATCATCACCGGCTATGGTTCGACCGAGACGGCGCCCTTCGCCTTCACAACGACCTGGCCGGTCGACCGCGCCGGACTGGTCGGCCTTCCTGCCGCGGGGCTGGAGATCAAGCTGGTGCCCAATGGTGAGAAGCTGGAGTTGCGCCTGCGTGGCCCCAACGTCACCCCTGGCTACTGGAAACAGCCCGAGCGGACGGCGGAGTCCTTCGACGAGGAGGGCTACTACAAGATCGGCGACGCGCTCAAATTCGTCGATCCGGACGATGTCGGCAAAGGCTTCGTCTTCGACGGCCGGGTCACCGAGGACTTCAAGCTGGCAACCGGCACCTGGGTCAATATGGGCGGCGTGCGTATCGGCGCGATCGGTGCCTGCGCGCCGTTCATCCGCGACGTGGTGCTGTGTGGCCTCGACCGCAACTTCATCGGCGCGCTGATCTTCCCCGATCTCGAGGCGTGCCGCCGTCTGGCGGGGCTGGATGCAGGGGCATCCAACGAGGCGATCGTCGGGCACCCGCTGGTGCGCGATATGTTCCAGACCCGGCTCGACGCCGTGGCGGACGCTGCAACCGGCAGCGCCAGCCGCATCACGAGGGGCATGCTGCTGGCGCGGCCGCCGACGATCGACGCGGGGGAGGTCACCGACAAGGGCTCGATCAACCAACGCGCCGTGATGTCCGCGCGTGCCGAGTTGATGGAAGAGCTCTATGCCGAGCCGCCGCCTGCCCATGTGCTCATCTTCGGGAGTTCGAAATGACGACGCGACCGGCCGGACTGCGCGCGATGTTCGAGGATGCCCATCTGATCGAGGGGGTGCGCACACCCTTCGTCAACTACCGCGGCGCATTCGCCGAGATTTCGCCGATCGACCTCGGGATCAAGGCGGCGCGAGCGGCGATCGAGAGGGCGGGCGTCGACCCTGCCGATATCGGCACGACGATTGCCGGATCGATGGCGCAGGCGTCGTTCGACGCTTATGTGACGCCACGTCATATCGGGCTCTATGCCGGCGTGCCGGTCGACCGGCCGGCGCATCTCGTGCAGCGCATCTGCGGCACGGGCCTCGAGGTGCTGGCGCAGGCGTCCGACATGGTCTCGCTGGGGCGGGCCGAGCTGGTTCTCGGCGTCGGCACGGAATCGATGAGCCGCAACCCGATCGCCGCCTATACCCACCGCAACGGCTTCTCCCTGGGCCAGGTCGAATTCAAGGACTTCCTCTTTGAAGCACTGATGGACCCGGCCGTGCTCTGCAACATGGGCGACACAGCCGAGAACCTTGCCAGGCAGTACGGCATCTCGCGCGAAGAGGTCGATCGCTTTGCCGAACGCAGTTTCGATCGCGCCATTGCGGCGCGCGACAAGGGATTGCTGGCCGAGGAGACCGTGCCGGTGGTCACCGAGCGTTTCGAGATCGCAGGCCTCGAGCCACGCGGCATCAAGCTGGGGAAGGGCGTCGACACAGTGGCCGCGGATAGTCACATCCGGCCGTCGCCCTATGCGGTGCTGGCCAAATTGCGGTCGGCCTTCGGCGGCGTGCAGACCGGCGGCAATTCGTCGGCGATCGTCGACGGTGCGGCCGCGGCGCTTGTCGGCTCCGCTGACTATGCGAAGTCGCGCGGGCTGAAACCGCTGGCGCGGGTCGTCGCCGGGGTCTCGGTGGGCGTGCCGCCCGAGATCATGGGCATCGGCCCCGCGCCGGCGATCCGCGCCGTCCTCGATGCCACCGGGCTGACCCTGGATCAGATCGGCCGCATCGAGATCAACGAGGCCTTCGGCGCCCAGATCCTGGCCTGCATCCGCGAACTCGGGCTCGACGAGGTCAGGGTCAACGTCAATGGCGGGGCCATTGCCATCGGCCACCCACTCGGCGCGACCGGTGTGCGGCTGGCGATCACGCTGGCGCGCGAACTGCGCCGCTCCGGCCTGCGCTACGGCATCGCCTCGGCCTGCATCGGTGGCGGGCAGGGGATCGCACTGCTCATCGAGAATCCGGAGGCCTGAGCATGGAGATCAACGGCGCGGCGGCGATCGTCACCGGCGGCAGTTCGGGCCTCGGCGCCGCCACGGCGAGAGCCCTGGCCGCGAAGGGCGCGCGCGTCGCCATTTTCGATCTCAACGAAGCGGGGGAGGCGCTGGCAAACGAAATCGGCGGCGTCTTCGCGCGCTGCGATGTCGCCGACGCGGCGAGGGTAACGGCGGCCCTGGCGATTGGCCGCTCCGCCCATGGCACGCCGCGCATCCTGATCAATTGCGCCGGCATCGGTGGGGCGGGCCGCGTCGTCGGGCGCGATGGCCCGATGCCGCTCGAGGCGTTCGAGAAAATCATCCGCGTCAATCTCATCGGCACCTTCAATGTGATGCGGCTCGCGGCCGCCGAGATGTCCGCGGCCGGGGCAGGCGGCGTCATCGTCTCGACCTCGTCCGTCGCCGCCTTCGAAGGACAGATCGGGCAGGCCGCCTATGCCGCATCCAAGGGCGGCATCGCGGCGCTGACGCTGCCGGTGGCACGTGAACTGGCCCGTTTCGGCATCCGGGTTCTGACCATTGCGCCGGGCCTGTTCAAGACGCCGCTCTTGGCCGAGCTGCCGCAAGAGACACAGGACGCGCTTGGCGCGGCGATCCCCTACCCGGCCCGTCTCGGCGATCCTGCCGAGTTTGCCCAGCTGGTCATCGCCATGGTCGAGAACGACTACCTCAACGGCGAGACCGTGCGGCTCGACGGCGCGCTCCGCATGCAGCCAAAATAGGACCAGCGATGCTCACCAACCGGCGCGACGTGGAGATCGAATTCGGCGACTGCGACCCCGCCGGCATCGTCTACTATCCGAACTATTTCCGCATGTTCGATGCCTCGACAGCACATCTCTTCGAGGCCGCACTCGGCATGAAGAAAATTGTCTGGATCAGGCGCTTCGATATCGTCGGCATCCCGGTGGTCGAAACCGGCGCGACCTTCACCAAGCCGTCGCGCTTCGGTGACGTGGTGAGCATCGAAACCGGCGTGACCGAACTGAAACGCACGAGCTTCGTGGTCGGCCACCGGCTGTTCAACAACGGTGGCCTCGCGATCGAAGCGCGCGAGGTTCGCGTCTGGGCGTCGATCGACCCGGACCATCCCGAGCGCATCAAATCCCGGCCAATCCCGCCGGAGGTGATCGCCGCGCTGTCGCGCTAATCCTTGGCGACGAGCCGGTCGAGCAGGGCGAGAAGCTGGTCCCGGGCCTCGGGTCCGCCAAGTCTCGTCACCCATCTGGCTTCGAACTCCGACTGTGTCTTCCTGAGCCTGGTCATCATCTCCTTGCCCAGAGATGTCAGGAACAGCGCATGCGACCGCCGGTCGCCCGCCGGCAGACGCCGTTCCGTGAAGCCGCGCGCCTCCAGCCCATTGATCAAGGCCACGAAGTTGGCGCGTTTGATGCCGAGCGCGTGGGCGATCTCGGTCTGCTTGCTGCCCGGATTGTCGGCGATCAGCGCCAGCACGGAAAACTCGGCCGGCCTGAGGTCGAACTCGGCGAAGTGCAGATTGAACTGCTGAAAGATATGCATCTGCGCTCGTCGCAGCCGATAGCCGACGATGCCGCTGACCGTCTCGGTCTTGAAGCGCTTCCGAACCGGCGTCTTCACGTCATCCATCGCGACTCATTGCGCTCGTCCCACTCAGGGTACCTCCATCCGCAGGGCTTTCGCGGCGGGCAAAAAAGGAAATCGCCGAACCATGCGTCACGCTCTGGCCCCGCAGATTGTTATATAGTAGAACATTCTTCGGCGATGATCAAAATGTGCCTGGAGCCCCGCAGGTGAGCAGCGACGAACCGGTCCTGGAGACACATATCGAGGGGCCAGTCGCCTTTCTTGCGTTCAACCGCCCGGCCAAGCGCAATGCCATCAATGACCGTACGGTTGACGCCCTGCAGGCCTTCTTTGGCGCCGTGCCGGATGGCGTGCGGGTCGTCGTGCTCTCCGGCAATGGCGGGCATTTCTCCGCCGGCCTCGATCTGAGCGAGCAGGTGCAACGCGAGCCGCAGGCCGTGATGCGCCACTCGCGCAACTGGCACGCGGTGACCAACCTCATCCAGTTCGGCGGTGTGCCGGTCGTCGCCGTAATGAGCGGTGCAGTTATGGGTGGCGGGCTGGAGATCGCGGCGGCCTGTCACGTTCGGGTGGCGGAGTCGGGGACGCTGTTCCGCATGCCGGAAGCGCAGCGAGGCATCTTTGTCGGCGGCGGCGCAACTGTCCGGCTATCGGCCATCATCGGCGCCGACCGGCTGACCGAGATGATGTTGACCGGCCGGACCTATTCCGCCGAAGAGGGCCATCAGCTCGGCCTCGCGCACTACCTCGTGGGCCAAGGCGAGGGGCTGGAAAAGACTCGGGAACTGGCGCTGCAGATTGCCGGCAACTCCACCACCATCAACTACCTCATCATCCAGTCGATCGCCCGGATCGCCAGGATGCCCGCCGAGGACGGGCTCTATGCGGAAAGCCTCGCGGCGGCACTGAGTCAGACCGGCGCCGATGCCGAAGAAGGGCTGCGGGCGTTCCTCGAAAAGCGCAAGCCGCGCTTCGCCTGAGGAGACGAAGCCGGAGGGAGACACATAACCCCCAGGATATGGAATCGTCGAGGAATATCATTATCCGGCAGGGGGCCGGCGAGCCATCATGGGAGACGGGGAGGGGACACCTGAAATGGACGAGACTGTCGTTGGCCGCTTCGTCTTCGGCATCGCCAAACTGGCTGCGATCGCCGGTGGACTGGTGCTGACTGCACTCGTCCTGCTGATGGTCTTCAGCGTCATCGGCCGCGCCCTCATCTGGGCCGGCCTGAGTTCCATCCATGGCGACTACGAACTGGTCGAAGCCGGCGTCGGCTTTGCCATTTTCGCCTTCCTTCCATGGGCCCACCTGACCCGTGGGCACGCCATCGTCAGCATCTTCACCGATTTTGCCGGCGCCCGCATCAACGCCTGGATCCTCGTCGTAACCGATGGGCTGATGCTGGTCGTGGCGGCGTTCCTCACGTGGCGGCACGGCCTCGGAACCATCGACAAGTTCAACTATGGCGAGACGACGCTGCTGCTGCGGATGCCGCTCTGGTGGAGCTACGCGGCGGGTCTGGTTGGCGCCGGCGCCTTCGTCATCGTTGCTGCCTATGTGCTGGCACGTAGTGTGAGCGTCGCGCTGTCTTCCGATCCGCCGCATCCTGCAAATGGAGCGGGCCATTGAGCAACATCGAGTTGGGCCTCTGGTCCTTCCCTGTCGTCCTGCTGCTGATCTTTCTGCGCCTGCCCATCGGGCTGGCCATGCTGATCGTCGGCGTCGGCGGCTCCTGGCTGATCACCGGCTCGATCAATCCGATGATGGCGCAGTTCAAGAGTCTGACCCACGGGACCTTTGCCAATTACTCGCTGTCGGTGGTCCCGCTGTTTCTTCTGATGGGGCAGTTCGCCACCATCGGCGGCATGTCGGCCGCGCTGTTCAAGGCTGCGGCGACCTGGCTGGGGCACCGCAAGGGCGGCGTCGCGATGGCGGCCATCGGCGCCTGTGCCGGGTTCGGCGCGATCTGCGGCTCGTCGCTGGCGACCGCGGCGACCATGGGGCAGGTAGCCCTGCCGGAACTGAGGAAGTATGGCTATTCCGGTGCGCTTGCGACCGGCACGCTGGCCGCCGGCGGCACGCTCGGCATCCTCATTCCGCCGTCCATCATTCTCGTCATCTACGCCATCCTCACCGAGCAGAACATCGCCAAGCTGTTCATGGCGGCGTTCGTCCCGGGCATCCTCGCCGCCATCGGCTACATGATCGTCATTGCCATCGTGGTGCGCCTGAAACCGCAATCGGCGGGCCAGCGCGAACGCGCGTCGCGCAGCGAACGGATTGCCGCGCTTGCCGGCGTATGGCCGGTGCTGCTGGTCTTCATCGTCGTCATCGGCGGCATCTATGGCGGCATCTTCACACCGACCGAAGCGGCGGCGATCGGGGCAGCGGGCACTGGGGTCATCGCCCTGGTCAATCGCGGCTTGACCGGGAAGAGCGTCACCGAAGCGATGCTCGCCACCGCCTCGTCGACGGCCATGATCTTTCTCATCGTTCTGGGTGCGGCGGCGCTCAACAGCTTCCTCGCCATGTCGCAGCTACCGCAATTCGCGGCGAGCTGGGTGACGGCTCAGGGCTTCAATCCCTGGGTGGTGCTGGTGGCGATCCTCATCCTTTATCTCATCCTCGGCTGCGTCATGGATTCACTGTCGATGATCCTGCTGACCATCCCGATCGTCTTTCCGATGGTGACGGCGCTCGATTTCGGGCTGCCGCCCGACGAATTCGCCATCTGGTTCGGCATTCTAGTGCTGATCGTGGTGGAGGTGGGGCTGATCACCCCACCGGTCGGGATGAACCTCTTCGTCATCAATTCAATGGCCAAGCAGACCTCGCTCGGTCAGACCTACAGGGGCGTGCTGCCCTTCGTTTGGAGCGACCTGATCCGGACCGCGATCCTCACCGCATTTCCGGTCATCAGCCTGTTCCTCGTACGCTTGCTGTTTTGACGATCCGCCGGAGAGCGGAGTTTGAGGACTGGTTTAGGACTGCACGCAGCGCGCGTGCGCAACAGGGAGAGAGTACCATGAAGACGATCAGATCGATCTTAGTCGGCGCCATGGCCGCCGCGCTGCTGACGGGCGGCGCGATGGCGCAGGAGTTCACGTTCCGGGTGCATCAGATGCTGCCGGCGCAGGCCACGATTCCGGCCACGGCGATCGAGCCTTGGGTCAAGCGCGTCGAGGAGCAGTCGGGCGGCCGCCTGAAGTTCGAGCTCTATCCGGCCATGCAGCTCGGCGGCGCACCGCCGACGCTGTTCGATCAGGCCAAGGACGGCGTCGTCGACATCATCTGGACCGTGCTCGGCTACACCCCCGGCCGCTTCCCCAAATCGGAAGTGTTCGAGCTGCCGTTCATGGCGACCGATCCAGCGTCCACCTCGGTGGCGTTCCAGAAATATGTCGAAGCCAACGCCATGGACGAATTCGCCGGCGTTCACCTGATCGCCGTCCATACCCACGGCCCCGGCCTCTTCCACACCAAATCGCCGGTGACCAAGCTCGAGGATCTCAAGGGCATGAAGATCCGCGGTGGCTCGCGCATCATCTCCGACATGCTTGGGCGCCTCGGCGCCGAACCGATCGGCATGCCGGTGCCCGCCGTGACCGAGGCGCTGTCCAAGGGCGTGATCGACGGCACGACGATCCCGTGGGAGGTGACTCCCTCGCTCAAGGTCGCCGAACTGGTCAAGAACCACACCGGCTTCTCCGGCGCGAACGGGCTCTACACCCAGACCTTCGCCTTCGTCATGAACCTCGACAAGTACAACGCGCTTCCCGACGACCTCAAGGCGATCATCGATGCCAACTCGGGCGTCGACGTCGCCCGGGCCTTCGGTGAGGCGATGGCCGCTGGCGACGTGCGGGGCCTCAAGATCGCCACCGATCTGGGCAACAACATCATCACCCTCGACGACGCCGAAACCGCGCGCTGGAAGGCTGCGGCGCAGGCGACGATCGACCAGTGGTTCACGGACGCTGCGGCCGCCGGCATCGATGGCAAGGCGCTCTACGCCAAGGCGACCGAACTCGTCGCGGCCGAATCCGCCAAATAGTCGCATCGGGGAAGGGCGCTTCGGCGCCCTTCTCCGCCAGCCCGGTCGCCCACCGCGATGGCCGTCGCTGTGCCAACAAACCCGATCCGGAGGAGACGATCTTGACCGCCACAGCCAAAGCCAAGCCGCCGTACCGCGCCGACGTCGTCGGCAGCTTCCTGCGTCCGGCCGCCGTCAAGGCGGCGCGCAAGGCGCACAACGAGGACAAGACCATGTCCGACGCCGAGCTCAAGGCGATCGAGGACAAGGCCATCATCGACGTCATCAAGATGCAGGAAGCCGTCGGCCTCCGCGCCGTCACCGACGGCGAATTCCGACGCGCCTGGTGGCACTTCGATTTCATGGGGATGCTCGACGGGCTCGATATCATCCAGCGCGAGGGCGGCGGCATCCAGTTCCACGGCACGGCGACCAAGGCCGACGTCCCGGTGATCAACGGCAAGCTCGATTTTCCCGCCGATCACCCGATGCTGGAACACTTCAAGTTCGTGAAGGCCAACACCGACGTCACCCCGAAAATCTCCATTCCCGGCCCCAGCGCAGTGCACTTCCGCATCGCCAAGGACGACATCCACGTCAAGCAATACCACGACGACATCGAGGCCTATTTCGCCGACATCGTGAAGACCTACCGCAAGGCCGTGCAGGCGTTCTACGACGCCGGCTGCCGCTACCTGCAGCTCGACGACATCTTCTTCGCCTATCTCTGCGATCCCAAGATCCGGGCGCAAAAGAAGGCCGAGGGCATCGATCCCGATTGGCTGATCGGGCAGTACGCCAAGATGATGCACGACTCGATCGAGGGTCGGCCCGCCGACATGCTGATCGGCATGCACATGTGCCGCGGCAACTTCAAATCCACCTGGGTCGCCGAAGGCGGCTACGACCCGGCCGCCGACGCGATCTTCAACCAGACCAGCGTCGACATTTACTTCATGGAATACGACACCGACCGCGCCGGCGGTCTGGAGCCGCTCAAGCGCCTGCCCAAGGGCAGCAAGCGCGTGATGGCCGGCTTCATCACCACCAAGACTGCTGAACTGGAGTCTCTTGACGATCTCAAGCGCAAGTTCGAGGCGGCCAGCAAATACGCCAGCCTCGATCAGCTCGGCATCGCCCCACAATGCGGCTTCGCGTCCACCGAGGAAGGCAACGCCATCACCGAGGACGACCAGAAGCGAAAGCTCGAACTGGTCGTCAAAACCGCCGAGGCCATCTGGGGCGGCGTCTAGGCTTGTTGGGCACCCGAGATGTGGACACGACCGTTGGCGCCGGTGAGGCGTCCGCGGCATAGCTGGCGCGATTCATCATGCGACCCTAGTATCTCTCGGATGTGTTGGCCGCCGCACGGCCCTGCGCCCGCGTTCCTTCGAGAGGATTTCATGTCGGTACTCAAGAGGATCGTTGCTAAGCTCGACGCCATGGCGCCAGCCGACCGCCAGATCGGGCAGTACATCCTCGACAACCCCGATCAGATGCTGCGTCTGTCGACCGCCGCCCTCGCGGCCCAGACCGGCCGCAGCCAGTCGAGCGTCGTCAAGTTCAGCCAGAAGCTCGGCTATGCCAGCTATCAGGAACTCAGGCTCGCCGTCAGCCAGGCCAAGTCGCAGGAATGGCATACAACGGCCGGCATGATCCACGGCTCGATCGAGCTGGGGGACAGCTATCTGACCATCCTGCGCAAGCTGGTCGGCAGCAAGGTGACGTCGATCCAGCACACAGCTTCGGCCAACAACGAGCGCGATATCGGCAGGGTGGTGGACATCCTCGACAAGGCCCGGCGCATCCATCTGGCCGGGGTCGGCGCGTCGTCGCTGGTGGCGCGGGATTTCTCCTACAAGCTGATGAAGCTCGGCCGTAACGTTCTGCACGACAGCGACAGCCACGTGCAGATGGCCAATGCCTCGACGCTGGGCGCCGAGGACGTGCTGTTCGCGCTCTCCCATTCGGGAACCAGCATCGAGACCCTGCGCATCGCCGAACTGGCCCGCCAGCGCGGCGTGACGGTGATCGCCGTCACCGGCCTGCAGGACAATCCCCTGAGCCGGGTGGCGCACATCTGCCTGCACTCGGTGGCCGACGAGGATCGCGTCCGCTCCTCCTCGATCACGGCGCGCGATGCGCAGCTGACCCTCACGGACCTGCTGTTCATCCAGCTTGTGCAGCGGCAGCCGGACTCCAACGAGTACGTGCACAACAGCGAGACGGCCGTTTCCGTGCTGAAGGTCGCACCTCCCAAGGGATAGGTCGTCGTCCGCACTGCGGCCCGGTCGCGGAGAAGGGTTTGTCGTCGACCCGATGGAATATGATATTCCAAATCTTGTTTGACAGATGGAATATATGAGTTAGGTTGGTTCGTCGACGAGCGGTAGGGGCTGCTCCTCGACCCAAATGGCGAAAGCGAGCCTATGACTGAACAAGGGCTGATGTCCGAACTCGAGCGTCTGGTGTCCGAGGGTCGGAACCCCAACACGTTCGACATCGACCTGCTGCCCACGCTCGAGATCCTCAAAAGGATCAACGACGAAGACCGCGGCGTGCCCGCGGCCGTCGCGGCGGTCATCCCCGAGATTTCCCAGGCGGTGGAGTTGATCGTCGCCGCCTTCCACAAGGGCGCCCGGCTCGTCTACATGGGCGCCGGCACCAGCGGCCGGCTGGGCGTGCTCGACGCCTCGGAATGCCCGCCGACCTTCGGCGTGCCCGAGGACATGGTGGTCGGACTGATTGCCGGCGGCCGCGACGCCCTGGTTCGGGCGGCGGAGGGCGCCGAAGACGAGCCGGAAGAGGGCGCCAGGGCGCTCCGCGATATCGGCCTCATGCCCGACGATGTGGTGGTCGGAATCGCCGTCAGCGGCCGCACGCCCTATGTCATCGGCGGGCTGCGCTACGCCCGCGAGATCGGCGCCACCACGGTCGCGCTCTCGTGCAACGACGAATCGATCATCGCCGGCATCGCCGATATCGCCATCTCGCCGGTGGTCGGCCCGGAAGTGCTGACCGGCTCGACCCGCCTCAAGGCGGGGACGGCCCAGAAGCTCGTCCTCAACATGCTGACCACGGCCAGCATGATCCGCATCGGCAAGAGCTACCAGAATCTCATGGTCGACGTGCACGCCAGCAACCGCAAGCTCGTGGCGCGCGCCAGCCGCATCGTCATGCAGGCCACCGACTGCAGCGCCGAACAGGCGCGCCAGGCGCTCGATCGGACGCACAACGACGTGAAGCTGGCGATCCTGATCACCATCACCGGCATGGACCTCGATGCCGCCCGCAGCGCCCTGGCGCATGCCGGCGGATTTCTGCGCACCGCAATCAACTCAACACGGGAGAAGTGAATGGGACGGCATTTTACACATGGACTGATCTCGGGCATTGCCTTGGCGGCATTGCTCGGCTCGGCCACCATCGCGACGCCGGCCGGCGCAGCAACGCTGCGCATGGCCTGGGCGCAGGACGCAACGGGCCTCGATCCGCAAAAGCAGACGGCGTTCTCGTCGCTGCGCCTGCTCGAGCTGATCTATGAGCCGCTGGTCCGGCTCGACGCGACGCTGCAGGTCGTGCCCGCCATCGCCGACAGCTGGGAATTCGCTGCCGACGGCCTGACGCTGACCTTCAAGCTCAACCCGAAGGCGAAGTTCTCCTCGGGCGTGCCGGTCACCTCGGAGGATGTGAAGGCGTCGTTCGCCCGCATTCTCGATGAGGCGACCGCCGCGGCGACGCGCGCCAATTTCCTCTCGATTTCCGGCATGGACACGCCCGACCCGACCACCATCGTGTTCCATCTGTCGCAGCCCGACGCGCCCATCCTGGTCGCAATGGCAACGATCAACGCCGCCATCGTGCCCGCCGCCGAGATCACCGCCGGCACCATCGGCACCAAGGCCATCGGCTCGGGCCCGTTCAAGCTCGACCAGTGGAATCCGAATGCCAGCGAAGCGCTGAGCCCCAATGCCGATTGGGCCGGCGGCAAGACCGGCGTCGACGGCATCACCATCTCGGTGCTGCCGGACGAAACCGCGATCCTCGCCTCGCTGCGCGCCGGACAGACCGACTTCGCCCTGCTCAACGATCCACTTGTCGCCACGCTCGTCCCCGATGAGCCGAACCTGCAGCTCAACCGGGTGCCCGGCCTCGCCTATAACGTCCTGCAGCTCAACCCGTCGCGGAAGCCAATGGACAACCTCCAGGTCCGCCAGGCCATTTCCTGCGCGGTCAACCGCCAGGAGATCATCGACACCGCGCTGGTGGGCGAGGGCAAAGTGACCGGCCCGCTGACCATGCCGGCCTATGCCAGCGATCCAAACACGCTGTTCTGCTACACGCAGGACGTCGAAAAGGCCAAGCAGCTGATGAAGGACGCCGGCTTTGCCGACGGCTTCTCGGCGACGGTGATCGCCGCGACCGGTGAGCCGCCGGTGGCCTCGTCCGAGGCCCAGGTGCTGCAGAGCCAGCTCGCCGCCATCGGCATCAAGCTCGACATCAAGATGATGGAACTCAACGTCTATGTGGACGCGTGGCTGAAGGGCGATTTCGACATGGCGGTGGCGCAGAACGGCGGCCGCCCCGACCCGTACCCGATGTACAATCGCTACTTCACCAAGGACGGCAACCTCCTGAAAGTCTCGAACTACGTCGACGACACGCTCGACGGCCTGATGCAGGAGGGACGCAAGGAGACCGACCCGGCCAAGCGCAAGGAGATCTTCGCCAAGTTCGAGGCGCACCTCGCCGAGATGTCGCCCTGGGTCTGGCTCTCCACCTCCTACAGCTACACCGCGCAGCTCAAGACCGTGCACGGCTTCGAGCCGTCGCCGACCGGCACGCTGTACTCGTTGAGCAAGGTCACCCTCGACAATTGATGCCGAGCTTCGGTAGCGGGCCTATGGTCCGCTACCCCTTTTCTCGCGCAAGGCCACGCCCATGAACTACCTGACCCAGCGGCTGGCAACGTTTCCGCTGATCCTGCTGGGCGTTTCCGTTCTCGTCTTCGTCTCGATCCGGCTGATCCCGGGTGATGCGATCACCGCGATGCTGGGAACCGAGGCGGGGCTGTTGACGCCGGACCAGCGCGCCTCGCTCGCCGCCTATTTCGGCATCGACCAGCCGATCTATCTGCAGTACGGGCGCTGGCTCGTGGGGCTGTTCAGCGGCGATCTCGGGATCTCGGTCACCTATGGCCGGCCGGTGCTCGCCGTGATCCTCGAGCGCTTCCCGCTCACCCTCGAACTGGCGCTGCTCTCGATGGTCATCGCGCTGTGCGTCGGCATCCCGGCCGGCGTTCTTGCCGCGACGCGCAACGAGGGGCCGGCCGATCTGGGCATCCGCGTCCTGGCCATGCTCGGCCAATCGACCCCGAGCTTCGTCGTCGGCCTCGTCATCATCTTCGTCCTGTCGGTGGTCTTCGGGGCCGTGCCGCCGATGGGAATTTTCACGCCGATTTACGTGAACCCGCTGGTCAATCTCAGCCAACTGATCTTTCCGGCCATCACGCTGGGCTTTGCCTTCGCTGCCTCGGTGACGCGAATTTCGCGCTCGGCCATGCTCGATGTGCTCAGCGACGACTATGTCCGCACCGCCCGCAGCAAGGGTGCCTCGGCGCGCAGCGTGATCTGGCGCCACGCCTTCCCCAATGCGCTGATCCCGGTGGTCACCCTGAGCGGCATCGAGTTCGGCTACCTGCTCGGCGGCGCCGTCATCGTCGAGCAGATCTTCGCACTGCCCGGCATCGGCCGGCTGGTGCTCGATGCGATCAGCCAGCGCGACTACGCTCTGGTCGAGGGCTGCGTTTTGTTCATCGCCCTCAACTTCCTCATCGTCAATCTGCTGGTCGATCTCGCCTACGCGGCGCTCGATCCGCGCATCCGGCTCGGGGGGCGCTGATGCGTATCCTCGGCGCCATCGCCCGGCATCCGAGCGGCCGCATCGGCGCTGCCATCATCGCCGTGTACCTGCTGGCTGCAGTCCTCGGCGCGTTCGGCATCACCCCGCACGATCCGCTCCAGCAGTTCCGCATCGACCGGCTGCACGCCCCCAGCACCACCTACTGGATGGGCACGGACCTCCTCGGCCGCGACGCCACGAGCCGGCTGATGCGGGGGATCGGGCAGTCGTTCGTCATCGCCTTCGCCTCGGTCGCCATCGCCACCGCCGCCGGCACCGTCATCGGCCTGCTGGCCGCCTGGTGGGGCAACCTGTGGGACGGCATTCTGATGCGGGTCATGGATGTGCTGCTGGCATTCCCGGCGATCCTGCTGGCGCTGCTCATCATCGCCATCGTCGGCCCCGGCACCTTCACCAGCGTCGCCGCCATCGGCATCGTCTACACTCCGATCTTCGCCCGCGTCGTGCGCGGTCCGGCGCTGTCGCTGAAGCAGCGCGATTTCGTCGACGCGGCGCGCACCTTCGGCAGCTCGCAGACGTTCATCCTCACGCGGCATCTGCTGCTCAATCTCGTCGCGCCGCTGACCGTGCAGGTGACCCTGGCGCTGGCCTGGGCCCTGCTGACCGAAGCGGGATTGAGCTTTCTCGGCCTCGGCACGCAGCCACCGTCGCCCTCGCTCGGCCTTATGCTGAGCGAGAGCCGCAATCTGATGGAGCGGGCGCCCTGGCTGATGCTGTTTCCGGCGCTCGTCATCATGCTCGGGATCCTGGGCTTCAACCTTACCGGCGACGCGCTGCGCGACATTCTCGATCCGCGCACGCAAGGGCGGGCGGCATGAGCGCGCTGCTCTCCGTTCAAGGCCTCCGCGTCGGCTTCGGCCGCGATCCGCAACGGAGCGAAGTGGTCAAGGGCGTGAGCTTCGACCTTGGCGCCGGTCAGACCCTCGGCATTGTCGGCGAAAGCGGCTCGGGCAAATCGGTGACGGCGTTGTCGATCAACCGGCTGGTCGATTTCGGCGGCGGCCGGATCACCGGCGGCAGCATCGTCCTTGAGCGTAGCGACGGCACGCCGCTCGATGTCACCAAAGCCGACGAGTCGTCCCTCATCCACGTCCGGGGCCGCGACATCGGCATGATCTTTCAGGAGCCGATGACCTCGCTCAATCCGGTGCACACCATCGGCGCCCAGATCGAGGAGGCGTTCCGGCTCAATCGCGGTCTCAGCGGCCGCGCCGCGACGCTGGCGGCGCGGGATGCGCTCGACCGGGTCCGCATTCCCGATGCGGCGCAGCGGCTCGGCTACTTCCCCCATCAGCTCTCGGGCGGCATGCGGCAGCGCGTCATGATCGCCATGGTCATCGCCAGCAACCCGCGCCTCTTGATCGCCGACGAGCCGACCACGGCCCTCGACGTCACGGTGCAGGCGCAGGTCATGGCGCTGCTGGCCGAGCTCAAGCGCGAGATGGGCATGGCCATGATCTTCATCAGCCACGACATCGGGCTGGTCGCCGGTATCGCCGACGAGATCATGGTGATGCAGAGCGGGCAGGCGGTCGAGCAGGGCCGGCTCAACGACGTTCTCGATCGTCCGCAGCACGAGTACACGCGGCACCTGCTCGAGGCCGTGCCCCACTTCAACGGCGGCCGGGCAACGCGCAGCGACGGAAAGCGCACCGAGGCTGCGACGCCGGTCGTCGCGGTGGACGATCTGGTCGTGCGCTTCCCGATCGCCAGGGGATTGTTCCGGACCGGCGCCGGCTCGGTGCACGCGGTCGACGGCGTGGAGTTCGATCTGCTGCCCGGCGAAACCCTCGGCATCGTCGGCGAAAGCGGCTCGGGAAAATCGACCGCCGCTCGCGCCGTGCTCGGGCTGGTCAAGGCAACGCGCGGGCGGATCGACATCGCCGCTGGGCGCAGCCGTCGGCCGGTACAGATGGTGTTTCAGGACCCGTTCTCGTCGCTCAATCCGCGACTCGACGTCGAGAGCCTCTTGGCTGAGCCCGCCATCGCCAATGGCCAGCGCGTCGATGAAAAACTGCGCCAGCGGATGATGTTCCTGCTGGGTCGCGTCGGGCTGCCCGACGACGCGCTCAGGCGCTATCCGCATCAGTTCTCCGGCGGCCAGCGGCAGCGCCTCTGCATCGCCCGCGCCCTGATGCTCAATCCCGATGTGGTGGTCCTGGACGAGGCGGTCTCCGCCCTCGATGTTTCGGTGCAGGCGCGGGTCCTCGACCTCCTGATCGACCTCCAGCACGAGTTCGGGCTCGCCTATCTCTTCATCTCGCACGATATGGCGGTGGTCGAGCGGATCGCCCATCGGATCGCCGTGATGTATGCCGGCCAGATCGTCGAGATCGGCGATGCTGCCGCCGTGCTGTCCTCGCCCCAGCACAGCTACACCAGGCGGCTGATCGCGGCGGTGCCGGCGATCGAGCGGCGACAGGCGCGCTTCACGATCGATGCGACACAGGTGCCCTCGCTGGTGCGGCCGGCCGGGTTCGAACCCGCCCCACCGCAATGGCGCGAGGCCGGGGCCGACCATCGGGTGCGGGTGGAGGCCAACCCATGAGCGAGGTTCAAGACACGCTCGATCGCGCCCTCGCGCCCTTACAGACCGCCGTCGAGGCCGGGCGCGTCCCCGGTGGGGTGCTGGGCATCGTCGATCGTGACGGCCACCGTGCGGTCCGCGCGCTGGGTTCGGCACAACTGGTGCCCACGCCAAGGCCGATGATCGAGGACACCTGGTTCGATCTCGCTTCGCTGACCAAGGTGATCTTCACCACGCCGCGCATCCTCGCGCTCGCCGAAGCGGGGACCATCGATCTCGACGCGCCGCTGATCTCGGTGCTGCGCGATTTCCGCCAATACGATGCCGGCAACTGGGAACGCCGGATCACCTTCCGCCAGTGCCTCGGGCACCAGACGCCGCTGCCCGCGGTGTTTCCGATCTACACCTATGGCCGCGATCCCGACCTGCTTCGGGCCTTCGTCCTGCAACACCAATGGCCGGCCGGACCGCCGGTCTATTCCGACATCAACTTCATCCTGCTCGGGCTGGCGCTGGAACGCCTCGCCGGCAAGACCATCCGTGAGCTCGATGCCGGCCCCGGCTTCGCCTGGTCCGCCGACCCGGCGACCGCCGCCGCGACCGAGGACTGCACCTGGCGCCATCGCGTGCTGTCGGGCGAGGTCCACGACGACAATTGCGCTGCGCTCGCTGGCGCCGGCCATGCGGGCCTCTTCGGCACGGCCGCCGCCATCCTCGATTTCGGCCGCGGCCTGCTCGATGGGACGGGGGCATCGGCGAACGCCATTTCACTGATGCGCCGCCCGCTCTCGGCCACCCGCACGCATGGCTGGGAGCGGTCCCATGCCGGATGGTCCGGTGGCGACAACAGCAGTCCCGGCACCATCGGCCACACCGGCTTCACCGGTACCGGGCTGTGGATCGATTTCGACGCCGGCCGGGCCTGGACCCTGCTGACCAACCGCATCCACCCCACCCGCCATTTCGACAGCGGCATCGTCGCCCTGCGGCGGTCGGTCGGCGACCTCGTCAACGGAGCCTAGCCATGAACCAGCCAATGTGGGCCGTCGGCCTGATGACCGGAACCGTGCTTGACGGCAATATCGACGTCGCCCTGATCAAGACCGACGGCGAGACCATCGCGGATTTCGGCACCTACCGGCTGGCGCCCTATCCGCAAGCGATACGCGCGCTGCTCGAGGCGACGCTGACCGCCGCCCGCGCCTGGAACTTCACCGGGCCCGAGCCGGCGATCTTCGGCGAAGCCGAGGACGCCCTGACCCGGGCGCAGTCCGCGGCGGTGCGCGAGCTGGTCGAAAGCCACGGCCTCGGCATGGCCGATATCGGCGTGGTCGGCTTCCATGGCCAGACGGTGCTGCATCGCGCGCCCCAGCCGGGTCGGCTGGGCGAGACGCGGCAGCTCGGCGATGGCGCGCTGATGCATCAGCTGCTGGGCTGCAAGGTCGTCTACGACTTCCGTTCGGCCGACATGCGGGCAGGGGGCCAGGGCGCGCCGCTCGCGGCGGCCTATCATGCCGCGCTCCTGCGCCGCGCCGGCTCGCATGGCGATGTGGCGGTGCTCAACCTCGGCGGCGTCGCCAACATTACCTGGTGGGACGGCGCCGACACCCTCGTCGCATTCGACACCGGGCCGGCGAGTGCACCCCTCAACGATTTCGTGCGCTCGCACGGGCTGGGCGAAATGGACCGCGACGGCCGGCTGGCGGAAGCCGGCAGCGTCGACGAAACGCGTCTCGCCCGGCTGCTGCAACACCCCTATCTCAGCGCGCCCTATCCCAAATCGCTCGACCGCTTCGACTTCGGCGCCTCGATGGCCGACGGGCTCAGCCCAGCGGATGGCGCGGCGCTCCTCACTGCCTTCACCGCGGCGGCGGTCGGCCGCGGCCTCGACCTGCTGCCGCAACGTCCCCATAAGCTGGTGGTCAGCGGCGGCGGCCGGCACAATCCGATGCTGATGGCCATGCTCGCCAGCCGCGCCGGCGTCGAAATCGTGCCCGCCGAGGCCTATGGCTGGAGCGGCGATGCGGTGGAGGCCGAGTGCTTTGCTTTTCTCGCGGTGCGGGTGCTGCGCGGCCTGCCGATCAGCTTCCCCTCGACCACCGGCGTGCCCGAGCCGCTGCGCGGCGGGCAAATCGCCGGCTAGGAGCCGGCCGACAGGCGCTTCTGCAGGAAGATGCGGCTGCGTCCGACCGGGAAATCCGCCAGCTCGCCGAACCGGCGATAGCCTTGCCGCTCATAGGTCTTGGCCGCCACCGGGCTGAACGTGTCGATCAGCGCGCCATGGCAGCCGCGGTCTATCGCCTCGGCCTCGGCCGCTGCCAGCATCCGGCCGGCCATGCCCTTGCCGCGCTGCGACGCATCGACCCACAGCCACTGCACATAGAGCCAGCCCCAGGCCGTGTAGCCCGAGACGCCGCCGACGATCGCCCGCGCCTCGTCCCGCACGAACACCGCCAGCGCCAGCTTCTCGGATGCACCGACGTCGGCATCGTTGAACTCGGCCAGCCGCCGGCCCAGCAATGCGAGCTCATCCGGATCGGGCGTGTCGGTCGTTTCGAGTGTCGTGGTCACGTCGCGGTCCTTGCTGCGTCGCGGCGATAAGAAGCCATCTTCGCCCCGGCCGCAACGATGCCGACGGTCCGGCTATCGCGCGGACTTGGGTCCGCCCGCCGCGGTGATGACGCCCACGATGATGAGCCCGGTGAGCAGCAGCCGCACCCCGGCGCTGACGCCGAACGTGTTGAGCATGGTGAGCAGCAGCACGAGGAACAGCGCAGCGCCCCAGATGCCGGGAACATTGGCCTTGCCGCCGGCCACCGAGGTGCCGCCGATGACGACCACCGCGATCGAGGTCAAGAGGTACTCGTTGCCGATGTCGACGTTGGCGCCGCGGAAATAGCCGGCAAGCAGCGCTCCCGTCAGTCCGCCCAGCGTGCCGCACAGGGCATAGGTCAGGTAGCGCACCCGCCCCACCGGCACCCCCGCCAGCCCCGCCGCGCGGATGTTCTGCCCGATCGCCAGCACCTGCCGGCCATAGATCGTACGCTGCAGCAGCACCGCGGCGCCGAGCGCGAACAGAACCGTCAGGATGGCGAGGACGGGAATGCCGAGCACCTGCAGATTGGTGAAATCGGCAAAGCCCGGCGGCGGCTTGATCTGCAGGCCTCGGCCATAGCTGATGTCCACCGACTGGATGATGAAACTCGCCGAGAGCGTCGCAATAATCGGCGGAATGCGCAGCGCCCGGATCAGGAAATAGTTGAAGCTGCCGACCAGAAATCCGCTGCCCAGCGCCGCCAGCAAGCCGACCACGACCATCGCGTCGTTGCCGCCCATCACTTTCATGGCGACGGCACTGGCGAGGCCAATGCTGGCGGGCAGCGACAGGTCGACATTGCCCGGCCCGAGGGTGATCACAAACATCTGCCCGATGCCCACGATCACCGTGAATACCGCGAGCGATAGCGCCGCCGTCACCATGCCCCCCGCGCCATAGCCGCGGGTGAAGGCGATGGCCGCCAGCCACACCAGCAGCGCCCCGGCGAACGACCAGATCCAGGGCTTTTCCAGCAGCCGTCCGAGGCGGGTCATACGGCGTCTCCCCGGCGGCTGAGCAGCGCCCGCGCCGCCAGCACGATGATCAGGATGATGCCGTTGGCGCCCACCTGCCAGTCGGGCGGAATGTGCATGAAGCCGAGGAGCTGCGTCGCCGCCAGCGTCAAGGTCAGCGCGCCCAGTACCGCTCCGATCGGCGACACCCGGCCGCCGACGAACTCGCCGCCGCCCAGGATCACCCCGGCGATCGAGAGCAGCGTGTAGCCGTTCCCAATATTGGCGTCGCCCGAGGTCGTCGTGCCGATCAGCGCCATGCCGGAGAGCACCCCGAAGACGCCGGCCAGCGTGAACATGGTGACCTTGGTGCGCAACAGCGACCAGCCGGCGCGCTCGATCGCCGCGGCATTGCCGCCCGCACCGCGCAGGATCGTGCCGTACGAGGTGCGCATCAGCCCGAAATGCACGACCACCGCAATGACGATGGCCGCGATAATCGGAAACGGCACGAAGGGCGGCTTGAGGCCCATCAGCGTCAGCAGCCAGTCCGGCGCCTTGCCGCCGGGCGTCGGCAGCATGAGGATCGCCAGCCCCTGCCAGACGAAGCTCATCCCCAGCGTGACCACGATCGAAGGCAGGTTGCGCAGGTGGATCAGCGCTCCAAGTCCGGCATAGACGCCGATCGCCGCCACCAGCACGGCGATGCCGACCAGCGGATTGTCGCGCAGCAGCGTCGCCGTCACGCAGCCGACGAAGCCGACGAATGTGCCGATCGATAGATCGAGGTCGTTGACCGTGATCACGAACAGCTGGGCGATGGTGGCGAGCGCGATCGGGATCGCCAGCCCCAGCATCAGTGAGAAGCCGAAATAGCTGATGGCGCGCGGATTGAGCACGCCGATGGCTGTGACCACCAGCACCAGCGACAGCGCCGGCAGCAGCGCCCGCAGCCAGCGCCGCACGGCGATGCCGCGCGCCGCGGGAACGCTGGCGGAGGCGACGCTGGCGGTGGGGCTCGGCGTATCGGTCATCTCAGGCGCTCTCTGCGAAGGACGATTGGATGACCTTCTCCTCGGTCAGCTCGTCGCGCCGGAGGTCGGCGACGATCCGGCCATTGTGGAAGACGTAGACATGGTCGCAATTCTTGAGCTCGTCGGTCTCCGTCGTGTACCACAGGAACGTCCTTCCACCCCGGGCCTCGTCGCGGATCAGCTCGTAGACTTCGAGCTTGGTGCCGACGTCGACGCCGCGCATCGGGTCGTCCATCAGCACGATCCCGGCATCCGAGCCGAGGGCGCGGGCGAACAGCGCCTTCTGCTGGTTGCCGCCTGACAGCGACAGGATGTTGTTGTGCATGTCCGGGGTCCGGATGCCGATCTTGTCGCGCCAGCGCGCCGCCATCTCGTCCTCGCGCGCCGGCGAGATCAGCAGGCCCTTGCGCAGCCTCGCCAGCGAGCGGATGCCGATGTTCTCCGAGATCGACCATTGCGCGAAGATGCCGTCGGTCTGCCGGTCGCCGGCGACCAGCGCCACCGGCCCCGACACCTCGATATTGGCGGCCCGCTGCGTCGCGGCGCGGAACACCGCCAGCAGCAGGTCGGTCTGGCCGTGCGCGGCAAGGCCCGCCAGGCCCACGATCTCGCCCTCCCGGGCGATCAGTTCGCGTCCGTCGCTCTGGCGCACCGGGCGGGCCCGCACGCGCAGCTTCCGGCTCTCGCGATCGGCCATCGCCGCGGCGGCCACCGCCGCCGGTTCGGCCTCGATGCCGCCCATCTCCGTCACCAGTCTGTTCCGGTTGAAGGTCGAGGCCGCGCCTGCGGTGACCACCTTGCCGTCGCGCATGACGATGATGCGATCGGAGTTCCCGAGGATTTCGCCGAGCAGGTGCGAAATGAACACGCAGCTGATACCGCTCGCCACCGTGCGACGCACGAAGCTCAGCAATTGGCTCGACGTATGGGCGTCGAGCGAGGACGTCGGCTCATCAAGGATGACCAGCCGCAGCGGCGCGTCGGTGACCGTGAAGGCGCGGGCCACTTCGACCATCTGGCGCTTGCCGATCGCCAGATCCTGCACGATGTCGGAGGCGCTGATGCCGTGGCCGGGGAAGACCTCGTCCAGCTTGGCGCTGATCAGGTCGCTGGCCCGCCGGCGCCAGCCGATGCCGCGGATCGAGGGGTGATAGATGCGGGTGTTTTCCGCCACCGTCAGGTTGGGACAGAGCGACAGCTCCTGGAACACGCAGCGGATGCCCAGCGTCTGCGCCCGGCTGACCGAATAGGCGGTCTGCGGCTCGCCCCCGACGGTGATCGTGCCTTGGTCGGGCGTTCCGGTCCCGGCCAACACGTGCATGAGCGTCGATTTGCCGGCGCCGTTGTGGCCGACGAGGCCCACGCATTCTCCGGCTTTGACGGCGATGGTGACGCCGTCAAGCGCGCGGACGGCGCCGAAATGTCTTTCGACGCCGTCCAGCTTGACGATGGTGTTGCCGATTTCAGGCATTGGTCACAATACCAACCGCCGCCCCTGCGGCAAGGCCATCAGGTCGCTTCTACATGTTGGCCTTGATCGCAGCCAGCGACTCTTCCTGGGTGTATTCGTGGCTGGCGACGCTGCCGGTTTCGATCGTCGGCAGCACCGTCTCGAAGTCGTCCTGGGTGAAGGCGAGGTAGGGCACCAAGAGGTCGTGCGGGATGTCCGTGCGGCCGTCGAGCACCTGCTGGGCGACCCAGAACGCCAGCGACGACACGCCGGGCGCGATCGATGCCGACCACGTCTGGTAGCCGTCCTTGGCCTTCTGCTCTTTCCACCACTGCAGCTCGTCCTGGCGATTGCCCATGATGATGGTCGGGCGCGGCTTGCCGGCGGCCGCAAAGGCCTGCGCCGCGCCATAACCGTCGCCGCCCTGGTCGACGATGCCCACCACGTCGGGCAGCGAGGGAAGGATGGTGGCGACCGCCTTCTGGGCGGTGGTCTGGTCCCAGTCGCCGGTCACCGAACCGACGATCTTGAACTCCGGATGCTTGGCGACGCCGTCGAGGATGCCCTGGTGGATGGCTTCGTCGATCGAGGTGCCGGCGAGGCCGCGGATCTCGAGCAGATTGCCGCCCTTGGGCTGGAACTTGGCCATCTGTTCGACTTCCTCGAGGCCCATCGACTTGAAGTCGACGACCACGCGGTAGGCGCACGGCTCGGTGACGATGCCGTCGAACGAGACCACCACGATGCCGGCGTCGCAGGCCTGCTTGACGGCGCCGTTGAGCGCGTCGGGCGAGCCGGCATTGATGACGATGGCGTTGTAGCCCTGCAGGATCAGGTTCTGGATCTGCGCCGCCTGGGTCGGCACTTCCTTGTCGGCGGTGGTGAAGATATCGGCCGCCGCGACGATGCCGTCCTTGACGGCCTTCTCGGTCACTGCGGCGTAGCTCTTCAGCATCGCCTGCCGCCAGGAATTGCCGGCGTAGTTGTTGGAGAAGGCGATCCTCATGCCGGACGTGTCGGCGTAGGCGGTGCTCGAAACCAGAATGACGGCAAGAGCGCTCAGAACGAGCGATTTCTTCATGATAGTCCTCCCTTGTGACCCATCACCGGCGTTTCGCCATGAATGATGGGTTCAGGTTTGAAGGAATAGACAAACATGTTAGTTTGGTCAAGTTTGATAATATGTGCGAAAATAGTATGATCAACTGAGGGCCGGGAGGGTCCGGGATGTCCAGCGATCAAGACGAGGAGAGCGGGCAGCCGTCGCCTGCGGGCCGGCACGCCACCATGATGGACGTGGCCCGCGCCGCGGGCGTGTCGCAGTCGAGCGTCTCGCTCGTCCTCAACGGCATGACCGGCGCGCGCATTTCGGAGGCGACCCGGCACCGGGTCGTCGCGGCGGCGCGCGATCTCGGCTATATCCTTCCTTACATGCGGCGCAGCTTGCCGCAGTCCTTCGGCCAGACCATCGCCTACCTGGCGGACGAGATTTCGACGACCGTATTTCCGGTCCAGAACATTGATGGCGCGCGCGACGCCGCCTGGGAATCGGGGTTCCTCGTCTCCACCCACGCGACCCGCTCCAACGCCGAGCTCGAGGCCGCGACGATCGCCTCCATCCGGCGCAATCCGGGCCTGATCGGGGTCATCTACGCCACCATCTTCACCCGCCAGGTGCAGCTGCCCGCCGCACTCGAGGGCGTGCCGGTGGTCCTGCTCAATTGCTACACCGCCACCGGCCATCCGGTCTCGGTGGTGCCGGCCGAAGTGGTCGGCGGCTTCAACGCCACCGATTATCTCATCAAGCGCGGCCATCGGCGCATCGGCCTGATCAATGGCGAGCCGTGGATGGATGCCAGTGCCGACCGGCTCATCGGCTATCGCCAGGCCCTGGCGACGGCCGACATCCCCTTCGACGCCGGCCTCGTCCTCGATGGCGACTGGCTTCCCGGCAGTGGCCGGACGCATCTTCCCACCCTGATGTCGCTTCCCTCGCCTCCGACGGCCGTGTTCTGCGGCAACGACATGATGGCGCTTGGGGCGATGCAGATGGCCGGCGAACTCGGCCTGCGCGTGCCCGAGGATCTATCGATCGTCGGCTACGACGACCAAGTGGTCGCCGGCTATACCGACCCGCCGCTGACCACGGTGCTCCTGCCGAACTACGAAATGGGCCGCAAGGCCGCCGAACTGCTGATCGACATCGCCGTCCACGGCAAGCCGCCGCACGCCCGCATCGTCAAGATCGACGGCCCGGTGATGGAGCGCCGCACCGTCGCCGCGCCGCCGTCGCGCTGAGTGCCCCTGCGCCACCCGCCGATCTTGCCCAACAGATGCGGGCAAAGGAATCCCAGGACCACAGCCGCGCAGATGTCCGGCGGCGATGAGTTGGTGGGTGGGCCACGCGCGGCGTCGCCTCCCCGAGTTTGCGGCAACGTCACGACAAATGTGAGGGACGACGGCTAAGTGATTGATTGATCTGGCTGGGGAACCTGGATTCGAACCAAGATTGACGGAGTCAGAGTCCGTAGTTCTACCGTTGAACTATTCCCCAAGCGGAGCGCCGGAAGAAGCGCTCGAGCCCGATGCGCCGCCTTCTAGCGGCATTCGGTGCGCCGATCAACTCTCCTCAGCGGGCTCCGGGCACGGCATCAGGTTGCGACGATCTGCCGCCCGATTGGGGCGTCCTCGCCATGCCCTTGCCTTGATTGGCCTCCATTGGGCGCGGGAACCTTCGGGGCGTGGCCCCGTTAGGGGGTATCGTCCGCGCCCTCCCGCGTACCGCGAGCCCCACCCTGAAAACCCGAAATCGCGCCGGTGCTTCGCCGGCCACAGGACATTGATGACACGCACCCTCAAATGGCTTGCCGCGCTGACGTTTGCGGCGCTCTCGATCGGGCCGGCGCTCGCCGCCGGCACAACTCCCGTCGGCTCCTGGGAGGTCACCACCGGCGAGGCCCGCTACCGGGTGACCGCATGCGGCGCCGGCGGCGCGCTTTGCGCCAAGCTCGTCTGGCTCCGGTCGGACGCCAAGACCGAGGACAATTTGGCCGTCCTCAATACCTACATCGTCAAAGGCGCCCGCCCCCTGGCCGCGGGCAAATGGTCCGGCAACGTGGTCTTTTCCGGTCACAGCTACGACGGCACGATGACCCTCGTTTCGAAGAACTTCATGACCCTCAAGGGCTGCTCCGGCATCCTCTGCCAGACCTTCGAACTCACCCGTATCTGAGCCGCGCCAAACGACGGCTCCAGAACGCCCCGGCTGCCCTCGCCGGGGCGTTTTCGTCTTCACCGTCCGAGCCGTCGCGCCATTGCGCCGCTCCCGGCCTTGCCCTAAGGTTTGCGCGACGTATGAACAAGGCTGCGCCCGGGCGCCGGCGGCTTAGGCCGGTGGGCGACCGCGCAGGATGGAGTTGGCGAGTGACCGACGAGGATCGGTCCGCCGCCGCAAGCGCGCCGCAGGGTGCGGTCGATGTCGGGGGCGGTGCGCCCATCCGGCGCGACGCCGGTGGGTCTTTTGGCCCGCGGGGCGATGCGGAGAGGCGGAAGGACGGCGCCCAGAATCCGTCGCGCCGGCCGCGCGGGCCGGTCTATGCCGCGCTCGACCTGGGCACCAACAATTGCCGCCTCTTGATCGCCCGTCCGCACGAGGCGAGCTTTCGCGTGCTCGACGGTTTTACCCGCATCGTCCGGCTGGGAGAGGGCCTGTCCGTCACCGGACGGCTTTCCGATGCGGCCATGGACCGCACCATCGAGGCGCTCAAGCAGTGCCGCAACAAGCTGCGCGAGCACGAACCGGCCCGCATGCGCCTGATCGCCACCGAAGCCTGCCGCTCGGCGGCCAATGGCGAGGCCTTCATCGCTCGCATCCGAACCGAGACCGGGCTCGAGCTCGAGATCGTCGATCGCCAGACCGAGGCGGCGCTCGCCGTCACCGGCTGCGCCGACCTGATCGATGCGCACAGCGAAGGCGCCCTGATGTTCGACATCGGCGGCGGCTCGTCGGAACTGGCCTGGCTCGATTTCCGCGGCGGCCGTCCCCGCCGGCAGGGCCGCATGGCGGCCTCGATCCGCTCCTGGCAGTCGCTGCCGGTCGGCGTCGTCTCGATTGCCGAAAAATTCGGCGGCGTCGACGTCACCCCCGAGACCTTCGAAGCCATGGTCGCCTACGTCGCCGGCCACCTGCGCGAGTTCAAGGGCCGCGGCCGGCTGCGCCAGATGATTGCCGAGCACCCGGTGCACCTCATCGGCACCTCGGGCACCGTGACCACGCTCGCCGGCCTCCATCTCGGCCTCGAGCGCTACGAGCGCCAGAAGGTCGACGGCCTCTGGATGTCGAAGACCGAGGTCGACGCCACCATGACCGCGCTCCTCGCCATGAGTTTTGACCGGCGCGTCGCCCATCCCTGTATCGGGCGCGACCGCGCCGACTTGGTGCTGCCGGGCTGCGCCATCTTCGAGGCGATCCGCCGCGAATGGCCGACCGAGCGCGTGCGCGTCGCAGACCGCGGTCTGCGCGAGGGCATCTTGATTTCGCTGATCGATGAAGACCGCGCGATGCAGCGCCGTGCACAGCCGGCGAGGCGCTGATGGCCAAGGGAACCGGGCAGGGCAGTGGCCG
The DNA here is from genome assembly GCA_016213505.1 of Devosia nanyangense. GTDB lineage: Bacteria > Pseudomonadota > Alphaproteobacteria > Rhizobiales > Devosiaceae > Devosia_A > Devosia_A nanyangense. The sequence continues at coordinate 136,215 of JACRAF010000016.1, forward strand.
TCGCGGCGAGCACGATCTGAAAGTGCGGGTCAAGACCAGTAAGGGCCGCAAGATCGGCTCGACCCTCTGGCTGCAGCGCCAGCTCAACGATCCCTATGTCGCCAAGGCCCGCGCCGAGGGTTTTCGCTCGCGCGCCGCCTACAAGCTCATCGAGCTCAACGAGCGCTACAAGCTGCTCCACAAGGGCCAGCGCATCGTCGATCTGGGAGCGGCGCCGGGCGGCTGGAGCCAGGTCGCGGCGCCCATCGTCGGCTCCACCGCCGAACACCCGCTGATCGTCGGCATCGACTATCTCGAGATGGACCCCATCGACGGTGTGATCCTTCTGAAGAAGGATTTCAACGACCCCGACGCGCCACAGCTGCTGATCGACGCGCTGGGCGGCCACAAGGCCGATCTCGTCCTCTCCGACATGGCGGCCCCCACCACCGGCCATCGCGCCACCGATCACATCCGCATCATGGCGCTGGTCGAGCTGGCGGCCGATTTCGCCATCCAGGTGCTGGCGCCCGGCGGCGCCTTCGTCGCAAAGGTGTTCCAGGGCGGCACCGAGCACGAATTGCTGCACACACTGAAACGGCATTTTACCACGACGATCCACGCCAAGCCCCCGGCGTCACGGGCGGGCAGCGCCGAAGCCTATCTGGTGGCCAGGGGGTTCAAGGCGTGAGAGGTGGTGAATTGTGAATTGTGAATTGTGAATTGTGAATTGTGAATTGTGAATGGAAGGCTTCCTCTCATTCACCATTCACCATTCACCATTCACCATTCACCATTCACCATTCACCATTCACCATTCACCATTCACCATTCACCATTCACCATTCACCATTCACCATTCACCATTCACCATTCACGTCACTCCCCCGCATGCAACTCCGCATTCTCCCGTCGATGCCCCGACAAATGCGCCCCCGCATTCTTGGGCAATCGCCAGAACAGGATCGTCGACATCAGCGCCAGCACCGACATGGCGTAGAAGGCGAGGTGGAAATCCCCGAGCAGCGGCTCGCCGCCATGCAGCAGCCGCGCGCCTTCGAGCGCTCCGCCGCCGATCGCCACGCCGAAGGCCAGCGTCAGCTGCACCGTGACCTGGCTGATGACATTGGCCTGCCCGGAATCCTTGTCGTCGATGTCGGCGAATGTGAAGGCGTTGGTCGCCGTCCAGAACATCGACTGGAAGAACCCGGTGACCACCAGCGCCGCCATGATCAGCAGCATCGGCGTTTCGGGCGTGTAGAGCCCCATCGCCAGGACGCCGAGCACAGTCATGAACGTCGCCGCGATCAGCGTAGTGCGAAAGCCCAGCCGCTGGATGATCCACTCGGCCACGAATTTCGCGGCGAACGCGCCCACCGCGCTGGCGAAGGTGACCAGGCCGCTCTCGAACGCGTCGAGCCCGAATGCCAGCTGCAGCATCAGCGGAAACAGGAACGGCATCGCCCCGGTGCCGAGCCGCAGGAAGGATCCGGAGACGATGGTGTTGCGGAACAGCGGCAGGCGGAGCAGCTTCAGGTCGAGCAACGGATACTCCGTCCGCTGCGCGTGCCAGAGATAGACCGCCGCCGACAGCGTTCCGCCCACGACCGCTGCGACCCCGAACGAGGCCGGCAGCGCCGGCAGGGTGAGCACCGAGATGCCGAATACCCAGCCGGCGAACGCCGTTCCAGCCAGGACGAAGCCGCGAAAGTCCATCCGGCGCGGCGCATTGCGGTGAAATTCCGGCAGGAACCGGCTGACCAGCGCGATCCCGATCAGCCCGATCGGCACGTTGATGAGGAAGATCCAGTGCCAGCTCAGATAGGTGGTGAGGAAGCCACCCACTGGGGGGCCGACGATCGGGCCGATCAGCCCCGGAATGCTGAGCCAGGCCATCGCATCGACCAGCTGGTTGCGCGGCGTGATGCGCACCAGCACCAGCCGCGCGATCGGCGTCATCATCGCCCCGCCCATGCCCTGCAGGAACCGCGAGCCGACGAAGGTCAGGAGCGAGTTCGAGATCGCGCAGGCGACCGATCCGGCGATGAACACCAGGATGGCGATGCGGAAGACGTTGCGCGATCCCCAGCGGTCCGCCATCCAGCTCGAAATCGGAATGAAGATGGCGAGCGCCACCAGATAGGCGGTGAGCGCCAGTTTCAGCGCGATCGGCTGCGAGCCGATATCGTTGGCGATGGCGGCCAGCGAGGTCGCGATCACGGTCGAGTCCATGTTCTCCATGAACAGGGCGACGGCGAGGATCAGCGGGACGAGGCGGGTGTTCATGGCGTCAGGCGATCGCCTCCGCCCTGGGCAGCGGCTTCGCCCGGTGCCCGGAGACGTTCGATCCCGCATCGGGTGGCAGCCTGAGGAACGGGATGACGCTGAGGCCCGCCACCGCGGCGACCACGAACCAGGCGATCTGGAAGTCGGCGAGGCCCAGCCCGTCGCCGCTGAGATTGGCGCTGAGTTCGAGGACGCCGCCCGCCAGGGCGACGCCGAGCGCCACGCTGATCTGCTGGTTGACGGCTGCGATAACCGTCGCCTGGCTGGCCTCCGTCTCCGCGACGTCGGCATAGCCGAGCACGTTGGCGCCGGTGAAAAAGAACGAGCGCACTACCCCGCCGACGAACAGGCAGGCGATCAGGAGGAGGTACGGCGTCTCGGGGGAGAACAGCCCATTGACGGCGAGGAAGGCGGAGCCGATCAACGCCGTCGTCGTCAGCATGCGCGGAAAGCCGAAGCGCGCGTAGAGCCGCTCCGCCAAAAATTTCGAGAGGATGGCGCCGATCGCCGCGACGAACGTCGTGAGCCCGGACTCGAACGGGTTGAGCCCGAACGTCAGCTGCAGCATCAGCGGCATCAGGAACGGGAAGGCGCCGATGCCGATGCGAAAGAGCAATCCCCCGATCATGGCGCTGCGGAACAACTTGTTGCGCAGCAGTTTCGGCTCGAGCAGCGGAAACTCCGTCCGCCGCGCGTGGCCGAGATAGACGATACCCGACACGATGCCGACGGCTACCGCGGCGTATCCCGCCACTGTCGGGATCGCCGGCAGGCTGATCACCGACAATCCGAAGATGAAGCCCGAGAATGCGATGGCGCAGAGCACGAAGCCGAGCCCGTCGATCGGCCGCGGGATACGCGTCTCCGCTAGCGGCAGGAAGCGGCTGGCGAGCACAATCCCGACGATCCCGATCGGCACGTTGATCCAGAAGATCCAGTGCCAGCTGAGATAGGTGGTGAGAAATCCCCCCAGCGGCGGGCCGATGAGCGGCCCGACCAGGGCCGGCACCGTCAGCCACGCCATGGCGCCGACCAGCTCGCTCCGCGGTGTCGCGCGGACCAGCACGAGCCGGGCGACCGGCGTCATCATCGAGCCGCCGACGCCCTGCAGGAACCGCGAGAACACGAACGTCGGCAGCGAATTGGAGTAGGCGCAGGCGATCGAGCCCAGGACGAAGACGCCGATGGCGATGCGAAAGATGTTGGTGGCGCCCCAGCGGTCGGCCATCCAGCCGGAAATCGGAATGAAGATCGCCAGCGACACGAAATACGCGGTGAGCGCCAGTTTCAGCGCGATCGGGCTCGTCCCGATATCGGCGGCGATCGCCGGCAGCGACGTCGCAATGACCGTCGAATCCATGTTCTCCATGAACAGGGCGACAGCCAGGATGAGGGGAGTAATGCGGATCAATTGGAAATCGCGGGGGTCGCGGCGAGCGCGAAGGACATACCTCGGGGATATGCCTCCTTGGCGGGGGTGACAATGCCGGAAACGGGTTCCCGGATCATTTCGGGCCCGCGGCGACGGTCCGGCGGCCATTAACGGTGGCACCGGTTTCCGGCACGGCAACGCTCCGCGCGAACGCGAAGCGGTTGACCGGGGCGCCCCAAACGGTGTCAAATCGATACAAAACGCCACCGAGTTCAGATGAAAAGCTTCTCCGCGTCCAGTTTTGCGTCCGACAACGCCGTCGCCCTCGAATTCGCCGCCGAGGCGGTAAGGGATAACCCGCAGGCCCTGTTTACGAATTTCCAGTGGTTCCTGTACGCGGGCAAGGACACGGTCTTCTTCACCGCCTTCTCCAGGACGCGGTTCGACAAGGAGGCGGTCAAGGGCATGGTGGAGCAGATGGTGGCGCTCGCGCCCCAGCTGACCCACGGCTTCGAGGGCGCCGTGCCCGGTCATCCGTTTTCTCAGCATTTGCTTGACGCCATCACCAGCGTCGAGGAGATCGACAGCTTCGAGGGCTACCCGGACAAATGGCTGACCAGCACGCAGGATGTGTTCAAGCACCCTGAGCTGCCGCTCTTCCGCATGATGGTGGCCAACCTCAAGGAGGGCCCCGACGAGCACGGCCGCATGTCCATCCTCCAGGTCCGCTCGGCGCACTGCCTGCTGGAGGGATCGGATGCGGCGCTGCTGACGCGCTCGCAGACCGCCAATCACGGCATCCAGTCGAACAAGGGCAACAAGCTCGCCTGGTTCAAGCGCTTCCGCGGCGCCGTCAGCGGGTTCCTCATGGCCGGGTTGTTCGCCGGCATCGGCAATATCGTCAACGCCCCTGAGCGACCGCTTTTCTTCAGGACGCTGGCCCTGCCGCGCCAGCGCATCCGTTCACTCGCCACCAAACTCGGCGTGCGCCAGCGTTCGCTCTATTTCGCGCTCACCACCTTTGCGCTGCTCTCCGAGAAGGACCGGCGGGTGAAGGAGAAGGTGATCACTGCCGCCTATACGATGCTCGACACCAGGCGCACTGCATCTGACGACGACTTCTTCCGGGTCCGCGCGTTGCAGGCGAGTTTTCCGTTCAGCAGCGACTTCGTCACCTATGCCCGCGCCGTGGACGCCGAGATGGAGGCCAACGAGAACAAGGACCTCTCGAAGTTCCAGCTCACCGTGCTGGCGATGATGGGGGCGATGCGCAAGCTGAGCACGATCGTCCCGCGGCTGATCAACGACCGGGTCTGGCGGTTCCAGGGAACGCAGACCGATCTGGTTCTGACGCTGGTGCCGCCGCATCGCAGCATGGGTGCGATGACCGAATGGATGATCGAGCCGATCTATTGCGGCGCTTTCCACCAATCGACCAACATCGTCACCTTCTGCCCCGGCCGCGAATACATGACGCTCAATTTCGTCGTCGAAGAGCGGCACCTGACCCACATCGAGCGCGTCGAAAAGCTGATCGCCGATCTCGAAGCGGCCTGACGGTCTTCCTAAGCCATGGCTGCCCGGGTCGACGATGCATGGTTCTCGGTTCGTCACGGACACGGGAGCGGCAGCATAGCCGTCCTTGACCTGGGCCTGCCAACGGAGCATATGTCGTTAACAGCATTCGCTGAGCGATGGAATGAGCGATTGGGGCCTGATCTTCCATCCCGATTTCGGGGTGGAGTTTCACGGACTGCCGGACGAGGCCAAGGTCGCGCTCGGCGTCGTCTTCGATCTCTTGCGAGAGTTCGGACCGGCACTCGGGCGGCCCCAGATCGACACGTTGAAGGGCTCGCGTCACGCGAACATGAAGGAAATGCGGGTTCAGACCGGCGGCGATTGGTATCGCTTGGCGTTCGCCTTTGATCCGACGCGGAACGCCGTCGTTCTCTGCGGCGGAGCCAAGGGTGGCATCAGTCAGAGCCGCTTCTATGCCCGGTTGGTGAGCATGGCAGACGAGCGTTACGACGAGCGTCTCGCGGAGTTGGAAGAATGAGCAGATTCCTGACATTGGAGCAGTTGCTGGCTGACGAGACTCCCGAGCTTCGGGCCGAAATCAAGGCACGCAGCCGCGAACTGATTAAGGCCGAGAGGCTGCGGCAGCTCAGGGCATTGGCGAGAAAGAAGCAGGACGAGGTCGCCGGGATGCGTCAGGATGGCGTTTCTCGTCTTGAACGCCGGAGCGACATGCTGATTTCCTCCCTCAACACCTACGTTCGCGGCCTCGGCGGACGGCTTCGGATCGTGGCCGAACTTCCCGGTGTGGGAGATGTCGATCTGCAGATTACGCGCCAGGGGAAGGTGGAGGGCGCCACCGCCCGCGTCCTGAAGTCTGTCGATCCGGACTCCGGCAAGCCCGCCAAGGTCACCCGGCTCAAGGCCGCGAGGTCTAGATCGCCAGCCAAGAAAGCCAGCTGAGAAGCCTCCGGTCCCTCCACCCTTCCCAAACCGCATCCCCGATGCTATGTGCCCTCGCCAACCCGCGGGGGCGCTTGATTCGCCGGCGCGGGCTTCCTTTATCCTCCGGACCGGGAAGGGCCTGCCCTTGGCGAAGATTATTTCCTCCATCACCGGCGATTCCGCGCTGACCTTCGACGACGTGCTGCTGCAGCCGGCGCGCTCGGACGTTCTGCCCACCGACGTCAACATTTCCAGCCGGGTCACCAAGGACATCTTCCTTAACCTGCCGATCCTGTCGGCGGCGATGGATACGGTCACCGAGCACGTCATGGCCATCGCCATGGCGCAGGCCGGCGGCATCGGCGTCATCCATCGCAATCTCGAGCCGGACGAGCAGGCCGAGCAGGTGCGGCAGGTCAAGAGCTTCGAGAGCGGCATGGTGGTCAATCCCATCACCATCGGCCCGGACGCCACCCTCGCCGATGCGCTGGCGCTGATGCGGGCCAACCGCATCTCCGGCATTCCGGTGGTCGCCAATGGCGGCCTCGGCGGCCGCGTCACCGGCAAGCTGGTCGGCATCCTCACCAATCGCGACGTGCGCTTTGCCTCCGACGAGCGGCAGAAGATCGCCGAGCTGATGACGCACGAGAACCTCGTTACAGTCCGCGACGGCGTCGGCAAGGACGAGGCCAAGCGCCTGCTCCACACCAACCGCATCGAAAAGCTACTGGTCGTCGATGACGATGGCCGCCTCGTCGGCCTGATCACCGTCAAGGATATCGAAAAAGCCCAGCTCAACCCGATGGCGATCAAGGATGCGCAGGGCCGCCTCCGCGTCGCCGCCGCCTCCACCGTCGGCGACAAGGGCTACGAGCGCTCGATGGCCCTGATCGATGCCGGGGTCGATCTCCTCGTCATCGACACCGCGCATGGGCATTCGGTGCGCGTCGCCGAAGCGGTGGAACGGGTGAAGCGCGAGAGCAATTCGACCCGCATCGTCGCCGGCAACGTCGCCACCGCCGAGGCCACCCGCGCCCTGATCGATGCCGGCGCGGATTCGATCAAGGTCGGCATCGGCCCCGGTTCGATCTGCACCACCCGCATCGTCGCCGGCGTCGGCGTGCCGCAGCTCGCGGCGGTGATGGCCTGCGCCGAGGAGGCCGACAAGAGCGGCGTTCCGGTGATCGCCGATGGCGGCATCAAGTTCTCCGGCGATCTCGCCAAGGCCCTGGCCGGCGGCGCCTCCTGCGCTATGGTCGGCTCGCTGCTGGCCGGCACCGACGAGAGCCCCGGCGAGGTTTATCTGTACCAGGGCCGCTCGTACAAATCCTACCGCGGCATGGGCTCAGTCGGCGCCATGGCGCGCGGCTCGGCCGATCGCTACTTCCAGCAGGAGGTGCGGGACCAGCTCAAGCTCGTGCCCGAGGGCATCGAGGGCCAGGTGCCCTACAAGGGGCCGGCCAACAACGTGCTGCATCAGCTCGCCGGCGGCCTGCGCGCCGCCATGGGCTACACCGGCGCGCACGATCTCACCGAGTTCCGCGACAACGCCACCTTCGTCAAGATTTCGGGCGCCGGGCTCAGCGAGAGCCACGTCCACGACGTCTCGATCACCCGCGAGCCGCCGAACTACCGCGGCGGCAACTGATGCGGCTGCCCGGCCGGCTGTCGGCCGCCATCGAGGTCCTCGACGACATCGACAAGCGCCACCGCCCGGTGGCCGAGGCGCTGAAGGGCTGGGGCCTCAACAACCGCTTCGCCGGTGCCGGCGACCGCGCCGCCATCGGCAATCTCGTCTACGACGCGCTGCGCCGGCGCGCCAGCCATGCCTACGGCATGGGCAGCGATACGCCCCGCGCGCTGGTGCTGAGCGTCGCGGTCCGCGATTGGGGCGAGACGCCCGAACAGCTCAACGATCTGTTCGCCGCCGATACCCACGCCCCTGACATCCTCAGCGTCGACGAGGTGCATCGGTTGAGCGCGCCAGAGCCACTGGCGGGTGCACCCGAACATGTCCGCGCCGATGTCCCCGAATGGGCGGTGCCGTCGCTCAAGCAGAGCCTCGGCCCGTTCTGGACCAGCGAGGGCAGGGCGATGTCCGGCCGTCCGCCGCTCGATCTGCGCGTCAACACGCTGAAGTCCGACCGTGCGCGCGTGCTCAAGGCTCTCGAGCGCTTCGGCGCCGAGCCTGCCGCCATCGCCCCCAGCGGCATCCGCATCGCTGCAGGCACAGGCGACAGTCGCACGCCCAACGTCCAGGTCGAGGAGGGCTACCTCAAGGGCTGGTTCGAGGTGCAGGATCAGGGCAGCCAGATCGTCTCGGCGCTGATCGGGGCAAAACCCGGTGAGCAGGTGCTCGACCTCTGCGCCGGCGGCGGCGGCAAATCGCTCGCCATGGCCGCGGCGATGGGCAACAAGGGCCAGATCTTCGCCTACGACAGCGATCGTCACCGCCTTGCGCCGATCTACGACCGGTTGAAGCGCAACGGCGCGCGCAACGTGCAGGTCCGGCCGCCGGGCGAGGGCGCCCTCGGCGATCTCCTTGGCAAGATGGATCGCGTCGTCATCGATGCGCCCTGCACCGGTTCGGGCACCTGGCGCCGCCGTCCCGACGCCAAGTGGAAGCTCACCGCCGAGCAGGTCGCGCTCCGCGTCGCCGAGCAAAAGGCCATTCTCGAGGACGGCGCGCCCTTCGTAAAGTCGGGCGGCACGCTGGCCTACATCACCTGCTCCATCCTCAACGACGAGAACGGGGCGCAGGCCTGGGATTTCCTCAAGGCGCATCCCGAGTTCGAGGCGATCCCCGGTAGTCCGCTCCTAGAGGCCATCGCCCCTGGCGCCGCCGAGCATGCCCATCTCCTTCCGCAGGGGGGCGTGCTCCTGACCCCGCTCAAGACCGGCACCGACGGCTTTTTCTTCGCGGCGTTCCGGCGCAGTTCCTAGTCGTGCAGCTCACGCGGGATCGGCTCGGCGAACTCGATCCGGTGGAACATCACTCGGAGCCCGTCGCCCACCGGCGAGCAGCACATCGGCCCGGCCTCGACCGTCTCCGGCATCCGCAGATACGCCAGCCGCACCAGCCGGAACGCGTCGCCGTCCTCGATCTCGACGCGCAGCGCCTCGGCATGCCGCGTCAGCCGCAGCGTCACCGGCGCTTCCACGGCGCCCTCGATCGGCATCACCGACCAGTCGGACTGATCGTCGCGCGTCACCACCACCGAAAAATTCTTGCGCCCGTCGGTGAATTCGACGCCGCATTTTAGCCAGTTGTTCTCATCCACCCGCAGCATCGCGCCGGCCTGGTCGTAGAGCGTGTTGTAGGGCGCCGAAAAACTCACGGTCAGGCTGAAATCGCCGCTGACCGGGGTCGCAAGGAAGTGCCCGTTGCCATGCTTGAAGCCGTAGAACGTGTTATTCCAGAAATCGGTCTCCTTGCCGGTCATCACGCTCAGCGTGTCGCCGACCCGCTCGTAGCGCGACGGCGGATTGATCCAGTGGTCTTCGGCGAGTGTCGGCATGGTCATCCTGCGGCGGGTGAGAGAGTGGGCGAGCCGGCGCCGGGGCGATCCTCGAAGCCGCGCGCCCACCGGATCACCGGCGCCTCGAGCAGATAATACGAGAGCGTCGCGATGACGAAGCTCGCGACCACCACTCCGGCGCTGATCCACGCCCATTGCGGCACCGCGTACATGCCGCCATAGACGTAGCGTGGCTGCCACAGCACCCGCACGATCTCCATCAGCAGGAAGTGCCAGACATAGATGCCGAATGAGATGCGGGCGACGAACGCGATCGGCGCGATCTCGGTGAGCCGCCTGACCAGCAGCGATGACGGCACGCTCATGAGGATCAGCGCCACCCCGATCGGGAACCACGGGAACCCGTACGGGATGCTGTTGAGGCCGTAGCCGTCGGTGTAGGGGAAATTGTCGGCCATCGACCAGACCGCGAGCGCAGCGCCACCGATCGCCACGATGTCGAACACGATAGAGCGCCATTTCACGAGCCGCACCTGGAATCCGGCCGCCAGCGCCCCGATCGCGAACAGTCCATAGAAGCCGATCGGGTTGTAGGCCGGCCACCATACCTTGGCGCCGCCGACCAGCCCGAACCCCCAGTCGCGATGATAGCTGTCGGGCTGCAGGTACTTCACCATCAGCCACTGCAGGCCGATGACGCCGGCGATGAGGACGACCCACACCAGACGTCCGCCCCAGACCCGCGTCCGCCCCGGCAGCATGAACAGCAGCGCCAGGCAGATCGGCAGCAGCGCATACGACGTGATCTCGCAGCCGATCGACCACAGCGGCCCATTGTACTCGACCGGAAACCAGGTCAGCCAGTGGAAGTCGGCGACCAGCGCCACCCCCGAGATGTAGCGGAAGAGCAGTTCGCCATCGAACGGGAATCTCAGCAGCGTAAAGCTCAGCACGAACGTCACCGTCAGCGCCAGCCAGAAGCCCGGCAGGATGCGCGCCGCGCGCCTCAGCGCATAGGTCCTCAGCGACGGCATCGCCTCACCGCGGTCGAGCGCCATCCAGAACGGCCGCGCCAGCAAGTACCCCGAGAGCACGAAGAACGCCCCGACCCCGAACGCGCCCATCATCACCGCGGCCGCGGTCGTCGCGCCCCAGTGCGGCAGCAGCCCTGGCATCACCCGCTGTGCCACATGGGTGCCGACCACCATCAGGCAGGCCGTGGCACGCACGAAATCGGCGCCCGCAAGACGGCTGTCGGTCATCGTTCCTCCCCGGGCACCAGCCCCGTGCGTCCACCTTCCGGACCATTCCATCCCGGCGGGACCGGTGCAACCCTGCTTGCGGAATCTGCGCGCGCCCTTTATTTCCCCGCCATGACAGCACCCGCTCCCGTCGACTCCATCCTCATCATCGATTTCGGCTCGCAGGTGACCCAGCTCATCGCGCGGCGCCTGCGCGAGACCGGGGTCTATTGCGAAATCCACCCGTTCAACAAGGCCGCCGAGGCTTTCGCCGCGATGCGGCCACGAGGGGTCATCTTCTCAGGCGGACCGGCCTCGGTGCTCGACGAGGGCAGCCCGCGCGCGCCCGCCGAAGTGCTGGCCGCCAATGTTCCGATCCTTGCCATCTGCTACGGCCAGCAGACGCTGGCGCTGCAGCTCGGCGGCAAGGTCGAGGGCGGCCATGCCCGCGAGTTCGGCCGCGCCGACGTCGAGATCAGGGAGCCCAGCCGGCTCTACGAGGGCGTCTGGGAAATCGGCGGCCGCTATCCCGTCTGGATGAGCCACGGCGACCGCGTCACGGAGCTCCCGGCCGGCTACAAGGTCGTCGCCACTTCGCCCAACGCGCCCTTCGCCATCGCCGTCAACGAGGCCGAGCAGCGCTACACCACGATGTTCCACCCGGAAGTCGTCCACACCCCGGATGGCGGCAGGCTGCTCGCCAATTTCGTCCACAACATCGTCGGGCTGAAGTCGGATTGGACCATGTCGGCCTACCGCCACCGCATGATCGAAAAAATCCGCGCCCAGGTCGGCAAGGGCAGGGTGATCTGCGGGCTGAGCGGCGGCGTCGACAGCTCCGTCGCCGCCGTGCTGATCCACGAGGCCATCGGCGACCAGCTCACCTGCATCTTCGTCGATCACGGTCTGATGCGGCTCAACGAGGCCGACGAGGTCGTCACCACCTTCCGCGATCGCTACAATATCCCGCTCGTCCACGTTGATGCGTCGGCGCAATTCCTCGGCGCCCTCGCCGGCGAGGCCGACCCCGAGACCAAGCGCAAGACCATCGGCCGGCTCTTCATCGAGACCTTCGAGGCCGAGGCCAAAAAGATCGGCGGCGCCCAGTTCCTCGCCCAGGGCACGCTCTATCCCGATGTCATCGAAAGCGTCAGCTTCACCGGCGGGCCCTCGGTCACCATCAAGTCGCACCACAATGTCGGCGGCCTGCCGGCGCGCATGAACATGCAGTTGGTCGAGCCGCTGCGTGAACTGTTCAAGGACGAAGTGAGGGCGCTCGGCCGCGAACTCGGCCTGCCCGAGAAATTCGTCGGCCGCCACCCGTTCCCCGGCCCCGGCCTCGCCATCCGCCTGCCGGGCGGCGTGAGCCCCGAAAAGCTCGCCATCCTCCGCCGCGCCGATGCCGTCTATCTCGACGAAATCCGGAAGGCCGGCCTCTACGACAAGATCTGGCAGGCCTTCGCCGTGCTGCTGCCGGTGCAGACCGTCGGCGTCATGGGCGACGGCCGCACCTACGAGTTCGTCTGCGCGCTGCGCGCCGTGACCTCAGTCGACGGCATGACCGCCGATTTCTACCCCTTCGACATGGCCTTCATCGGCAACGTCGCCACCCGCATCATCAACGAAGTCCGCGGCATCAACCGGGTGGTCTACGACATCACGTCGAAGCCGCCCGGCACGATCGAGTGGGAGTAGCGGGCGCTACGCCGCAGCCGGAGGTCCGAACCAGGTGGCCAGCGCGTCATTGAGCCCCAGTTGGCCTCCCTCTCCCACCCAGGCCACATATCCGTCGGGCCGGATCAACACGGCAGTGGGCGCTGTGACCGACCCAAGCGCCGGAAGCTCCCACGGACCGGCATATTTGGCGTCGACCAGCTGAACCCGGTCGGCCCATGGTGTGATGTCGACGGCGCCGGGTTCGCCGAAATTGAGCAGCGTCGGCCGGGCACCATGGAGCAGGCTGAAGACCCGCATCGGGTCGTTCGCGGTGCCGAGGTCGAGATCGGGCATGCGGCGCCCGAGCAGGGGATGTCCCTCGCCGAGGTCGTAGTGAATATCGAGCCCCGACATCATCGCGGCGAAATGCTTGCGGGGCTCGTCCATGCCGAGGAGTTCGGCCATTATCTCGCGCAGGGCTCTCGTGCGGTCGTCCTCGCGGCGCAGCGCGACTGAGGCCATCGTGTTGCGCAAGACGCGCGCAGCCACCGGGTGGCGCTCGGCGTGGTACGTATCGAGGAGCCTGTCGGGCGAAATGCCCTTCACCACCTGGGCCAGCTTCCAGCCCAGGTTCGCGGCATCCTGCACGCCGGTGTTGAGCCCCTGTCCACCGTCCGGCGGATGGATGTGCGCCGCGTCGCCGGCCACCAGCACCCGACCCTTGCGGTAGGTCGCGGCCTGCCGCGCCGCATCGGTGAACCGCGAGATCCACAATGCACTTTGGATGCCGTAGTCGGTTCCGCAGGCGGCGACGAGCGCTTCGCTGAGATCGGCGAGGGTGGGTTCGCCTGTGGCCCCGGCTTGTCGTTCGGTGACCATGACGCCGATCGGCCCATGATCGGCATAGACGATCTTGCCGTCGACGATCTGGTACGCCGTCCGGCCGAAGGAGTGGATGCCGAGGGGGCCGCGGTGAATGCCGAATTCGGGCGTCTCGGTCATCTCCACCTCGGCGATCAGATTGCTGGTGGTGGGGTCCGATCCCGGAAACTCGATGCCGGCTGCCTTGCGCACCAGGCTGCGTCCGCCGTCGCACCCAACGAGATAGCGCGCCCGCAGCAACCGCCCATCGCTGAGCTCGACGTCGACGCCGGTATCGTCCTGCGCGAAACCCGTCACCTCGATGCCGCGATACATCGGCACCTTGAGCTCGTCGACCCACCCGGCGAGAATGCGTTCGATGTGCTTTTGCCACAGCCCGAGCCCGTAGGGGTGGCGCGTGGGAAAATCGCTGATGTCGAGGGACACCCCGGCAAACCCGGCGACCTGGGCTTTCTGCCCCTCGGCGAGAAACCGGTCGGCAATGCCGCGCTGGTCGAGCACCTCGATGGTACGCGCGTGGAGGCCGCCCGCGCGTGAGCCGGCGAGGTCCTGGCTGGGCCGCCGTTCAACGATGGGGGCGTCGACGCCCGCCAACGCCAGTTCGCCCGCCAACATCAGTCCGCTCGGACCTCCGCCGACGATGACCACCGCATGCTCGGACATTCGCATTTTTCACTCCGTAGACTGTGGCTCGGGCCGGCGGTTTACGGGATGACGGGGGGCTTGAAGCAAGCCCCTTGCGCGCTACATATCAGAAGTGCGGGGAGTGCAAGCTGAGCAGCGACCCTTTCCGTAGCGGTTCCCCCTAACAAGCCATGACTGGCCGCCCTCGAGACGGGCTTTCCCCCTGATCGCAGGCAGGCGCAGCCCTTGACTCCGTCCGCCATCACCATAAAGTGAAACCGGTTTCATTCGGCGGGAGGGCCCGTGCGGCTCGATCTCACCATCCTCGTCCCACATCTCGGCTTTCTGGCCGAGGGCGCGCTGTTGACGCTCGAGGCCTGCGTCCTGGCGCTGGCCGGCAGCGTCGCCCTGGGCATGCTGGTGGCGGTGGCGCGGACCTCGGCGAGCAAGTGGGCGAACCGCCTCGCTTTCGTCTATGTCGATCTCTTCCGCAACATCCCGTTCATCGTCCAGCTGTTCTTCTTCTACTACGGGCTGCCCGAGATCGGCATCTACATCGACGCCTTTGCCACCGGCGTGGTCGCCCTGTCCATCGCCGGCGGCGCCTACGCCTCCGACGCGATCCGGGCGGGCATCCTCGCCATCGACAACGGCATCCTCGAAGCGGCCGAAGTCAGCGGGCTGTCCAGGCGCGTCACCTTCACCCACATCGTGCTGCCGATCGCGTTGCGCACCTCGGTGCGGCCGCTCGGCTCGGTGCTGATCAACATGATCCTCACCTCGTCGGTCCTCTCCACCATCACGCTGAACGAACTGACCGGCAACGCCAGGATCGTCGCGTCGGACACGTTCCGGCCGTTCGAGGTCTACGTCGTGCTGCTGGTCGTCTACGCCGCGCTGACCTATCTCGTGTCGCTCGGCATCACGCTGCTGCATCGCCGCCTCAACCGCGATCTCCAGGGCCAGGTGAGCTGATGCGGTTCGCCGAGTTCACGCCGTTCGATCTGGTGCTTCTGGCGCAGGGGCTCGGCGTTACGATCGGGCTCTTCCTCGTCACCTCGCTCATCGGGTTGCTGGTCGGCGTGCTGTGGGGCGTCGTGCGCTTCTATCGCGTGCCGATCCTCATGCAGCTCGTCACCTTCGTTTCCGAGATCCTCAAGAACTCGCCGGTGCTGGTGCAGCTGTTCCTGGTGTTCTTCGGCTTCCCGGCCTTCTTCCACCTCAACGTCACGCCGGTGCAGGCGGCAATCGTGACGCTCTCGGCCAACACCGCGGCCTTCGTCTACGTCATCGCCGTGTCGTCGATCGAGTCGATCGGCCGCGACCAGATCGAGGCGGCACGGGTGTTCGGGCTGAGCCGCTGGCAGGTGCTGCGCCTCGTCATCGCGCCGCAGGCCGCCGCCTTCTCCATCGGGCCGCTGACCGCGCTACTGGTCAACCAGCTGCAGGTCACCTCGCTGATCTCGGTGATCGGGGTGATGGACCTCGCCAAGATCGGCGCCACCCTCAACCTCAGGACGCTGAAGCCGTTCGTCGTGTGGACGGCGGTCGGCATCCTCTACTACCTCACCGCCAAGCTGGTCGCGACGCTCGGCGCGCGCCTGGAGCGCCGCCTGCGCGCCCATAGCGCCTTCCGGTGCCTCTAGCATGCTCAAGGTCGAAAACGTCAAGAAGGCCTTCGGTCCCGCCACCGTCCTCGACGGCGTCGACCTCACGGTGAACCCAGGCGAGGTCGTCTCGATCCTCGGCTCGTCCGGCTCCGGAAAATCGACGCTGATCCGCTGCATCAACGGGCTCGAGAAGCTGGACGCCGGCCGCATCACCGTCGATGATTTCGATGTGTCCCGGCCAAAGGAACTGGCCGAGGCACGCAAGCGCTCCGGAACGGTGTTCCAGCTGTTCAACCTCTACCCGCATCTGACGGCGCTGCACAACATCACCCTGGCGCCGATCGAGGTGCTGAAGCGTTCGAGGGCCGAGGCGGAAGCCGAGGGCAGGGCGCTGCTGGCTTCGGTCGGCATGGGCGATCGTGCCGACGCCTATCCCGCGCAGCTCTCGGGCGGCCAGCGCCAGCGCGTCGGCATTTGCCGGGCGTTGGCGATGAAGCCGCGCTACCTGCTCCTCGATGAGGTGACGAGCGCCCTCGACCCCGAAATGACCGCCGAGGTGCTCGCCATCCTGGCCCGGCTCGCCGCGAGCGGCACCACCATGGTCTTCGTCACCCACGAGATCGAGTTCGCCCGGCAGATCTCCCACCGCATCGTCTTTCTCGAGAAGGGCGTGCTGCTGGTCGACCTGCCGACCAAACAGTTCTTTTCAGCCGATGGCGGCCTCGCACAGCCGCGCGTCGCGCAGTTCCTCTCCAAGATGCGGAAAGACTGACCACCATGTTGTTCATTGCCAATGGCGAGGGCTGGCCGGGCGTGCCGACCACCGTCGAGATGCTGAAATCGGGCGCCGACAGCCTCACCGCTCTGGTCGCCGGCATCTCCAGGGTCGAGGTGGATGCCAGGGTGCGCAGCGTCGGCTATGGCGGCTGGCCCAACATGCTGGGCGAAATGGAATGCGACGCCGCCGTGATGGACGGCACCACCCGCGAGGTCGGCTCGGTCGGCGCCGTCCCCAATACCATTCCGGTCGCCCGCTTGGCGCACGAAGTGATGAAGCGTCTGCCGCACGTCATGCTGACCGGCGCGGGCGCGCGCCGCTTCGCCACTGAAACCGGTTTCTCCGTCGACGACGTCCTGTTCCCCGACAGCAAGCGGGTCTGGCGGGAGCGGCTGCTGAAGGAGATGACCCCCGAGCAAGCCGAGTGCTTCCCCGACATCCCGCTGGCGCCGCTGCTCAAGACCATCACCGACCCCGAGCGGGTGCGCGACACCACCGTCTACCTCAGCGCTGACCCGGCGCGCGGCATCCATGCAGCGACCTCGACCTCCGGCTGGGCCTGGAAGTATCCCGGCCGGCTCGGCGACAGCCCGATCCCTGGAGCGGGGTTCTATGCCGACAGCCGCTACGGCGCCGCGGCCTGCACCCATACCGGCGAGATGACCATGCGCTGCGCCACCGCGCGCACCGTCGTCCTCGCCATCAAGCTCGGCTATTCGCTCGGCGACGCGATCAAGCTCGCCGTCGACGAGCTCGGCGAACTGACCGAGGGCTTCCTCGGCGGCGTGGTGATCCATGCCGTCGACGCCAAGGGGAACCATGAGGTGGTGAATTTCAGGTGCCAGAGCGAGATCCGCTACTGGCTCTGGGACGGTGCCATGCCGGAGCCTGAGCTCCGGCCAGCAAAGACGATCTGATCAAAAGAGAGGACCAAACCATGACGCGTATCCTGACTGCCCTTGCCGCGCTGGCGCTCGTCGCCGGCACGGCCGTCCCGGCGATGGCCGGCATGCTCGACGACATCCGCTCGCGCAACGTCGTACGCATCGGCGTATCGCTGGGCGGCGAACCCATCGGTTTCCGCGATGCCCAGAACAACCCGGTCGGCTATGACGTCGACGTCGCCACCATGCTGGCCGAGAAACTCGGCGTGCCGGTGGAGTTCACCGACGTGTCGGGCGACGCCCGCATCTCGATGCTGGTTTCGGGCCAGCTCGATATCGTCGTCGCCAATACGTCGGCCACGCTCGAGCGCGCCAAGTCGGTGAACTTCACCATCCCCTACAATCGCGCCGGCCTCCGCATCATCGTCCAGGCCGATTCCGGCATCACCGATCTCGCCGGCCTCGCCGGCAAGAAGATCGTCGTCGGTCGCGGCACCACCGGCGAGACCTTCATCAAGACAGCCGTGCCCACCGCCGAGCTGGTCTATGTCGATCAGTTCGCTCCCGACGGCGTGCTGCAGCTGCAGCAGAAGCGCGTCGATGCCGCCATCGAGGACTCCTCGCTGCTCGATTATCTCGCCACCAAGACCCCGTCGCTGGTGACGCTGCCGGGCCTCTATTCGAACGATCCGATCGGCATCGCCGTCGCCAAGGGCGACACCGAATTCGTGCGCTGGCTCGACATGTTCGTCTCCGATTACATCCAGTCGGGCGCCTACGCGGCCAACTACAAGAAGTGGTGGGGCGAGACCGCCAACCCGCCCCAGCTCAATCCCGTCTGGTAATCTTCGCCGGACCTGAGTGGTCGGGGCTGCCCCACAAGGTGGCCCCGATTGCGTCAGGAGGCCGTCGCTCGCGGGATGAAATGGGTGGGAATGAGCACCGGCGGCCGGCCCGCCTCGAAGCTCTCCGGGTGAGAGATCATCCGCACCGTCTCGCTCACGAAGGTCGATTTGTCGTAGCCGATCGAGGCGATGGGATAGGCGTCGAAATCGAGCAGCGAGAGATTGTCGAAGCCATAGAGCCGGAAACGTCCGGGCCGGTCGCCGGGGAATTGCATCCGATGCACGTCCAGAATGCCCATCGCCATGGCATCCGACGTGCAGAAGATCGCGCCGGGGAAGTTTCCCTCGCCGAACTCGGCCGCGGCAGCGTGGCCGCTCAGATAGGAATAGTCGCCTTGGATCGACTTGGTGAGGGTGATGCCGTGCCGCTTGAAGGCCTTGCGATAGGACGCGATGCGCGCCTGCTCGACCAGCGAGGTCGAGCGCCCGGTGACCAGCGCGGCTGCGGTGACGCCGTGGGCTGCCGCGTCGGCGACCGCCTCGCCGATGCCCTGCGCTTCGTCGGGCATGATGGCCGGCGACAACCGGTCGTGCCGGCCATTGAGCATGATCACGTGATTGGTGCGGAACATCTGCCGGACGGTGGCGGCGTCGGCGAAGTCGGAAAACACCAGCGCCGCATCGACGTGGTAGGCGACGCCCTGGCGCAGGAATTCTTCCACCTTGGCGACCGAGCCGACGCGCAGGAGGATCACCTGTTTGCCCGTCGCTTGCGTCTCGGCGATCAAGAGGTCGAAGAGATCGAGATCGGAGAGATCGTGGATATGGTTGACCACCACGGCGACCAGGTTGACCGTCTTGGTGGTCAGGCTCTGCGCCAGCAGATTGACGCGGAAACCAAGCTCTGCGGCCGCGGCAAGCACGCGCTCGCGCTTGTCGGCGGAGACCGGTCGCGGCTCGGGCGACAGCGCACGGGAGGCGACCGCCTTCGAGACGCCCGCCAGCCGTGCGACGTCGGCGATGGTGATCTTGCCCGGCGCCGCGTCGTGCTTCATGCCAGCACCTTCTCTCCAGGCTCAGGCCAGGGCGTTCCAAACCGATGATGACCTGCTTAGACATCGGCGGTTCCGGCATCAAGGGCGCTGTCGCGGGCGGGGTCGCCGACATAGAGATGCTCGGCCGGTTGCGCACGCCGCTCGACGATTTCGAGGCCTTCGTCGGGGCCATCGAGGAGATGCTGGTCCTGAGCCCGGCTCCGGCCGGATCGGCGGTGTCCATCGCCATCACCGGCGTGGTGGATCCTGCCGACGAGGTGATCAAATGCGCCAACATCCCGTGCATCGACGGGCGGCGGCTCGCTCCCGAGCTGAGGCGGCGCCTGGGCCGGCCCGTAGCGGTCGCCAACGATGCCGATTGCTTCGCTCTGGCCGAAGCGGTGGCCGGGGCCGGCAAGGGGCACCGCATCGTCTTTGGGACGATCCTCGGCACCGGCGTCGGCGGTGGCCTCGTGATCGACGGAAGAATGATCGTCGGGGCAGGGGGCTTTGCCGGCGAATGGGGGCATGGCCCGATCGCGGCGACCGAGGTTGGCGCGCCGCCGGTCGCCATCCCGCGCTTTCCTTGCGGCTGCGGCCAGGTCGGGTGCCTCGACACGGTCGGCGCGGCGCGCGGCATGGAGCGTCTCCATCGCCACCTGCACGGCTTGACGCTCGACAGCGTCGAGATCGTCGCGGCCTGGGGGCGGGGCGATGCCGCGGCAAGCCGGACCATCGACTGCTATGTCGAATTGGTGGCCGCGCCGCTGGCGCTGGTCGTCAATGTCGTCGGCGCCGGCATCGTCCCGGTAGGGGGCGGCCTCGGCAAGTCGGCGGCGCTGATCGGCCGGCTCGATGCGGAAGTGCGCAAGCGCATCCTGCGCCGCACCGATGGGCCCCTCGTGGTGCAGGCCCAACTCGACATCGAGCCGGGTCTCGTCGGCGCAGCGATACTGGGCGGCGCCTCATGAAGCTCGAGGTCTGCGTCGCCGATCCGCAAAGTCTCGTCGCCGCGGTCGCGGGCGGTGCCGATCGCATCGAGCTCTGCTCCGCGCTCGAGCTCGGCGGGCTGACCCCGTCGCCGGGAATGATCGCGCTCGCGGCAACGTCAGGCGTGCCGGCCTACGCGATGGTTCGACCGCGCTCGGGCGATTTCGTCTTCGATCAAGCCGATACCGACGCCATGCTGCGAGACATCGACGCCATTCGGGCTGCCGGTCTTGCCGGCGTCGTCATCGGTGCCAGCCGGCCCGACGGCGCGCTCGATCTGCCCCTTCTGGGGAGGCTCGTTGCGCATGCTCGGGGCCTTGGAACCACGTTGCACCGCGCCATCGATCTCGTGCCCGATTTCGCCGAGGCAACCGAAGCGGCCGTGTCGCTGGGCGTCGAGCGCATCCTCACCTCGGGCGGTGCTCCGACGGCCATCGAGGGACTTGGGCAGATCGCGCTCGCGCACGCCACGGCCCGCGGCCGCCTCGCCATCATGGCAGGATCGGGACTGCGACCGGACAATGTGGACCGGCTCCTCGATGCCGTGCCGGTCGACGAGGTTCACAGTTCCTGCGCGGGCAGCGAGATGCTCTCGGCCCCCGGCGCGGTTCGGCTGGGCTTCGCCGCCGCCGTGCGGCGCGGCACCGATTCCGCCGTCGTCGCGGCCTTCCGCACCGTGCTCGCGCGCCGCTAAACGCGGCTGCATGACTCGCCGATGACGAGGCGAGGGATGGCAACATGCGTGCGGGGCGGGGCGGCCGCGCCGCCACGGCTGCCGATGCGCTCGAGGATCCACGCGGCGGCCACTTGAGCCAGCTCTTCGACCGGTTGCACCACCGTGGTGATCCGCGGCTTGATCACGCTTCCCCAGGGGACGTCGTCGACGCCGGTGAGCGAGACATCGCCGGGACAGCTGAACCCCAAATCGTTGATCGCCTGCAGGGCGCCCAGCGCCATCAGGTTGCTGGCGGCGACGATCGCCGTCGGCCGTTTCGGTCGCGACAGCAGCCGCGCCACCTGATCGTAGGCTTTCTCGCCATCGAAATCGGCGACGACCTCGAGGTCCGGGTCGATGTTCACGCCCGAGGCCTGCATGGCCGCGCGGAAGCCGGCGAGGCGCAAGCGGGCCGTCCACCAGTTGGGCTGTCCGCCCAGATAGCAGATGCGGCGATGGCCGAGACGGATCAGGTACTCGGTCAGCATTGTGGTGGTCAGCTCGTTGTCGGAGCAAACATAGTCCAGTCTGACGCCATCGACGTACTGGTCGATCAGCACGACCGGCACATCGATCTCCCGCAGATAGGCGGCGAACGCCGGATCGTTGCTGAGGGGCGCCATGATGATCCCGCCGACCCGGTGGCGGCGCAGCTGGTTCAGCGTGTTGATCTCGCGCTCCGGGTGCGAGGCCGTGTCGGCGACGATGAGCATGTGATCGGCCTCGGCGACGACGCTGTCCACGTTCCGCAGCAGCCGCCCGAAGAAGGGGTTGCCGATGTCGCCCAGCACCAGGCCGATCAGCCGGTTGTGTCCGCGCTTGAGGCTCTGCGCCATCACGCTGGGCATGTAGCCCATCTGCGCGGCGACGGCCTGGATGCGTTCCACCGTCGCCGGGCTGATCGGGCCCTTGCCGTTCAGTGCGAGCGACACCGTCGAAATGGCGACGCCGGCGCGCCTGGCGACATCTCGGATGGTGGCCATCGAACTGATCGAACCGTTTTTGTGTCCTCGAGCCGCATTATCGGACGAATAGATCAGCATTTCCATAGTGATTCGCCGGAAGCGCCGACCGGCGAACTGTTTTGTGCAGTTTTGCGCGGTTCGAGCGGCGTTCGATGCTTGTCATCAGGAAATCCAGCGTGCTTTGCTTAGTGAAACGGTTCGATTGGAGCCGTTGCCTCCTGGTTCGTCAGAACCTTGGCAGGGACTTGAAAGGGAGAACCATGAAGATCGGAAATATGATCGGCTTAGGCCGCATCGCAGCCGCGGCGCTGATGCTCGCCGCGATCGCGGCTCCGGCCGCGGCCGAGGACGTCACGCTCAAGATGTGGACGCTGGACAATACCGGGTATCCGGAGTTCATCGCCCAGGCCGCCGAGAAGTTCAAGAAGCTCCACCCGGGCGTCACCGTCGTCCACGAGACGTTCCCCGGCGATCAGTACAAGACCAGCATTCAGGTCGCGCTCGTCGGCTCGGCGCCGCCGGACGTGTTCTTCAACTGGGCCGGCCAGGACGCGGCGCGGCTGGTGAAAGACGGCCTCGTGCTCGACCTCACCGAACTGGGCAATGCGGATGGCGGGTTCCGGCACACCCTCTCCGAGGGCTGGCAGGATACCTTCCGCTACGACGGCGGCATCTACGGCGTTCCGGTCGACGCGGTCTCGGTCTATCTCTACTACAACAAGGGCTTCTTCGACGAGCACAAGCTCCTGCCGCCCAAGGCCTTCAGCGAACTCACCGGCCTCTGCAAGGCGGTTCGTGCGATCGATCCCAACATCGTCCCGATGCCGCTCGGCAATGCCGGCCGCTGGAAGGCCATCCACCTGATGACCATGCTCAACGAGCGCGTCGTCGGGCAGGCCGCCAGCGCCGCCGACTATGGGCTGACCGCTCCCGCCGATCAGCTGTTCACCAACCCGGGCTACGCCGGCGCTTACGGCGCGCTGCTCGAGATGCAGGATGCCGGCTGCTTCGAGGACGCCCCGAACGCCACCGAATCCGAGCAGGCTGACGTCATGTTCTCCTCCGGCGTCTCGCCCATGGCGTGGTGCGGGACCTGGTGCATGTCCGATTTCGACACTGCGGGCGTGCCGTACGACATGGTGCGCTTCCCCGCCATCGAAGGCGGCAAGGGCGACGCCGGTGCCTACTTCCTCGTTCCGGAAGGCTACCAGGTCTCCTCCAAGACCGCCCATCCGGACCTCGCCGCGGCATGGGTGAGCTTCCTCGTTTCGGACGCCCAGGCCGAGAAGTTCGCCGAAATCCTGAAGTTCCTGCCCGCCAATGCGAACAGCATCGACAAGGTCGACGGGGCAACGGAGCACTTCAAGTTCGCTGCGGCCGACATGGCGAGCTACAGCGCCGGCGTGAACGTACTGGACGTTCTGCTCGAGGCGAGTGTCGCCGAAGCTTATCTCAACGCCACCGTGGAAGTGCTGAACCGCACTCTCACTCCCGAGCAGGCCGTCGCGCAGATTCGCGACGTTGCGCTCAAGGCGAAGGCCACCGCCGGACTCTGATATCCTCCCGTCCGGTCTGCCTGGCGGCGCGCATCCCGAATGCGCCGCCAGGCCTTTTCTCACGCACCGGTGCCATCTTCATGAGCCAACCATCCATGATCTCCGGTGCGCTTCGAGGCCTCCGCCTGGCGGGCTGGAACGGCGCCATGCTCGCGCCCGCCCTGGCGCTGGTCGGCGTCTTCGTGCTCATCCCCTCGGTCGTGACGCTGGCGGGCTCGTTCTTTGCGTTCGGCATCACCTCCAGTGCCTGGCGTTTCGTCGGGCTGGACAACTACCTGCAAGCCTTTGCCGACCCGATCTTCTGGGTGGCGCTGCGCAACAACATCATCATTATCGTCGGCTCGATAATCAGCCAGGTCGGTCTCGGCGCGATCCTGGCGGCCATTCTCGATCGTGGCATCAAGCGCGGCAGCACCGTCTATCGCACGATCACCTTCATGCCGGTGGTCATCTCGTCGGTCGCCGTCTCGCTGATCTGGCTGATGATCTACGATCCCAACGTCGGCGCGCTCAATGCCCTGGTCAAGGCCATCGGCCTGAGGCCCCCCCGGCTGGGCTGGCTCGGGGATCCGTCGATCTCGATCCTGATGATGCTGGTCACCGCCGCCTGGGCGAATGTCGGCTTCCAGATGGTTCTGGTCCTCGCCGGACTGCAGGCCATTCCCAAGGAGCTCTACGAGGCGGCGGCCCTCGACGGCGCGCGCGGCCTCAAGGCGTTCTGGTACGTCACGCTTCCCGGCATCCGGAACATCCTCGTCGTCGGCATCCTGATCACCACGATCGGCGGGCTCAAGGTCTTCGACTTCGTCTTCGTGATGACCGGCGGGGGGCCCGCCAACGCCACCCAGGTGATGGGGACCTACATCTATCTGCAGGCATTCACCCTGGGAAACATGGGCTACGCCGACGCCATCTCGATCATCCTGCTGCTGATCGCCCTTGCGCTCGGGGTGGCCCAGCTCAAATTGTCGCGTCGGGGGTGACGATCATGCCGCGCTTCCGCATCATTTCCATCGCGCTCCATCTGCTCGTCTCCGTCTGGGCCTTGTTCGTCCTCGCCCCGGTGGTGTGGATGGTACTGGCCGGGTTCCGGACGCGAGCCGACATCTTCACTCAGCCGCTGGGGCTGCCGAAATCGCTCGGCTTCGACGCCTTCGTGCGGGCCTGGAACACCGGCATCGCCGGGTTCATCCTCAACTCGGTTCTGGTCACCGTCGCGTCGGTCGGCCTGATCGTCGCGGTGAGCAGCGTGGCCGCCTATGTGCTGGCGCGGTCGGACCACCCGGCGCTGAAGTGGATCTACGTTCTGATCGTGGCCAGCTTCGCGGTGCCGGCACAAAGCGTGCTGGTGCCGCTCTATCAGATCATCTCCGGGGCGGGGCTGCTCAACTCGCTGTTTGCGATCGTTCTGCCCTACGCCGCTTACGGCATTCCATTCACCACCGTGCTGTTCTACGCCTTCTTCCTCGAGTTCCCCCGCGAGCTCGAAGAGGCTGCTCGTCTCGATGGCTGCAACCGGCTGCAGGTGATCACCCGCGTCGTGCTGCCGCTGTCGGGTTCGGCGATGGCGAGCGCCGCGATCTTCCAGGCGGTGTTCGTCTGGAACGAGTTCCTGCTGGCGCTCCTCTTGCTCACCGACAAGCGCATCAAGACCCTGCCGCTCGGCATGCTCAATCTGCGCGGCCAGTTCAGCGCCGATTGGCCCGCCATCATGGCCGGCGTCACCATGGTCACCCTGCCGATGCTCATCCTGTTCGTCCTGGCCCAGCGCTATTTCGTGCGCAGCCTCGCCGGCCTCGGCAAGTAGGACCGCCCCATGCCCAGTCTACCGATCCCGCATCCGCCGGGTCGTCCGCCCACCGATCCCCCGATTTTTCCACCATACTCGCCAGAAAGCCCGCCGATGCGGCTCCGCCAGGTTCATCTCGATTTCCACACCTCCGAACTCATCGAGGACATCGGTTCCCGCTTCGATGCCGGCGCGTTCGGCGCCGCCTTCAGGGACGCGCATGTCGACTCCGTGACGGTCTTTTCCAAGTGCCATCACGGCCACTCCTATCACCCGACGACCGTCGGCCGCATGCATCCGCACCTGAAGTTCGATCTGCTTCGCGCTCAGATCGATGCGCTGCACGCCAACGGCATCAAGGCGCCCGTCTATCTGTCGGCCGGCTGGGACGAGTACGCCGCCAATACCGAGCCGGGCTGGCGCCTGATGGACGAGCGCGGGCTGCCCAAGCGCGTCGGCGGCGACCCGCTGGGCGACGGCTGGGCTTACCTCGACTTCGCCTCGCCCTACCTCGCCTACCTCTGTCGTCAGGTCGAAGAGGTGATGGTCAGATATCCGGACGGCGACGGCATCTTCATCGACATCCCCTATCAGCAACCCTCGGCCGGGCCCTGGGCCCAGCAGCGCATGCAGGCCCAGGGGATGGATTGGCAGAGCCCATCCGACCGTCGGCGTTTCGCCGAGCAGGTCAGCTTCGAGCTCTTCGATGGCATTCAGGCCGCGGTTCGCAAGCACGATCCGGCTAGACCGCTGTTCTTCAATCTCGGTCACGTTCGGCGCGTCCGGCGCGACGTCTACAAGCGCTACTTCAGCCATCTCGAGCTCGAGTCCCTGCCGACGGCCAAGTGGGGATACGACCACTTTCCGCTCTCGGCCCGCTATGTCGATGCGTTCCGCGAACCGTTCATCGGCATGACTGGCAAATTCCATCACCTGTGGGGCGAGATCGGCAGCTACAAGTCGCCGGCGGCGCTCGTCTACGAAGTGGCCGCCATGCAGGCCCATGGCGCCGGTGCCTCGATCGGCGATCACCTGCACCCCAATTGCGAAATGGACGCCACCACCTATCGCTCGGTTGCCCTGGCTTACGCGGCCGCCGAAGCGTCCGAACCGTGGGCTATCGGCAGCGTGAACCGCGCCGATATCGGGGTGGTGAGCGCCGAGGGCTCGCGGCGCCCCGCCTTCGTTGGCACCCCGGACACCAGCGATTTCGCCGACGAGGGGGCCGCGCGCGTTTTGCTCGAGGGCAAGTTCACCTTCGACGTCCTCGACCCGGAGGCCGATTTCTCGGCCTACCGCCTGCTCATCCTGCCCGATGAGGTGGTGGTCGACGACAGCCTCCGGGCTTCGCTGGACGCGTACCTCGCCGGGGGTGGCAAGCTCCTGCTCACCGGCCGCAGCGGCATCGACGAAGAGACCGGCTTCCTCTTCGACGTCGGCGCGAATTGGCGGGGGACGAACGCCTTTCCATCCGGCGACTATGCGTTGCACGACAGGTCCATCCGCGCCGATTTCGTCGATGACCCGATCTTCATGTACGTTCCCTCCGAGCAGATCGAGGTGACGGCCGGAGAGAGCCTGGGCACCGTCTTCGATCCGTACTTCGAGCGAAGCCCGAAGCACTTCAGCGGTCACGTGCATACGCCGCGCCGGTCCCTTCCATCGGGGTATGCCGCCGGGGTCCGCAAGCACGGGATCACCTACCTCGCCCATCCGGTCTTTACCGCCTATCGGCGCTCCGGCGCGGTCGCGGTCCTAGAGATGTTGGAGAAGGTCATCGCCCAATTGCTCGACGGCAATCCCCTCGTTCGCACCAGCCTGCCGCGGGCGGGCCGCATCACGGTTCGCCGGCAGGCCGAGCACAGTCGCGACGTGGTCCACCTCATGCTGGCCCATCCCGTGCTGCGCGGCGAGCTGCGCGGCGACAACGTGCAGCCCATCCAGGATTTCGTCGAAGTGTGCGACGTCGAGGTCGACCTTTCGATCGACAGCCCGCCGGCCGGCATCCGGCTCGTGCCGGACGGCGCCCCCCTCCCATTCGAGGTCGTCGACGGCCGCGTCCGCTTCCAAGTTCCGAGATTGCTCGGCCACGTCGCGCTCGAGGTGAACTACGGCGGGCAGGCCTAGCCCCACCGGGTCATTCCCGCGACGCTTCGAGCCGTCCCGAAGGGCAAATCGATCCGGTGGCGCGATTCGAGGGGAGAAGGCTATGAGAGCTAAGCTCGAATGGGCCAGCGAAGCTGGTGGAGGGGGCGGCCACTGACACCGAAGTGACTCGTGATCCATTCAACAACGCTTGGAATATCAATCCCTTATCGTCTCAACGCACCGACTTATCCCCGCGCTTCCCAGCCGTATTATCCTCCTCCTCGCGTTCACCCTCTAACGCGGGGTACCGACGAAGTGCCGGTGGACGTGACGGGGGCGGTGGTCGCATCGCTTGGGTTTCTTCGGCTTACCGGCTCGTGCCGCTTTGACCGAACGGTTCCGACACCCCCGCCGCGGAGAAGCGCGGAGCGTCTCGCTCTGCAAACCAAATCTCGGAGGCGCTCCGCGCTCTCCGTCCGTGGCCCCCTCTTGGCCACGGCAAGCCAAAACCCCGAAGCCGCGAGGCTGTCGGGTCCTTCGTGCTGGGCGACACGAAGGGACCGCCCGTCTTGTCGAAGCAGCCCGATCACAGGTAACAAGGCCATGCCATGCACAGCGCCGCCGACACCCGATGAGTTCCCGCCGCCACGCCGATGCCTCGATCGAGCGCCGCATCAAGCGGCTGCTCGGCCGGCACAATCTCGATCTGCTGAAACCGCAGAAGCCGGACGCCAAGGTCCTGGCGCATGGCGGCTACAAGCTGCGCGATGCGGCGACCGGGGCCATCGTTTTCGGCGAAACGCCCTATCCGTTCTCGAAGACGCTCGAGGAAATCGAGGCGTATGTCGTCAGCCTCGACGCCTAGCTGCGGACCAGGACGACGTTGGTGTTCTTCATGCCGACCTGCTTGACCAGCTCGTACAGCAGCTTGGCGTTGCTCGGGTCGAGACGCACGCAGCCATGCGAGGCGACCTGGCCGAGATGCTTGAGGTCGGTGGTGCCGTGGATGGCATATCCGCCGTGAAAGAAGATCGACCACGGCATCGGGGCGTTCTCGTATTTGGACGAGTACCACATCTCGTGCATGCGGATCGGCCGGAAGTTGCCGGTCGGCGTCGAATGACCCGGCCGGCCGGTCGACACGTCGAACGTATAGACTGTGCGCCGACCGTCGGAGACCGTCATCGACTGGGTCGAAATGTCGACGGTGATCGACAAGTGGTCGCCGGCGCGCAGATTGCGCATGCTGCCGACCGAGGCGTGACTGCCATTGTTCAGCAGCAGGCTGCCGAAGAACGAGCTTTGCGCCGCAAAAGCGGGAGACGACAGGCCGAACAGAGCAACGATCAGCACAACAAAACGCAACATGGCAGAGCCCCAGCGCCGCAATGGTGCAGATTATCGGCGCAGCCGCTTTCCGTCCAGTTAACGGGGGTTTGCGCGGCTTTGCGGAATTGACGGATGGATTTGCTTTCCGAGGGGCGACTGACTATGTTCCGCCCGCATTTCCCGGGCTTTCCAAGGTTTTCATGTCCAGCGATACACTTATCCGTGAGGTAGACGAGGAGCTGCGGCGCGACCGCCTGCGCAAGCTCTGGCGGCAGGCCGGGCCGTTCGTCATCGGCGCCGCCGTGCTCGTCGTGCTGCTGGTGGCCGGCTATGAAGGCTGGACCTGGTGGCAGAAGACCCAGTCCGCGAAATCCTCCGACCAGTTCTACGCGGCGGCCGAACTGGCCGACGGCGCCGATCTCGCAGCGGCGCAGAAGGCGCTCGACGCGGTGATCGCAGAGGGCTCCGGCGGCTACCCCACCCTGGCAAAATTCCGCGAGGCGGCATTGCTGTCGCAGAACGGCAAGACCGAGGAAGCAATCGCCGCCTACGATTCCATCTCGACCGCCGAGTCCAGCACCCATCTGCGCGAGATGGCGCTGGTGCTGGCCGCCAACCTCTTGGTGGACAAGGGCGATCCCGCTGCCGTCGAGCAGCGGGTGCTTGGCCTCGTCAAACCGCAGGACCCGCTCCGCAATGCGGCGCGCGAGGTGCTCGGGCTGACCCAGTACAAGGCGGGGCAACTCGACGCCGCGCTCGAGAACTTCCAGGCGATCATCGACGATCCGCTGGTCACGAGCGACCTCAGGAACCGCATCCAGATCTACGTGATCCAGCTCTTTGCCGAGGGCGCCAAGGCCAAGGTCGTGCCGCCCGCCGATGTGTCGGCAGAGCCCTCGACCGCCGTCGACGCCAGCGCCGAACTCGACGTGACGCCGCCGGCCGATGCCTCGGCGCCGTTGTCGGCCTCGTCGGCACCCGACACTTCGTCCTCCGCGCCCGGAGGGTGCGGACCGGACCACAGGTATGAGCGCGATCGTCGCCATTGTCGGCCGGCCCAATGTGGGCAAGTCGACGCTGTTCAACCGGCTGGTCGGCCGGAAGATTGCGCTCGTCGACGACACACCGGGCGTGACCCGCGACCGCCGCGAGGCCGAGGGGCGGATCGGCGATCTGCATTTCCGTGTCCTCGACACCGCCGGCTACGAGGACCGCACCGACGGCTCGCTCGAAGACCGGATGCGCCAGCAGACCGAGGTCGCCATCCGCGACGCCGACGTGATCCTGTTCATGATCGACGCCCGCGCCGGGGTCACGCCGCTCGACCAGCGCTTCGCCCAGGTGCTGCGAAAATCCGGCAAGGAGGTGCACCTCATTGCCAACAAGGCCGAGGGCCGTGCCGCCGACCCCGGCCTGATGGAGGCCTATTCGCTGGGCTTCGGCGAGCCGGTGGCGCTGTCCGCCGAACACGGGCTCGGGCTTGCCGACCTCCACGCGATCGTCAGCAAGGCCGTCGACGCCAAGGCGCCGCCCGCCCCCGATCCTGATCAACTACCCGACGTCGACATCGATCTGCCCGAGGACGATGGCAGCACCGAGGAGGGACCGGCATTGCGCTGGAACCCCAAGCGCTACCTCAACGTCGCGATCGTCGGGCGCCCGAACGCCGGCAAGTCGACACTCATCAACCGTATGGTGGGCGAGGAGCGCCTGCTGACCGGCCCTGAGGCCGGCATCACCCGCGATTCGATCATGGTGCCCTGGGAGTGGGAAGGCCGGGTCATCAACCTCGTCGACACCGCCGGCATCCGCAGGAAGGCGAAGGTCGAGGGCAAGCTCGAGCACCTGGCGGTCGGCGATGCGCTGCGCTCGATCCAGTACGCCGAAATCGTCGTGCTGCTGCTCGACGCCACCATCCCGTTCGAAAAGCAGGACCTGGCGCTCGCCGACCTCGTCAACCGCGAGGGCCGCGCCATGGTCATCGCCATTAACAAATGGGACCTCATCGAGGACAAGAACGCCAACCTGGCGAAGCTGCGGGCGGACTGCGAGGAACTGCTGCCACAACTGCGCGGCGTGCCGATGGTGACGCTCAGCGGCCTGCAGGGCCGCAACATCGACAAGCTGATGGCGGCGGTGTTCGCCATCGAGAAGAAGTGGAACACGCATCTGTCCACCGCCAAGCTCAATCGCTGGCTGGGCGCAGTGGTCGAAAAACATCCGCCGCCAGCGGTTTCCGGCCGCCGGCTGAAGCTGCGCTACATGACGCAGGCGAAGATGCGGCCGCCGAGCTTCATCATTTTCGCGTCCCGCGCCGATGCGGTGCCGGCATCGTATCTGCGCTATCTCACCAATTCTATGCGCGAGGCGTTCGACATGCCCGGCACGCCGATCCGGCTTTGGCTGCGTTCGGGGAAGAACCCCTATGCGGATAAGCCCGACCGCTAGATGTCCCCGGCTTCGCCTCATCTGCTATAAGCGCCGCTCGTGAAACGGTTCTGAAGGCCCGCAGTGTTCGTCGAACTCCTGATCGTTCTGGTGCTGACGCTGGTCAATGGCCTCCTGGCGATGTCGGAACTTGCCGTCGTGTCGGCGCGGCCGGCGCGGCTCAAAGTGATGGCCGCCGATGGCAACAAGGGCGCGGCGGTGGCCCTGAAGCTGGCCGAGGACCCGGGCAAATTCCTGTCGTCGGTACAGATCGGCATCACCCTCGTCGGCATTCTGTCCGGCGCGTTTTCAGGCGCGACGTTGGGCGATCGGCTCACTGAGTTCCTTCTGTCGCGCGGCTTGCCGGAGGCTGCGGCATCGACACTCGGCGTGGGCCTCGTCGTCGTGGCCATCACCTATATTTCGCTGATCCTCGGCGAACTCGTGCCCAAGCAGATCGCGCTGCGCGACGCCGAGGGGATAGCGGCCCGTGTCGCCCCCTCCATGCGGGTGATCGCTTCCGTCGGTGCCCCACTGGTGTTCATTCTCGACGTCTCCGGCCGGCTGGTGCTTCGGTTGCTCGGGCAAAGCGGCGCCAGCGAGGACCGCGTCACCGACGAGGAGGTCAAGACCATCATCGCCGAGGCCGAGAGCCAGGGTGTGCTGGAGAGCGAAGAGAAGGCGATGATCTCCGGCGTCATGCGCTTTGCCGACCGCTCGGCGCGCGGACTGATGACGCCGCGGCTCGACGTCGAAGTGGTCGATCTCTCCGATCCGCCGGACGAAATTCAGAAGATGCTCCGCACCTCGCACCACTCGATGCTGCCGGTGCACGAGGGCGAGCCGGACAAGATCATCGGCGTCTTGGTGCGCAAGGACCTCATCGACATCTTCGCCGGAGGGGCAGAGATCGACGTGCGCGCGCTGGTGCAGCCCGCGCCGGTGGTGCTCGACCGCGCCGATGCGCTGTCGGTACTGCGCGCCATCCGCTCCTCGCCAGTGCATGTGGCGCTGGTGTTCGACGAGTACGGGCACTTCGAGGGGATCGTCACGCCGGGCGACATCCTCGGCTCGATCACCGGCGGTTTCCAGGATGAAGACGAGGATGAGCACGCCTTCACCCAGCGCGAGGACGGCTCGTACCTCGTCTCCGGCTGGATGCCGGTCGATGAGTTCGCCGACAAGATCGGTGTGCCGATCCCCAAGGACCCGAAATACGAAACGGTCGCCGGATTCGTGCTCGCCGAGCTCAACCACCTGCCGGCGGTCGGCGAGAGCTTCGTCCGCGAACCGTGGCGGATCGAGGTACTCGATCTCGATGGGCGGCGGATCGACAAGATCCTGGTGGGCAGGATCAGCTAGGCCTGGGTAGCGATCGGTCGGGACGTGCCGGTCTCATAGTCGAACAGCATGCCGTTCTCGGTCCAATCCGGCGCGACCATATCGACGATTTTAGGCGCGACCACCGAGGGCGGTTCGAGCGTCATCGGGTCTTCGCCGGGAATGGCCTTGGCACGGAGCGCGGTGCGCAGCGGTCCGGGATTGAAGGTGTTGACCCTGACCTTGGTATTGGCCATCTCGGCGGCATAGACACGGATCAGCCCGTCGAGCGCCATCTTGGTTGCGGTGTAGGTGCCGAAATAGGGCACTGCGACGTTGACGATGCCCGACGAGATGAACACCGCCCGGCCCGCTTCCGCCTGCCGCAGCAGCAGGTCGACGGAACGGATCAGCCGGAAGTTGGCGGTGACGTTGAGCGCGAGGGCGGATTCGAAATCCTTGGGCTCGATGTGACCCACAGGGCTCAGCGTGCCGGCCATGCCAGCGTTGCCCACCAGGCCGTCGAGGTGGCCCCACCGCTCGAAGATCGACAGGCCGAGCCGGTCGATGCCGTCGAAGTCCCTGAGGTCGAGCGGCACCAGCGTCGCCGAGCCGCCGGCAGCCTTGATGGCGTCGTCGAGGTCTTCGAGCCCGCCCACCGTCCGCGCCACAGCGATGACGTGAGCACCGCGCCGGCCGGCCTCGAGCGCAACCTGGTAGCCGATACCGCGCGAAGCGCCGGTGACAAGGATGACCTTGCCGGTGAGATCGTTCGTTGCCGTCATGAAGGGATCAGCTCGCCTCGCGCATCAGCGACAGCATCTTGGGATCGGAGGTGCCACGGCCTCTGATATCGGTGAGCGACGTCGGATAATCGCCGGTGAAATGGTGGTCGGTGAACTGCGGATTTAGGTTGTTGCGCGGTTCGCCGCCGACCGCCCGGTAGAGCCCGTCGATTGAGAGGAACTGCAAAGAGTCCGCGCCGATGAAGCGGCACATCTCGTCGAGAGTCTTGTACTGATTGGCGAGCAGGTGCTCGCGGTCCGGCGTGTCGATGCCGTAGTAGTCGGGATGGGTGATCATCGGCGAGGCGACACGGATGTGAACCTCCCGCGCCCCGGCCTCGCGGATCATCTGGACGATCTTCACCGAGGTCGTGCCGCGCACGATCGAATCGTCGATCAGCACCACGCGCTTCCCGTCGATCTCGGCGCGGTTGGCCGAGTGCTTGAGTTTGACGCCGAAGGCGCGGATCGACTGGGTCGGCTCGATGAAGGTGCGGCCGACATAGTGGTTGCGGATGATGCCGAGCTCGAACGGAATGCCGCTGGCCTGGGCGTAGCCGATCGCGGCGGGCGTGCCGCCATCGGGCACCGGCACGACGACGTCGGCCTCGACCGGTGCCTCGTGTGCCAGGTTGATACCCATGCGCTTGCGCGCCGCGTAGACGGAGCGGCCCGCGACCACCGAATCCGGGCGGGCGAAATAGACATATTCGAAGAGGCAAAGTCGCTCTGGCTTGGGCGCGAAGGGCTTCAGCGAGTCGATGGTGATGCGTCCGTCGGGCTGGATCTCGGCGATGATGACCTCGCCGTTTTCGACGTCGCGGACGAACTTGGCGCCGATGATGTCGAGGGCGCAGGTTTCCGACGCGAGGATCGGCACGCCGTCGAGATCGCCGAGAACGAGCGGGCGGATGCCATTGGGGTCGCGCGCGCCGATCAGCTTGGTGCGCGTCATGGCGACCATCGAGTAGGCGCCCTCGAGATGGGACAGGGCATCGACGAAGCGCTCGCCCGAGCCCTTGCGGCGGCTCTTGGCGATGAGATGGAGCACCACTTCGGTGTCGGAGGTGGACTGGCAGATGGCGCCGCCGGCAATCAGCTCGCGGCGGAGCGTCAGGCCGTTGGTGAAGTTGCCGTTGTGGGCGATGGCGATGCCGCCGACTTCGAGCTCGGCAAACAGCGGCTGGACGTTGCGCAGGATCGTCTCGCCGGTGGTCGAATAGCGCACATGGCCCATCGCCATGTGACCAGGCAGGCGCTTGACGGTCGCCGGATCGGTGAAGTGATCGCCGACGAGGCCGAGCTGGCGCTCGGAATGGAACTGGCGGCCGTCGAAGGAGACGATGCCGGCCGCTTCCTGTCCGCGATGTTGCAGCGCATGGAGGCCAAGCGCGGTGAGCGTGGCGGCTTCGGGGTGCCCCAAAATGCCAAACACGCCGCACTCCTCGCGCAGCGTGTCGCCGTAGATATCGAGTGGATCGCGGTTGGACTCCGTCATGCGCCGGCGGCCGGAGCGCTGGAGGAGATATCGGCCGGCGGGGCCGAGGCGTCGCCGGCGGCGTCGTCGGTGGGGGTCGTGGTGTCGTCCGGGCCCGGCGCGTCGGGGTTCTGGTTCCGCTTCTCGAGGAAGTCGGTGAATTGTTTTTCGACGTCGTCGGGGAGCAGGCCAATGAGGTAGTCGCCGGCGCTGAGGAGCGGCGGGTAGCTCTTGGCGTCCTTAACCATCGCCGGCAGGTTCGGGGCGAGGAGGAAGTTCGCAAAGATCGCGGCGACGACGCAGATCAGAATGCCGCGGGCTGCGCCGAAGACGAAGCCGAGCGTCCGGTCGAGCGGGCCGACGCGCGAGTCGACGACGAGGTCGCCAATCCACATGGTGAGCAGGTGCAAGACGATCAGCGCCACCAGAAATGTGCCGACCACGGTGACGCCGGTCGCAACCAGCTCTTCCTTGATGTAGGTGGCCGCAATGTCGCGATGGTAGAAATACATGTAGGCGGCGATGGCCGCCGAGCCGGCCCAGGTGGCCAGAGACAGCACTTCCCGGGTGAAGCCGCGCGCGGTCGCAAGGATCGCCGAAATCAAAACGAGGACGGCGACACCGACGTCGACACCAGTAAAGACCATGCTGCCAGGTTCCAAGTGCGCTTCGTGGCACCGTTTATCCGCTTATCCGGGCCGTGCCAAGGCGGGGCAGCGAATAGGGAGTAGCGAATAGGGAGTAGCGAACAAGAAACGCGCACCCGGGGTTCGATCCCATTTGCTATTCGCTATTCGCTATTCGCTTCCCCTTCGCCGCGATCTGCCCGATCAGGCCGGCGAGTTCGGAGTATTCCGAGACGTCGAGCCCGTTCGCCTTGTCCCCAGCCCCGACCTTGCCGGTGACAGCGGATTTGAAGCCGAGTTTCTGCGCCTCGCGCAGCCGGAGCGAGGCGTGGACCACCGGGCGGACGCCGCCGGCGAGCGAGATTTCGCCGAAATAGACGGCCTCCGGCGGCAGCGGCGAGCCGGTGAGCGAAGAGATCAGCGCCGCGGCGACGGCGAGATCGGCGGCGGGTTCGTTGACCTTCAGCCCGCCCGCGACATTGAGATAGATATCGTTGGCGCCGATACGGACGCCGCAGCGGGTCTCGAGTACGGCGAGCACCATCGAGAGGCGCGAGGCGTCCCAGCCGACCACGGCGCGGCGCGGCGTGCCGAGCGGGGAGGGGGCGACGAGCGCCTGGATTTCGCACAGCACCGGGCGGGTGCCCTCCATGCCGGCGAACACGGCCGAGCCGGCCGCGTCCCGGTCGCGCTGATCGAGGAACAGCGCGGACGGGTTGGCGACTTCCTGGAGGCCGAGCGTCGTCATCTCGAAGACGCCGATCTCGTCGGTCGCGCCGTAACGGTTTTTGACGCCGCGGAGGATGCGGAAGGTGTGGCTGGCGTCGCCCTCGAAATAGAGCACGGCATCGACCATGTGCTCAACGACGCGCGGCCCGGCGATCTGGCCGTCCTTGGTGACGTGGCCGACGAGGACCACGGCGGCGCCGGATTTCTTGGCGAAGCGGGTCAGCGCCTGGGCCGAGGTGCGGACCTGGGTGACCGTGCCGGGGGCGCTGTCGACGCGATCGGTCCACAGCGTCTGGATCGAATCGATGACGACCAGATGCGGCGCCTCGCCCTGCTGCAGGGTGGAGAGGATGATCTCGACATTGGTCTCGGACGCCAGCGAAACGGCGGCGTCGCCGAGCCCGAGCCGCTGGGCGCGCAGCCGAATCTGGGCCACTGCCTCTTCGCCCGAGACATAGACGACACGCTTGCCGCGCCGGCCGAGCGAGGCGGCAGCCTGGAGCAGAAGCGTCGATTTACCGATGCCGGGGTCACCGCCGACGAGGACGGCCGAGCCCATGACGAAGCCGCCGCCGGTGACCCGGTCGAGTTCGGCAAGGCCGGTCTCGATGCGCGCGGCGCTCTCGGTTTCGCCGGTCAGCGGAACGAGATTGATGGGCCGGCCGCTGGCGGTCGCGGACTTCGGGCCGGCGCCGACGCCCGAATCGAGTATCTCCTCGACGATCGAGTTCCACTCGCCGCAGCCCTCGCAGCGGCCCTGCCAGCGTACATGCGTGGTGCCGCAGGACTGGCAGACATAGGCGGTCTTGGCTTTGGCCATGGGGATTCTCGGATGAACTCTGAGGGTAATGGAGTCTAGTGCGGCATTCAAGAACGAAGAGTGAACGGATGCGCAGCCGGAGAGACCCGACACGCCACGGCGTTCGGGGTTTGGCTTGCCGTGGCCAAGAGAGGGCCACGGACGGAGAGCGCCGGGCGCCTCCGAAATGTTTTTGCTAGGCGAGACGCCCAGCGCTGCTCCGCGGCGGGGGTGTCGGAACCGTTCGGTCAAAGCGGCAAGAGCCGGTAAGCCGAAGAAACCCAAGCGATGCGACC
>JACRAF010000015.1 GCA_016213505.1 Devosia nanyangense
GACGGAGGGGGTTGCCGCTTGCGACGGAGCCGGGGCAACCCCCTCCGTCACGCTGAGCGTGACACCTCCCCCGCGACTGCGTCGCAGGGGAGGAACCCGACTGCGGGCGCCTGTGACGCCTCAATCAGGCGGGGTGCCGTTCTTTTGCAGGACATCGCCCGCCAGATAGAGCGACCCGCAGATGACGACGCGGGCATTCTTCACCTTGGCGGCATTGTGGAGCGCCGGCAGAAGCTCGCGGTACGGCACGGCATCGAACCCGGCCTTCCGCCCCTCCTCGGCGATGTAGCGAGCCGGGTGGGCATTCGGTTCGCCGGGGATGCTGAGCGTCAGCACTTTCGGCGACATGGCTCGGAACGGCTCGAGGAAATCGGCGGGGGGGCGTGTGTTCATCATGCCGATGATCAGCACCAGCGGCGCCGGGCGCGCGGCGTTCATCTCCTCGAGCGAGCGGGCCAGCGCTGCCGCGCCGTGGGCATTGTGCCCGCCGTCGAGCCAGAGCTCATCGGCGCGCGGCAAGAGATCGCGGAGCCTGCCCTTGAGCGGCTGCATGCGCGCCGGCCAGACCACCTTGCGCAGGCCCTCGGCGATCTGCCGGTCGGTCACCGGCAGCTTGAAATGGCGGACTGCAGCGATCGCCAGCGCGGCGTTGTCGAACTGGTGCGGACCGATGAGGGCGGGTGGCGGCAGATCGAGCAGGCCATCCTCGTCCTGATAGGCCAGCCGGCCCTGGCTGGGGTAGCCATCATAGTCGCGGCCCTGAACGAACGGGGAGATGCGCAGCTTCGCGGCCATGCGCTCGATCGTCTCGAAGCCCTCGTCGCGCTGCCGGCCGATCACGGCGGGACTGCCGCGCTTCAATATACCGGCCTTGTTGGCGGCGATTTTGGCGACGGTATCGCCGAGATAGGCCTGATGATCGAGATCGACCGGGGTGATGACGACGCCCGCCGGGTGATCGATGACATTGGTCGAGTCGAAGGTACCGCCGAGCCCGACTTCGAGCAGCAGGTAGTCGGCCGGCGTTTCGGCGAAGAGTTTCAGCGCCGCCGAGGTGGTGATCTCGAACTGGGTGATCGCGCGGCCGGCGTTGATCGCTTCCACCTCTTCGAGCGTGACATTGAGCTTGCGGGACGAGACGAGCTTGCCGGCGAGCCGGATGCGCTCGTTGAAGCGGACGAGGTGCGGCGAGGTGAAGACGTGGACGCGTTTGCCGGCGGCTTCGAGGAACGCCCTGAGATAGGCGATGGTCGAGCCCTTGCCGTTGGTGCCGGCGACGTGGATCACCGGGGGCAGATGGTCCTGCGGCCGGCCGAGCTCATCGAGCAGCCGCAACTCGCGGTCGAGCTGCAAATCCATGAATTTGGGATAAAGCGCGGTGAGGCGCTTCAGGATGGCATCGGTGCGGGACATGGAGAGCCGGGTGCCTCAGTCGGTACCCTTCTCCCCTTGAGGGAGAAGGTGGATCGCGCCTTGGCGCGAGACGGATGAGGGGTTGCCTCCGCTTCGGTGATGACTGAAGCAACCCCTCATCCGGCGCTACGCGCCACCTTCTCCCTCAAGGGGAGAAGGAGTCAGTGCATAGCCGCAGAGGTTCTCGAAATCCAGCCTACTCCGATGCCGCCTGCGCCACCGGGGCTTCGGCAAGATCGTCGTCGTCGGCGAGGACCGGCAAGGGGATGCGCTCGGGCGCCGTCGCGAGATCGGCGGGGGCATCGGCCTTGGTGAGCAGCGCCACCAGCGAGCCGATGGTCGAGCGCAAATTGTGGCGATGGACGACCATGTCGACCATGCCGTGCTCGTAGAGATACTCCGAGCGCTGGAAGCCCTTGGGGAGTTTTTCGCGGATCGTCTGCTCGATGACGCGCGGGCCGGCAAAGCAGATCAGCGCGCCCGGCTCGGCGATGTGGACGTCGCCCAGCATGGCGTAGGAGGCGGTGACGCCACCGGTGGTGGGGTTGGTGAAGACGACGATGAAGGGCAGCCCGGCGTCGCGGAGGCGGAGCACGGCGACGGTGGTGCGCGGCATCTGCATCAGCGACAGGATGCCTTCCTGCATGCGGGCGCCGCCGGAGGAGGCGAAGAGAATGAACGGCGTCTTGCGCTGGGCGGCGGTTTCGAGCCCGGTGATGATGGCCGAGCCCGCGGCCATGCCGAGCGAGCCGGCCATGAAATCGAAATCCTGCACGGCGACGGTCACCGGCTGGGCATAGAGCGTGCCGGTCGCCACCAGCACTGCGTCCTCCATGCCGGTCTTGACGCGGGCCTCCTTCAGCCGGTCGATGTAGCGCTTCTGGTCGCGGAACTTCAGCGGATCCTGCGTCACGGACGGCAGCGGCACGGTCTCGTATTTGCCGGCATCGAGGAAGGCGGCCATGCGGTCATTGGCCTTGATCTTCATGTGATGGCCGGAGCCCGGCACCACCCACTGATTGGCCTCGAGATCGCGGTAAAACACCAGCTCGCCCGACTCGGGGTCCTTGACCCAGAGGTTTTCCGGCGTCTCGCGCTTGTTCAGAAACGACCGGATTTTCGGGGGGAGGACGTTGTCGATCCAGCTCATGGCGATCCTTTGGGGGCGATTGCGGCCGGTCTAGGAGGCGATTGTGGCAATATAGGTGGTGCGCCGCGCGGGCGCAAATTGCGCAGTCGGGTCCTCCCCTATGCGAAGCATGGGGGAGGTGGCGCGAAGCGACGGAGGGGGTGGCCACACGCGCCGGTGGTTGGGGGTGCGCTGCCGCTTGCACCGGTGCCTTTGGCTACCCCCTCCGTCGCCTCCGGCGACACCTCCCCCGCGACTGCGTCGCAAGGGAGGAACCCGACTGCTAGTTCCGTGCCCGCCGAACCCCGGAGGCGAGCCCTGCCACCAGCGTGGTCACCGCCGCCACCGTCCCAGCCGTCGCCTTGCCAGCATCCAGCGAGCCCAGCACTGCGTTGCACAGCGCCGTACCGACCGCCACGCCATCGGCCTCACGACCCATGTTGGCGGCGTCGTCGGCCGTCTTGATGCCGAAACCCGCCACGACGGGTAGCGAGGTATGCGACTTGATGCGCCTGACCGCCGCGCCGACCGCGGCCTGCGATTTGATCGCGCCGCCGGTAATGCCGGTCATCGTGACGTAGTAGACAAAGCCCGACGTGTTCTTCAGCACCACCGGCAGCCGGCGGTCGTCCGTGGTCGGCGTCGCCAACCGGATGAAGTTGAGCCCGGCTTTCAATGCCGGCACACAGAGCTCGGCGTCTTCTTCGGGCGGCATATCGACGATGATGAGACCGTCGAGGCCGACCCTGAGGCAATCGGCGAGGAATCTGTCGACGCCGTGGATGTAAATCGGGTTGTAATAGCCCATCAGTACGACCGGCGTTGCCTGATCGCTCTTTCTGAACTCCGCCACCATTTCCAGTGTCTTGTTGAGCGTCTGCCCGGCCTTCAGCGCGCGCTGCCCGGCCGCCTGGATGCTCGGTCCGTCTGCCATGGGATCGGAGAACGGCATTCCAAGTTCGATCACATCGGCCCCTGCCCCCGGCAGTGCCTTGAAAATGGCGGCCGCCGTCTCGAGGTCGGGATCGCCTGCCATGATGTAGGTCACCAGCGCCGGGCGGTTCTTTTTGGCACAGGCGGCGAAGCGGTCGGCGATGCGGGTCGTCATTTGTGCATCCCGAGGTAGCGGCCGACGCTCTCGACGTCCTTGTCGCCGCGGCCGGAGAGGCAGAGGACGATGGTTTCGTCCCTGGCCATGGTCGGGGCCAGCTTCATCACCTGCGCGAGGCCATGCGCCGATTCGAGCGCCGGGATGATGCCTTCGAGCCTGGTGCAGAGCTGGAACGCCTCCAGCGCCTCGTTGTCGGTGATCGGCAAATAGGTCACGCGTTTGGCATCGTGGAGGAAGGAGTGTTCGGGGCCGACGCCCGGATAGTCGAGGCCGGCCGAAATGGAATGGCCTTCCAGAATCTGGCCATCGGCATCCTGCAAGAGATAGGTGCGGTTACCGTGCAGTACGCCGGGGCGGCCACCGGTCATCGAGGCGGCATGGCCGTTCTCGACGTCGATGCCGTGGCCGCCGGCCTCGGCGCCGTAGAGTTTGACGCTCGGCTCGTCGACGAAATCGTAGAACGTGCCGATGGCGTTGGAGCCGCCGCCGACGCAGGCGACGAGCGCATCGGGCAGCCGCCCTTCGGCCTCCTGCATCTGGATGCGGATTTCTTCGCCGATCACCTTCTGGAAATCGCGCACCATCATCGGATAGGGATGCGGACCCGCCGCGGTGCCGATCAGGTAATAGGTGGTGTCGACATTGGTCACCCAGTCGCGCAGCGCCTCGTTCATGGCGTCCTTGAGGGTGCCGGCGCCGGCGGTCACCGGGCGGACTTCGGCGCCGAGCATGCGCATGCGGAGGACGTTGGGGGCCTGCCGCTCGACGTCGGTGGCGCCCATGAACACCACGCAGGGCAGATCGAACTTGGCGCAGACGGTGGCGGTCGCGACGCCGTGCTGGCCGGCGCCGGTCTCGGCGATGATGCGGGTCTTGCCCATCCGCCGGGCGAGGAGGATCTGGCCCAGGGTGTTGTTGATCTTGTGCGAGCCGGTGTGGTTGAGCTCTTCGCGCTTGAGATAGATCTTCGCGCCACCCAGATGCTCGGTGAGGCGCGCTGCGAAATAGAGCGGCGACGGACGGCCGGCATAGTGGGTGCGCAGGTCCGCCATCTCGGCGATGAAGGCCGGATCGTCCTTGGCGGTATTGTAGGCGACCTCGAGATCGCGGATCAGCGGCATCAGCGTTTCGGCGACGAAGCGGCCGCCGAAAATACCGAAGCGGCCGTCCTCGTCGGGGCCGTTCCGCAGTGAATTGGCCCCACTCGACGCCACGTTCGTAACTCCTAAGGCCAGAGCGTGAACGCTCTAGATTTTTGTTTGTCGCGCGATCGAACCGGAAAAGTGGCGCCCACTCTTCCTGATCACGCTCCGGCTGCGGCCCGCGCATTGGCGATGAAGGCGCGGATCAGCGCCGCGTCCTTGACGCCGGGCGCGGTCTCGACCCCCGACGACACGTCGACGCCCATCGGCCGCGTCGCCTTGATGGCGGCCGCGACCGTCTGCGGCGTCAGGCCTCCGGAAAGCATGAAGGCCAGTTCCGGGTCAAGCGCCTTGAGCAGCGCCCAGTCGAAGCTTTCGCCCAGCCCGCCCGGCCGGGTCGCGCCATGCGGCGGCTTGGCGTCGAGCAGAATGCGGTCGGCGCAATCGGCAAAGCTGGCGACCGCCGCGACGTCCTCGGGGCCGCCGATGGGGCAGACCTTGAGGATGGCGATACCGGCTTCGTCGCGGATGGCTTCGACGCGGTGCGGCGTTTCGGGGCCGTGCAGCTGGATCCAGTCGGGCCCGAGCGCCGCCACCTGCGCGACCAGCGTGTTGTCGGGGTTGACCAGCACCACGCAGGTTTCGGCGCGGCCGCGGGCCATCGAGATCAGCTCGCCGATCGGATCGAGCTCGAGATGGCGCGGCGAGCGGGGGAAATGCATGAAGCCGACCATGTCGGCCCCGGCATCGATCGCCGCATCGAGGATCTTTTCCGATTTGATGCCGCAGATCTTGATCACGAGGGGCTCACTCATGCGATCTCAGGGTTTGGCCAGATCGTCGACGACAGGCAGGCCGGGGGTGCGGCGCAGCATATCGACCTCGCGGCTCAGCCGCTCGCTTTCGCGCTTGAAGGAACGCTCGTCGCGCCGGTGCTGGCTCTGGGCGAACCAGGTGGCGACGCCGCCGAGCACGACGCCGAACAGCAATACCGCGAACAGCACCAGAAACAGCGGCACGCCGACGCCGGGCGTGCTCAGCGCTTCCGACGGCACCAGCGGGTTGAAGTTCACCACCACCAGCTGGCGGTTGGCCAGCGCGAACACGATCAACACCAGGCAGAGCGGCACCAGCACGACCCAACCGACGATGCGTCTCAACATCTCAGTGCGTTCCGGTGGCCCGCCGCGTCAGCGATTGAGCCGCTCACGGATCTCCTTGCCGGCCTTGAACTGCGGCACGTATTTCTCGCCGACATCGACCTGCTCGCCGGTGCGTGGATTGCGCCCGACCCGGGCCGGGCGGTTCTTGACGGCGAAGGCACCGAAGCCCCTGAGCTCGACCCGGTCGCCACGCGCCATGGCGTTGCCGACCTCGTCGAGAATGGCGTTGACGATATTTTCGATGTCACGCTGGAACAGATGCGGATTCTCGTCTGCAAGCTTTTCGACCAGTTCAGACTTGATCATCGCCGCCCCCGGGCGTTCCTCCACATGTGGCCCGCCACAATCAGGAGGCAACCTGCCAAAGGGAGACCAACCCGTCAAGCGCGATCGGCCCGTCGGCGGGAAGTCCGAGCGCGGCGCGCGCCTGCCCGCCGAGCCACTTGCCCAGGCCGAACCAGCCCGGCTCGGCCGTCGGGTACCAGGTGGCGAGCGGCAGATCGGCCTTTATCGCCTTGTTGTTTTCGAGCCAGGCGATGGCTTCGGCCTCGCCGCCCACTTCGTCGATGAGCTTGTCGACCATGGCCTGGTTGCCGGTGAGGATGCGGCCATCGGCGAGCGGCAGGACCTCGGCGCGGCTGAGGCTGCGGCGTTCCGCCACGATGTCGACGAACCAGCTGAAGCTGTCATCGACCAGCGATTGCAGCGAGGCGCGAACTTCCGGCGTCATCGGATGGCCGATATCGGGCTCGGCCTTGAGCGGACCGCTGGCCACCTTGTCGGAACCGATGCCGATGGTGTCGAGGAGCTTTCCGGCGTTGTAGGTCTGAAACAGCACACCGATCGACCCCACGATCGACAGCCGGCGCGCAAAGATGCGGTCGGTGGCGATGGCGGTCATATAGGCGGCGGAGGCGCCGAGCTCCTTGATGACGGCGACGACCGGCTTTTTGGCGCGCAGCTTGCCGAGTGCTTCGTAGAGCTCCTCGCCGCCCGCCGTGGTGCCGCCGGGCGAATTGATGGCGACGATCACCGCCTTGACGCTGTCGGTTTCCGCCAGCGCCTCCAGCACCCTGAGGCGCGACGGATCGGTGGCGATGGTGCCGTCGATGACGACGCGGGCGATGGTGTCGCCCGAGAGCCCGTTCTCGGTGGCAAAGCGTCCGGCGCTCGCAAGGATGGCGATCACCAGCGCGACGAAGGCGAGGATGCGCCAGCGGAAGCGCGAGCGGCGCAGCTGGCTCGCCGCCGGGATCGCATGAGCGGGATCGATGATCGGATCGGGCATGGAATGTCTCGCGCCGCGTCGGAGGCAAGCGGCTTACCGAGCGG
This sequence comes from Devosia nanyangense, assembly GCA_016213505.1. Taxonomy (GTDB): domain Bacteria; phylum Pseudomonadota; class Alphaproteobacteria; order Rhizobiales; family Devosiaceae; genus Devosia_A; species Devosia_A nanyangense. The sequence goes on from JACRAF010000015.1 coordinate 7,291, forward strand.
TCATGAGTTTGGCAAGGCGGCGGGTCAGCCGGCTTTTTTCCTAGCTGCCTTCCGATCCTGCGTCTTGATGTAGTCCTGCAGCACGCGATTGACGTCGAACATCAACGACATCCGGTTACCCGAACGCTTCATGAACCACTCGACCACTTTGGCGTCGAGAGGAACGGGCGGATAGACACTGGGCCGGATGGCCTGCTGCAGAAACTTCTCGTCCGCCGCCGGGATATCGGAGAAGTCGATCTCTTCGTCGGGCAGATTGACCAGCGCGGCAAGTCGCTGTCGTTGGCCGCGCTCCATCGCGGCCACAATCTCGGCCGGCATCGTGTACCTAACGATCTTTTCCGGCTTGGTAGTGTCGGCGCTCGTGCTTTTCAGCGCGGCGTGCCGAGATGATCCGGATGATTTCGGTGCCTTGCTCATCGTCCCAAGTCGTGTACGCCACGACCGCTAGAGTGAATTCCCGGCCAAATCCGGTCGCCCGCCAACGCAGCTCGCCGTCAACGATCCGATCCGGCTCGAACTGAGCCAGCGGATCATCGAACACCAGGACGGCATCTTCGAAGGCGACGCCGTGCTTACGCAGGTTGGACGCCGCCTTGAGCGGATCCCATTCGAACACACGCATGCGCTTCCCCCAATGCGCATGGGCGGAGGATAGCCTTTGCAGCGGACGCCTTCAACTCAGAGCCGGCGCACCATCAGCCGGGCGGTATCCTCATAGCTCCTGAGCTTCTCGGCCAGCTCCGGTCGCTCTTCGACGGCGAAGCCGTGCCGCTCCCAGAAGCCCTGGCTGGCGTTGACGGCGACGAGGCTCATGGTGGGAAAGCCATGCGCGGCGGCGTGCTTGGCCAGCGCCTCGACGATGAAGCTCGCGGCGCCGATCCGGCGGGCCACGGGCAGGAGGGCGAGGTCGTGGATATAGTAGGTGTCGCTACCGGCGGGCAGTTCGCCCAGAAGGCTGTTGAGCGCCGGCAGGTCGCCGAAGCGCGAGGGATGGCTCAGCACGTAGCCGGCCGGACGCTCGCCGATTTCGAGCAGATAGGCGCCGTTGCGGTAGAGCCGCTGGCGCTCGGCGAGGACCTCGGGCGCCTCATAGAACGACGGATGCACCTGAGCGGCGATCGCTTCGACCGCGTCGAGATCGTAACCGGTCAGGGCGCGCCAGGCGACGCCGGGAAGTTTCATCTGAGGCCCCAAACGGAAGGCCCGCACGGTTAGGCGCGGGCCTGGTTTTCGTCAACTCTCCGGACGCCGCGAAATTTCCGGGCCGAGGGTCTGCTGGCGTTCCGGCACCCCTCCTATCGTTCCAGCGCGCCCTTGCCGGCGATGATCCTGTCCCTGAACTTTTCGATGCGCGCGACACGCGTGCTGGAGGCCTTGGCGGCATTGAGGTTGAACAGGTAGCTTTTCTTGCGGCCGGGCGTGAGGGCGTGGAATGCCTCGGCAAGTTCGGGGTCGCTGTCGAGGGCGTCGATCAGCTCATCGGGCATGTCGATGTCGCGCTCCTCCACCTCCGGCCTGATGCCCGCCTGCGCATAGGCCATGGCCTCGCGGAGATAGGCGCGGATGACTGGCTCCATCGCCTCGACCTGGCGGGTGTCGGTGAAGCGGATCATGTCCGGATGCAGGCTATTGGGTCCCTGCCTTTCGAGCACGCCCTCCGGGTCCTTGAGCAGCGCGGCGTTGAAGAAGCTCAACCGGTAATCCCCGCGAAAGGCGCCGATGATCGCGATATTGCGTTCCGCATGCATGTAGCAGGGATGGGCCCATTTCACCGTTTCGACCAGCCCCGCGTCGCTGCAGATTCTTCGCAGCGCGTTCAGCCCATCGATCCAGCGGCGGGTCGAGCAGTCGGGTGTGGCGAACCGTTCGCAGCGGCCACACCCCAGAGTGAAGTAGTCCTCGATATCGGTAATCATCATCGAGCGAACTCGGTGCCGAAATGAGATGGGCCCGCACGGTCAGGTGCGGGCCACGGGTTTGTCAGCCGTCGGACGGCCTATTTCTTGTCGCGGTCCTTGAGCGCGGCGCCCAGGATGTCGCCGAGCGAGGCACCCGAATCCGACGAACCATAGGCGGCGACGGCCTCCTTCTCCTCGGCGATTTCCAACGCCTTGATGGAGAGGGCGATCTTGCCGGTCTTGCGGTCGTACTGGGTGACGCGGGCGTCGACCTTGTCGCCCTTGGCGAAGCGCTCGGGGCGCTGGTCGTTGCGGTCGCGGCTCAGGTCGGCGCGGCGGATGAACGCAGTCTGCTCGCTGTCGGCGATGCGGACTTCGATGCCGCCATCGTTGACCTCGGTCACGGTGCCGGTGACGACCGACCCCTTCTTGAGGCCGTCACCCGAGCTGTCGGACGCCTCGCCGGCCCCCAGCTGCTTGATGCCGAGCGAGATACGCTCCTTTTCGACATCGACGTCGAGCACCTTGGCCTTGACGATATCGCCACGGTTGTACTCGTCGAGCGCCTGCTCGCCGGGCTTCTGCCAATCGAGATCGGAGAGGTGGACCATGCCGTCGACATCGCCGTCGAGGCCGATGAACAGGCCGAACTCGGTCTTGTTCTTGACTTCGCCTTCGATGGTCGAGCCGATCGGGAACTTCTCGGCGAAGGTTTCCCACGGATTGGCGAGGGTCTGCTTCAGGCCGAGCGAGATGCGGCGCTTGTCGGGATCGACCTCGAGCACCATCACTTCCACTTCCTGCGAGGTGGAGACGATCTTGCCGGGGTGGACGTTCTTTTTGGTCCAGCTCATCTCGGAGACGTGGATCAGCCCCTCGATGCCCGGCTCCAGTTCGACGAAGGCGCCGTAGTCGGTGATGTTGGTGACGCGGCCGGTGAACTTGGCGCCGACCGGATACTTCGCCTCGATGCCCTCCCACGGATCGGCCTGGAGCTGCTTCATGCCCAGGCTGATGCGGTGGCTCTCATGGTTGATGCGGATGATCTGGACCTTGATGGTCTCGCCGATCGCCAGCACTTCGGACGGGTGGTTGACGCGCCGCCAGGCGATGTCGGTGACATGCAGCAGGCCATCGATGCCGCCCAGGTCGACGAACGCACCGTAGTCGGTGATGTTCTTGACCACGCCGTCGACGACCTGGCCTTCCTCGAGCTGCTGAACGATCTCGGAGCGCTGTTCGGCGCGCGATTCTTCCAGAATCGCACGGCGCGACACGACGATGTTGCCGCGGCGCTTGTCCATTTTGAGGATCTGGAAGGGCTGCGGCACGTTCATCAAGGGGCCAATGTCGCGGATCGGGCGGATGTCCACCTGCGAGCGCGGCAGGAAGGCCACGGCGCCTTCGAGGTCGACGGTGAAGCCGCCCTTGACCTGGTTGAAGATGATGCCTTCGACGCGCTGATTGGCGTTGTACATCTCTTCGAGCTTGACCCAGCTCTCTTCGCGGCGGGCCTTTTCGCGGCTCAGCACCGCTTCGCCGAGCGAATTCTCGACGCGATCGACATAGACCTCGACGAGCGAGCCCACCTTGATGGTGCCGTCACGGCCGGCCTGGCCGAATTCCTTGAGCGCGATGCGGCCTTCGGTCTTCAGGCCGACGTCGATGATCGCGAGATCCTTCTCGATCGCGACCACGGTGCCTTTGACGACGGCGCCTTCCATGGGCTCGTTGTCCATGAAGGAGTCCATCAACAGCGACTCGAAGTCGTCTTTCATTGCAGCTTGCGTAGCCAAATGTCTCTCCAGCGCGACCGGTGGTTTGCGGTGAGTGGAGACGGGCCTATCGCCCTGCAAAGCAAAGCGATCCGGTGCGCAAGGCGCCGTGTCCACGATTTGAGTTGAGATCCGGAGCCGGTCCTTGGTCGATGGCGAAGGGGTCGGGGCCGGAAGGGTGGATTTGAAGCTATTGCTTCGCCTTTTTGGCCATCACCCCGTCGACAATGGCGACGGCTGCGCGGAGTGCGGCCTCTATATCCAAACGCGTGGTGTCCAGCAAGTGGGCATCGGGCGCCGGATAGAAGCCGCCATAGGGGTTGGCGCGGTCGCGCGCGTCCCGCTCTTCGATCTGGTGATAGAGGGCATAGCGGTCGACCACGAGGCCCTTGAGCTCGAACTGGCGGGCCCGGCGCTCCATGCGCGCCTTGCTGTCGGCCTCGATGAACAGTTTTACGTCCGCGTCCGGGCAGACCACCGTGCCGATGTCGCGCCCGTCGATCACCGCGCCCCCCGGCTGATGGGCGAAATCGCGCTGGTACTGGCGCAACGCCACCCGCACTTCGGCGATCACCGCGACCTGCGAGGCGAGCGTGCTCGCCGCGTCGCCGGTCAATTGCGCCAGATCGGTCAAATGCGCGGCATCGAGCCCCCGCGCCGCGGCGATGGCGCGCGCCTCGAACTGTGGCGTGCCGACGGCGTCGCCCACGGCCAGCCCCACGGCGCGATAGAGCAGTCCGGTGTCGAGATGCGGCAAGCGATAGTGGGCGGCAAGGCCGGCGGCGAGCGTGCCCTTGCCTGACGCGGCCGGGCCGTCGACGGCGATGATCATCGGGCGCCGTCCGACGAGAAGCTGCCGCCAATGTGCTCGAAGGCCGAAACGAAATCCGGGAACAGCTCCGCCATCACTCCCCCATCGTCGATGGTCACCGGCTTGTCGGCGGCCATGCCGAGGACGAGGAACGCCATCGCCAGTTTGGGGTCAAGGCGGGTCGTGACGTTTCCCCCGCCGGGCACGCGCTTCTGGCCGCGGATGGCGAGGCCGGCTGCCCGCTCCTCGCACTCGATGCCGTTGGCCCTGAGCGCCCGGGTCAGCGCGAGCCGACGGGCGCCCTCGCCGAGGCCTTCGAGCACCGTTTCGCCCTCGGCGAAAGCGGCGGCGACGGCGAGGATGGCGAAATCCTCGGGCTCGATCGGCAGCCCGGCCGGGATCACTGCGCCCGTGAGGGGACTGTGCTTTATCGCAAGGTCGGCCATCAGCTTGCCGCCCATGTGGAGGTTGGTGAGCTCGATATCGCCGCCCAGCAGCTGCAACGCGTCGATCAGCGCGAAACGCTCGCGATCGAGCGACAGCGCCTCGACGGTGACCTCGGAATCGGGGGCGACCAGCGCCGCCACCGCCGGATAGGCGGCGAGCACCGGATCGCCCGGCACGACAAAGGCCTGGGCCCGGAGCGGCGTCATACCCTCGATCTCGAGGGTGCGTCCGTCGCCGTCCGCGGCGGATCCGAGGCGGGCGCCGAAGGCCGCGAGCGTGCTCTCGGCCGGATCGGGCTCGCGCCCGGCGAGCCGCAGCGTGCTGGTGCCGGCGGTGACGAGCGTAGCGAGCAGCAGCGGGGCTTTGAGGGCGCCTGCGTCGGCCGAGAGCGCCAGATCGAGCGGAATGGCAAAGCGCGGACCGCACAGCATGAGATCGCCCGATCGATGCTCGACAGCGACGCCGTTGCGGAGCAGGAAATCGAGCAGCGCGACGATGTCCTGCGTCATGGCGACGTTGGTGAGCCGGCTCTCGAAATCGTGCGCGGCGAGGAGGCCGATCAGCAGCGGCGTCGCCGGACCCGCGCCGGCCAGATCGAGCGGGCCGTCGGGGGTGAGGATGCCACCCACCCCGATCCCCTGCGCGTGCCAACGCCCGGCGCGCTGGGCAATGGGCACGCCCAACGCACCAAGGACGCGGATGATCGCGGCTGCCGCCGGGCCGCCCGCCAGATTCTCGATGACGCTCTCGCCGCGCGCCAGGCCGGCGAGAATCAGCGCCAGCACCGAGGCGAAGCGGTCGCCCGGCACACGGACCGGTCCGCGCAGCCAGGGCGAGCGTTCGGCGGTCAGCGGAACGATGGGGGAGGTCGGATCGGGCATCAGGCAAACAGGCTGGGAGAGGGCGGGGCCGGCGGCGACGGCAATCGTCGGGTCTGGACGTGTCCAGAACAAGGCACGATCACGACCATGAACGATGGGCTTTGGTGCGCGTTTTAGGTTTGACAGGGCGAAACTTTCTGCCTAACCGGACGAACCCAGGCGGGAGGCCCCGCGTTTTCGAACTCAAAAGGAAGCAGCATTGGCCATTCAAGACCGCGGAACCAAGCGCGAAGACCCCGAGACCGGCAAGAAGTTCTACGATCTGAACCGGGATCCGATCGTCTCGCCCTATACCGGCAAATCCTATCCTCGCTCCTATTTCGAGCAGACCACCTCGCGCAAGGCCGCGGCCGGGCGCGATGAGCCCGAGGAAGAAGAGGAGGTCGAAGTCGAGGAAGTCGCCGTCGTGGCGGATGCGCCCGAGGTGATTTCGCTCGAGGACGCCGATGCCGAAGAGGCGGGCGCCGAGGAAGATATCCCCGAGGTCGAGGGCGTCGAGGAGGCCGAGGATATCGGCGAAGACGACGCCGACGTGTTCCTCGAGGAAGAGGAAGACGAGGAGAACCTCGATTTCGACGTCGGCGGCGGCGACGAGCGCTGATCCCGACGACCCGTTGGCGGACCGAATTTCGGGCCTTGCGTCGCACCGGACGCTCCAATAGATATCACCGCGCTTCGACGGGGTTTCCGCCGGAGCTTCCCGAGAGAATGGGGCCATAGCTCAGTTGGGAGAGCGCTTGCATGGCATGCAAGAGGTCGTCGGTTCGATCCCGTCTGGCTCCACCATCTTCCTTCCTAAACGGCGCCCTTGGGCGCCGTTTTCGTTTCCGGGTCACGCAGTTGCGTCCGGCCCCGGGGTTTGATGCAATTTCTCGGCGGCGGACGAACGAAGAGTTCATCCGGCTTTCAGCTTGTCGGGGCGAGCCTTACCGTGGTGCAATGGGCCGGAAGGGAGCGCCGATGCGAAATACCTTGATCGCCGTGCTGGCCCTGCTGGCGCTGACCGCCCCAGCGGCGTTCGGCAAGGAGCAGTCCTTTGCCGCCAAAGCCAACGGCCAGATCGAGTTTTCGATGCCCTCGGGCAACATCGGCTGCATCTACACGCCGGCGGGCGGCACCGACACCTATGAGCCGGTCGACGGCGGGCCGGAGCTCAGCTGCGACCGCATCGAGCCCTCCTACGTCAACGTGCGGCTCGGGCCCCAGGGCAAGGCGGTCCTCACCGAGAACCCGGGCGAACAGGGCTGCTGCGGGGCGGACAACATCTTCGCCTATGGCAACACCGCCCATCTGGGGGGCTTCGTGTGCACCTCGTCCAGCGCCGGGCTCACCTGCGAGACGCCCGACAAGCGGCACGGCTTCTGCGTCGCCAAATCGCGCATGCTCTATTACTGAGGCTTGCTAGCAGATGCGAGCGTCGCGGCCGGCGAGCGCACGGAGATCAGGGTCGAGTGATGCCAAATCCGATTGTCGAGATCTGCGTCGAAGGCATCGACGGGCTCGCCGCTGCGCAGGCGGCGGGCGCCGACCGGGTGGAACTGTGCGCCAGCCTGCTCGAGGGCGGCCTGACGCCGAGTCTCGGGGTAATCCGGCAGGCGCTGGCCATTGCGACGATCCCGTTCCACGTCATCATCCGGCCGCGCGGCGGCGATTTCCTCTATTCCGCGCTGGAACACCAGACCATGCTCGACGACGTCCGCGCCTGCCGCGAGGCGGGCGTCGCCGGCGTGGTGTTCGGGTGCCTCACCGCCGACGGCCGCATCGACGAGGCGCGGATGCGTGAGCTCACCGAGGCGGCGCGGCCGATGAAGATCACCTGCCACCGCTCCTTCGACATGACGCGCGACCCCGAGGAGGCGATCGAGGCGCTGGTCCGCGCCGGGGTCGACCGGGTGCTGACCAGCGGCCAGCGCGACACCGCGCTTGCCGGCATCGATATCCTCCGGCGCAGCCACGAGGCGGCACGTGGCCGCATCAAGATCATGGCCTGCGGCGGGCTCGACGAAACCAACATCGCCGAAGTGCTCAGCCGTTCGGAGGCCGACGAGCTTCATTTTGCGGCGCTGACCACCGTCCCGAGTGGAATGACGTTCCGCAATCCCCATGTCGGCATGGGCGGCACCGCGATCGAGCGCGAGTTCGAGGTGACGTTGACCGACACCGACGCTGTGCGTCGGACGATCGCGGCGGCGCGAGGGTAGTCTGTTCCTTTCCTCCCCCCTTCGCAGGGGAGGAACCCGACTGCAACTCACGCGCCGATCTTCTAGCTCACCACCCCGTAGGCCTTCGCCAGCCGCCGGGCGATCCCGGTCATCCGCTGGCGCAGGCTCGCCGGCTCGAGCACTTCGACCTCGGCGCCGATTCGGGTCATTTCGCGGGCCGCCCATGTCTCTTCTTCGATCGGCACATCGAGGAGGGCCCAGCCGTCGGCGTCGAAGGCCAGCGGCTGGGCCTCGATGGCGTCCTTGATGGTGCCGCTGATGTCCTTGAGGCGCGAGATGCCGATGCGCGTCGCGCGGACCCGGGCGATGGCGACGTAGACTTCGCGCTCGAACGCGGCGGTCGACTCGCGCCAGTGGCTGGGAAGGTCGAAATCCTTGGGCCGCTCGAAAATCTCGTCGGTCAGGGTCAAAGCCTGGATCTGGGACAGCCGATAGGTGCGCATGCCGTGCTCGCGGCGGCCGACGAGGTACCAGATGCCGCCCTTGAGCACGAGGCCGAGCGGCTCGACCAGCCGTTCGCTGACCTGCGTCCAGCTGTCATAGGTGATGACGATGCGCTTTTCCGACCACACCGCCTCGGCCACGAGCTTGAGGAATTCCGGTTTGGGTCCAGCGTGAAACCAGCCCTTGGGGTCGAGATGGAAGCGCGAGGCCATGCGCTGCGCCTCGCCCTGCCAGTCGGCGGGGAGCGCGGCGAGGAGCTTCAGCTCCGCCGCCGCCACCTCGTCGCCGAGGCCCAATTCGCCGGCAGGACCGGGCAGACCGGAGAGAAACAGGGCCCGCGCCTCGGGCGCGGTCAGCCCGGTCAGGCGCGTCCGCCAGCCGTCGAGCAGGGCAAAGCCGCCATTGCGGCCGATATCGGCATAGACGGGCACGCCCGCGGCGCTCAGCTGGTCGATGTCGCGATAGATGGTGCGGACCGAAACCTCGAGTTCCCCGGCCAGCATTTCGGCGCTCATCCGGCCCTTGGCCTGGAGCAGCATCATGATGGACAGAAGCCGGCTGGCGCGCATTTCTTTCCCGTAGCAGTCAAAGCCTGACAGCGGGTGTCAGGCATAGACTCGTATCGTCATTCCGCAGACTCAAAAAGAGCGACGGAGAGCGGCGATGAATTTTCAATGGATGAGCCCGGCGGCGCCCTGCCCGATCATCGAATGGCACGATATTCGGACCGAACGGGCACGTGCGGAGGACTATCTGGCCCTGGTCGAGAGCCGATTCGCGGCGCCGCTCCTTGCCGCCGGCGGCGCGCCGCTCGGGCATTTTCACGTCGCCAGCCATCCCGACCGGCTGATCCTGCTGCGCGGCTTCGCCAGCATCCCGGCCCGGCGGACGGCGCTGACGGGCTTCTACGCCAGCCCCGAGTGGGCGCTTTACCGGCAGGAGGCGATCGGCCTTGTCCGCGAGACCGAGACTGCGCTCACCCGGGCGGTGACCCCGGCCGACGGCATCCGCCCGATTCGGCCCGGTGACGCACTGATTGGGCTCATCTCGGACCTCCGGTTTGCCGAGCAGATCGGCAGCTATCACCTCTGGCTCAGGCTGTTGCTGCGCAAGGCCGGCCTCGACCCCATCGCCGCCTTCGCCACGCTCGAAGCGGTCAACGACGTGCCGGCCGTGCCGGTGCTCCGCAACCGCAGCCGGCACATCGCGCTGCTGCGGCCCAATGGCGGCGGCGTGCCGGAGCTGCCGCGGGAACTGGCCGGCATGCTGCGGTTTCCGCCCGAGGTGCTTCGCCTTCAGCCGGCGCCAGCACTGGTCTGGTGACAAACGCTGTGGGCTTGATCATTATGCCCGTCCCGAAACCGGCGGCGGGGAACCTGGGTGGGCGAAGAGGCCAATCTCGAGGCTTATCTCAAGCGAATCAACTATGCGGGGTCGATCGCGCCGACCCTCGAGACGCTGGAGAAGGTGCACCGGCTGCACCCGGCGGCGATTCCGTTCGAAAACCTCGATCCGTTGATGGAGCGGCCAGTGCGGCTCGGGCTGTCGGACCTCGAACAAAAACTCATCGTCGAGCGACGCGGCGGCTACTGCTTCGAACACAATCTGCTGCTGAAGGCCGTGCTCGAAACCATGGACTTTTCCGTGACACCGCTCGCCGCCGGAGTGCTGTGGGGGCATGAGGAGGGCTATGAACCGGCCACGCTCAGCCACATGGCGCTGGTGGTCGATGTCGGCGGGGTGCCTTACCTTGCCGATGTCGGTTTCGGCGGCCAGGTGATGACGGCGCCGCTGAAGCTGCGCGCCGGGCTCGAGCAGCAGACGCCCAACGAGCGCTACCGGCTCACCGGCGGCGAGCCGGTCTGGCAGCTCGACAGCGAGATCGCCGGCGTGTGGAAGCCGCTCTATCGCTTCGAGCTGACGCCACGGAGCTTCGACGAGTTCGTGGCGCTGAACGACGCGACGATGCTCCGGCACCGCGACAATCTCACGGCGGCGCGAGCGGAGGGGCCGAAGCGCCACGCGCTCTACAATGCCCGGCTGCGCACGCATGAAGGCGGCGAGACGACGACCCGGATGCTGACCAACCTGCTCGAAATCCGCGACGTGCTGACGAGTGTGTTCGGCATTCAGTTGCCGGACACCGACCGGCTCGACCCGGCGCTCGAAAAGGCCCTGCGGCCCGGAGCCAACGACTGATGGCGCCTTTCGTCGTCAATCCGGAAGCGGTCCACGAATTCAAGGATCTGAAGTCGCTCGAGAAATGGTACGCCAGGAACCACGCCAAGGCGACCGAGTTCTGGATCAAGCTCCACAAGAAGGGCTCGGGCCTTGCGTCCGTGACCAATGTCGAGGCGCTCGATGCAGCGCTCTGCTGGGGCTGGATCGACGGGATTAGAAAGTCGTTCGACGACAGGAGTTTCCTCCAGCGCTATACGCCACGCACCAAAACCTCGATCTGGAGCCAGGTCAACATCGCCCATATCGAGCGGCTGCGCAAAGCCGGCCGCATGCAGCCCGCGGGCCAGGCGCAGGTCGAGCTCGCCAAGGCCGACGGGCGCTGGGCGAAGGCCTATGGCGGCTTCAGTGGCGAACAGTTTCCGGCGGACCTCCTGGCGGCGATCGAGGCAGAGCCCAAAGCGCTGGAGCTGTTCCAGTCGCTCAACGCGCAGAACCGCTTTGCGCTTGGGTTCCGGACGCACCAGACGAAGACGGCGGCGGGACGCGCCAAAAAGATCGCAAACTTCGTCGAGATGCTGAAGCGCGGCGAAACGATCCATCCCAACGGGAAAGCGAAATGACGCGCTACGCGGCGTTCCTCAGGGGCGTCAATCTGGGCAAGCGCACGGTCAAGAGCGCCGAGCTCAAGGCGGCGTTCGAGGCGCTGGGCTTGGAGAACGTCAAGACGCTGCTGGCCAGCGGCAATGTGCTGTTCGACGCGAAGGCCGGCAAGGACCTGCAGGCCCGGATCGAGGCCGGGCTCGAAACGCAGGTCGGCTTTGCCGTCGGCACGGTGCTGCGTTCGATCGACGAGCTCAGGGCGATGGCCAGCGCCGATCCCTTCGATGGGCGCACCGAGGATGTGGGCCAGAAGCTCTACGTCATGCTGTTCGCCGAGCCGCTGCCAAAAACCCTTGCGCTGAAAGGCGTCGCCGGCGACTACGACGTGATCCCTGGCGGGGAGCGCGAAATCTACCTGATCGGCTACCGCAAGCCCGATGGCACCTATTCGGCGGGCGGGCTGCTGCTCATCGAAAAGCAGCTGCCGAAGGGCCGCCTGGTCACGACGCGCAACTGGAACACGATTCTGAAGGCGATCGCATGATCACGGTATTCGGCTCGATCAATCTCGACCTCATCGGCAGAGTGGGCCGCATTCCCAAGCCGGGTGAGACCGTGCCGGGGAGCAGCTTTGCGACGGCGCCCGGCGGCAAGGGCGCCAACCAGGCGCTCGCCGCGCGGCGGGCCGGCGCCAGGGTGCGGATGGTGGGTGCGGCGGGCCAGGATGCGATGGGCGACCAGGCCCTCGCTTTGCTCGAGGCCGGCGGGGTTGATCTCAGCGCCGTCAAGCGGCTCGACCTGCCGCAGGGCGTCGCGATGATCTTCGTCGACGATTCCGGCGAGAACGTCATCGGCATCCTGCCGGGCGCCAACGCGGCGGTGAGCGTGGCCAACGCCGACTTGGCACTCGGTGATCTCGGTCCGGGCGACGTGCTGGTGGTGCAGCAGGAGGTGGCCCAGGACGCGACCCTCACGGCCGTCGATCTGGCGCGCCGTCGCGGGGCGCGGAGCATCCTCAACACCGCGCCGTTCCTGCCCAGCACGGCGGGGGCGGCAAAGCATGCCGACATCGTCGTCGCCAACGAGACCGAGTTCGCGCTGCTGGCCGGAGACGGCGACCTCGAAGCCCTGATGCGGGCGTGGGCGAAGGCCAATGGCCGGACCATCATCGTCACCCTCGGCCCCGACGGGGCGCGGGCGGCGACGCCCGATGCCTGGCTCAGCGTTCCGGCAATGAAGATCAGGCCGGTCGACACGGTCGGGGCCGGCGACACATTCGTGGGCTATCTCGCGGCCGGGCTCGACGCGGGGCTCAGCCTCGAGGCTGCGATGGCGCGCGGCGCGGTCGCTGCCAGTCTTGCCTGCCTCAAGCCCGGCGCCCAGCCGTCGATCCCGATGGCGGCGGAGGTGGATGCGGCGCTAGGCCGATAGCGGCGGCTCGGCCCGCAGCATCGGTTCCAGATGATCCTCGAACAGGAGGCCCGGCCGCGCCGCGAGTGCCGCCGGATACGCCTCTTCGGCGCTGAGCGAGATGCGCAGGAACTTCGCCATGCCCTCGGCGCCGGCGGGATCGGCCATCGGATAGAACCCCGTTTCAATCCGGCTCAGGATCTCCTCTTTGGAGCGGATCATGGTCGCGGTGACGCCCGGTCCGTTGCTGAGCGACTGGTCGAGCTTGAGATAGTCGTGCAGCGGCGTGCCGAGATGCCAGGTCCCGGTGGCGCGGGCGAACAGCCGCAGCAGGAAATCGAGATCGTTCATGTTGACGAGGCCGGGATCGTAGCGGGCATCGGTCCGTCGGCGATCCCAGACGATCATCGAGTCCATCGACAGGTTGACCCATTTGTAGCGGGAGGCCGGAAGGTCCGTGTCGGGCCCCTCGCCGACGAAACGCAGATGCGCGCCGGTGGGCGTGCGCTCGTCGAGCGCGACCGAAACGATGGCGTGGTGCTCGAGCGCCGCGACGGCCCGGGCAAGCTTCTCCGGCCTCAAGGCGTCATCGGCGTCGAGGACTGCCACATAGTCCGCGCCGATGGCCTCGAGCCCCGCATTGCGAGCCCGCGAGGCGCCGCCGCCGATGGTGCCCGAGGAGAGGAATCTGAGTCGCGGATCGTGCAGCCCGCCGGCGGCAAGCAGCGCCTCATAGTCGAAGCCGTCGTCGGCGACGATCCAGTGCTGCCAATGGGGATAGCTCTGCGCCAGAACGGAGCGCACCGCGGCGCCGATCCAGCGCTCGGCCCGGTAGGCGGGGGTGATGATGGCGACGGTTTCAGCCATGGATTTCCCGGCCCGAGAGCGATCTTGAAGGGGCCAGCGGCGTGCCCCATATTTGGGCAGTCCGCCGGTGCCGCTGAAACTTGGGCCGGCGGGCGACGTTGCTTGCCAAAGGACGTATCCGATGTCCCGTGTCTCGTTGCTTTCGTCCCCGTTTCTCCTTGGATTTGAAGCCTTTGAGGAACGAATCGACCGACTCAGCCGGGCGGCTGACGGCTATCCGCCGTACAATATCGAGCGCAGCATCGAGGCGGACGGCGGCGAGAGCTTCTCGATTTCGATCGCGGTGGCGGGCTTTGCCCAGGCCGAGCTCGAGATCACCTGGGAAGACAATCAACTGCTGGTTCGCGGCAAACAGAAAGACGATCCGAACCGGCAGTACCTGCACCGCGGCATCGCCGCCCGGCAATTTCAGCGCAGCTTCCTGCTCGCTGACGGCGTTGAGGTGAAAGATGCCGTTCTCCAGCACGGCATGCTGGTCATCTCGGTGATCCGGCCGAAAGCGGCGAAAGTCGCCCGCCGTATCGACATCCGTTCTGCCTAGGAAGGGGAACATCATGCAAGACAGACCAGAAGAGACAGTTTTCGACAACCCGCTCAGGCACCTGACCCCGGCCCAGTTCATGGCGCTCGGCGGCAATGCGGTTGTTTACGTCCGGCCTATCAAAGGCAAGAAGCTCTCGGAGATGATGGTCGAACCGGACTTTTCCGACGAGGAGGACTTCCACATCGTGGTCAGCGCCGATGGTTCGCCGCTACTCGTCGCCGACAGCGAGGAAGCCGTTGCCGATTGGCTCAGCGACAAGAACTACGGGATCGTAGCGCTGCATTAGCGCCACGCCTTCAGCGCGTCAGGCGGCCTGGGTCGTCGCCAAAGGGCGAGTGAGGATTTCGTAGATCCGGGCCGAATCGCTGGTCCGCCGCAGTGAATCGACAATCGAATCGGTTCGCAGGATGCGCGCCACCCGGGCGAGCGCCTTGAGGTGGTCGGCACCAGCACCCATCGGGGCAAGCAGCATCATGACGATATCGACCGGCTGATCGTCGACCGATTCGAAGTCGACGGGCCGGTCGAGCTTCATGAACACGGCCATCACGCCCTTGAGCGCGGCGAACTTGCCGTGCGGCACGGCGATACCGTTGCCCAGTCCGGTCGAGCCCAGCGATTCTCGATCGTTCAGCGCCTCGAAGATCTCGGCGGCAGGCTGCCCAATCAGGGAGGCCGTCTTGTCCGCCAGTTGCGAGAGGATTTCGGCTTTGGTCTTGATGCCCGTGCAGACAAGCACGGACTCCTCAGAGAGGATATCGGCCAGTTCCATTCAATAAAATCCTAGATGTCTTCCCGACGCCCGTCCTGCACTGGCCTAGTTGGCCCGCAAGGCCGGATCAATCCAGCCGATATTGCCGTCGGCGCGGCGGTAGACCACATTTAGACCCCCATGTCCAGCATGCCGGAAGACCACGACATCGGCCTGTGTAAGATCAAGTTCCATCACCGCTTCCTCGACACTCAACTGCCTGAGACTCTTGGTGGTTTCGGCAATGACCGGCGGTGAATAATCTTCCGCCAGCTCGTCGGAATCATCGCTCGAGGCCAGGACATAGCTCTGCGCTTCGAGGGTCTCGTCGCCATTGGTGTGGCGGCGGTGGGATTTGAGCTTGCGGTTGTAGCGGCGGAGCCGTTTTTCGATCGTTTCGGTCAGGATCTCGTAAGCCGAGATGGCGTCCCCGCCATAAGCGCTGGCCTGCAGGACAACGCCAGAATCGAGATGCACCATGCACAAGGCGTTGAACCCGAACCCCTCGGGCTCGAGGGTCAGATGGCCGGTGTAGCCGCCATCGAAATACTTCTTCACCACGCCGTCGAAATGGCCCTCCGCCTTGGTTCTGAGCGCATCGCCCACGTCCATGTTCTTGCCTGAGACGCGTAAGGTCATGGAACTCCTCTTGGAATGGTACTGGTCCTCCGCCGATGGGGGCCGAAGGCTCGGCTCGGCTGCGCCAAGGTTACGTCCGAGACTAGACCCGGGGCACACCCTGGGGCAATGCGAATGACGGGCGAAGGTTCAATTGGGGTTAGTGCCCGCGCCGGGAGCGGCGGTCCTTCAGCGTGCGTCAACCAGCGCCCGCTTCTGCCGCCGGCGGATAACCGAGGACGGGATGTTCATGGCTTCGCGGTATTTCGCCACGGTGCGGCGCGCCACCTCGATTCCCTGCTCCTTCTGCAGGCTCTCGGCGATGGTGTCATCGGAAAGAACGTCGCCTGCCGGTTCGGCCTCGATCAGCTGGCGGATGCGGTGACGGACCGCCTCAGCCGAGTGATCGGCTTCCCCCGTAGATGAGCCGAGCGCGGTGGTGAAGAAGTACTTCATCTCGAACAGGCCGCGGGGCGTCGCCACATACTTGTTCGAGGTGACCCGGCTGACGGTCGATTCGTGCATGTCGATGGCGTCGGCGACGACCTTCAGCGTCATCGGCCGCAGAAAGGCGATGCCGCGACGCAGGAACGCATCCTGCTGACGGACGATTTCTGTGGCCACCTTGAGGATGGTCTGGGCCCGCTGATCGAGACTCTTGGTCAGCCAGTTGGCGGTCTGCAGGCAGTCGACGAGGAAGGCCTTCTCTGCGCCGTCGCGGGCCTTGGCAGCGACACTCGCATAGTAGGTGCGGTTGACGAGGACGCGCGGCAGGATGTCGGAATTGAGTTCGATCAGCCAGCCGCCGGCGGGACCTTCGCGCACGAAGATGTCGGGCACCACCGACTCGACCGGTCCGCGCTCGAAGGCCCGCCCGGGTTTGGGATCGAGCGCCTTGAGTTCGCCGAGCATGTCGAGCAGGTCCTCGCGGTCGGCGCCGACGGCGCGCGCCAGCGTTCCGAGATCGTGACTCGCGATCAGATCGAGATTGTCGAGCAGCCGCACCATCATCGGATCGAGCCGGTCGCGTTCCCTGAGCTGGAGGGTGAGGCATTCCTTGACCGAGCGCGCGAAAATGCCGGCAGGCTCCAGCGTCTGGAGTCTGGCGAGCACCGCCTCGATCGCCTCGGTGGTGGCGCCGAGCTGGTCGGCGATAGTCTCGAGTTCAACGGTCAGATAGCCGGCCTCGTTGACGCCGTCGGCAAGAAACCGGGCAATCAGCCGTTCGGCCGGATCGGTCAGCAACAGCCCGATCTGGTCGTTGAGATGATCCGACAGCGTCGGCCGTGCGGCGACGAACTGATCGATGTCGGGGGCCTCGCCGCCGTCGCCGAGACTGCCGATCTGGGTCCAGTCGCTGGCCAGCCGGTCCTCGCCGCGCTGCTCGGGGAAAACGTTCTCGACTTCGGTGTCGAAGGAATTGGCGATGGTGTCGGCGGACTGGATGCGGTCGCCGTGATCGACGGTATCCTCATAGGCGCTGAGCTCGGCAGCGGGCTCGGTGGCCTCCGCGGTCTCGGATGGCTCGGCGCCGTCCTCGCGCTCGAGCAGCGGGTTGCGGAGCAGTTCGGCGTCGACGAAGGCGTTGAGCTCGAGGTGGCTCAGCTGCAGCAGCCGGATCGACTGCATGAGTTGAGGCGTCAGCGTCAGGCTTTGCGATTGCCGGACTTCGAGCCGCGGCCCCAGCGCCATCAAGTCGACCCCTTGCTAACCGCACCGCGGGAGGGCGGCGCGGCAGCGACCATGCCGCATTCCCGGCATAAGGGCAAGAACGCAGAGCAAGAACCGTGCCAGACGGGGCTAAGGATGCAGGGATCTAGCCAGAGGAGCGCCCGGGACCGTCGGCACCGGTCTCGTAGAGCAGCTTCTCGTGCCCGTGATCCCAGAGGTAGATGGCGACCCGCTTGCCGTCGGCCTCCTGCCGCGTGGCATCGCGTCTGGCCTCGGCGATCGCCGCCGTCGACGTGCTGAACACGCGGCCCGCCCCGTGGGCATCGGTCAGCATCCAGCCGCCGTAAGCCACCACAATATCCAAACGCACGTCGATCACGCAGCCCCCCGAACGGCCATCCTTGACGGCAGAATCGGCGGCCGGGCTTGATCTAGATCAAAGCATCTGACGAGGATGCTCCGCCGGCGCCGGGAATCGCCGACTGCGCAGGACTCAGACCGAGAAATTGTCGCCCAGATAGACCCGGCGGGCCCCGGGATCGTTGGTGATGATCTCAGGCTTGCCCTGGATCATGACGCGGCCGTCGTGGATCAGGTAAGCGCGATCGACCAGCGACAGCGTCTCGCGCACCGAGTGGTCGGTGACGAGCACGCCGATGCCGCGTTTGGTCAGCTGCCGGACCAGGCCCTTGACGTCGGCGACAGCAATCGGATCGACGCCGGCGAAGGGCTCGTCCAGCAGCATGAACACCGGATCGCCGGCGACGGCCCGGGCGATTTCGGCGCGGCGACGCTCCCCGCCCGAAAGCGCCAGTGCGCTGACATTGGCGAGATGGGCGATGCCGAATTCCTCGAGCAGCACGTCGAGGCGGCGTTTGCGCTCATGGCGCGACCGGACGTGCTGCTCGAGCACGGCAAGGATGTTGCCCTTGACGCTGAGGCCGCGGAAGATCGAGGGCTCCTGCGGCAGGTAGCCGATGCCGAGCCGACCGCGCTGAAACAGCGGCAGCCGGGTGATGGCATGGCCGTCGAGCCGGACCTCGCCGCTGTCGGGACTGATCAGCCCCATGATGATGGTGAAGACCGTGGTCTTGCCGGCGCCGTTGGGGCCCAACAGGCCGACCGCCTCGCCGCGCCGCACCGCGATCGAGACGTCGGCGACGACGGTCTTGGTGCCGAAGCGCTTGGCCAGACCATGCGCCACCAGCCAGCCGGTCTGATCGACGCGGTTGTCGCCGATCTCGCTCATTTGGGGGTGAACACGCCGGTGACGCGGCCGCCCTGCCCACCGCTGAAGACCGATGTGTTGGTGTTGAGATTGACCACCAGGTCCGGGCTGCCGACGGTCCCGGTGGCGTTGATCACCATGACGTTGCCGGTGAGCCGCAGGATCTGCGTTGCGGGGTCGTAGACGGCCTGGTCGCCGGTGGCGTCCTGATCCTTGGTCTTGATACGGACGCCGCCCGAGGCCACGAAACTCTCGATATTGCTCGGCCCGCCATCGCCGTAGTCGACGACGACCTTGGGCGCCCAGACGGTGAGGCTGGTGCGCGTCACCACCACCTTGCCGGTGAACGTCGCGATATGCCTGCTGTCGTCGATCTCGAACTTGTCGGCCGTGATCTTGACCGGATCGGCCGCCGCGAGGGCGCCGAACGGGACCGACAGCAGCAGCGCGGTAAGGAGCGCGAGACGCAACTTCATGGCGCCGGCCCCGCAGCGGCCCCAGCGCCGGCCTTGGGGAGATCCTGCATCGTCAGCGTAGCATGCTCGAAGATCCAGAAGGCGGTGGCGCCGTTGTAGTGCATGTTGGAGGCGGTGAGCGTGGTGCCGTCGGGGAAAGCCAGATCGACCGGACCATCGGCGGTCGTCACTTCCGCCTTCATGTCGGAGCGGACGGAGGTCAGCGTGCCGTGGAGCCCATCGTCGCTGCTGACGGTCGCTACGCCCGGCACCGTGACCAGGTTCTTGCCGGTATCGATCGTGGCGATGGCCGCCGACGCATGGAACGCTGTTTTGCCGGTTCGGGTGAGACTGAGGGTGGCATCGCTCATGTCGATCAGCTGCGTGTTGTCGATAGGCGAGCGGGCCTCGCGCGCGGTGACGAGGTAACGCGACCCGTCACTCCCGGTGCCCGAATATTGCGGCGTTTCGACGACCAGATTGCCCCGATCGATGCGAATGCCGGACACCCCGTACTGCCGCCCGATATTGGCGAGGTAGATCTGGCTGGCGAGCACCAGAAACGCAACCAGACCAACCGCTGGAACGGCAATCCGCAGCAGCGCTATGAAGCGATTGCGCCAAACCAGATGGCCGAGGATTTCGGCGGTCTGGTCGGCGCTATCGGTGCGTGCCAGAGCCATCAACTGTGGGCGAAGATGTCCGCTTCGTCCCAGCCCAGCAGATCGAGCTCGATCCGCGCCGGCAGGAAGCGGAAGCAGGTCTCGGCAAGTTCGAGCCGGCCCTCGCGCCGCAGCATACGGTCGAGGTGGCGCTTTATGTCGTGGAGATAAAGAACATCGGAGGCGGCGTAGTCGAGCTGCGCGTCGGTGATCTTGTCGGCGCCCCAGTCCGAACTCTGCTGCTGCTTGCTCATATCCACGTTGACCAACTCGCGGGCGAGGTCCTTGAGACCATGCCGGTCGGTATAGGTCCGGACCAGCTTGCTGGCGATCTTGGTGCACCAGACCGGGCCGGTGACGAGGCCGAAGCGATGTTTGAGCACCGCCATATCGAAGCGGGCATAGTGGAAGATCTTGGTGACCGCCGGGTCGGCGAGCAGCTTTTCGAGGTTGGGCGCCGATTTGAGGTCGGCCGGAATCTGCACCACGTCGGCGCTGCCGTCGCCCGGAGAGAGCTGCACGACGCAGAGCCGGTCGCGGCGCGGATCGAGCCCCATGGTTTCGGTGTCGATTGCGACCTCGCGCCCATAACGGCTGAGATCCGGCAGGTCGCCCCGGTGCAGACGGGTCGTCATCGCGCCCCCTTCGATGGTGTGCGGTTGTCGTGGTTCGTGTGGCTGGTGTGCCATAGCATCTTGGCATTGGAAAGGCCGCGCCAGGCCGCGCCGCAAACCAAAAGCGGTCCGCTCAGTTGACAGTGGCCGCCGCTTTCGGCCAAGCCAGCGCCAGCGACGAGTTTTGGGGATCGGATGGCGGGCCCGGCCAGACAGCGCAAGGAGACGCGGCAGAAGCGTGCGCACGACCTCGCCTATGTGTTGGGGGAAGGCGCCTCGGTCGGCCGCTCGCGGGTGCTGCAGGACGCCTATTCGGTGGCACCCTTGGTGTTGCTCAACGCGCTCCTGGTCGTCGCCATCTACCTCGCGGTGATCCTGCGAGGTCAGCCGGTGCGCTGGGACGCATTCGCGATCGTCGCGCCGTCGCTTGCGGCGCTGCCGGTGGTCGTTGCCTTCGTGCTGGTGTCGCTGCGCGACCACGAGCAGCCGATCACCGTCGCCACGTTCGTGACGGGCGTCGCGGTGGCGGTGGTGATCGCCCTGCTCTCGGCGCTCCGCATCTTCATGAGCTATTCGGGCGTGTTGTTCTGCGCGGTGCCCACGACATTCGTGATGATCGTTGTCATGTTGCGGCTCAAGCAGGCCGAGAGCGAACGGGTCGCGCTGCTCGACTTTCCAGGCGCGGCCGCGGCGCTCGAAAAGCTCGGCGCCAAGATTCCGGTGATCCGCGGCGGCGACGAGGACCTCGCCGTGTTCGACCGCTTCCTCATCGACATCGGCACGCACTACTCGGACCGTTGGTCGCGGTTCCTTCTGCGCTCCTACATGCGCGGCGTGCTGGTGACGCCCTGGGTGCAGTTCCTCGAGACCCGCCGCGGCCGGGTCGACATTGGATCGTTCGATCTCTCCGACATCGTCCTCCGGCCGAGCCAGATTCTCTATTCGCGAGTCAAACGGGCCATCGACATTCTCGGCGTCGTCGTCGCCTTGCCCTTCGCGTTGGTGTTGAGCGCCTTCACCTATCTCTACATCCTCATCCGCGCCGGACGGCCGGTGTTCTTCATTCAGCAGCGGCGCGGCTATGGCGGGCGCAACTTCACCATCTACAAGTTCCGCACCATGCGACCGCATGCGAGCCGTCATTCGGCGCGTGATGACGACGACCGCGTCATCGGCGGCCTCGGGCTGATCCGGCGCCTGCGTTTCGACGAGCTTCCGCAACTCTACAATATCTGGCGCGGCGATATGAGCTGGGTGGGGCCAAGGCCCGCTGTGGCGGAGGTGGCCGAAGCGGCCGAAGCGGCCGAACCCAAATACGCCAGCCGGCTGCTCGTCCGGCCTGGTCTCAGCGGCTGGGCCCAGGTCAATTCGGGCTACGCCAGCACCACCGCCGAAGAGCTCGAAAAGCTCGGCTACGATCTCTACTACGTCAAGAACATGTCGCTCGACCTCGACCTGTTGATCCTCGCCAAGACGGTGCGCATCCTGCTTTTCAGGATCGGCGCGAAGTAGCTCGGCGCCCCGGCCGACAGCTGCGGCGCCAGATTTGGCAAAATTTTACCATTCGAGCTAACCGGGCGTCCGTGAACGGGGGCGCATGGTGGCCCACCCTTCGCAGAACGCGGGGGGAGCGTCACCTTGAGGGACCTTTCCATGAACGTCTTCGCTCGTTTCGCCAGCGACGAGTCCGGTGCAACCGCCATCGAGTACGGCCTCATCGCCGCGCTCATCGCGGTCGGCATCATTGCCGCGGCCACCACGCTCGGCGGCAGCCTCTCGTCACTGTTCGACCGAATCAGCACCAAGCTCAACGGCGCCACCGGCTGATACCGGCTCTGCCGGTCGACCCATCGCTGTTCAAACCGTGGGGGCCCAAGTGGCCCCCTCTTTCATTTCGCGGACGGCGTGAACGACAGCAAAAAGCCTCCCCGTGGGGGAGGCTCGTTACGTGCGATTGGTGCCCTGGAGAAGACTCGAACTTCCACGACTTTCGTCACACGGACCTGAACCGTGCGCGTCTACCAATTCCGCCACCAGGGCAACCGATGGGCGCCGTTCCCTAGGGCAAGGCCTGGGGGCTGTCAATCGCGCTGTCGCGACGTTACGCCGGGCAAGCCTCGACAGGCCGGCGGGCTTCGCGATAGAAGCGGCGGACCTCATCCCTTGCTGGCCGGAGACATCTGATGGCGCACCCCGAACTGGTTACGATTTTCGGGGGGTCGGGCTTTGTCGGCACACAGATCGTCCAGCTGCTGGCGCGGCAGGGGTTTCGCATCCGCGTGGCGGTGCGGCGTCCCGATCTGGCCGGTCATCTGCGGCCGCTGGGCGGCGTCGGGCAGGTGGTGCCGATGCAGGCCAATGTGCGCAATGCCGACTCGGTCATGGCGGCGGTGCGCGGCGCCTCGATCGTCATCAACCTGACGGCGGTCGGCGCCGAACGCGGCAAACAGCGCTTCCGCGCGGTCAACGCCATGGGCGCCAAGACCGTGGCGGAGGCCGCCAAAGCTGCCGGCGTGACGACGCTGATCCACATGTCGGTCCTAGGTGCCTCGGAGACCTCGCCGAGCGCCTTCGCGCGCTCGCGGGCGCTCGGCGAGCAAATGGTCCGGGCCGCGTTCCCAGCGGCGATCATCGTTCGCCCCTCGATCATTTTCGGTGTCGGCGACGGCTTCTTCAACCTCCTCGGCAGCCTCGCCCGCATGTTGCCGGTGCTGCCGGTGTTCGGCGGCAAGACGAGGTTCCAGCCGGTCTATGTCGGCGACGTCGCCGAGGCGGTCGCCGCCGCAGCGATGGGCAAGGCCGAGCCCGGCCGGACCTATGAATTGGGCGGCCCGGAAGTTCTCAGCTACCGGCAGCTCATCGAGCGCGTGCTGGCCGACACCAATCGCAGCAACCCGCTTGTCGACCTGCCCATCTGGGTCGGGGCGGTGCTGGCCCTGCCGATGGGCCTCCTGCCCAAGCCGCTGCTGACCGCCGACCAGGTGAAGCTGCTGGGCATCGACAATGTGGTCTCGGCCGAGGCGATCGGGGACGGGTCTACCCTTGCCGGCCTCGGCATCACGCCGCGGCCGCTCGATGCGGTGCTGCCGACCTATCTGTGGCGGTTCTCGCGCAACGGCCAGTTCGACCGGCAGACGGCTTAGCCGCGCCGCTCACTTGAACAGCAATACGCCCCAGAGGCCGAGGGCGCCGACAAAGATTCGCCAGTAAGCGAATGGCGCAAAACCGTTTTTCGCGATGAAATCGAGCGCGTAGCGCACCACCACCCAGGCGGCGAGGAAGGCCAGCGCGAAGCCGAGCGCGATGCCGATGCCCATTTCGGTCGAGATCAGGTCGCGGCTTTTGTAGAGATCGTAGGAGAAGGCCCCGATCATCAGCGGAATGGCGACGAAGAAGCTGAACTCGGCGGCGGAGCGCTTGTCGGTGCCCAAGAGCAGCGAGCCGACGATCGTGGCGCCGGAGCGGGAGACGCCCGGCACCAGCGCCAGCATCTGGAACAGCCCTATATAGAGGCAGAGCAGCGGCGGGTACTCGTAGATCGAGGTGTATTTCGGCGTCAGCTTCAACTGGTCGACATAGAGCAGGATAATACCGCCGACGATCAGCATGACGCAGATCAGCAGCGGTGACTCGTAGATCACGGACTTGATGAAATCGTGCAGCAGGACGCCGACGACGGCGGCCGGGAGCGAGGCCAGCGCGACCCCGACAATGAAGCGGAGCGCACCGGGCTTGCCGGCGATGGCATCGCGCGCGATGCCCACCAATCGCCAGAAATAGACCACGACGATGGCCAGGATGGCGCCGAGCTGAATCAGCACCTCGAAGACCCGCCCGGGGCTCTGAAAGCCCAGGAAATGGCCGACCAGCAGCAGGTGGGCGGTCGAGGAGACGGGCAGGAATTCGGTGAGACCTTCGATGATGCCGAGCAGGCCAGGCACAAAAAGACCTTGATCGGCGTTCATCTCATCTCCTACTCATCGCGGGTCCGGGCAGCCCCGCTTGGTTAAGCTGATTTGCCGGGTCGCGCCAGAATTGCACAGGCCGGACGAGGGACCGATGCCGAAACTCCTGCAGCACAGGCTCGACCCCGCTTCGCGCCTCGCCCGGCTGATGTTCGCCGAGTACGGCATCGCGGTCGATCTCGAAGAGATCAAGCCGTGGACGCGCGAGCCGCAGCTGCTCGAGCTCAACCCGGCGGCGACGGTGCCGATCCTGATCGAGGAGGGTGAGCCGCCGGCGGTTGGGGTGCTCGCGGTCGTCCACACCATCGAGGACCGCTACAGCCCGAGCGCCGTGGTCGGGCTGTTCCCGGCGCAATCGCGCGACCGGGCCGAGATGTGGCGGCTGTGCGAATGGGTGCTGATGAAGCTCAACGACGAGGTGACGCGCTATGTCATCGAGGAAAAGATCGTCAAGCGCGACAAGCGCGGCGCCACCCCCGACCCGGCCGTGCTGCGCGTCGCCAAGGCCAACCTCGTCGAGCACATGCTTTACTTCAACTGGCTGTTCGCAACCCGGCACTGGATCGGCGGCGAGACCATGACGCTCGCCGATTTCGCGCTGGCGGCGCATCTGAGCGCCCTCGACTATCTCGGCGACGTCGATTGGGAGCAGGCGGTCGAGACCCGGCAATGGTACGCGCGGATCAAATCGCGCCCGGCCTTCCGCACCCTCCTCAACGACCGCGTCGGCGGCATGCCGCCCCATGCCGGCTATGCCGACCTCGATTTTTGACCCAGCGAGGTCGGTCCCAGCGGGGGCCGTCCTCGCCGAACTGCGCGCCCGCGCGAGGGCGCTCGGTTTCGACGCCTTCGGGGTGACCACGGCTGATGCCCGGCCCGACCTGAGGGCAAAACTCGATGCGGCGCTGGCCCAAGGCTGGCAGGACGGCATGGAGTGGATGGCCGAGACCGCCGAGCGGCGCGCGGCTCCCTCCGCGCTGTGGGACGGCGTTCGTTCGGTGATCATGCTCGGGCTCAATTACGGCCCCGACCGCGATCCGATGGAAACGCTCGGCCAGCACGACCGCGGCACGATTTCGGTCTATGCGCGCAACCGCGACTATCACGAGATCATCAAGGGCAAGCTCAAGGAGCTGGCGGGATTGCTCGCACGCCGCACTGGCGCCGAAGTCAAAGTCTTCGTCGATACCGCGCCGGTGATGGAAAAGCCGCTGGCGGAAGCGGCGGGACTCGGCTGGCAAGGCAAGCACACCGTGCTGGTCAGCCGCGCGTTCGGCTCCTGGCTGCTGCTCGGGGCGATCTTCACCAGCGCCGACCTGCCGGCCGACGCGCCGCACGAGGAAAGCTGCGGCACCTGCCGGCGCTGCCTCGATATCTGTCCGACCAACGCCTTTCCCGCTCCGTTCCAGCTCGATGCGCGGCGCTGCCTCAGCTACCTCAACATCGAGCACAAGGGGCCGATCCCGCTCGAATTCCGCGTCGCCATGGGCAACCGCATCTATGGCTGCGACGACTGCCTCGCAGTCTGCCCGTGGAACAAGTTCGCCTCCGTGGCCAAGGAAGCGCGGCTCAAGGCCCGCGACGAACTCAACGCGCCGGCGCTTGCCGACCTGGTGCAACTCGACGATGTGGGGTTCCGCACCCTGTTCGCCAGCTCACCGATCAAGCGGATCGGCCATGCCCGGTTCCTGCGCAACGTGCTCATCGCCGTCGGCAACAGCGCCGACCCCTCCCTCGCCCCGCTCGCCCGCGCACGGCTCTCCGATGACGATCCACTGGTCCGCGGCGCGGCGGTGTGGGCGACGCGGCGGCTCGCCGCGCCGGACGGCGCCGAGCGTTTGGCTCTGGACTTTTTGGCCCGGGAGACCGACATCAGCGTGCGCTCCGAGTGGACGCAGGACCTCGGATCGTAGCAATGGGCGTGTTCTTTTTCGGCATGGGGTATTCGTCGCTGGCGACAGCCCGGTGCCTCCACGAAATCATCGACCGCGACGTACCGATCGCGGGCACCACGCGCAGCGAAGAAAACATCGAGCGGCTGGCCGAGAGCCCCTACCGGCTGCACCTGTTCGACGGCACGGCCAAGGGCGCAACGCTCGGCCCTGATCTTCACAAGGCGACGCATGTGGTGCTGTCGATCCCGCCCAACGACAGCGGCGATCCGGCGCTCAACCTGCACCGTGACGACCTCGACACGGCGCCCGACCTCGAATGGCTGTGCTACTTTTCGACCGTCGGCGTCTATGGCGATTTCGGCGGCGCCTGGGTCGACGAGACGGCGCCGACGCGACCGGTCAACAAGCGCAGCCAGCAGCGGGTCGAGATCGAGCAGGCGTGGCGCGACTACGCCGCCGGGCGCGGCGTGCCGCTGCTGATCCTGAGGCTCGCCGGCATCTACGGGCCGGGACGATCCGCCTTCGAGAAGCTGCGCGAGGAGACCGCGCGGCGCATCGTCAAGCCGGGGCAGGTGTTCAACCGCATCCACGTCGAGGACATCGGCCGGACGACGACGCTCGCGGCACAACGGAAGCTGAGCGGCACTTTCAACCTCAGCGACGACGAACCTTCGCCGCCGCAGGATCTGGTCGAATACGCCGCGCGCAAGATGGGCGTGCCGGTGCCACCCGACGTGCCGTTCGACGCGGCGCAGATGACCGAGATGGCGCGGAGTTTTTATTCGGACAACAAGCGGGTTTCGAGCAAAGCGATCAAGGCGGCGCTGGGGATCGAGCTCAGCTATCCCAACTATCGCGCCGGCCTCGACGCGATCTTCGAGCTCCCCGCATGAGCGCGCCCTCGCCGGCCAAGGGCCCGCCGCAGCGCGTCGTGCTCGAGGGCCGCTATGCGCGGCTCGAGCCCCTGGCGCAGCAGCACGCCGCCGACCTCTACACGGCCGCCACCGTTCCCGATGCCGCCCAGCGTTTCGCCTACCTGCCGGTCCACCCGCCGGAATCGGTCGAGGCACTCGAGGGCTGGATCGCCGGGCAGCAGGGGCTCGCCGACCCCATCCTCTTCGCGGTCGTCGACAAGGCCAGCGGCCGTGCCGGCGGCTGGCAGCAACTGATGCGGATCGTTCCCGAGCACGGGGTGATCGAGATCGGCTATGTCTATTGGGGCCCGAAGCTGGCGCGGACGCGGGTGGCGACGGAGGCGCTGTATCTGCACGCGCGGTACGTCTTCGACGACCTCGGCTACCGGCGCTTCGAATGGAAGTGTAATGAACGGAACGAACCGAGCAAATCCGCGGCGCGGCGCTTCGGCTTTCAGTTCGAGGGCGTCTTTCGCCAGCACATGATCGTAAAGAGCGAGAACCGCGACACCGCCTGGTTCGCCATGCTCGATGGCGACTGGCCGCGGCTCAGGGCCGAATACGAGCGCTGGCTGGATCCATCCAATTTCGACGCGGATGGACTGCAGAAGACAAAACTGCGGACCAGCTAATCGACGATGCCGATCCGACCGATGTCGAGGGGAGCGTTGCGCTCGGGCTCATGCTCGGCGCAGGCGGCCTCGCCCAGCGGATTGAGCGTGTCGCAGTTCATCGAGCGGCGCATGTAGCCGATGAACTCATAAGGACTTTCCCCACACTCGACGTCGCTGACCAGTTCGCCGTCGCGGCTGCCGATCAGGCCGCCCGTTGCGCCTCCGGCGTCGTCCGGATCGTCTGGATCGGGCGGATTGTAGAGCGAATAGAGCGTGTAGGTCGTGCCGTGGTCGATGAAACGGATGCTGACGAGATAGCCCTCGGGGCCGTTCGAGTGGGAAAACAGGAACACCGTTTTGCTATCGACCCCGGGCGGCGGGAAGCTGTAGTCGAGCCCGTCGGCGCTGTGCTGCTCCACGCGCAGATCGATATAGGGACCGGACTCGAGCGCCACGCCGTCGAGTTGCAGCCAGCCCTCTTCAGCAGTTTCGCCCGTGCCGCACGAATAGAGCGGCAGCCGGCCATCTTCCTGGGCCAGCGCGTGCGCCACCGCCAGCGCGGAAAACAGCGGAAACAGCAGGATCGCCTTGAAGGCGACCGAGCTTTGCGGCAGTCTCACGGCACGGTCCTTTTCGACGCCTGGGCATTGCGGCCGTTCTAGCGTTCCGGCCGCGTGCCCACAAGAAATCCCGAGATCGAGGTAACACCATGACCTACCGCGCCAGCGATACGCGCTATGACAGCATGCAGTTCCGGCGCACCGGGCAGTCCGGGCTGAAGCTGCCGGCCATCTCGCTTGGCCTGTGGCAGAATTTCGGCGGCACGCGCGACTACCCGTCGGCGTTCGAGATTCTGAGCTACGCCTTCGACCACGGCGTGACGCACTTCGATCTCGCCAACAATTACGGCCCACCCCCGGGCGCGGCGGAAGAGCTGTTCGGCGACATCATGGCGCGCGACTTCCGCCCCTATCGCGACGAACTGATCATTTCGTCGAAGGCCGGCTGGGGCATGTGGCCGGGTCCCTATGGGGACCTGGGCAGCCGCAAATACCTCATCGCCTCCTGCGAGCAGAGCCTCAAGCGCATGGGGCTCGACTATGTCGACATCTTCTACTCGCACCGCTTCGACCCCGAGACGCCGCTCGAGGAGACCATGGGGGCGCTGGCGCAGCTGCACCGGCAGGGCAAGGCGCTCTATGTCGGCATCTCGTCCTATCCGCGCGAGCAGACCCGCGAGGCCCATCGCATCCTGAGCGAAATGGGCGTGCCGCTCTTGATCCATCAGCCGAGCTATTCGATCCTCAACCGCTGGATCGAGGATGACGACACCATCGGCGCCTGCGGCGAACTGGGTGTCGGCGTCATCGCCTTTTCACCCCTGGCGCAGGGCGTGCTTTCGGGCAAATACTCGAAGGGCATCGAAGGTACGCGGGCGGAAGAACGCAATTCTTCTATCAACCGAAGGGCGCTGGCGCCAAAAGTGCTCGCGGCCGTCGAGGCGCTCGGCAAGCTCGCCAAAGCGCGCAAGCAGACGCTGGTTCAGTTCGCGCTCGCCTGGGTGCTGAGGCGCAAGGAGATGACCTCGGCGCTGATCGGGGTGCGCACCCTCGAGCAACTGAAGGACTGCCTGGGCGCGCTCGACAATCTCGAATTCACCACCAAGGAACTCACGGCCATCGACGCCGCCGTCAAAGGCGCCCTGCTCGACCAGCGCCCGGCGACCTAGAGCAGTCTAGGTCGCAATCGACGGTGGCGTCTCGGAGGCGTCGCGGCAGTAGAACAGGATGATTACGCTCAGCATCACGTAGAGCGCAGTGTGGTATTCGTGGCCGAACATCAGGTCGGTCAGACCGCCACCGACATAGACGGTAGCGAGCGCCCCCGAGCCGTAGATGCGCGCCGTGCGCCACCTGTCGTGCGGGCTCCGGACCGCGGCGATACACGGCGTCGCGATGATGAGAACATAGGCCGCGACGCCGACCACACCACCCGACACCGCGAAATTCAGGACATCGTTGTGGAGTTGCGGCAGGCGCCTGGCATAGTCGGCCATCTCGCTCGACATGTAGGGCAGCACGGACGACATCAAACGCGCCCATCCGTGCCCGATCCAGGGCGAATCGAGAAAGGCCTTCCACCCGGCCTCATAGAGTGCGAGCCGCACTGCCGTGGTGTGATCGACGATCGTCTCGCCGCTGAACAAGCCCGCCAGAATGCCTGGGAGCCGACTGATACGGCCATGCTCGAGCAGATACGCAGCCGCAGCGATCAGAGCGACCAAGGCTGCGACTGCCCCGCCAAGCAGCCAGCTGCCGCGGAACCGGGTGAACCAGAGAAAGCCGCCCGTGAACAGCAGCAACGGCACCACGGCGATCAGCGGTCCGCGCGACTGGGTCAGCACAGTCGTGGCGACGGCCAGGACCAGCGTCAGCGGCAGAAACAGGCTCCAACGGCTCTTCAGCGCGATCGTCCCCATGGTTGCAACAGCTGCGAGCGCCAATGCGGCGTTCGACAGGACAATCGGTCCAAGGTTGAGCCCCTCGGGCCGCTTGTCCCCCATCAGGCTGAAGTAAAGCACCATGGCGAAGGTCAGCATGACGCCGACGGCCGCGAGCACCGAAGCGCGCGTCATGCTGGCGTGGTTGGCAGCGCCGGCGAGAAGATGGGCGATCGGAGCGGCAAGGAGCAGCATCACGAAATTGAAGGCGAAGAGCACGTCGCGAGGAGCCTGAGCCGAAACGGTGAAGGCGAGCGCGAGGAGGACGAAGGCCGCAAGAAACAATCGGCTTGCGAGTGGCCGGTAGCTGTCGATCACGTGCCTCCTGACTGTCAGCACCAGCAGGATGCCGATCCCGATCGCCACGATGATGTAGGGCGTCAAGAGCCCGGCTATGGTTGGTACAACCAATGCGAGACCCAGCAGCAGCCACACCGCCCCTTGCCTGATGCGCCGCCCTAAAGCGATCATGCCGGCACCGACCGGACCGCAAATGGATTGTTCTCCCGGCAGAAGCCGAGCAGGATCGCCACAAGCCCGCAATAGAGCGCCGTATGAACTTCATACCCGAACATCAGCGCATTGAGCCCAAGCACCGCGTAGCAGGCGACAAGCACCGTCACGCCAAAGAGCCGAGCCCGATAGAGGCTGTCGCGCACACTGCGCCAGGCGACGAGCAGCGGCGTCAGTATGATGGTGACGTAGGCCACTAGACCCATCACGCCCGCCGACACGCCGAAATCGGCGATGTCGTTGTGCAGATGCGGCTGCCCGCGCGTCAGGGTCTCTTGTCCCTCCGGAAGATAGCGAATGATCGATTTCATCATCCGCTGCCAGCCATGCCCGTACCAGGGACTGTCGAGGAAGGCGCTCCAGGCGGCTTGCAGCATGGCGAGTCGCGTCTTGGCCGAAGTGTTGCTCACCGCCTCGCCGGACAACAACTGCTGGATCGAGCGGATCAGTGTATCGACGCGCGCGACGTGCAGTCGCGCCGCAACCAGCAGAGCCACAGACGCGACCACCGCCAACCCGAGCGCGATCAACAGCGCGAGGCCTTTGCGGCGAACCAGCAACGCCGTGCACAGCAGCGCGAGGATGCAAGATGAGACGATCGCGCCACGCGTCTCGGCCAGCACCGCGACACCCACCGCCAACAGCGGTCCTGCCAGATAGAGCAGCCGCAGCCGCCCCCGTTCGGCACGCAGTCCAGTCAGGCTGAGAAAACCGAGGATCACCGCCGTATTGGCGATGCGGATGGGGTCGCTGCTGAGCCGGCCGACGCGTGTCACGTCGAACTGCAATCGCTCGTAGATGGCCCATCCCAGGGTGGCGGCGACCCCGATCAGGGCCAGACGGGCTATCGTTACGGCTGCATTTGGCGCGGCGAGCCGCTTCATCAGCGACTGCAGCGGCGCGAACAGCAGCAGCCAGCCGAAGTTCGCAACGATCAGAACGTCGCTCGGCTTGCTGGATGCGAACCAGTAGGCGGCCGTGATCAGCAGGAATGCCACAACGAATGCCAGTGCCGCCGGGTCCGGCTGAAGCGGGCGGCCATTGCGGACGATCAGCACATAGGGAATCGCGATGACCTCGAGCCCCATCGCCAGGTACGGCGCGTATTGTCCGCCCGGCCCATAGAGGGCGAGGAAGGTCAGCATCAGCATGCCGCCCAGCAGCCCGGCAAAGGTCACGCGCCCGCTCATCCATCGAGCCCCGCGAACGCCCTTTGAAGCAGTCTATCCGTCTCGAGCGCGGCGCCTTCGGCGGGTGGACGGTTGCGCGCCGATTTCCAGTCCGTGTTGATGCCGCGAAAGTGCCAATAGAGGGCGTCCTCCGGCATGGTCTTGGAGAACGGAGGCCGCCCCTCAATCCAGTGCCAGTAGGGGTGCACGGAGAGTTTGCCGACCCACGGGCGGGATGGGTCCAACGCCCATTTGCGCGGCCGGCAGCGCGCCTTGCTCGGATCGCTCAGCCGCTGACAAAAATCACGGTGGCGCGTGCCTGGCCCGGTCGCCTCGATCCACTGTCCGT
Organism: Devosia nanyangense; assembly: GCA_016213505.1. Taxonomy (GTDB): domain Bacteria; phylum Pseudomonadota; class Alphaproteobacteria; order Rhizobiales; family Devosiaceae; genus Devosia_A; species Devosia_A nanyangense. The sequence continues at coordinate 39,292 of JACRAF010000015.1, forward strand.
GGAATGCGATCAAACCGTCGCGCGACTGCTTGGCGAGCTGATAGATCGACTGGCCCGAGCGTGTGCCTGCCAGTTCGTCGATATCGCAATCGAGCAGACCGTAGGCCTGCTCACCATAGCGGCGGAGCAGCACGCTCATCGAGCCGATCTGCAGGAACCGCGCCCAATAGGGATCGCGTTTGACGGCCTGGTCGACCGGTCCAAAGCTGTATGGCCAGCTCGGCACGCCGGCAACGGCGATGCCCGGCACCTCCCGCAGCACGTCGAGGACCTCGTCGGCAGCATATTTGGTCGAGCCATTGTCGAACAGGATGACCGCATCCGTGCCGTGAACCTTGGCGTGAAAGCTCGCCCATTCGCGGATCCAGGCGAGGTCATTGTCCCGGTTGATCGAGAACAGCAGCCTTCGTCCGGCCAGCGCCCGGACGGAACTTGGCCGGATCGGCAGAAGGTGCACTTCTCCACCGATCTCCGCCCGGATCACCGACGCGGATGCCGGCGCACCGCGCAATTCGGTCACCGTCGTGCTCAGCGACGAGAATTGACGCGCCGAAAGCGCAACCCCGCCCGGATCGGCGATGAACCGCGCGCGCCTGTGAAACGGCTCGATCGGCGGCCCTACCAACAGGACCCGCCGTCCGTCCGCATGCCAGAAACAATCGTAGAACAGCGTTCGTGCATCGAAATTGTCGGAAAACGCCTGCGACCGCGACCTGCCGGGAGAGCGCACGGGCCGCCGGACGGGATTGCCCGGGTCGAGTGCGGCATAGGAATTGGCGACGGGAAGGCCGGTCACCGTCATCCCCTGAGCGTCCCGCCGGTGGCTTTGGCGACGGCACCGACGATGGCGCTCGAGACCTTCTCGATATCCTCATCGGTGAGGGTCTTGTCGACCGGCTGCAGCGCAACGCGGATGGCGATCGACTTCTTGCCATCGGCGACGCCCTTGCCCTCGAAGAGATCGAAGATATCGACACCGGCGATCAGCGTCTTGTCGGCGTTGCGCGCGGCGCGCAGCAGGACGGCGGCCGAGACGTCGCGATCGACGAGGAAGGCGAAATCCCGTTCTACCGGCATCAGGTCGGAAAGCTTCAGCGCCGGTTTGGAGCGCGTGGGTTTCCGTCGCGGCTCGGGGATGGCATCGAGATCGAGCTCGAACGCGGCCACCGGGCCGGTGATGTCCAGCTCGGCCGCCCAGGCCGGATGCAGCTCGCCGAACCAGGCGATCGTCGTCTTGGGGCCGAGCTGGACGCGGCCGCCGCGGCCGGGATGCGACCAGGCCGGGGCTTCGCTGACGATCTGCAGCTTATCGAGATCGTGCCCCAGCGTGTCGAGCGCGGCGGCGAGATCGGCCTTGGCGTCGAACACCGACACGGCGCCGCCGCCCTGCCAGTTGCGGCCGGTTGCGCCGGTGCGGATGACGGTGGCGTAGGTGTGCTGGCCCTCGGGCTTGTCGCTGAGGAACACCTGCCCGACCTCGAACAGGGCGAGGTCGGAAGAGCCGCGATTGGCGTTGCGCCGCGCCGCGCCGAGGAGGCCTGGCAGCAGCGAGGGACGCATGTCCGAGAGATCGGCAGCAATGGCGTTGGCGAGACGCAGCTCGTCGGCGCCGCCGCCGAAGCGCTTCGCCTCGGCCGCCGAGATGAACGACCACGTCACCGCTTCGTCGAGGCCGCGCGCCGCGAGGACGCGCTTGACCGTCCGGCGGCGGTTCTGCAGCGTCGTCAGCATGCGCGGGGCGACACCCGAGAGCCGCGGCAGCGGCTCGACCGGCACCTTGTCGACACCTTCCATGCGCATAACCTCCTCGACCAGATCGGCGCTCTGCGTCACGTCGGGGCGCCATGACGGCACCTTCACCTGGAGCATCGTTCCAGCAGAGGCGATGCCAAAACCGAGGCGGGTGAGGATGTCGACGATGCGGTCGGGCGGCAGCACGAGGCCGGTCAGTCGCCGCACTTCGCCGATCGGGAACTCGATGTGCGTGCCAGCGCCCTCGACGTGGCCGGCGACCACGATCTCGTGCGGCGTGCCACCGCAGAGCTCGACGATGAGCCGGGTCGCGAGCTCGATGCCGGGCCGGACCGATTCCGGATCGACGGTGCGCTCGAAGCGGTAGCGGGCATCGGAGACGATGCCGAGCTTCCGTCCCGCCTGGGCGACCGCCATCGGCTCGAACCAGGCGCTCTCGACGAAGACGTTGACCGTGGCTTCGGTCGATCCGGTTGCCTCGCCGCCCATGATGCCGGCGATACCGACCGGGCCCGAGGCGTCGGCGATCACCGGGACGGTGGGGTCGAGCGCATAGGTCTTGCCGTCGAGCGCGAGGATGGTTTCGCCGTCTTTGGCCATGCGCGCATGGACCGTGCCGTTGAGGCTATCGGCGTCGAAGACGTGGAGCGGCCGGGCGCGGTCGAAGGTGACGAAATTGGTGATGTCGACCAAGGCCGAGATCGGGCGCAAGCCGATGGAACGGAGCCGCGCCTGGAGCCAGTGCGGCGACGGGCCGTTCCTGACGCCGGTGATCAGCCGGCCGGCGAACATCCGGCACGCCTGCGGTTCGTCCTTGCCGAAATCGAGATGAACCCCGATGTGGCCTTTGCCGCCTGGCGAGGGCTGATGCGGTACGGTGCCGTCCTTCAGCCGGCCGATGCCGAAGGCGGCGAGATCGCGCGCAATGCCGTAGACGCCGGTGGCGTCGCCGCGATTGGCCGTCACCGAGATGTCGAAGACGACGCCGTTGAGGCCCGCGACCTCGATGTAGCGCGCGCCCACCGGTGCGTCGTCGCTGAGCTCGATGATGCCGTTGTGGTCATCATTGAGCTCGAGCTCACGGCCTGAACACAGCATGCCGTTCGACTCGGCGCCGCGGATATTGCCCTTGGTCAGGGTGAAGTCCGAACCTGGGATATAGGTTCCCGGGAACGCGAAGACGCTCTTGAGCCCGGCCCGCGCATTGGGCGCGCCGCAGACGACGTCGAGCAGTTCGCCGGTTCCGGCATCGACCTTGCACACCTGGAGCTTGTCGGCGTTGGGGTGCTTTTCAGCGCTGACGATCCTGGCCACGACGAATTTTTCGAGCGCCTTGCCCTGGTCCTCGACGCTCTCGACCTCGAGGCCGATCATGGTCAGAGCGTCGGAGATCGCGTCGGCGGTCGCGTCGGTATCGAGGTGCTCACGCAGCCAATCGAGGGTGAACTTCATTTGTAGACACTTTCGGTCGCTTCGATCCTGGGCAACGATCCCGAGATCTCGAACAGTTTGGCGAGCACGTTGACGAAGCCGCGCGCGTCGTCGATGGCGCGGTGGGTGTGCTCGATGTGGCCGTACCAGGCCGGCGGCACGCGCTGCATGCCCCACTTCAGGTATTCGGCGCCGCGCAGCGTGCCGGCCATGGTGTAGAGGCACACCCCGCCGCCGCGAAAGATCTGCCGGCTCTTGAACGGCCCGCCGAGCACGCGCGTGCCGGCGAAGGTCTCGAGATAATGGTCCATCCACAGCCCGTCGAAGATGATCGGCGCCGCGGCGAAGACGCGGTAGCCGGGGAGACTCTCCACCCAATCGGCATAGCGCGGCATGACGATCTCCGGCCGCTCGGGGTTGGTCGTCGCCGCTTCCCATGCCGCCGGCTGGGATTCCCACCACGCCATCGTATCGGGCGACGGGGCGCGATCGGAACGCGGTTCCAGCACGGCTTCGAATTCGCCCAGCACCGCGCCCGTGACGTCGCAGGCGACCGAGGCGAAGCTCAGCATCGAGCTGGCGAGCGGGCTCGGCCCGTCCGCCTCGATGTCGGTCACGACGAAGGTGGTGATGGGCGGCTCGTCGGTCATCAGCTGCTCAGCCCCCCGAACAGCGTCGGCATGTCGAAGGCGCGGAAGCCGTAGTGATCGAGCCAGCGCTTGTCGGCGTCGAAGAAGGCCCGCAAATCGGGCATGCCGTATTTGAGCATCGCCAGCCGGTCGATACCCATGCCCCAGGCGAAGCCCTGGTAGACCTCCGGATCGAGGCCGCAATTGCGCAGCACGTTGGGGTGCACCATGCCGCAGCCGAGGATCTCGAGCCAGTCCGAGCCCTCGCCGATCTTTACTTCGCTGCCGGAGCGGTCGCACTGCACGTCGACTTCCATCGATGGCTCGGTGAACGGAAAATAGCTGGGGCGGAAGCGCAGCGTCACGCCGGGGACCTCGAAGAAGGCCTTGAGGAATTCCTCGAGCACCCAGCGCAGCTGGCCGATGTGGCTCTCTTTGTCGATCACCAGCCCCTCGACCTGATGGAACATCGGGGTGTGGGTCTGGTCGGAATCGTGCCGGTAGGTGCGGCCGGGCATGACGACGCGGATCGGCGGCTCCATCGCGGCGGTGAGATAGGGCGCGGCCGGCTTGTCGTTGGATTGCTTCATCACCCGGATCTGGACGGGCGAGGTGTGGGTGCGCAGCACCTTCCTCGTCCCGTCCGGGCCGGGATTGAGGAAGAAGGTATCGTGCATTTCGCGCGCCGGGTGCCCCTCGGGGAAGTTGAGCGCGGTGAAATTGTACCAGTCGGTCTCGATGTCGGGGCCTTCGGCGATCTTGAAGCCCATGTCGGAAAAGATCGCGGTGATCTCGTCCCACGCCTGGCTGACCGGATGGATGCGGCCGGTGGCGGTCGGCGCCGGGCGAACCGGCAGGGTGACGTCGACACGCTCGGCGGCGAGCCGGGCACTGAGGGCCGCCTCGTTGATGAGCTTGGCGCGCTCGTCGATCAGCCGGGTGATCTCGGTCTTGAGGCCATTGATCGCCGGCCCGGCGCTCTTGCGCGCTTCGGCCGCCATGGCGCCCAGCGACGCCAGCATTGCCGAAACCGAGCCCTTCTTGCCCAAGGCGGCAATGCGCGCCGCTTCGAGGGCCGCCTGGTCGGCCGCGGCCGCAATGGCGGCGGTCAGTTCGGCGCGGAGGCGGGTGATGTCGTCTTCAAGGCTCATGGCAATGGGTTCCGGCAAAGGCGGGCAGACAAAAAAGCCCCGCGCCATCCCGTCAGGGCGGCGCAAGGCTTAGCTTGAGGCCTCGGAAAAGGCTAGCGGATCAGGCCGAAACTCGCTCGGCGGTGGTCTTCTCGATGCCGCCCAGATACTCGAGCGCCTTCTTCGACTGCGCGACCAGCGCGGCGAAGGCGGCGGGCTCGGTGATGGCGATATCGGAGAGCACCTTGCGGTCGACCGCGATCTCGGCCTTCACGAGGCCGTCGATAAATCGGCCGTAGGTCAGGCCGTGCTCGCGCACCGCGGCGTTGATGCGCTGGATCCAGAGCGCACGGAAGCTGCGCTTCTTGGCCCGGCGATCGCGATAGGCATACTGGCCGGCCTTATCGACGGCGGCCTTGGCGGCGCGGATGGTGTTCTTGCGGCGGCCGTAAAAGCCTTCGGCAGCTTTGAGAACCTTCTTGTGGCGGGCGTGGTTGGTAACGCCTCTCTTAACGCGTGACATTTTTGGCTGCTCCTATCGATTGTACGGCATGTACCACTTCACCAGACTCTCATCGCCCTTCTTGAGCACCTTGGTGCCCCGGTTGCGGCGGATGTAGTCGGCGTTGTGGCTGGAGAGCCGGTGCCGTTTGCCTGCGACGCCCGCCTTGACGCGGCCCGTCGCAGTCATCTTGAAGCGCTTCTTGGCGCCTGACTTGGTCTTCATTTTGGGCATTTTGCGTTCCCTGAGTGTGGGTGCGGACCCCTGTTGGACCCCGCGTTCAGGATCGCCACGGCATGCCTTTCGGCCGGGCGATCCGGTTGGAAGCGGCGTCTATAGAGGGAACCCGCCGGGGACGCAAGCGCCTGCGCGTCGCGCCGAAAAGTGGACGCCGGTTTTCGGTTCAGCGACGCGCCAGAAGAATTCAGCCGGCCTTGAGCCCCGAAACCACTTCGCCCAGCGCGTCGATGAGGTGCGCCTGCTCGGTGCGGCTCAAATCGCTCAGCGCCCGGCGGTTGATCTCGGCGGTGAGGCGCGCCGCTTCGGGCACCACGGCTCTGGCCTTTTCGGTCAGGAACAGGCCCTGCGACCGGCCGGCTTTCGCCTGCCGCTCGATCCAGCCCTCGGCCTCGAGCCCGCCCAAGGTGCGGGCGACGCCGGGCTGCTCGACGTCGAGCCGCTCGACCAGTTCCTTTTGGGTCAGCCCTTCGCTGCGTCCGATCTCGATCAGCGCCGCCACCTGCGCCGGCATCAGCCCGAGCGGCACCAGCGCATCGCGCAGCCGGTTGGAAATCAGCCGCGCCAGCTGCGCCGCCTGAAAGCCGATCGTGTCGCGCTGGTCGAAGTGCATAAGACGTTATGTAGCTGATTTGCGGCCCGGAATCAAAAGGGCGGCCCGAAGCCGCCCCCGATTATTCAAGTGGATTGGCGCGAAATGCCCGCTGCCCTCACTTGGGCGCCAGCACCATCACCATCTGCCGGCCTTCCGAGCGCGGCGAGGATTCGACCTTGGCGCGGGTTTCCATTTCCTGCTGCACCTTGACCAGAAGGCCCATGCCGATGTCCTGGTGCGCCATTTCGCGGCCGCGGAAGCGCATGGTGACCTTCACCCGGTCGCCGTCCTCGAGGAAGCGGGTGACCGCCTTCATCTTGGTTTCGTAGTCGTGGGTATCGATGTTGGGCCGGAGCTGGATTTCCTTGACCTCGATCACTTTCTGCTTCTTGCGCGCCTCGGCAGCTTTTTTCTGCGCGGCGTATTTGAAGCGGCCGAGATCGAGCATCTTGGCGACGGGCGGGGTCGAATTGCCGGCGATGATCACCAGGTCGAGCCCCAGTTCCTGGGCCTGAGCGAGCGCATCACGCGTCTTCACCGGGCCTTGGTTGACGCCCTCGGCATCGATCAACTGAACGTCGGGGCTGGTAATTTCCTCGTTGGATTGCGGCCCACCCTTCTGGGGCGCAAGCGGTCTCATGGGTCGGCGAATGGCAGATGTCCTTCTGCGATTGACGGTCGGGGCGGAAGCGCGGCTAAAATCATGACTCCCGGCCGATAAGTCAATGCTTTGGAGCGTGTTCAGGAAAAGTGGTTCCCAGTTTTCCGGTTCGACCGCGCGACCACCGAAAAACGCCTCTCGACAGCGCACAAATGCAAATGTCAAAGCCTGTTGCGGGCTTGCAGGAGTGCGAATTTGGCCGAGCTGGAGAGGCTGAAGCTGGGGGACCGCGATATTGCGGTCCTGCGTCGCGCCGGCCGCAATCCGGGCCTCGTCTGGCTCTCGGGCTTTCGTTCCGACATGACGGGCAGCAAGGCTATGGCGATCGACGCCTTCGGGGAGAGCCACGGGCTGGCCGTCACCCGCTTCGACTATTCCGGCCACGGCCAATCGGGCGGCGAGTTCAACGCGGGCACCATCAGCCGCTGGCTCGAGGAGACGCTGGCGGTGTTCGATACGACGGCCGGCCCCCAGATCGTCATCGGCTCGTCGATGGGCGGCTGGATCGCGCTGCTGCTGGCGCGGGCACTTCGCCGGCGCAGCAGCAGCCGCATCGCGGGAATGGTGCTGATCGCGCCGGCGACCGACATGACAGAGGAGCTGATGCTGAAGCAGTTCAAGGCGAAGGACCTGAAGCTGCTCGAGCGGCAGGGGTTCGTCGAACAGCCGTCCGACTATGCGGATACCCCCTACCGGCTCAACCAGGCCCTGCTCGAGGACGGCAAGGCCCATCTGCTGCTCGGCCGCGCCATCGAAACCGGCTGCCCAGTGACGATCCTGCAGGGCGCGCGCGATCGCGACGTGCCCAAGGAACACGCCATGCGGCTGGTGCAGCACCTGCTCACCGACCCGGTGACGCTGACGCTGATCCCCGACGGCGAGCACCGGTTGAGCCGGCCCGAGGACCTGGCGCTGCTCAAGGGCGCGCTCGAGCACATGATCGTCGACCTCGCGACCCATCCGGCGGATTGAGGCGCTTGCGCGCCCGCTCCAATACGCGTTGACCCGGTTCCCGGCCGAGCGCATGGAACGCATTGTCTGAACGCCTCCGGGTGTGGATTGTGACAGCTGAGTTTGCTGTCGTCCGGCGAGCGCGAGGCAGAGTGAGACGATGTACAAGTTCGATCCGCAGGGCGAGCCTGTCGAAATGGCGTTCCGCCAGATTGCGCTGAGCCAGCTCGACGAGGCGCTCGGCGAGATCGACCGGCACGACGGCCACGGGCGCAGCGTCGTCCACGAGGTCCGCCGGCGCTGCAAGAAGCTGCGTGGCCTGCTGCGGCTGGTGCGCCCGGCGTTCCCCGAGTTCGCCGGGGAGAACGCCGCCATCCGCGACGCCGCGGCGCTGCTGTCGCACATTCGCGATGCCGAGGTGCTGCGGCTCACCATCGATGGTCTCGGCAAGGCGCAGCCGGAGGCTGCCGAGCCGCTGACGCGGATTTCGCTCAGACTGGCGGAGGAGGGGCGGCACGCCGGTCCGGCCGACGCCGGCAAGCTCGAGGCCTTCCGCAAGGCCCTCCTCGAGGTGCGGGCGCGGGCGGAGCACTGGTCGCTGACGCGGACTGGGCTCGACGCCCTGCTCCCTGGCCTCCGGCGCAGTTACCGCAGCGACCGGCGACGCATGGAGAAGGCGCAGCGGACGCGCCTCTCGCCCGATCTGCATGAGTGGCGCAAGGCCAACAAGGCGCACGGGTTTCACATCGACCTGCTGAAAAAGACCGCGCCCGAGGTTCTGACTGACGCTTTGCGGTCCGTCGACCACGTCTCGAGCCTGCTCGGCCACCACCACGACCTGACGGTACTCGGCGCAGCGGTGGCGCAGGATCCGGCGCGTTTCGGCGACGAGGCGGACATTGCCGCCCTCAACGCAGCAATCGGGGCGCAGACTGCCCAGCTCGAGGCCGCCGCCTTCGATCTCGGCCGGCAGGTGCTGGCCGAGCGGCCGAGAGAGCTGGCGCGCCACTTCGAGCGCTACTGGAAGAGCGCCGGATGAGCCAGGGTTCGACGGAGATCGAGCGCAAGTTCCTGGTCGTCGGCGACGCCTGGCGCAAGAAGGCGCGCGGCCCGACCCACATCGCGCAGGGCTATCTGGCGCGCGGTCGCAAGGCGACCATCCGCGTCCGCATCAAGGACGGCAAGTCGGCGACGCTCACCATCAAGTCGCGCGAGGCCGGCGCCTCGCGTTCGGAGTTCGAATACCGGGTGTCGCTCAAGGACGCCCGCGCGATGATGGCGCTGTGCGGCACTTCCCGCATCGAAAAGCAGCGCTACGAGGTGCCGCAGGGCAAGCTGGTCTGGGAGATCGACGTCTTCATCGGACGCCCCGACGGGCTGGTGCTGGCCGAGATCGAGCTCGAGCACGAGGACCAGATGGTCGCCCTTCCCGCCTGGATCGGCGCGGAGGTCACCGACGATCCGCGCTACCGCAATTCGAGCCTCGTCGACGACGCTTAGAGCACTTTACGTTCCGATGAATCGGAACGCGTGCTCTTTGTCTTTGATTTGTCGCGTTTCCGAACCGGGAAACCGCTTTCGCACTCTTCCTGGAAACGCTCTAGGAGCGCGTTCCAGACCAGCGCCGTCGCATCTCAGGCGATCCTGAGCCGGTCGTGCACGGCAAATCGGTGGGTGGAGTGGACGAGAAACGGCGCATGCGGCTCGGGCTCGACCGCCAGCACCAGCTGGCCGATTTCGAGCGATCCGGTGCCGAGCCCGCCGAAATGGCGATTGAGAACCGTGGCCACATGGTCGCGCTCGAGGTGATCGATCGGCCCGGTCAGGGTCATGTGGAAGCGGAACTGGTCGAAGACGCCGGGGTGGCCCCAGTTCATCAGGTTCGCCAATTGCCGGCCGGTGAGACGCGACACGTCGCGGCGGGCCAGGTCGACCTCGGTGAGCTGGCTGCGGAAGGCATCGAACTCGGTGACCACGCGCGCCGCCAGCATGTCGAGGTCGGGGTCCCTCGCCTCCGGTACGATGGCGAAAAAGCTATCGACCAGCGCGATCCGGACGCTGAGCGCGAGCGGCGCGATGCGCTCGCTGAACGCGTCGAGCTGGCGTTCGAGATCGTGGACGGATTTGCCCTCGGCCAGCCGGAACGGCGCCTTGAGCGTGGCGTGAAAGCCGTAGCGGCGCGGCAGGGCGGTGAGGAAGGCGTGGTCGGCGTCGGTCAGCCCGTCGATCGGGCAGACGGTCCCGGCTCCGGAATAGGCGTCGCGGCGCAGCCATTGCGCGGCGGCGACCGTCAGCGGATCGTCGGGCGGCGGAATGAAATAGATGGCACAGCGCATCGCTCAACTCGAGACTGGGCGCCTCAGCTAAACGATTTCCGTGACAATCCGGCGAAGGCGTCAGGCGCCGGTGTGGGCGGACGACAGTGCGGCGCGGCCGTATTTGTTGTTGGCGTCGATCAGTCCGACCAGCGTCTCGAGGAAGAGCTCGCGGCGCTCCGGCGTCAGCGTCTCGAGCAGCCGCTCCTGCGCCCGCGCCATGGCCGGATGCATGCGCCGCAGGACCTCTTCGCCTTCGGGGGTAAGGCAGGCGACCATGGCCCGGCGGTCGGTCTGGCTGCGCTCGCGCTTGACCAAACCGGCATGGCTCAGCCGCGCCAGCACGTCGGCGACATTGGTGCGGTCGATCCCGAGGTGGCTGGCGATGGTGATCTGGTCGCAGCCGGGGTTGGTGGAAAGGATGGTCAGCAGGCCGTACTGGACCGGCGTGATGTCGAAGCCGGTGCATTCCTCGAAAAAGATGGCGTAGTGGAGCTGGTGGAGGCGCCGGATGAGGTAGCCCGGGCGGCGCCAGAGCGGCAGCTGCTCGACCAGTTCGAGCAGTTCGGGCGGGGGCGCCGCAGCCGCCGATACCGGTTGCGGTGTTTTCGGTTCGGGCTTGCCCTGCCCCGGCTTGCTGCTCACCGACGGCCCCCTTTTCGCGCTGTTTCCATGGGGAGATATCGCCCTTTCGGAACGGATTCAAATTCTGGCGCCCGGTTCCGGACGCACGCGAACGCCCGCCGCAAATGACCGGCCGAAAGATTGCTCAGTACACCTCGCACGAGGGTGGCCGCAATGGACGCTCGGAAAATTGCCATGCACGAAACTGATCCGGCGCCTGATCCCCACCGTGCCTCCGGCGCGATCGGCCACCGATCCGGTTGTGCGACGCGATAAAGGACGTATACTGAGCAAATCAGCACGGAGGCGATGTCGATGGCGCAGGAACCGCTGGCCAGCAAGGGCCACTATCTCCATATCTACGATTTCCGCGTCGAGGCGGGCCGCGAGGACGAGTTCGTCCGGCTGTTCGAGGCGTTCGACTATTCGGACGGCAACCCGATGCACAAATCGTGGGCCCAGGTGAAGGACGGCGTGCTGTGTCGCGACACCGAGGACCCGCAGCGCTTCTTCTTGATCGCCGAATGGTCGGACATCGTCGAGCACGCGCGCATCCGCAAAATCCTCGCCGAGGAAATCAAGCCGGCCTTTGTCGGGCTCATCGAAGGGCGCAAATTCGTCCCCAAATATGTCGAGGTCGTCTCCTCGACACCCGAAGAGATCCTCAAGGCGGCCCAATAGGCCGGCGCGATGCGCCAGCTTTACACCTTCTTCCGCTCGTCGACCTCCTACCGCGTGCGCATTGCGCTGTCGCTGAAAGGGCTCGATTGGGAGGCGCGCTATGTGAGCCTGCCGCGCATGGAGCACAAGGCGGCGGACTATCTTGCGACCAATCCGCAGGGGCTCGTGCCGGCGCTGGTCGAGGACGGGCAGGTGCTGACGCAGAGCCTGGGCATCCTCGAATACCTCGACGAGGTCTATCCCGAGCCGCCGCTGTTGCCGCGCGCGCCGCTCGAGCGCGCCTATGTGCGGGCGCTGGCGCTGATCGTCTCGTGCGACATCCATCCGCTCAACAATGTGCGTGTGCTCAAGGCGCTGAAGGCGCGCTGGGGCCTTGCCGACGCCGCGGTCGACGACTGGTACGCGCACTGGGTCGCCGAGGGTTTTCGGGGCTTCGAGGCGATGCTCGCGCGGGCCGGCCGCGCCGCATCTTATTGCCTCGGCGACCGCATCGGCCTCGCCGATATCTGCCTCGTGCCGCAGGTCGCCAATGCGCGGCGCTTCAATTGCGACCTCTCGCCCTACCCCAGGCTGGTGGCGATCGCCGACCGGGCGGCGGCCCTGCCCGCCATCGCGCGGGTGGCGCCGCAGACCCAGGCGGACGCCTTCTAGAGCGCCGTTCTGGCGGCTAGGCGCCGCGCCTCAGCATCGAGCGATCGTAGCCGGCGACCTTCTTGTAGTTGTTGGAGACCGCCGCCAGTTCCTCGGGCGAGACGATGTCCTCGAGCCGCTCGAACGGTCGGTCGCCGCTGCGCTCGTGGACGATCTTCAGGATGACGTCGGGCGGCGTGGTGCGGTTGGTCTCGACGACCCTGGCGGTGGCGGCGAGGCGCGCCCGCTCATAGGCCTGGAGCGCCTCGGGCACGTCGGCGAATTCGGCCAGCGCATCGGCCAGGGCGCGGGCGTCGAGGATGGCCTGCCCGGCCCCGTTCGAGCCGCGCGGATACATCGGATGGGCGGCATCGCCGAGCAGCGTCAGGCGCCCGAAACTCCATTGCGGCAGCGGGTCCTTGTCGACCATCGGATACTCGAGCACCGCGTCCGCAGCGCGGATCATGGCCGGCACGTCGAGGAAATCGAAGTGCCAGTCCTCGAACGCACCGATGAAATCGGAGAGCCGGCCGCGGCGGTTCCAGTCCTGCTGGTTGTGCTCGGGCGTTTCGATCTCGGCCACCCAGTTGATGAGCTGGGTGCCTTTTCCATCAATGTTGTCGCGGATCGGGTAGATCACCATTTTACCCAGCGACAGCCAGCCGGCTCGGACATAGCTGGCGCCGGTCAGGAACGGTTTCCAGCGGCTGATGCCGCGCCACATATTGACGCCCGAATAGATCGGACCGCCCTCGGCGGGAAAGAGCTGGGCCCGCACCACCGAATGGATGCCGTCGGCGGCGATCACCGCGCGGCCGGTGACGGGAGGCAGGGCGCGGCCCTCTGGGTCGACGAAATGGGCCACGGCGTGGTCGGCGCCATCCTCGACGCGGACGCAGCGGTGGCCGGTGATGACGCGGCCCTCGCCGGCTCGCGCCACGAACGCCTCGAGCAGCAGCGCCTGGAGGTCGCCGCGATGAACCTGAACTTGTGGCACGTCATAGCCGGCGTAGAGGCCGAGCGGTTCCTTGTGCACGAGCTGGCCGAAGCGGGTATAAAAGCACGATTCCTGCGCCACGATGCCGGCCCGGGTCAGCGCTTCACGCAGGCCCAGATCGCACAATTGCTGGCTCGCATGCGGCAGGATGGAAATGCCCACCCCGATCGGGCTGATGCGCTCGGCCGCTTCATAGAGGCGGACCGGAATGCCCTTTTCGGTGAGCATCAGGCCGAGCGTCAACCCGCCGATGCCCGCGCCGATCACCACCACGTCGTCCACTGGCCTACCTCCGTCTCTCCGGCATAGCCCGGTCGGGGAATTTTCGCCATGCCGGGCGCCCTGAAAGACAGTATACTGATTATTATCTGGTATACAACGAGCGCTTCAGAAAGGGCGCTCCGCTCGGCTGGCAGCCTGCTATCGGCCGCCGCGAGAGACCCCCGGCACCGCCGGTCAGGGCAATCGACGCGAACCGCGCGGCGAGCCTGGAGTCGACCCGAATTGTCCCCGTCATTGCGGGAAATCGTGGCTCCTGCACGGGCGAGCGCCGAGGGGCCGGCACCGCCGCTCACCCGACGTCGAGGGACCTCGACTGCGGGGTTTCGCACAGAAGTCAACGTCGGCCTTGCAGGAATGCTCAGTATACTGTATCCAATCCTGGTGATCGTTTAGATGCCGCAGCCATCGCGCATGTGGCCTCGTTCTGCACAGGAGCCAGACATGTCCGAACCGTTGAATCCCGATCAACTGCGCACGGCGCTCGAGAACGCCATCAAAGGCAAGAGTGCCAACAAGGCGCCCTTCAGCATCGGCTGGGCCAGCGGCAAGCTGAGCCGTGACCACCTCGCCCGCTGGGCCGAGAACCACTACCACTATGTGGGGCCGTTCGCCGATTACCTCGCCTGCATCTACGCCCGCATGCCCGACACCTATGTCGAGGCCAAGGACTTCCTCCTGCAGAACATGTACGAGGAAGAGATCGGCGGCGACCGGCACACGGACCTCTTGATCCGCTTCGCCGAAGCCTGCGGCACGACCCGCGAGCGCGTCGAAAATCCCGACAACATGACCGCGACGACCCGTGGCCTGCAGAGCTGGTGCTACTCGGTGGCGATGCGCGAGGACCCGATCGTGGCCGTCGCCGGCCTGGTGGTCGGCCTCGAATCCCAGGTGCCCTCGATCTATCGCAAGCAGACGCCGACGCTGCGCGAGAAGTATGGCTTTTCCGACGAGGAGGTCGAGTTCTTCGACCTGCACATCGTCTCCGACGAAATCCACGGCGAGCGCGGCTACCAGATCGTGCTGGAGCACGCCCGCACGGTCGAGCTGCAGCAGCGCTGCCTCAAGATCTGCGAGATCGGCGCCCAGATGCGCCTGCTCTACACCACCGCGCTCTATTACGACTATGTGGCCAAGGACATTCCGCTGTCGGAGATCGAAAAGATCGGCACCAGCGTGCCCAAGGACGAGCGCGACCTGGTGCAGGCCTAAGGGTGCCTATCGTCATTCTCCATAAGGACGGAGAAATCCTGCGCGACGAGGTGCCGGCGAAGTCCAATCTCGTGGTGCGAGCCGGGGTCAGGAAGTTTCCCTACCCCGACTTCAAGTACCGCTGCGGGATGGGCAAATGCGCCACCTGCGCCAGCCGGATCATCAGTGGGGGCGAGCATCTGCCCGCCCCCAACTGGAAAGAAAAGAAGATGCTGGGTGAGTGGCTCGACCGGGGGTACCGGCTCGCCTGCCAGCTCTGGATCGAGCACGACATCGAGCTCGTGCAGGACGTGAATCTGGCCGACGGACGCGCTCTGGCGCTGCTGGCCGAAGACAAGGCTTCATGACGAGGGCAAATGCCATGTACGTGGTTCTGACGACGCGGCCGGGCGAGTTCCGGACCGAAATCACCGACGGCCTCTTGGCGGTCGAGTCCTACGACTACATCTTTTACGGCCGCAAGCGCGCCAACTTCACCATCGCGGAACTGACCGACGACGTGCGAGTCAAGATCGTCGAGGACGAGCCGCCGCAGATCGTCAACCGCGTGCCGGTCAAGCTGTTCGAGAAATTCGACACCGTCGACGACGCCCGCGCCGAGCTCAAGACCCTCACCACCGTCGGTTCCATGGACATCAAGCTGCAGCGGGTCTGAGCCCGCTCCATCTTCGCGCCCTCTTGCCATCGACGGCCAATGATCAGCATCACGTTCCTTACCAATGACGGCAAGACCGTCTCCGCGCCCGACGACAGCAACCTGCTCAGGGTGTCGCTGCGCGAGCGCGGTGGAATCCCGTTCAAGTGCGGCGCCGGCATCTGCGGCACCTGCCGATGCAAGATCGAGAGCGGCCTCGAGCACGCCGACAAGGTCAAGCCCAAGGAACGCAACCACCTGACGCAAGACGACATCGCCCAAGGCTACCGCATGGCGTGCCAGACCTTCCTCAAGGGCGACGTCGCGGTGTCGTGGATCCCGCTCGACCAGCGCAAGCCAGCGCCGCTGACCCGCCCGAGCCCCAGCCCCAGCTACGCGCTCGAACGGAAGGCAGAATGACCGATTCCTTTCTCAACTATGTCGGCGGCCAGTGGCTGCCGGCGCAGAGCGGCGAGTGGTTCGAGGACCGCAATCCGGCCGACGAGCGCGACCTGATCGGGCAGTTCCCCGATTCCGGTCCGGCCGATATCGCCGCCGCGGTCGCCGCGGTGCGCGGCGCCTGGCCCGCCTGGGCCGCCGCCTCGCCCGAGGAACGCGCCGACGTGCTGTTCCGGGCGGCCGAGCTGATGGCCAAGCGCGCCGACGACATCGCCGCCGAACTGACCCGCGAGGAGGGCAAGACCCTCACCGAAGCGCGCACCGAAGCGCGCCGCATCGCCGCCAATTTCCGCCTCTATGCCAGCGAAGCGCTGCATCTCAAGGGCGAGACCTATCCCAGCGACGCCAAGCAGCTGATCCTCTCGGTCCGCCAGCCGGTCGGCGTCGTCGCCGTGATCACGCCGTGGAACGTCCCGCTGTCGATGGCAACGCGCAAGATCGCGCCGGCGCTGGCGGCGGGCAACGGCGTCATCTTCAAGCCGTCCGAGGTGGCGCCCCTGATGGGCCAGCGCCTCGTCGAAGTGCTGCTCGAAGCGGGGCTGCCGGCAAAACTCATCGCCTTGGTGCAGGGGCGCGGCGCCAATGTCGGGCGGGCGATCACCGCCAATGGCGGCATCGACGCGCTGACCTTCACCGGCTCTTACGCCGTCGGCAGGCAAATCGCCGACGCGCTGTCGACCGATACCCGGGCCCAGCTCGAAATGGGCGGCAAGAACGCCACGATCGTGCTCGGCGATGCCGATGTGGAGAAGGCCGCCGCGATCATCGAGCGTGGCGCCTTCGGCCTCTCCGGTCAGGCCTGCACGGGCACTAGTCGCGTGCTGGTGGCAAGACCGCTCTACGACCGGCTGGTCGAGCGGCTCGCCGGGGTGGCCAAGGCCATTCGGGTGGGTCCCGGCACCGCCGACGGCATCAGGATGGGACCGCTGGCGACCCGGGCGCAGCTCGATAAGGTGCTCGCCTATGTCGAGATCGCGCGTGGCGAAGGCGGCCGCATCGTCACCGGCGGGACGGCGCTGCGCGACAGCGACGCGGCGCTCGCCAACGGCTATTTCGTCAGCCCCGCGGTCATCGCCGACCTGCCCGCTGCGAGCCGCCTGCTGCGCGAGGAAGTGTTCGGGCCGGTGGTCGCCGTGCGCGCCATCGACGGGCTCGACGAGGCCATCGCGGTCGCCGACGAAACCGAGTACGGCATGGCGGTGTCGCTAGTGACCAACGATCTCGCCGCGGTCTTGCGCTTCACGCGCGAGACCCAGCATGGCATCGTCAAGGTCAACAGCCCGACCACCGGGGTGGCGCTCAATGCGCCGTTCGGCGGCTTCAAGCACTCCTCCAACCAGGCCGCCAAGGAACAGGGCGGCGCCACGGTCATGGACTTCTACACGCGCATCAAGAGCATCTATCTCGGCGCGTGACCATGACAGAGGCGTTGGGGCTGCTCCTGCCCGGCGTCGCCTGGGAGCAACTGGGCTGGATGGCGGCGATGGTGTTCGGCGCCGCGCTGCTGCAGGGCATCGGCGGGGTCGGCTTCGCCATGGTCTCGGCGCCGATCTCGGTGCTGCTGTTTCCCGACCTCGTGCCGGGTCCGTTGCTGATCCTGGGGGCGGTCCTCGCCTTGCTCGGAGCGCTGCGCGAGCGCCACGCCATCAACTGGCGGTTCGTCGTCGCCCTGATGTCGGGACGGATCGGCGGATCGCTGGTCGCTGGAGCGGCGCTCTACGTGCTGTCGGCGGACGCCTTCTCGGTGCTCTTCGCGGTGCTGATCCTCGCCGGCGTCGGCTTCAGCGTCGGCGGCTGGAAAGTCACCACATCGACGGCCAACATGATCGTCACCGGCATTGCTTCGGGGCTGATGGGGACCATCACCTCGTCGGGCGCCCCGCCGGTCGCCATCGCCATGCAGCACGTGCCGCCCGCCGAGCTGCGCGCCACGGTCAGTGCCTTCTTTTTTGCCGGGGCGCTGTTCTCGGTTGCGATCCTGGCCGCAGTGGGCCGCTTCGGTGCCCACGAACTCCGCCTCGGCTTCGTCCTGCTGCCGGCGCTGGCCGCCGGGTTCATCGTCTCCGGACCGCTCAACCGGGTGGTGTCGCGCAGCATGATCCGGATTGGCCTGCTCACCCTCTCGACGCTCGGCGCGCTCGCCATCCTTGCCAGGGCGGTGGCGTGATGCCGGCCGCCGCGAACCCGAAGACCGTCCGCCGGAGGATCGTTCATGCTGCACATCACTGACCAGATGGTGTCCGACGCCGTCGGCATCCCCGAGGTGCAAGCGACCCTGCTCGAGGCGTTCCGGAGCTTCGGGGCCGGCAAGGCCTCCATGCAGGAGCGCGCCCGCAGCGAGACCGACGGCATCAGGCTCTCGACCCTGGGCGCCGTGATCCCCAGCCAGGACGTGCTCGGGGCGAAAGTCTACTCGACCATTGCCGGCCAGTTCTCCTTCCTTATCGTGTTGTTTTCGGCCACCGACGGGCGGCCGCTGGCTTCGCTCGAAGCCAATGCCATCACCCGGCTCCGCACCGCCGCCTGCTCGGTGATCGCGGCGCGGCATCTGGCGCGGCCCGAGGCGCGGCGGCTGGCCCTGTTCGGCACCGGCGTCCAGGGGCAGGCGCACGCGCTCCAGATGGCGATGGCGTACCCGCTCGAGGAGATCCTGATCTGCCCGTTCGACGATCCGCCTGGGATCCTCGAGCGGCTGACGAAGGACTGCGGCGTTCCGGCGCGGTTTGCGCCGGCTGAAGAAGCGATCGCGTCGGCCGACATCGTGGTTACCGCGTCGCGGGCGACCGAGCCGCTCTTCGCCGGCGCCTGGCTCAAGCCGGGAACGTTCGTCGCCGCGGTTGGATCGAGCCTCCCCAGCGCCCGCGAACTCGACGACACGGCGCTCGATCGCGCCTCGATCGTCGCGGTCGAATGGCGCCAGCAGAGTCTGCGCGAGGCCGGCGACCTGGTGATGGCCGACCCGCCGGTGCCGGCGAGCAAGATCGTCGAGCTGGGCGAACTGGTCACCGGCAAGGCGCAAGGCCGCCGGCGCGATGACGAGATCACGCTCTACAAGGCTGTCGGGGTCGGACTCGAGGACGTCGCCATCGCCGGCCTCGCCTACCGCCTGATCAGCGGCGGTAAGGATCGCGGCTAGGGATCAGACGTCGGGCTGCAGTTCGGCGGCGTTATAGACGTGCCGCGCCGCGAGCAAGGCAGCGAGTTCAGCATCGCCGTCGATGACGGCCCGCAGGATCTGGGCGTGCTCGTCCCAGTTCTCGCGCGCCCGCACTCGTGCGACCGGGGCGAACAGCATGGCGGTGCGGTCGCGCAGCGAGCGGATCATATCCTGCAGCACCGAATTGCCGCCGACATTGGCCAGCGCCTCGTGGAAACGGTCGTTCTGCTCGATGAACTCGCGCAGCCCGCCATTGGCGCTGATCCGGGCGCCCTCCTCGAGCACCCGCTCGAGTTCGGCAATCTGCTCGGGATCGTGCCGCTTGGCGGCGAGCTTGGCGTTGAGGGCCTCGAGCGTCGCCCGGACCTCGATCATTTCCCGCTTCTGCTCTTCGGTGAAGGTGGTGACCGAGGCGCCGCGGCGCGGCTCGATGGTGACGATGCCTTCGGAGGCCAGCTCGCGCAGCGCCTCGCGGACCGGCATGCGCGAAACGCCGAGCTCCTCGGAGAGGCGCCCTTCGACGAGGCGCGCGCCCAGCGCGATGTTGCCGCTCATGATGCGATCGCGGATCGCCGTGGTGACCAGCTTGGTCAGGGGAGCGTGCGTCACGCCCACAGATGCACTCATATCGGCCATTTTGCTCACTATCGCCAGGCTCCAACAGCCCATTCTCCAAGCGGAGAAACCAACATTTTCGGTATGCTGTATACTTGATTCTTATCAAGTTTGTCACAGGCCGCGCGGTCGCAGGGGGCGATTGGCGTTCCGTCCGGCCCAATCAGAGCAGACGCTGCACCACCGGCAGGGTCTCCTGGGTGCCGTGGAGGACCATTTCCAGCGCCACCACCAGGATGACCAGCAGACCCAGATAGGCGATCCAGCGATAGCGGGTGAGCAGATTGGCGATGAGCGCCGCGGCAAAGCCCATCAGCACCACCGAGAGGCCGAGACCGAACACCAGCACAACAGGGTGCTCGCGGGCGGCGCCGGCGACGCCCAGCACATTGTCGAGCGACATCGACACGTCGGCGAGGATGATCTGGACGATCGCCTGACGCAGCGTTTTGCGCGGCGCTGCGACGGCGCCTCCGACCTGCCCGTCGGCGCCTTCGCCGGCCAGTTCCACCGCGGCGGACTCGCGCAGCTCCCGCCACATCTTCCAGCACACCCAGAGCAGGAGGATGCCGCCGGCGAGCAGCAGCCCGACGACCTGCAGCAGGAAGGTGGCGGCGGTGGCAAAGACGATGCGCAGCACCGTGGCGCCGGCAATGCCGGCAACGATGGCGCGCCGCCGATCGGCACCCTGGAGCCCGGCGGCGGCCATGCCGATGACCACCGCATTGTCGCCGGCCAGCGCCAGGTCGATCAGCACCACCTGGAGGAAGACGGTGACCGCCGGAACGAGTGCGTCGAAGGGCATTGCCGATCAGCGACCCAGATTGTGCTGGAACAGGAAGCTGTCGGCGTAGATGTGGTTGATGCTGGCGCCCCGCGCGATGAACAGGCTCTTGGCGGCGCCGACCATGGTGGGCGAACCGCAGAGGTAAATGCCGTATTCGGAAAAGTCCTCGATGTCCTCGGCGGCGGCGTCCTGGACGTAGCCGGTGCGGTGCGCCGAGCCCGGATGCGGCCGCGACAGCACCGGAACATAGCGGAAATCGGCAAGGCGGTCGGCCCACGAGCGGATCTCGTCATCGAGGTAGAGATCGGCCTCGGTCCTTGCCCCCCGGTAGAGGGTGACCGGCGGGCAATCGGGATCGTCGAGCAGCGACTGCAGGATGGACTTGATCGGCGCCAGCCCCGTGCCGGTGGCCAGCATCAGCAACGGGCGGAAATCGTCGGCGCGGAGGAAGAACATGCCGTGCGGCAGCTCGACCTCGAGTTCCTCGCCCGGCGTCAGGCCGGGCAGGCGGTTCGACGTGAACTGGCCGCCGGCGATGCGCCGGATGTGGAGATCGACGGTCCGCCCGTTGGGCGGCGAAGCCATCGAGAAGCTCCTGACCTTCCCGTCGCCGACGACGACGTTGAGGTATTGCCCCGGCCGGTAGGTCGAGGCGACTTCCTCCGGCACCTCGAGCACGAGATGCATCACCTCGTCGCTGAGCGGGCCGACGTGGCGGACGATGGCGGTGTGCCGTTCCGGTTCGGCGATCAGCGCCGGCCGCACCTCGGCTTCGGCGACGATGTCGCTGAGCGGCCGGGCCTGGCAGGCGAGGCCGTAGCCCTCGGCCGCCTCCTCGGGCAAGAGCCCCATGGGCTCTTCGACATAAGCCACGGCGCCCTCGACGATGCGGAAGCGACAGGTGGCGCAGGTGCCCGATTTGCAGTCATGCGCAAGATGGATGTTGGCGCGCAGCGCCGCGGCGAGGATCGACTCCCCCGGCTCGACCTCGAAGCTGGTATCGCCGCCGAGCAGCGTGACGCGACGCACCGCCGCGCCTTCTTCGGCGGGCCGGTCGGCATCCTCGAGATCGGCAAGCATCGGCGACATGGCGTTACTTCTTGCTGTGAGGTGCAGTGACGGCGGGCGTCCCGCCCTGGGCTGCCGCTTCATCGAACCGGCAGGGGCAGGTGTCGCAGCCGCCCGACTGGCAATCGTGCCCGTGATGGAGGCTGGCGGTCAGCGCTGCCATCAGGGCCGCCTCCTCGGCGTCGGCCGCGACGGCCCGCTTTGCGGCGGTCCGGTCGGCGTCCAGCAGATCGGCGGGCGCCCGCGGCATCGGGCTACTTCTTGATGTCCACGGCGGCGAGCACGACAAAGCCCTCGGGCGCCAGCAGATCCCGCAGCGCCTCGAGCGCGGCGAGCCCGCATTTGGTGTCCTGTTCGCCATTGCCGCCGCTGAGGCCGATGCCGCCCACCACCTCGCCGTCGACGACGATGGGAAAGCCGCCGACGAAGGCGGCGAAACGTCCCTCGAAGCTCCACTGGATGCCGAACGCCTCGTTGCCGGGCAGCGCCGGGCCGTTGGGCGGGGTGGTGAAGAGGTGGGTGGAACGCTTGTGCCCGGCGGCGGTGAAGGCCTTGTTCCAGGCGATCTGGGGGCCGGTGACGCGGCCCCCGTCCATGCGCTCGAGGCTGATCGGATAGCCGCCTTCGTCGGTGATGCACACCGTTTCGAGCACGCCGATTTCCGCCGCCTTGCGAATGGCGGCTGCGACCATGTGATCAGCCTCGCGGCGCTCCAGCTTGACGGCTTTCCTCAAGGCAGTTCCCTTCGCGGCAGAGGTGGATCGGCGTAACCGCCAGATTCGAAATTGAATACAGTATACTGAGTTTCTGGCGAGATGGGAAGCCGAAATTGATGGTCGGATGGACCATGAGGTGGTCCCTTTCCATCACTGCATAATCGCCGGAAATCGTATATTTTATAGATATTTATCTGGCGAGACCGAGTCGTCGTCGGGCGAGGATCGGGGTCGGCTGGCCGCGGCTTGGATCGCTTGCCGACTAGGCATATAGTATGCCGGAGACATCCATACGAGACGACGATGATCACCGAGCCCGAGCGGACCAAGCCCAGCGATTCAGTGTTGGACACGCAGCAGGCGGGGGTCAGGGCCGCCGATTGCATGGTCGCCACGGGCCACCCGCTGGCGGCCCGGACGGCGATCCGGATGCTGGAGCGCGGCGGCAGCGCGGTCGATGCCGCCATTGCCGCCGACGCCATCCTCGGGGTCGTCGAGCCGATGGCGACCGGCATCGGCGGCGATCTGCTCGCCATGCTGGTCGAGCCCGGCGGCAAGCCGATCGCCTACAACGGCACCGGGCGAGCCCCCGAGGCCCTCACCGCTGAGCTCGTCGACGCCCTGCCCGGCCGGAAGATCCCCGAGCGGCACCCGCTGTCGACGACCACGCCGGGTGTGGTGCGCGGATGGTTCGACCTCCACGCGCGCTACGGCAGGCTGCCAATGGCGGAACTGCTGGCGCCGGCCATCGAGGTTGCCGAAGCGGGCTTCGCGGTCGGGCCGATCTGCGCCCGCGAGTGGACGCTGTTCGAGCCGGTGCTGCGGAGCGACCCGGTCAGCGCTGTGCTTTATCACGCCGGCAACACGCCGGCCGCCGGGGAGCGCTTCGCCAATCCCGAGCTGGCCGCGGTGCTGCGCGCCATCGCGGCCGGGGGACCGGCGGCGTTCTACGAGGGCGAACCGGCCCGCGCCGCTGCCCGCGCCAGCCGGGCGCGCGGCGGGGTTCTCGCCGAGGGCGACTTTGCCCACCACAGCGGCCATTTCGATACGCCGCTGTCGGCCGAGTTCCGCGGTCTCACCGTGCTCGAATGCCCGCCCAACACGCATGGGCTGGCGGTGCTCGAGGCGCTGACCGAGCTCGAAAAGTTGCCGCTCGATCCGGCCGACCCCGCGACCACGCTGGCGGCGGTGCGCGCCGTCGGACGCGGCCTCGCCAAGGCGCGCGAAATCGTCGCCGACCCGGCCGGCAATACCGTGTGCACGGTGGTGGTCGATCGCGACGGACTGGCGGTGACGCTGATGAGCAGCGTGTTCAAGCGCTTCGGTTCGGGCATCGGCGTGCCGGGCTGCGGCTTCGTGCTGCAGAACCGCGGCTCGGGGTTTTCCGCCCCCGGCCACATCAACGGCCCGGCCCCCGGCAAGCGGCCCTATCATACGGTGGTGCCCGCCGCGGCGCTCAAGCAGGGCCGTTTCCATGCCGGGTTCGGCGTGGTCGGCGGCGCCATGCAGCCGCAGGGGCACGTGCAGCTGCTGCTGCGGCTCGCCGCCTGGGGCGAACCGCTGCAGGCGGCGATCGACGCGCCGCGCTGGCGGCTCGAATCGGACACGGCGCTGGCCATCGAAGCGGGCACGCCGGCCCCCATCGTCGAGGCGCTGCGCGCCGCCGGCTATGCCGATCCGCGCGATGGCGGCGAGCTGGGCGGGCGCAGCGATTTCGGCGGCGCGCAAATGGTGATGCGCGCCCCCGACGGCAGCCTGCTGGGCGGTTCGGACAAGCGCAAGGACGGCATGGCGCTGGGCACCTGAGCCGACTGAGGTCTAGAACCAAATCCTAACGAGGGCGCCCCGGGTCCGATCCGACCCGGGACACATCGTGGTGGTGTCCCGGGCCAGACTAGCGGTGCCAGCAGGCGACGAGATGGTCGGCCTTGCCCTGCAGCGGCGGCGCCTGCAGCGAGCAGCGCTCGTCCGCGAGCGGACAGCGGCCGTGGAAGTGGCAGCCCGCCGGCCAGTGCGACACATCGGGAATATCGCCGCGATAGACCAGCCGCTTGCGCGCCCGCTGCGTCTCGGGATGCGGCACCGGCACCGCCGAGAGCAGGGCCTCGGTGTAGGGATGGCGGGGGTGCTCGTAGAGCGAATCGCGATCGGCGATCTCCACCATGCGCCCGGAATAGAGGATCGCCACCCGGTGCGAGATGTGGCGGACGACGCTGAGGTCGTGGGCGATGAACAGATAGGAGATACCCAGCTCCTTCTGCAGGTCCTGCAGGAGGTTCACCACCTGGGCGCGCACCGACACATCGAGCGCCGACACCGGCTCGTCGGCGACGATGAACTCGGGCTTGAGCGCCAGCGCCCGGGCGATGCCGACGCGCTGCCGCTGACCGCCGCTGAAGGCATAGGGGAAGCGGTCGGTGGCATCGCGCGACAGTCCGACGAGGCGCAGCAGCTCGGTGATCTGTTCGCGCGCCTCGTCCGAATTGCGCACGACGCCATGGGCGATCAGCGGCTCGGCGACGATGTCGAGGATCTTCATGCGCGGGTTGAGGCTGGCGTAGGGATCCTGGAACACCAGCTGCATCTTGCGGCGCAGCTGGCGCAGCTCGTCGCCGTGGACGTTGGTGATGTCCTGGCCCTTGAAGTAGATGCGTCCCTCGGACGCCTCGAGCCGCCGCAGCACGGCGCGGCCGGTGGTGGTTTTGCCCGAGCCCGACTCGCCCACCAGCCCCAGCGTCTCGCCGGGATAGAGGTCGAACGAAATGCCCTTGAGGGCGCTGATCTTGCGCGCCTTGCCCCAGAAGCCGGGACTGGAGACTTCGTAGTCGACGCCCAGATCGCGCACGCTGAGCAGCGGGGTGACCGGCGGGCGGCTCGCCGCGGCGGCCGCTTCGGCCGGAACCGAAGCGGGCTGATATTCGGCGACCATCTGGTCGTAATAGCCATTGCCCTTGACCCGCGCCTGCGGCGTCGCGGCGGGTATGCCCCAGGCGGCCTCGTCGGGTCGCCAGCAGGCAACGGTCGCGCCGGTGCGGCTCTGGACCAGCGGCGGTTCCTGCTCGCAGCGCGCCTCGGCCAGCGGACAGCGCACGCGGAAGGCGCACCCGGTGGGCGGCGCCAGCATGTTGGGCGGAGCGCCCTCGATCGACACGAGGCGGTCCGTGTGGTCGTCGAGGCGCGGGGTCGAGCGGATCAGGCCCTGGGTATAGGGATGCGCCGGCCGGTTGAAGACGTCGTCGGCAAGACCGGTCTCGACGATGCGGCCGGCATACATGACCGCGATGCGGTGACAGAGCCCGGCCACGACGCCGAGGTCGTGGGTGATGAGCAGCACCGAGAGCTTCAGCGTCTGCTGCAATCCGGCGAGCAGTTCGAGGACCTGCGCCTGGATGGTGACGTCGAGCGCCGTGGTCGGCTCGTCGGCGATCAGCAGCTGCGGCTCGCAGGCGATCGCCATGGCGATCATGACGCGCTGACGCATGCCGCCGGAGAGCTCATGCGGATACTGTGCGGCGCGGCGCGGCGGCGCCGGAATGCCGACCGCCTCGAGCAGCTCCAGCACGCGGCTGTGGGCTTCCGATTCGGACATGCCCAGATGCCGGCGCAGCACTTCGCCGATCTGCACGCCGATCTTCATGAGCGGATTGAGCGAGGTCATCGGGTCCTGGAACACCAGGGCGATCTCCTTGCCGCGGATGTCGCGCGCGGCGCGGCTGCCATGCGGGCCGAGAAGCGTCTCGCCCTTCCAGCGGATGTCGCCGCCGGAGATGCGGCCGGGCACGTCGATGAGGCCCATCACCGCCTGGGCGGTGACGCTCTTGCCCGAGCCCGATTCGCCGACGATCGCCAGCGTCTCGCCGCGGCCGATCGACAGGGTGGCGCCGCGCAGCCCGTAGACGACGCCGCGGCGGGTATCGAATTCCACCGCCAGGCGGTCGATTTCGAGGAGCGCGCCTTCGTTGATCATGTCCATGGCTCAGGCCTTGCTGATGAGCGGGGAGCGGCTGCGCCGGCGCTCGGCCATCTTCTGGCGGGCGAAGCGCTTCTCGCGTTCCTGCGGATCGGTGGTGACGCGCAGCCAGTTGGCGAACAGGTTGATCGACAGCACGGTGACGGCGATCGACAGGCCCGGGAAGGTGATCAGCCACCAGGCGACGAAGATGTAGTCGCGGCCATTGGCGACGTCCAAGCCCCAGCTGGTGGCCGGCGGCTGGATGCCGAGGCCGAGAAACGACATCGCCGCCTCGGCCAGCACGACATTGGTGAATTCGAGGATGCCCAGGGTCAGCAGCGGCGAGGAGAGGTTGGGCAGCACGTGCTTGAAGATCACGCGGTTGGGTTTGCAGCCGGTCATCTCCGCCGCCTCGACATAGGCGGACTGACGGATGGTCAGCACGATGCCGCGGACCAGGCGGGCGTAGATCATCCAGTTGGTGCAGGCGAGGACCACGATCATCGTGGTGGTGCCCGGACCGACCACCGAGACGATCAGGAGAATCAGCAAGAGGCCGGGGAAGGCGACCTGGATGTCGACCAGGCGCATGATGATGGCGTCGGTGCGGCCGCCCTTGTAGCCGGCGAAGAGGCCGAGCAGCACGCCGAAGGTGCCGGCGAGGGCAACCACCGACGTCCCCACGAGGAGCGAGGCGCGAGCGCCGAAGATGACGCGGGACAGCACGTCGCGGCCCAGCTGATCGGTGCCCAAGAGATGCGCCATGCTGCCGCCCTCTACCCAGAACGGCGGCTTCAGCCGCGTCGTCACCGCCTGCACCGCCGGATCGTAGGGCGCCAGCAGCGGCGCGAAGATCGCCATCAGCAGCAGCAGCACGATGATGGTGAGGCCGAGCAGCCCGGACTTGTCGCGCCACAGCTCGACCACGATCGGCGGCAGCCGGGTCGGTCTTGTGATGGGGGCGGAGATTTCGAGGACTGCCATTTCAACCCAGCTCCACACGCGGATCGATGAATTTGTGCGCGACGTCGAGGGCGATGTTGACCGCCACGATCAGGATGGCGACGGTGAAGACGATGGCCTGCAGCAGGAACAGGTCGTTGTGCTGGATCGCCTGCATCGCCGCCTGCCCGAGGCCGGGCCAGGCGAACACCGTTTCAACCACCACCGTGTAGCCGGCGAGGCCGCTGATGAATTCCCAGCCGGCGAGCGTGATGAAGGCCGGCAGCGCATTGCGCAGCGCGTGCCCGAACAGCACCTGATGGAAATGCAGACCCTTGGCGCGGGCGGTCCGCACATATTGCTGGTTGAGCTCGTCGATGACGGTCGAGCGGACCAGCATCATCAGCCGGGCGAGGCTGGGCAGGCCCAGGGTGATCGCCGGCAGGATATAGTGCACCGGCGGCCCGATACCGGAGGTGGGCAGCACCCTGAAGATGACGGCAAAGACCATGATGAGCAGCAGCCCCATCCAGAACTGCGGCACCGAGAGGCCGAACAGCCCGCTGAAGACGGTCAGCCGGTCGGCCAGTCCTCCCGGCTTGAGGGCGGCGATGGCGCCCAGAGGCAGCGCCAGGAGGATCGCGACGCCCAGCCCGCAGGCGATCAGCGTCAGCGTGTTGGGCAGTTTGGCCAGGACGATGCCCATGGCCGGGCGGCGCTGCCACAGGCTGTCGCCGAAATTGAGCGTCGCGAGGTTCTGGGCGAATTCCACGAACTGCACCGGGATCGGCCGGTCGAGGCCGAGCTGGTGCTGGAATTCGGCCCGTTCCTCGGCCGTCGCGGAAAGGGGCAGCATCACTCTTACGGGGTCGCCGACGAGCCGTGTGGCGACGAAGACGACGATCGTTACGCCGATGACGACCAGGAGACCCTGGAGCAGTCGACGCAAGATGAAGAGACCCATGCTGCACCCTTTCCTTGATACCCAGACGGCGGCTAGTCGGCGGCCTTCATTTCCTTGACCAGCAGCTTGGAGTCGACCCGCGGCTGCCACTCGAGGCGCTTGGAGAAGCCGTAGATGTCCTCGAGGTTGAGCAGCGGCACGAGGTAGGACCCGTCATAGGCCTTCTTGGTGATGTCGGCATACATCGCCACACGCTTGACCGTATCGGTCTCGACGCGAGCCGCCTGCACCTGCTTGGCCATCTCCTGATCGTTGTTGGAGGCGTAGGAGGCGCCCGACTCGTAGGCCGAGGTCATCGGCCGGTCGGCGTCGAGCAGTTCGTCCGAGTTCTGGACGAAGATCGCATCGGGACGGTGCGCCTTGTCGAACAGCTGGTTCAGGTATTCGCCGAACTCGTTGATCTTGAAGTCGACCTTGAGCCCGACGGCAGTCCAGTAGGCGCCGACCGCCTCGATAGTCTCGCGGTCCTTGAGCCAGCGACCGGCTTCGCCGACGATGGTGACCGTCGCGCCCTCGGCACCGGCTTCCTTGATCAGGGCCGCGGCCTTGGCCGGATCGTAGGGATAGACGTCGAGCGCCGTGTTGAAGCCGAACGCCTTGGGATTGACGAGCTGGCCCTTGGCCGGCACGCCGTAGCCGCCGAACAGATCGTTGGCGAGGGCGTTGCGGTCGATGGCGAGATTCATCGCCGTGCGGACACGAACGTCCGCGGTCGAGGGATTCTCGGTCGAAAGCACGATCACCGAGGTCTCAAGGCCCGGAACTGCGGCGGAATTTGGTACGCTGCTGACGAATTCGGGCAGAAGATTGGTGATCAGGTCGACTTCGCCGGCCACGAGGCTCGACAGACGCGTGCCCGGCTCGCCGATGAACTTGTAGGTCACCTGGTCGATCGAGGGCGCCTCGCCCCAATAGTCCGGGTTCCGCCTGAGGATGATGTCCTGGCCGTGATCCCAGGCTGCCATCATGTAGGGGCCGGTGCCGACCGGATTGGTCGCGAAGTTGGCATCGGCCGAGTACGTGGTCGGCACCATCTTCATCCAGTACATGCGCGACGGCAGGATCGGATCGGGGCCTTTGGTGACGACATGGACGGTGAGATCGTCGACCTTGCTGGCCGATGCGATGGTGCCGAAATACGAGCCCTGCTCGGATTTGAAGGCCGGATCGATGATACGCTCGACGCTGCGCACGACCGAATCGGCGTTGAAGGCTTCGCCGTCGGTGAACTTGACGTCCGGCCGCAGCTTGAATTCCCAGGTGGTCGCGTCGATCTGGGTCGGGGCGGCAGCGGCGAGGCCGGGCACCAGGATGCCGTCCGCGGTGCGCGCCATGAGTGTCTCATAGATATTGTCGTTGATGGCGCGTTCGCCGCCATCGTCACGCAGTTGCGGATCCAGCGTCGACGGCTCGGACCCGATGGCGATAGAAATGTCGGCGGCTTGCGCCAGGCCGATGGACAGAGACCCGGCGACCGCGGTTGCGGCCATGAGCGCCGCCACGGTCAGGTAGTTCTTCATTGAGTTCATCATCCGCTCCCGTTGCTGCAGCGCAGCATTGTTCGCGCAGCACCTCGCTGCGCGCGTGCGGATCGACGACGTTCCCCACATGTGAGATTGAAGCGGGGATCGAACGGAGTCAAGCGATCAGTATACATCTTAATTGCCGATCCGCCGCGGCCCGCCTCGGCTTCGGCGATCCCGGCCGGCCCGTTCAGCCGACTCGCGGCACCACCCACAGGCCCGAGCGACGCGCTAAGCCTTTGAGATTCAAGACCTGTTATGGGTCCGGCGCCCGCCTGGCCAGCGCTTGGGCAGCGGCCGGGCAGATGCTGCCTGCCTCATGCCCATGCGATAGGCAATAGGCTCTTGTGCCTAAAAAATCGAGTGGACAAGGCAAACGGTATACTTCATACTGAATACATCGGATTGCGACGTTCCCCTTTGCCTCCGATTCTTCCCGGGTTTGGTCCAGGCCGTATTTCGGCCGGGTCGGGACGGTTTTTGCCGCGCCGCGGGCCGGCTACCGGTTCAGGCCGCGGAACCGACTTCCTGGGCAAAATCGACATACAGTATACGAAACGCAGATGGACTGGGCTGGCTGGCGCGGGACGTCGGCCCGCGCAATCCAGGGATAGCTGATTCCATGCCAAACCATCGCAGCATCATCATCACCGGCGCCGCCAGCGGCATCGGGGCCGCAGTGGCGCGCCGCGTCGCCGGCACCGGCACCTCGCTGCTTTTACACACCCGCAAGAACGAGGCGGGTCTCACCGAAGTCGCCGCCGCCTGCCGCGAGGCCGGGGCAGAGGTCGACACGCTGCTCGGCGATCTTGCCGACCCTGACGTTCCGGCACGGCTGGTGGCCCGGGCGAAGGAGCGGTTCGGGCGGGTCGACCAGATCGTCAGCAATGCCGGCCAGGCGGCGCGGGCGCGCTTCGGCACGCTGCCGCCCGAGGACCTCAAGGCGGCGTTCGAGGCCATGCCCGTCGCCTTCCTCCGGCTGGTGAACGCCGCTCTGCCCGATCTCGAGAGTTCCGCCTGGGGGCGGGTCGTCGCCGTCAGCTCTTTCGTGGCGCATGTGTTCGGCACCGCCGACCTACTGTTTCCGGCGACCTCGGCGGCCAAGGCGGCGCTCGAGGCGCTGGTCAAGGCGCTGGCGGTGCAATTGGGGCCGACCGGCACCACAGCCAATGCGGTGGTGCCCGGCTTCACCCGCAAGCAGGGCGGCGGGCATCTGGCGGCGACCAGCCAGTCGCTGCTGACTGCTGCCGCGATCACCCCGAGCGGCCGCTTGACCGAGCCGGCCGACGTGGCCGCCGCCGTCGATTTCCTGCTATCGCGGGGGGCGGGTCAGGTGACCGGGCAGGCCCTCCATGTCGATGGCGGCCTGCTCCTCCCCTGACCGGCCGTTCCTCTCCCACCCATCCTTTGCTCAACGAGACTCCTGATGACCATACGCGGGTTCACGATCGACGGCTTCCTGCTGGCGCTGGCTGCCGTCGTGCTGGCGGCGATCCTCCTGCCCGCGCTGGGCGCCACGGGCGGCGTGCTCCATATCGACTGGATCGCCACCTACGGCGTCGCCGGGGTGTTCTTTCTCTACGGCCTGACCCTGGCCCCCGAAAAGCTTCGGCAGGGCGCCGCGAACTGGCGCGTGCACGTGACAGTGCAGCTGGCGACCTTCGTGCTGTTCCCGGTGCTGGTGCTGGTCGTGCTGGCGTTCTTCCCCAACCTGCCCGAACCGGTGGCGACGGGCTTTTTTTACCTCGCGGCGCTGCCCTCGACGGTCTCCTCCTCGGTGGCGATGACCTCGCTGGCGCGCGGCAACGTGCCGACCGCCATCTTCAACGCCACCCTGTCGAGCCTGCTCGGCGTCTTCCTCACCCCCATCCTCATGGCCTGGTACGCCTCGACCACCGGGGCGGCCCTGCCGCTGCTGCCGGCGATCACCAAGGTCGTGCTGCTGGTGCTGCTGCCGATCGTCGTCGGCCAGATTGCCCGCCACTGGCTCGAGCGATGGGCCAACCGCCACATCAAGGCGATCCGCCTGACCGACCGGGCGATCATCCTCGCCATCGTTTTCAACTCGTTTTCGGATTCGATGCGCGAAGGGATCTGGACCGGCCACGATGCTACGCTGGTCATCGGCATGTGCGCCGGGGTGATCGGGTTGTTCTTCGTCGTCTACGGGCTCTTGCAGATTCCCTGCCGGCTGCTCGGTCTCGACCGCGAGGACACCATCGCGTGCCTGTTCTGCGGCTCCAAGAAATCGCTGGCGACCGGCGTGCCGTTGGCCAAGCTCCTGTTCGGGTCCGTGCCGACGCTCGGCCTGATCATCGCTCCGATCATGCTCTACCACTTCTTCCAGCTGATCATCGTCAGCGTCATCGCCAATCGCTACGCCCGAAGAGCGCCCGCCTGAGCGGCAGAGACCAACCAATCGCATCGGCGACCCATGCGGCGCCGCGTGCGCCTGTTTGCGCTGGAGCAACGATGGCGCCGCCCGTCGGCGCTTGTCTGGGGCCACCGCGCATTGGAGTTGTGCAATGGTCCCGCACCTGGCGAAGCTTGCTGGTCCCACCCTCGGGCTGCTGATGGTTCTGTCGGGTGGCGCCTGGGCGGGCGGCATGCACGACCACCCGGATGCAAACGGCATGGCCGACGCCCCACTGGACATCGTTCGTGCCGCCGATGACCTGCCTGGACCGATCGGCGTACGTCCACCCCGGACCGTGTCGGTCGACCTCGAGACGGTGGAGGTGACGGGCCGCCTCGCCGACAACACGGCCTACCACTACTGGACCTTCGGCGCGCGGGTGCCGGGACCGTTTGTGCGGGCCCGCGTCGGCGACACCATCAACGTCACGCTCACCAACCGCGCCGACAGCAGCGAGAAGCACAGCGTCGACTTCCATGCCGCGACGGCGCCCGGCGGCGGCCATTTCGCGACCGAGGCGGCGCCGGGTGAAAGCAGGAGCTTTTCGTTCAAGGCGCTGAAGCCGGGGCTCTACGTCTACCACTGTGCCGTGCCCGAGGCAGCCGTGCACATTGCCAACGGCATGTACGGCCTGATCCTCGTCGAGCCGGAGGAGCCGCTCCCGCCGGTCGACCGCGAGTTCTACGTCGTGCAGGGCGAGGTCTACACCGAACAGGCCTTCGGCACCGAGGGATTGGCGGAATTCGACGCGACCAAGATGGGGGCCGAGCAGCCCGAGTACTACGTGTTCAACGGCGCCGTCGGCGCCCTGGTCAATGACGGCGCCCTCGCCGCCAAGGTCGGCGAAACCGTGCGCATCTATTTCGGCGTGGGCGGGCCGAGCAAGAATTCGAGCTTTCATGTGATCGGCGAGATCTTCGACAGGGCATATCAGCTCGCCTCCCTCAGCAGCCCGCCCCTTCTCGACGTGCAGACGATCTCCGTCCCGCCCGGCGGCGCCACGGTGGTCGACATCGGGCTGGAGGTACCGGGCGAGTACACGCTCGTCGACCACGCGCTTGCCCGAGCCCGCAGGGGGCTCGTCGGCAAGCTGATCGTCAGCGACTGAGCGACAGGGCGCTCGCTGGAAGCGACGACGGGGAGCTGTCGTGCGCCCATCGACGGAGTGACGCCAAGGAACGTCGGGGTCGCACCAGCGTGACGCCGCAGCGCATTTTGGCGGAGAGCGGCGCTTCAAGATTGTCGGCTTGGGCCAGGAGCGGTCATTCGCCGGCGAAGCGGTAGCCGATGGCGGGTTCGTTGAGGATGAGCCGGGGATGGGCGGGGTCAGCCTCAATCTTTGCGCGCAGCTGGGCGATGGCGACGCGGAGGTACTGGACGTCGTCCGCATGCGCGACGCCCCAGATCGACGTCAGCAACTGCCGGTGGGTGATGACCCGGCCGGCGTTGCGGACCAGTTGCAGGAGGAGCTCGTATTCCTTGGGGGTGAGATGGATCGGCACATTGTCGCGCGACACGACGCGGGCCGCCGCATCGACTCTGAGGCCCGAGAACTCGAAAGTGTCGGCGACGCCACCGGGGCCGCCAGTCCCGCGGCGCAATGCGGTGCGGATGCGCGCCAGGAGCTCGGCGATACCGAACGGCTTCTCGATATAGTCGTCGGCGCCGAGGTCGAGCGCCTCGACCTTCTCGCTCTCCTGGTCGCGCGCCGAAAGCACGATGATCGGTACCCGGCTGAAGGCGCGCACCTCGGCGATGACCGATTTACCATCGCTGTCGGGCAGCCCCAGATCGAGGATGACGAGATCGGGGGAGCGCGTGGCGATCAACCGCATGGCCTCCCTGGCCGTGGCGGCCGTGAGCACCTCGAAGTCGGAGGCCACCAGTGCCGGCTTCAGGAACCGCTGGATCTGCGGCTCATCGTCGACAACGAGGATGCGGGAGCCGCTCATGAGGCCTCGCCCCGCGCCACCGGCAAACGGATGACGAAGCGGGTGCCGCGCTTGCGCGCCGCTGGACTCTCGGCGCTGATCGTGCCGCCCATGGCGGTGACGAAGCCCCGGGCGATCGACAAGCCGAGCCCGGTTCCGGCGGCGCGGCCGTCGCCGCTGCCCCGGCGGTAGAATTTGTCGAAGATGCGCTCGAGATCGCCGGCGGCGATCCCCTTGCCCTGATCGGTCACGGAGAGTGAAACCTCGCCGTCCTCGGCCCGGGCGAAGACCGCGACCGGCTGATCGGACCCCGCATATTTGCGGGCGTTGTCGAGGAGGTTGAACAGCACCTGCTCCAGCAGGACCGCATCGCCCCGGGCGGCTGGCAGGTTCGGTGCAAAGCTTATGCTGACGGCGAAGCCCGGATCGATGGTCCTGACCCGCGTGACCGCGCGTTCGACGATCTCGGGGAGATCGAGGGCCTCGCGCCTAATCTTGAGGGCACCGGATTCGATCCGCGTCATGTCGAACAGGTTGGCGACGAAGCGGTTGAGCTGGCCGGCGTCTTCCTCGATCGACTGCAGCAGGTCGTCGCGGGTGGGCGCATCCATCTTGTCGCCCAATTGCCTGAGGCTGGTCGCCGCGCCGGTGATCGAGGCGAGCGGCGTGCGAAAATCGTGCGAGAGGGAGGAGAGCAGCGCCGATTGGAGCCGCTCGCTTTCGCGCGAGACGGCGGCGCGGGCGCTCGCCCGCGCCCATTGCGCGCGATCGATGGCGATCGCCGCTTGTTCCAGCATGGGGACGAGAATGCCGTTCTTCTGCGACCGGAGCGACTGGTCCGGCACCAGCGGCCGCATGCCGAACACGGCCACGACTCGCTGGGCAGACAGAATCGGCAGGAACGCGTAGTCCGCCTCCGGGATGATGGCGGTCGACAAGCCGGTGGGGACGCGCTTGTCGCGGGCGGCCCGGGCCGCGAAGACC
Organism: Devosia nanyangense; assembly: GCA_016213505.1. Lineage (GTDB taxonomy): Bacteria > Pseudomonadota > Alphaproteobacteria > Rhizobiales > Devosiaceae > Devosia_A > Devosia_A nanyangense. Next base: position 74,069 of record JACRAF010000015.1, read on the forward strand.
GCCTCGGGAGCCAGCGACAAGCCGGGCGGCTCGGAGGCGGCCAGCGACAGCGTTCCGGCTTCGTCGTCGACGAGAACCATAGTTTGCGCGCCGAGACTCTGCCCGATGTGGCCGACGGTCGTCGTCAGGACTGCATCAAGGCCGAGCGACGCCGACAGTTTGCGCGAAAACTCGAACAGTGCGGTGGTCGAACGGGCCTGCTCCCGGGCAGCCTCGGCTTGCTCGCTCCGGCGCGCCGCGAGGGTACCGGTGACCAGCGCCACGCCCACGAACATGAACAGGGCTACCACCTCATCGGGCTGGGCGATCGTGAAGGTCCAGCGCGGTTCGATGAAAAAGAAGTTGTAGGCGAGGAACGACAGGCTCGCCGCCAGCAGCGCCGAGACTCGTCCGCCGGCAAGCGCCGAAACGACCACCGCGGCGAGATAGAGCATCGAGATGTTCTTGAGCGCGATAAGGTCGGACACCGCATAGCCCGCGGCCGTGATGGCGCCTACCGCGAGCAGCGGCACCACGATCGCGACGAACCATGGCGGCACGTTCAGCGCCGCCGGAGTGGTCGCGGTCCTGGGGTTGGCGCCACCGCTCGGTGGAGGCCGATCGAGTTTGGACTCCTGAGCCATGCTGTCCCACGAGGTGACCGTTCCCGCACGATGGACGTGTCCTTGGGACGGGTCTGGCCCCCTTGTATTGGAGTGAGATACGGCGGCGCAATCGCTCATCGCCGTCTCGCGGTCTACAGCACGACTTGCGTCCCGATCTCCACCACACGCCCGGTTGGGATGTGGAAATACTCGGTCGCGTCGGTGGCGTTCTTCGACAGCCCGATGAACAGCCGGTCGACCCAGAACGGCAACCCGCCGCGCGGCGAGGGCTTGAGCGAGCGCCGGCTCAGGAAGAACGAGGTCGACATGATATCGAATTTCCAGCCGAGCTTGCGCGCCAGGACGAGCGCTTTGGGGATGTTGGGGGTTTCGACGAACCCGAAGGTGACGACCACCCTGACGAACAGCTCGCTCAGCGAAGCAATCCGCACCTTCTCGTCGTCCGGTACGCGCGGCACGTTGGCGGTGACCACCGTGAGGATCACGTTGTGTTCGTGCAGGACCTTATAGTGCTTGAGGCTGTGGAGCAGCGCCGTCGGCGCGCCTTCGAGATCGCTGGTAAGAAAGATCGCGGTGCCGGGGACGATGGTCGGACGCTTGGCGGTGAGCGTATCGACGAGGAACTGCAGCGGGACCTCGTCGCGCCGCGTCTTTTGGGCGAGCCGGCGGCGGCCGGCGATCCACACCGCCATCAGGCCGGCGAGCACCACTGCAACCGTCGCCGGCACCCAGCCGCCGTCGGCAAACTTGCCCATGTTGGCGATAAAGAAGCCGACGTCGATGAGGACGAACGGGCTCATGGTCACGCCCACAGCGACCGGGTGCCACTTCCAGAACTTCCACATCACGATCGAGATCAGCACCGTGGTCAACAGCATGACGCCCGACACCGCGATACCATAGGCCGAGGACAGCGCCGCCGAGCTCTGGAAGCCGACGACCAGCAGCAGCACGCCCACCAGCAGCATGGTGTTGACCTGCGGCAGATAGATCTGGCCCGACTGCGTCTCGGAAGTGTGGCGCAGCGTCATGCGCGGCAGGACGTTGAGGGCCATCCCCTGCTGCACCAGCGAGTAGGTGCCCGAGATCACCGCCTGGCTGGCGATCACCGTCGCGGCGGTGGCGAGGATGACGATGGGGACGCGGGCCCAGTCGGGATACATGAGGAAGAACGGATCGCCCGCGGCGCTCGCATCGCCGCTGAGGACGAACGCGCCCTGGCCGTAGTAGTTGAGCATCAGGCATGGGAACACCAGGCTGAACCAGGCGATGGCCATCGGCCGGCGGCCGAAATGGCCCATGTCGGCGTAGAGCGCCTCGGCGCCGGTGACGACCAGGAACACCGCTCCAACGATCAAGGAGGCGATCGCCCAATGGGAGATCAGAAAGCCGACCGCATGGGCCGGATTGAGGGCCCAGAGCACCACCGGCGCGCGAATGATGTGATCGATACCCGAGAGGCCGAGCGCCACGAACCAGACGATGACGACGGGCCCGAAGACGCTCGACACGCGGGCCGTGCCGAACCGCTGAATGGCGAACAGCGCCACCAGGATGCCGATGGTGAGCGGCAGCACGAATTGCGTGAGCGTCGGCGCCACTGATCCGAGGCCCTCGACGGCCGACAGCACCGATATGGCGGGGGTGATCATCGAGTCGCCGAAAAACAGCGCCGAGCCGATCACCCCCACCAGGAGGATCCACACCGGCCGGCCGGCAAAACCGGATCGCGCCAGCGCGGTGAGAGCGAGGATGCCGCCCTCGCCCTTGTTGTCGGCGCGGGTGACGAAGAAGATGTATTTGATGGACACAACCAGCGTCAGCGACCAGGCGATCAGCGACAGCAGTCCGAGCACGTTTTCAGCGGACGGAGACTCTGTCCCGAGCGCCGCCAACCCCTGCCGGAAGGCGTAGATCGGGCTCGTGCCGATGTCGCCATAGACGACCCCCAGAGCGCCGAGCACGAGGACCGGCAATTTGTCCGTCCGGTGTCCCGCATCGCTCGAGTCTCCGGCGGTCATATCCGCCGCCGACGTTTCTGTGCTGGCCATTTGTCGAACCTCAGAAAATGTTGTCGACCCAGGCCGCCTCGGTCCGCACGTTTTGCGAACCGGACGACGAGGGCGAAGGGGGGCTGGGATTGGAGCGGCGCCGGGCCTCCACCAGGGCGTCGAGAATAGCGAGAGGCAGCAGCGGATCCCGCCCGTCGACCGCGTCGTCGAACTCGAGCGGCGTCTGCCGATGAAGCGACAGGGTGCAGTGCCACTCGTCGCCATCCTGCTCGAGGCGCCTGACGTGCCAATCCGGCAATTCGAGCTCGAGGAGCGCAAGCGCGGCTTCCGTCCAGGCGCCGGTCTCGGTCAGCCGGCCGAGCCGAGCCTGGCGCGACGCGCTGCCGATCGGCGGAAAGGCCTTTGCGCCGGCGGCGATCGCCGCGAATGCCGACTTGGCGGCCGACGAAGACGCGCCGTCCGCCGCCGCTTCGATGCTCTGCGAGACAACAAACAAGAGCGAACCAACCCGCCCGAAGGCGCTACCAATTCGGCGCCAATGTGATCAGCCGGGCATAAGGATTCGAGACGGATTGTCGGGGGCGGGCATAAAGGAACCATAAGCCGGGAACCGCGCCGCCCGGGCGCCAAGGCCAGGGTTCGCGCATGGCGCAATCCGAAGGCAGCACAGATGCTCAAAAACGAGCGGGCGCTCGGGCGTGAGGTGACGTCCGCTCTGAGCCAGGGCGCGCGAGCGTGTTGCCCCGGGGTCACCCCGAAGGTCAGCCCGCCGGCCGACTTCTGGACAACGCCGCTCTTTGATTGGGAATTTCAATGTGTTGGTGGCGCACCCGACAGAATTCGAATCTGTGACCTCTGCCTTCGGAGGGCAGCGCTCTATCCAGCTGAGCTACGGGTGCCTGGGGTCACGCATACGCGACCCCTCGGCAGAGCGCAAGACGGGCCCTAGAGGGCCTCGAGGGGGGCGGGGTCGGCCCACAGGCGGTTGAGTTCTTCGAGGAAGAGGTCGGCCAGGTCTTCGGGGTGGCTCACAGCCGCGTCGGCGGCTATCATGGCGGCGACTCCCTCCGTAAGGGTGTCGTCAAGCTCCTCGCGTTGCTCGGTTTTCTCGTTCATCACGCACTACTCCTGCTGGGAGCCCCAACAAACGATAGCCGCGTCGTTTGACCTCGGATGGGTGATTTCAGGGTGAGATTGTGGCAGCTCAGAACGGCGCCGGTCGCGAGAACAGGCGCACCACATGGTCCGCCGGGTGCGCAAACTGCAGCGTTTCGGCGTGCAATTGCAGCCGGCCGGCGGCGGCCAGCGCATCGGCAGGGGCATAAAGGGAATCGCCCAGGATCGGGTGGCCGAGCGCCAAGAGGTGAACGCGCAGCTGATGCGTGCGTCCGGTCAGCGGGGTGAGCCGCAGGCGCGTGGCGTTGGGCTCGCGGGCGATCACCTGCCACTGCGTCTGTGCCGGCCGGCCCTTATCGAAATCGACGCGCTGGCGCGGCTTGTTCTCCCAATCGGTGGCGAGCGGCAGATCGATCAGCCCGCTGTCGCCTTCGACCGCGCCCCAGACCCGGGCGACGTAGGATTTTTCGACCTTCCGATGTTCGAACTGGCTGCCCAGATAAGCCAGCGCCGGTTTGTCGAAAGCCATCAGCAGCAGCCCCGAGGTGTCCTTGTCGAGCCGGTGCACCACTTTGGTGGCCGGGCGATCGGGATAGCGCGCCTGAACCCGTGCTTCGAGGCAATCGGCGAGCGCGGGGTCCTTGCCCGGCACGGTCAACAGCCCGCTCGGCTTGTCGAGGACGATCAGCCGCTCGTCCTCGTGGACGATATCGATCCAGGGATCCGTGGGTGGGAAATAGTCGGTGAGGGTGGGCAGGGCCGGCATGGGGCGATGCTCTAGCAGGCCCTTGGCTCGCACACAAAATCTGATGGACGTGCCTCAGCGGGGCTTCCCTGTTCAAATCGGGCCGGTAATGATGGCGGCGAGGACGAGCGGCGCGTCCGGCCGGACGGCGCCCCCACACACATCGGAGGACTTTCATGGCCGCAAGGCAGCGTCTGGGCGTCGGCATCATCGGGGCCGGCAACATATCGAGCCAGTATCTCACGGCGATGAAGGACTTCCCGGTCCTCGACATCCGCGCCATCGCCGACATGCGGCCCGAGGTGGCGGCAAAGAAAGCCGCCGAGTTCGGGGTGAAGACCAAATCGGTCGACGACCTCCTCGCCGACCCCACGGTCGACATCATCGTCAACCTCACTATTCCGCGGGCACATGTGGCGGTGGGGCTCAGGGCCATTGCCGCCGGCAAGCACATCTATGGCGAAAAGCCGCTCGGGGTGACGTTCGCCGAAGGCAAGCAGCTGATCGCCGCGGCCAAGAAGAAAGGCGTCCGCGTCGGCTCGGCGCCCGACACTTTCCTCGGCGGCGGCCACCAGCAGGCACGCGCCGTGATCGATTCGGGCAAGCTCGGCACCATCGTCGGTGGAACAGCGTTCTTTGCCTGTCCCGGCCACGAATACTGGCACCCCGATCCGGCCTTCTACTACGATGTCGGCGGCGGCCCGGTGCTCGACATGGGACCGTATTACATCACCGACCTGGTCAACCTGCTCGGGCCGGTCAAGCAAGTGCAGGCGATGAGTCTGACCCCGCACAAGAGCCGGCCGATCCGCTCGGAGCCCAAGAAGGGCCAGATGATGCCGGTCAAGGTCCTCACCCACGTCACCGGCACGCTGCAGTTCGTTTCGGGCGCGCTGATCCAGGTGACGCTGAGCTTCGACGTGCCCAAGCACAGCCATGTGCCCTACGAGCTGTTCGGCACCGAGGGCTCGATGCTGGTGCCCGATCCCAACTGGTTCGGTGGAGAGGTCAAGATCGCCAAACCGCGCGCCGAAGAATGGGACGATGTTCCAGTCAAGCTTCCCTATGCCGATGCGAACTACCGATCGCTGGGCGTCGCCGACATGGCACACGCCATCCTCAGCGGCCGTCCGCACCGGGCGAGCGGCGAGCTGGCGTTGCATGTGCTCGAGGTGATGGAAGCCTTCGCCACGGCGAGCAAATCGGGCCAGATCGTCAAGATCAAGACCCGCGCCGAACGCCCGGCGCCGATGGCGGAGTCGCTCAAGCGCGGGAAGATTTCGTAGGGCAACGCCCCGCCCGGTTTCCCCTCGGGCAGGCCCGACGTCCGCGACCCTCTCGCTTGCGGGGTGAAGGGACACGCGGGACTCCAGGCTTGGTGCTGTCTCCCGAGGGGTTGCGCTGGCCGCGAGGCGCAGGAACGATTTCCTGTGGCGGTCGGCACCGAGCACTGGCGAGATAAGGGCGCGCCCGTTTCGGACATTGGCGGTTGAGGTCACTAGCGGCGTTATGACCATTGGGCCTATCTAGTGAGTACCTCGTAGCTGACGCCGCCATTACAGTTACATCGGAGCGCTGGATGAATATTTTTGGAGTCGATATTTCAGCCGCGGCGCTTGCGGGGTTCCTTTCAGCCTTCGTCGGCCTGCTAGCAGTCGTGTTGGCATGGCGACAGCAATCGGAACGGTCGCAGTATGCATTGACCGAGGCGATAGCGAAGATCGTGAAGACCGGGCGATCTGGAGAAGATGAGAGCCCAAAGAGCGATGAGGTGCGCGACTTGCTCAATGCCACTGATGGAACCGACCTAGCTGAGGTGGCGGCCGAAGTTGTCAAATCATTGTCGAGGAAGAAAATAACGGAAATCGCAGCTGCAGATGCGGCTGCCCGATATGAGGTTAATGCGCTCAGGCGCCTTTCCGAACATTCATCTCTTTTGGGGAAGAGGGCCAACTCATCACTATTCGCTGGACTTGGATTTGGCGCCGTCGGCGCCGTCTTTCTTGGCGTACTACTTTTCGTCGAAAAGCCGACTGGCCTGGTTGAACTAACTGGTATTCTTTCCCATTACCTCCCGCGACTCTCTATTACTTTGATCGTTGAACTTGTTGCCTTCTTCTTTTTGCGAGTCTATTCGCGAACACTGGCGGACATAAGATACATTCAGAATGAAATTACGAACATCGAGATGAAACTGGTCGGCCTGCACATCGCAATCGAGCGAAACGCAGCGGACGTTGTCAATGAGGCAGTCCTCGCACTTATCCACACTGAGCGGAATCACATCCTAGAAAAGGGTCAAACCTCGTTGGAAAATGAGCGGGAGCGCATCGAAAGCAAGACACTCAGTCAGCTTGTCGCCGGTCTTGCCGAAGCCCTTCGGGGAAATACGAAATGAGAGCTGACCTGATGCGAGGCGCCGTCGTCACTGCGACGACCACCGGGGTCTAGTCTGCCGGGTCCGCCGCCCCAAGGGCGTATGGCCTCCGTCCGAAACGCGTTCTTAGCTCGGACAAAAAAAATGAGGCACCGGCAGACTTGGGGGTCTTTGCATTGCGCCGGTGCCTCACTCGACCCGGTGGGTACCGGGATGGGGGCCGGCCCGGCGTTGGGACCGGGCACAGGAGACAGGCAGCACGATACACGCGCCAAGCTGACAGCTGGCTGACAACGGGGGTGGCGGGTGCCGCAATCCCCAGCGACGGGCCCCCGGAACGCCCCGCGGCCGGAGCGAGCCGGGGGGCGACTGTCCGCCCGATCAGAACATCAAATTCCACTCGGCGGGTTCGGCGCCGATCTTGCCGGTGGGGCTGTCGAGCGCTTCGATGCGGTAGCGGTCTTCGGCGTCGAGGCGAAAATCGAAGACGTCGAAGTTCTCCTTGATGCGCGCCGGCTCGGCCGATTTGGGGTTGAGGATCAGCCCTTCGTCGAGATGCCAGCGGATGATCACCTGGGCCGCCGATTTGCCGTGTTTTGCGGCGATCGCGGCGATGGTGTCGTCGGCGAGCAGCGGCGGGGCGGTGGCGCGGCCATGCGTCCACCACCAGGCGGTGTTGCCGGTCCCCGGGCCGAGCGGGCTCCAGCCGGCGAGTGCAATGCCGCGCCGCTTGTGATAGCCGCGCCGGTCGCGCTGCTGGTAGCGCGGATGCAGCTCGACCTGGTTGACGACAGGGGTGACGCCGGTCTCCTTGATCAGCCGATCGATGTGCACGGGATCGAAATTGGAGACGCCGATCGAGCGAATGCGGCCCTCGCCCTTCAGTTCGATCAGCGCCCGCCAGGCCTCGACATATTTGTCCTCGGCCGGCACCGGCCAGTGGATGAGGAACAGGTCGAGCTCGGTCAGGCCGAGCCGCGTCATGGTCTCGTCGAACGATTGCAGCGCCATGTCTCTGGTATGGGCGGCGTTGCGCAGCTTCGAGGTGACGAAAAGCTCGGCCCGCGGCACGCCGGACTGGCTGATGGCCTGGCCGATTCCCGCCTCGTTGCCATAGCCTTCGGCGGTATCGATCGAGCGGTAACCGGCCGCGATGGCCTCGCCGACCAGCCTGGGGCAATCGGCGTCGGCGATCTGCCAGGTGCCGAACCCCAGTTGCGGCATCGCATTGCCATCCGCCAGCGCGATGCGCGGCACGCCCTCTGCCATCCGCCCCTCCCCCGAGTTGCCGGGAGAGCCTGCCAGAAATCCGGGCTTCTGCCTATCGGTATGCGCCGGCTCCCGGGAGGAACCTCAGGCGGTCCGGGCGCGCTTTTCGGCCTTGGTGGCCGCGACGGCGGTGCTGCCGCGGCTGAGGATGGAGAAGCCGACATCGATCTGGGTCTTGGCCGGACGCTTGCCCGAGCCGCGGACGATCTCGAGGATCGTCTCGGCGGCCCAGGTGCCCATCTTCAGCCGTTCGGTCGAGACCGTGCTCAGGGTCGGCACCGAGGCGACGCAGAAATCGAGATCGTTGAAGCCGATGACGGCGACATCGTCGGGCACGCGGATGCCGCGACGCTGGCACTCGAACAGCACCCCGAGCGCCAGATCGTCGTTGCAGGTGAACACCGCCGAGACGTCCGGGACCCGCGCCAGCACTTCCGCGAACAGCGTTCCACCCATTTCGATGTCGGAGGGCCTGGGCTGCAGCGCCACCAATCCCTCGCTCGACAGCCCCAGTTCGTCCATGGCGCGCTGGTAGCCGGCGTGGCGGCGGCGGGCGCGCGGATCGGCGCGGGCGGTCAGATGGGCGATCTTGCGATGCCCCTGCTCGTAGAGATAGCGCACGGCGGCGGCGCCGGCAGCAGTGTGATCGAGACCGATATTGAGGTCGATCGGGTCGTCGGTGATGTCCATGGTCTGCACCACCGGGACGCCGGAATGGCGCAACAGGTCGCGCGAGCGCTCGGTCTGATCGACGCCGGCGATGATGATCGCCTCGGGGTGATAGCCGAGCAGCGTCTGGATCGCCTTCTCCTCGAGTTGATCGGAGTAGCGGACATTGCTCACCAGCACCTGAAAGCCGGCCGGATTGAGCACGTCCTGGATGGCGCCCAGATAATCGTCGAAAACGCCGTTGGTCAGCGACGGGACGATGACGCCGACGATCTGGGTGCGGGTCGAGGCGAGCGCGCTCGCCAGGTGGTTGGGGATGTAGTTGAGCAGGCGGACCGCCGCATCGATGCGCTGGCGCAAATCCTCCGACACCATCTCGGGATGCCGGAGGGCGCGGGATACCGTCACCGGACTGACGCCGGCACGGCGCGCGACGTCCGACAAGGTCGCGCGGCGCTTGCTGTTCAAATTCACCCCCGAATATCTCGGCTCTTTCATAAACGCTCCGCCGGCTCGGCGTAACAGGGATTTTGCCGCACATCTGATAGCGCAATCATGGGCGATTGACAGCGCTTTCATTTGCTCCTAGCGTCCGGCTGGGGAGTGAAAATACCAGGCATCCCGGCCTTGGGAGCGGCTCGGAAAGTGGGGCGGCTCGCGACCGGCGAAGCTATGGCGAAACCCCTCCCCGCTCCGATCGAAATCGGAATCCATGGGAGGATGACATCGTGAAATCGAGTACGCTTCTGACACTGGCCGCCGGCGCCGCGACGGCGATGCTGATGGCGTTTGCTGTGGGCCCTGCGCAAGCTGAGGGTCCCGAAATCGTCGCCGGCCCGTCCGACGACGCGGCCTGCTACGTGCCGTGGACCGCCGACACGCAGTACTTCAAGTTCCCGGCCAAGAGCGGGCCGTTCCGCGTCGCGCTCGCCAACGGCTACATCGCCAACACCTGGCGCATCCAGATGATCCAGACGGCAAAGGCCTATGCGGCCCAGCCGGACGTCGCGGCCAAGCTCAAGGAATTCAAGGTCGTCTCGACCGGTGAAGACGTCGCCGCGCAGATCGCGGCGATCAACAACTTCATCGATTCCGGCTACGACGCCATCGTCGTCAACGCCCAGAACCCGTCGGCCTTCGGGCCGGTGATCGATCGCGCCAAGGAAGCCGGCGTGATCCTCGTCGCCTTCGACAACATCCTCGACACCACCGACGCGATCAACGTCAACGTCGACCAGGAGGGCCTCGGCGTGCTCTGGGCGAACTGGCTGATCAACAAGATCCCCAACGGCGGCAAGGTCCTCGAAGTGCGCGGCGTCGCCGGCACCTCGGTCGATACCGATCGCCACGCAGGTATCCACGAGACGCTCGATGCTTCGGGCAAGAAGTGGGACGTCGTCGAGGTCGTGGGCAAGTGGGACGACGGCACGGCCCAGAAGGCCACCGCCGACGCCATCGCCGTCAGCGGCCACTTCGACGGCATCACCGCGCAGGGGGGCGACACCGGCGTGGTGCAGGCGATGATCGACGCCAAGCACCCGATGGTGCCGTTCGGCGGCGAGACCGAGAACGGCTTCCGCAAGTTCTGCGGCTCGATGAACAAGGACGGTCTCGTCTGCTCGTCGGCGGGAACCGGCCCGGCCCAGGTCGCGGTCGCCATCAAGACGGCGATCGATGCGCTCGAGGGCAAGGTCGTGCCGCAGTCGGTACGGCTGCCGCTCGCGATCGTCGAGGACCCCGACTTCAAGGACGGCGAGAACTACTATTCCGACCAGTCCGACAACTTCTTCGTCGGCAACTCCTTCCCGACCTGCGGCATCAACTTCACCGCCCAGGAAATCATGGGGCAGAGCAAGGAAGACAAGTAAGCATCGCTGCTTCCCAAATCCGCCGCGGGGGATATTCTCCCCCGCGGTGTCTTGTCTGAGGGGCCCAGAGACAATGGACGCGACTAACCCGCTCTTCCGCATGGAAGGGATTTCCAAGCGCTATGGCGGCGTACGGGCACTGGAGAGGGCCGAGCTGACCGTGCATGCCGGCCGCGTGCACGCCATCCTCGGCGAAAACGGCGCCGGCAAATCTACCCTGATCAAGATCATGGCCGGAGTGGTCGCGCCCGACGAGGGCCGCATGCTGCTCGACGGCCGCGAGGTGACCTTTCCCGATCCTGCCGCGGCCAACGCCGCCGGTATCGTCTGCGTCTTCCAGGAATTGTCGCTGATCCCCGAGCTCTCGGTGGCCGACAACATCATCGTCTCCCATCCCCCGACCCGGCTGGGAATGATCGACCGGCGGGCGCAGCGCGGGCTCGCCGAGGAGGCGCTGGCGCGGGCCGGGGGTGGCGACATTCATCCCTCTACACTCATCAAGGACCTGTCGCTCAGCCGCCGGCAGATCGTCGAGATCGCCAAGGCGCTGGCGCGCAAGCCGCGGGTGCTGATCCTCGACGAGGCGACGTCGGCCCTCTCGGCCTCCGACGTCGAGAGCGTGTTCGGCGTGATCAGACGGCTGCGCGACGACGGCGTCGCGCACCTCTACATTTCGCACCGCATGCACGAGATCGCGGAGCTCGCCGACACCTGCACGGTGTTCCGCAACGGCCGCAACGTCGCGACCTACGAGGCCCGCACCAAGACCGACGAGCAGGTCGTCGAGCTGATGATCGGACGCGAATATCACAACGTGTTCCCGCCCAAGCCGCCGCGGCCGGAAGGCAAAAAGCCGATGCTCGAGGTGAAGAACTTGACCTGGAGCCCAAGGCTCAACGGCGTATCGCTCGACGTTTCGGCCGGCGAGATCGTCGGGCTCGGCGGGCTCGACGGCCAGGGGCAGCGCGAATTGCTGCTGGCGCTGTTCGGCGTGCTGCGCGGCGCCTCCGGCGACATCCTCGTCGACGGCCAGCCGGTGTCGATCAACTCGCCGCGCGAGGCCAAGGCCGACCGGATCGGCATGGCGCTGATCCCCGAGGACCGCAAGACCGAGGGTCTGATGCTGCCGATGGCGGTCCGGGACAATCTTTCGTTCGCGGCAATGTCGCTGTTTTCGAGGGGCGGCATCATCGACCGCAGCGCCGAGCGGCGGGCGATCGACGAAGTAATCAAGCTGCTGGCGATCAAGACCGACGGCATCGCGGTGCCGGCCGGCTCTCTGTCGGGCGGCAACCAGCAGAAGGTGGTGATCGCCAAATGGCTGATGCGCAAGCCGCGCATCATCCTGCTCAACGATCCGACCCGCGGCATCGACGTGGGCACCAAGCAGGAGCTCTATCAGCTCCTGCGCAAGCTCGCCGACGCCGGCGCGGCGATCATCCTCTATTCGACCGACTATGACGAGCTGATCGGCTGCTGCGACAAGGTGCTGGTGATGTATGACGGCGCGGTCAAGCGCATGCTCGCCGGCACCGAGATCACCGAGAAGGCGCTGATCGCCAGTGCCCTCAACATCGATGCCGATCTCAAGGGAGCGGGCGCCATGCGTCCGGCGGCGCAATGAGCGAGTGGCGCTTCTGGTTCAACAGCCAGCGCGGCACCCTGCTGGCGCTCGCGATCTTCATCCTGACGTTCGCCATCTACCTCGCCAACCATCCGGCGATCGTCAACAACGGCCTGACCGTGCAGGGCGTCGGAAACGTCGTACAGACTGCCGCCAACAAGGGCATCCTCCTCGCGCTCATCGCCATCGCGCAGACCTTCGTCGTGCTGACGGCGGGCATCGACCTGTCGGTGGGCATGATCTTCGTGCTCTGCAACGTCGTCGCCTCGTTCGTGGTGGTGAACAATCTCGGCGCCGCCTGGGGCTTCGATCTCGGGCCGGTGTTCGGGCCGGCGGTGGGCATCGTCCTCGTGCTGCTGGTCGGCATCGCCTGCGGGGCGGTCAACGGCGCCATCGTGATCTTCGGCCGTCTGCAGCCGATCGTCGCCACCATCGCGACATCAGCGGTGTTCTTCGGCATTGCGCTGTGGATGCGGCCGCAGCCTGGCGCGACGCCGGAGTTCGCCAAGGCGCTGGGCAAGGTCATGCTCAGCAAGGTCAACGGCGTCATTCCGGCGAGCATGGTGTTCCTCCTGATCGTGGTGGTCCTGCTGTGGATTCCTTATCGCCGCTCGGTACTGGGACGGGCGACTTATGCCGTCGGCTCCTCGGAGGCCGCGGCCTATATGTCGGGCATGCCGATCAGGAGTGCCAAGTTCCTCGCCTATGTGTGGTCGGGCCTGTTCTCCGGCCTGGGCGGGCTCTACATCACCTTCGTTACATCTTCGGGGCAGGCCGACCAGGCGGCGGCGGGGACCTATACGCTCAACTCCATCGCCGCGGTGGTGCTGGGCGGCGTGTCGCTGTTCGGCGGCCGCGGCAGCGCCGTGGGGGCGGTCTTCGGCGCCCTCGCCTTCCTCACCATCAAGGACCTGATGTTCGTGCTCAACGTCGATCCACTCTGGCAGCCGCTGCTGCAGGGCGTGATCCTGCTGATTGCCGTGAGCATCGGCTCGGCGCGCCTGTTCCAAGTGCGCAACCGCCTCGAACTTTTCGGCTGATCGCAATGACCGACCAAACCACCGACGTCCCCGTTCGACTTTCCTTCCGCCAGCGGCTCAACGTGCCGGTGGTCACTGCCTTCGGCTGTATCGTGCTCCTCCTGGTGGTGGGCTCGATCTACTCGCCCAACTTCCTGTCGCCGGAATATCTGCTGCAGCAGCTCAAGGTCGGAGCGTTCCTCGGCATCATCGCCACGGGCATGATGGTGGTGATCCTGCTCGGCCAGATCGATCTCAGCGTGCCGTGGACGGTAACGCTGGGCGCGATGATGGCCTCGGCCGCGACCGCCTATGGTCCGATGGGCGAAGTGGCAGCGATCCCCTTCGGCATCCTCTGCGGCCTGCTGATCGGACTCCTCAACGGCGTTGCCGTGGCCTATCTGCGCATCCCCTCGATGATCATCACGCTCGCCGTCAACGCGGTCGCGCAGGGCCTGATGGTCGCCTATAGCGGCGGCTTCTCGCCGCAGGATTCGGCGTCGCCGGCCATGAAGTTCATCGGCGCGCAGTCAACGCTGGGGGTCCCGCACGCCGTGGTCGTCTGGATCATCGTCGGCGGCCTCGCGGTCTTCCTCCTCACCCGCACCACCTTCGGCCGCGCCATTTACGGCATCGGCAACAAGGAATCGGCGGCTTATCTCAGCGGCGTGCCGACCCAGCGCGTGGTGGTCGCCGCCTTTGCACTGTGCGGCGCCCTCGCGGCATTCGGCGGCGTCCTGCTCGCGGGCTATGCCGGCAAAGCGGCGCAATCTATGGGCGACGCCTATCTGCTGCCGGCGATCGCAGCCGTGGTCTTGGGCGGCACATCGATCCTGGGCGGCCGCGGGTCGTACCTGGGGACCATTGCCGGCGTCATCCTCATTACGCTCTTGCAGTCGATCCTCAGCGTCATGCAGATCGCCGAGTTCGGCCGGCAGATCATCTATGGCGTGATCATCGTCGCCATGCTGCTGCTCTATGGGCGGGACCAGAAGCTGCGCTAGATCCGACCGGCCGGGAGCTAGCGGCGCAGCCGCCAGCTCCTGACCTCGAACGGCATCAGCGCTGCCGGCGCGTCGCGCCGCTGTGGCTCTTCCATGATGGTCACCGGCTCGGCCCTCCAGCCTTCCGCGCTCACCACAAAATCGCCGCGGCGGCCGGCCGGTTCGTAGACGCGGAAGATCAGCCCGGCGCCGTCCTCGGCCGGCTTCAGGCCGGAAAACGCGGCGGGAATGCCGGCGACGCTCAGCGGCGTCGTCGTGCCGAGCGCGAGGCCGGTCACCTCGGTGACCAGCAGCGGCTGGTTGAGGTCCTCGGCCTCCTCGCGGACGCCGCCTTCGTGCCAGTCGCCAGTATGCGGCAAGAGCGCATAGGCAAAGCTCTGGGTGCCCTCGTCGGCCAGCGGATCGGGGTAGATCGGCGAGCGCAGCAGCGACAGGCCGAGCACGTTGCCGCGCACGCTATGGCCGTACTTGCCGGTGTTGAGCAGCGCCACGCCGAAGCCGGTTTCGCTGAGATCGATGAAGCGGTGCGCCGCGGCTTCGAACATCGCCTGGTCCCACGACGTATTGGTGTGGGTCGGCCGCTTCACCACGCCATTGGCGCATTCGAAGGTGGCGGTCGCGGCGCGGGCGGCGACCGGCGTCAACGTCCTGAGGAACACGCGGCGGTCGTGCCAGTCGAGCGTCGTCTCGATGTCGAGGCGCGACGAATTGGCGCCGAGCACATAGGTCTGGGTGATGGTCGAAGCGCGGTACTTCCGCACCACCTGGATCGCGGCGCGGTGCGGCGTGTTCTCGACGAGCGCGATGCTCTCGAGGGCGGTCAGCTGCTCGCCGCGCTCGGCGTAGTCGTCCTCGACATCCCAGGCGTCCCAGTTGCGCGGCTTGTCGACCGGGTAGGCCCAGAGCTGGTTGCCCGGGCCGGCCAGTGCCTCGCGCCCGCTCGGCTTGTGGAACAGCGACGAGATCGTGCCGTCGGCGGCGATGGTCGCCTTCAGAACGGCGTTCTCCAGGTGCGTCGCGCTGGCCGACAGACCGGGTGCCGGCACGACGTCGCGGCCGATCACCACGACGCCCAGCGGCGGGATGGTGGCCGCGCCGGCGATAACGTGCGACTGTTTCATGGCCAGCGACAGCCGGCGGGTCGTGAGCGAAGGATTGACGACCAGCAGCGCGTCGCCCTCCCCCTTGGGCAATTGCGCCGCGATGACGCTCAGCGCCGCTTCCTGCGCCGCCTTGCCGGCAGCGATCACCTCGCCGAGCTCGCGCCCGGCATCCTCGTAGACCTCGCGGATCGAGGAGCCGGGCAGGATGTCGTGGAACTCGTTCTTCAGCACCACGCGCCAGAGCGGCTCGAGCGAGTTTGGCGCCGCGGCGCCGAGCAGATGCGCCAGCGAGGCCGCGGTTTCGGCGGTGATCAGCGCGCGCTCGGCCTGCCGGTGCAGACGCTTGACGCCGGACTGGGTGGTGAGCGTGGCGCGATGCAGCTCGAGATAGATCTCGCCGGACCAGACCGGCAGCTTGGTTTCCTTCGCCGTGGCATGGGCATCCGCAAAATAGTCGGCGACGTGGCCCCAGCGGGCCTTCGGCAGCACCGGGAAATCGCGCAGCTGCACCTCACGCTCGACCATTTCCGGCGTCACGCCGCCGCCGCCGTCGCCATAACCGACGGCGAGAAGCGAGGTCGTGTGCAGCGCTTTCGACCTGAAATTGCGCCAGGTCGGAATCGTCGCGCCCGGCTCAAGAACGCCGTTATAACCACCAAGCGGGTTGTCGAAGGTGTGAGCCAGCACCCGCGATCCGTCGAGCCCTTCCCACCAGAAGAGATCGGCTGGAATCCGGTTCGTCTCGGACCAGTTGACCTTGATGGTGAAAAAGCTCTCGATACCGCCCTGCCGGAGCAGCTGCGGCAGGGCGCCGGAGAAACCGAAGCAATCGGGCAGCCAGCACACGGTATGGCGCTTGCCGAAATGTTTCTCGAAATAGCGCTGGCCGTAGAGGATCTGCCGGGTGAGCGACTCGCCGGTGGGCATATTGGTGTCGGGCTCGACCCACATGCCACCGATGGTCTCCCACTGGCCCGAGGCGGCGCGCGCCTTGATCGCCTGGAGCAGCGCCGGATCGTCCTCTTCCATCTGCGCGTAATAGTGCGCGGTCGATTGGTTGAAGCGGAACGCGTCCGACGCCTCCATCAGCGACAGCGCGGTGTGGAACGTTCTTCGCATCTTGCGGCGGGTTTCGGCATAGGGCCAGAGCCAGGCGAGATCGATATGGGCGTGGCCGGTGAGCAGCAGCTCGCCCTGCGGCGGGTAGCGGCGCTGCAGCGCCTTAAGTTCCGCCACCAGCGCCTCGTGCGCGGCGACGACGCTCTGGCGCTGGCCCTGGTCGAGCGCGGCCGGGCCGTCGACGAGCGGCGGCAGCTCCCAGATCCGTTGCTGGCCCGGCGAGGGCGCCATGCGCGAAATGTAGGAGTCTGTGTCGGAGGGCCAGTCGAGGCCGCGCTGCGCCGTCTCGGCCGCCGCCAGCAGGTGCGGCACGACCTCGTGGCCGGCGAGCGCCGAAGAGGCTTCGGCGATCTGGCGCAACAGCAGCGCGAAGCTCGAGACCGGACCGTCGATCCATTGCAGCACGGCGCGATTGAGTTTTGGGTTGCGCACCGGCACGCCGAACGGTTCGCGCGCCGTCGCCTCGGCGCTGATCGCCACCTGCCGGTGGCGCAGCGGGAATTCGCGGTGATAGGGATCGATGCCGAACGACACCGCGTCGCGGTTGGGGTAGCTCAGCGTCACCAGGCTCTCGCCGCCCAGGTCGAGCACCAGCCGCGTCTCCTCGAGCGGCCAGCGCTCGGGCACCTCGGCGGTGGCGGCGAAGCGGTGCACGCCGTCGCGCGACGGCCAGGCGCCGCCGACCGCGATTGGGGCGCCATCGATGCTCCAGCCGGTGACGGCGATGGTTTCGCGGGCGCACCAGTAGGTCAGCTCCTCGAGCCGGACTTTCAGCCGATCGAGCCGCTGCTGGATGTTCAGTGCCATTGCCATTTCCCCCGGATCAGAACGCCGTTCAGGCCCACTCACCCTGGCGCATCACCGGCGTCACCGAGCCATCCTGGCCGATGCCGTCGACGTCGATCTGGGCCGAGCCGATCATCCAGTCGATGTGGATGAAGCTCTTGTTGCCGCCGCGCTCGGCGACCTGGTCCGGGGTGATGGTGTCGCCGTCGACGAAGCACTTCGAATAGCACTGGCCGAGCGCGATGTGGCTGGCGGCGTTTTCGTCGAACAGGGTGTTGAAGAACAGGATTCCGCTGGCGCTGATCGGGGAGGAATGCGGTACCAGCGCCACTTCGCCGATACGGCGGCCGCCCTCGTCGGTGTCCATGGCCTTCACCAGCACGTCGAGCCCGCGGCTCGCCTTGGCCTCGACGATGCGGCCGGCCTCGAAGCGCACCTCGATGTTGTCGATCAGCGTGCCGTTGTGGGAAAGCGGCTTGGTCGAGCGCACGGTGCCGTCGACGCGCAGCCGGTGCGGGGTGGTGAACACCTCCTCGGTCGGGATGTTCGGGTTGCAGACGATGCCGTTGCGCGAGCGCCCGGCGCCGCCCTTCCAGGCGTGGCCTTCGGCAAGCCCAATGGTGAGATCGGTGCCGGGGCCGGAATATTTGAGCGCGTGGAAGTTCCTGCCCGTGAGCCAGGTCTGCCGTTCGAGCAGGCGGGCATTGTGCGCCGCCCAGGCGGCGACGGGATCGGGCGTCGAGATGCGCGTTGCGGCAAAGATCGCCTCGGCGAGCTTGCCCACCGCGACGTCCTCGGCGTCGTCGGGGAACACCTGCTTGGCCCACGACGCACCGGGATAGGGGACGATGGTCCAGTTGGTGTCGAAATTGGTGATCTTTTCCATCGCCGGCTTATTGGCCCTCGACATGGCGCGGTTGGCGCGGCCGACCTTTTCGGGGTCCTCGGCGGCCAAGAGCATCGGGTTGTCGCCGGCGATGGCGAGGCGCGCGGTGTTCTGCCCGAAGGCCTTGGCGACGCCCTCATAGAGCCAGTCGGCGGCGCGGTCGAAACCTTCGTCGGCGCTGTGGCGATAGCGCGCGAGCGTCATCTCCTCGTCGGAAAAAATCGTCGTCACAAGCCCGGCGCCGGCCTTGTAGGCCTCCGCCGTGATGCGGCGGGCAAGCGGCAGGGCGCTGGTCGGCGCGGTCATGTAGAGGTCCTGCCCGGGCTTC
The DNA here is from genome assembly GCA_016213505.1 of Devosia nanyangense. Classification (GTDB taxonomy): domain Bacteria; phylum Pseudomonadota; class Alphaproteobacteria; order Rhizobiales; family Devosiaceae; genus Devosia_A; species Devosia_A nanyangense. Next base: position 92,599 of record JACRAF010000015.1, read on the forward strand.
AGGCCGAGCCCGACGCGGATGGCGACTTCGGCGAGCTTGTCGAGCTTTTGCTGATCGATGGGCGAGGACGGCATGACGAACCTTGAGCTTGGTGATTTTGCCCGAGAAGGCCTAGCCGCTTGCCCGGTTTATGAAAAGCCCCTGCGGCGGAAGCTCAGTCGCGACCGGCGGTCGAGTATCGCAGGCGCCGTCACGGCGCCGCCGTCGACAGCAACGATGCGCGATTATTCTTCGAGCAACCTTGAGGGTAGGGCCGAGACCAAGTAGGTCGTAGATCATGAACTGGCTCTTCAGAAGACCAAGCTTGATGTCGCTCGCCAAGGAGCGCGCATCGACGCGCAATGCCTCGTCAAAACCCGATCACTACTACGAGAAGTACGAGCGCTACTTCGAGCAGTTGCGGGGCCGGACGGGAGCGGTCGCTTTCGAAATTGGTGTCTTTGAGGGCGAAAGCACCAAGATACTATCGCGCTACCTTCCCGACGCGCGCGTCGTCGGGGTCGATCTGAAACTGAGGAAGATCGACCTCCGAGGCTACCCCAACGTCCGCCTCTATCAAGGCGATCAGACCGACGCGGCGTTCCTTCAGGGGTTGGCAGCCGAGCACGCCCCGAACGGGATCGACTTGGTCATCGATGATGCCTCGCACATTGGTGACCTCTCGCGTCGTACGTTCGAGGTCTTGTTTCCCCGGCTCAAATCCGGCGGACTCTACGTGGTGGAGGATTGGGGAACCGGATACTGGCCGAAATGGCCGAGCGGCCACGACTTCCAGCCGGTGCAGGTCGAAGAGTCCCGCATCAGGTCGCACGACTACGGAATGGTCGGTTTCGTGAAATCGCTGATCGATAACCTATCGCCGGGTGACACGCATCTGCCGGCCGTGGCCGAACTGCACGTGTTCCCGGGAACGGCAATTCTGCGGAAAGCCTAGCCGCCAAAGCCGACCATGCGGAGAGGTCGGCAGCTAGACTAGACTAGGCCGCCGACCGCGCCCTCCTCATGACGCCGCGAGGTAGCAGCCGCTCAATCCGAAGGACGCCGAGTTGGTAATGTTGGTGTCCGTCATCACCGCGTGAGCGGTAGCGCCGCTCATGTTCAGGCTGATGGTCGTGGCGCCGGCATTGACGAGTCCGACCGGGGTTCCGACGACGCCGGACATACCGCCCCAGATCGACATCGTTGCGGTGGAGCCCACTCCCGATCCGTCCGACGCGAATGGCAACCCGGTGACCACCGCTGCGCCGGTGCCGCTGCCGTTGCTGGTGAGCGCGAGGTAGAGGTTGAAGAACACCAGCCGGCCGATCTTGACGTAGTTGCCGTATTGCGCGCTGTAGGCGATGCCCGCGGCGGAGCCGCCGAACGTCATGCCGGGCGTCCAGGTGCCCTCCTCGTAGTCGTCGAGCGTGTTGGCGTTGGCGGAGGGGTTCTGCGCCGCCGGGAAGGCCAGCTGGCCGATCGGCAGGGTCACCAGCCCCGAGCCCTGGGCGATGGTCAGCGCCTCGTACCAGCTCGAGCCGTTGGGCGAGACCTTGACGTGGACCGCATCGTCTCCGGCGAGGCCGAACTCGGCGCGGCCGGAAAAATTGTCCTGGAACAGGAGGCTCGCGGTGTCGGCGGCGCTCGCCTTGTTGAGCTTCATGCGGTGGCTGGTGCCGGTGTGGGTGAAGAGGCTCGCATCGGCTGCGACGGCGAGCCGGTTGGTGAGATCGGCGGTGGTGTTGATGCCGAATTTGGCAACGCCGGCGCCGCCATTGCTGACCAGCGGCGACCAGGCGCCCGACTGGCACACCGCGATTTCGGCGGTGTCGACGACGTAGGCGAGCCAGCCATCGGCGGGGGTGCGAAAACTCCAGGCGCCGCTCAGCCAGCACGCGAATTTGCCGTCCTTGCCGGCCCAGGCGCCGGTCGCCGACGGGCCGACGATGTAGGTGTCGCCCTCGGCCGGGCTGCCGGGCGGGGCGGTGACCGTGCGGCTCTTGACCGACGGCTGCACCAGCTGGTCGAGCGCGGCCATGGCCTGGTTGTAGGTGACCTGCTTTTGCGCCTGCTGCGGCGCGATATAGGGGAGAGTGAGGCGGGCAGTGGCGGACATTTATCCCTCGGTCCAGGTTGCACTGGCTGCGAATCTATTGCGCCCGGAAGGCGCGGGGATAAGTTTTGCCAAGCGGCTGATCCGGTTGTGGGATTTCGACCTTTTTTGGCCATTCTTCCCCACAGTCATCCCCGCGAAAACCGCCTCGCACTTTTCGGTCCGATGCTCTAGAACTGGCGCGGGTCGGGGAGTGGTATGTAAATGGTAGCAGATTGGCATGATAGCTTCGTCCTCCGCAGCGTCTGGCTGCCCGAGCCGGGCGGCAAGGCCGGGACCTACAGGCTGATCCTCGGCAATCGTGGTCCGGCCGCGATCGAGGGCTTCCGGCTCGGGATTTCCGGCCCGGCGCGGATCAACGAGGCCGCCGAGATCACGAACGGCCGGGTGGTCACGCAGCTCTCCAACTATGCCGAGCTGGCGCCGCCGCCCGGTTTCGTGCTCGGGCCGGGCGCCGAGTGGACCATCGCGATCGGCAAGCTCGACTATCCCCTGCGGCACTGGACGGACGGCGCCACCACGGGCTTCGTCATTTTCGGCGACGGCCGGGCGGTTCCGGCGATCACCCATCCCACCGAGCGGCCGGACGTCAGCGAATCCTATCGGCGCGGCACGATGCGGCTCGCCGCGGACGCCGACGCGCCCGTGTCGGTGATCCCGTGGCCCAACTTGGTCGATGTGGCGGGACGGCGAAGCCCGCCGCAGGGTTTCGACATCGCGGCGGGCGGTGGTGCTGCGGCCAATGCCGCGAGGGACGCCTTCGCCGAACTCACCGGCCTGCTGTTTCCCGGCGAAGGGCTGGTGCGCCCCGCGCACGAGGACGGCCTGCCGGTGATGCTCGAGGAGGACGAAGCGCTGGGCGCCGAAGCCTGCCGCATCGGCTTTTTCTCGCACGGCGCGAAGATCGAGGCAGCGACAGAGACCGGGTTCCTCTACGGCCTCGTGACCCTCGGCCAGATGTTGCGCGGGGCGCGGCTCGAGCGGCAGCGCTTCGGCTTTCCGGTCTCGGGCACGATCGAGGACAGCCCGGCGATGGGCTTTCGCGGCTGCCATCTCGACGTGGCGCGGCGGTTCTACGGGACGGACGAGATCTCGCGGTTCCTCGCGATTCTCTGCTGGAACAAGCTCAACCGCTTCCACTGGCATTTGAGCGACGACGAAGCCTGGCGGGTCGAAATCGATGCCTATCCGCGGCTCACCGAGATCGGCGCCTGGCGCGGCCACGGCCTCGTGCTGCCGCCGCTGCTCGGCTCGGGGCCGGAAAAATCCGGCGGGATCTATTCCAAGGCCGACATCCGCCTGCTGGTGGCGCAGGCCAAACGCTTCGGCATCGAGGTGATCCCCGAGATCGACGTGCCCGGCCACTGCTATGCCATGCTCGAGGCGCTGCCCGAGCTCAAGGATGCCGGCGAGAACGGCATCTATCACTCGATCCAGAGCTTTCCCAACAACTGCCTCAACCCGGCGATCGAGGCGGTCTACGGCGCGCTCGAGACGATCTTTTCCGAAATGGTCGAGCTGTTTCCGTCGCGGTATTTCCATGTCGGGGCCGACGAGGTGCCGGCCGCGGCGTGGGAGACTTCGGGCGCCGCCGATGCGATGCGGACGAGGCTCGGTGCCACCGGCGCGGCGCCGTTGCAGGCGGCGTTCTTGAAGCGCGTGCAGGCGTTCCTGACATCGAAGGGCAAGATCACCGGCGCCTGGGAAGAGGCGGCCCATGGCGGCGGCATCGACAAGGTCGATTGCTACCTCGTCGGCTGGGTCAATGTCGAAGGCAGCCAGAAGCTCGCCAGCGAAGGCTATGACGTCGTCGTCGCGCCCGGTCAGGCCTACTACCTCGACATGGCCAACTCGGCCGATTGGCACGAGCCCGGCGCCGGCTGGGCCGGCTGGTCGTCGCCGGAAAAGACCTATGGGTTCGATCCGGTGGCCGGCTGGAGCGCGGCCGAACGGGCGAACTTCCTCGGCGTCCAGGCCTGCATCTGGTCCGAGCCGATGACCGACCGGGCGGTGTTCGACCGGCTGGTGTTCCCGCGGCTTTCGGCGATCGCCGAGACCGGCTGGACGGCGCTGCCCAACAAGAGCTTCGCCCGCTTCTCGGCGCTTTGCGGGCTGATGCCGAACCTCTATGGAAGGCGGGAGGGAGAATAAAAGTGGCTGACCTTCTGGTGCGTTTGTACGATCTGCCGGTCTTTTCCTCCGAGGCCGGGGTGAAGGCCGCGGGCGTCGTGGTGCGCCGCGCCCTGCCACCCGAGGGCCACGAGATCCTCGCCTGGATCGGGGCGAGATTCTCCGGTGGCTGGGTTTCGGAAGCAACGCTCGGCCTCGCCCAGCAGCCGCCGACAGTGCTTGTCGCGGTCCAGGACGGCGTGCTCCTCGGCTTTGCCTGTTACGACACGACCGCCAGGGGCTTTTTCGGGCCGACCGGGGTCGACGAGGCGGCGCGCGGCCAGGGCATCGGCGAGGCGCTGTTGATCGCAACGCTCAGAGCCATGCGCGAGGCCGGCTACGCCTATGGCGTCATCGGCGACCCGGGACCCGTGGCGTTCTACACCAAACGGCTCGATGCGCTCGAGATCCCCAAGTCCGAACCCGGGATATATTCCGGCATGTTGCGCAGCAAACCCGGCCGTCAGGGCTAAGACCATGTTTACGCCTTCGGCCTAGCATTTCGGGCAGGAGGACCGCGCTTCGGTCCGAAGGCCAGGCCGTTGCACAAGCATTTCGCCAAACTGCTGGAGAAGGCGCGCAACGCGAGCGGCGCGCTCGACGAAGCAGCGCTCGACCGGCTGGTGATGGCCGAACTGAACAGCGCCCGGCGCGAGGTGGCACTGCAGAACCGGCGCATCGCCACGGCGCTCGACAGCACCGGCCACGCCATCTCGATCTACGACCGGCACCAGAAGCTGGTCTATTGCAACGACAAGTACCTCGCCCTCTACCGGCTGCCCAAGCGGCTGGGCCGCCGCGGCACGAGTTTCGAGGACATCCTCAAGGGGCGCATCGCCGCCAACAGCCATGTCGGGGACGACCTCGAGCACTATGTCTCCGAACGGGTGTCGCTGGTCGATGACGGGGAGCCCTCGACCGAGGTGCACACGCTCAATTCCGGCGAGATCGTCTCGATCACCCATCAGCCGCTGACCGATGGCGGCTGGGTCTCGACCCACAAGGACATCACCGAGTTCAGCCGGTTGCAGGCCGAGCTCGGGCACCGGGCCTATCACGACGCGCTCACCGGGTTGCCCAACCGGCACCTGTTGCAGCAGCGGATCGCCGAGTGCCTTGCGGAAGCCGCGGGGCTCGGCAGCTTCGCCCTGCTGCTGATCGATCTCGACGGCTTCAAGGCGATCAACGACACGCTTGGGCATGGGGCCGGCGACCAGGTGCTGCGCGAAGTGGCGATGCGGCTCGAGACGACGACCGGCGCCGCGGGCATGGTGGCGCGCATGGGCGGCGACGAGTTCGCGGTGGTGATGGAGATCGGCGCCACGGCGCGCGACGCCCAGGCGCTGGCGCTGCGCCTGGCGGAGGCCGGAAAGCGGCCGTTCGTGATCGACGGGCAGCCGGCCTCGATCGGCTTTTCCATCGGCGTCGCGGTGGCGCCCGGCGACGGCAGCACCGGCGAGCAATTGCTGAAGAACGCCGACCTCGCGCTCTATGCCGAAAAGCACGGGCGGCGCGGCAGCTACAGCTTCTTCGAGCCGTCCATGGACAAGGCAAGGCGCGACAAGCGGCAACTCGAGCGCGACCTCGGCCTCGCCCTCGAACGGGGCGAATTCGAGCTCTATTACCAGCCCATCCTCAACCTCAGGACGCAGGCGTTTTCGGGGTTCGAGGCGCTGCTGCGCTGGCACCACCGGATCGAGGGGTCGATCTCGCCGGCCCGCTTCATTCCGGTGGCCGAGGAAACCGGGCTGATCGTGCCGATCGGCGAATGGGTGCTGCGCGAGGCCATCGCCGAAGCGTCGAAATGGCCGCCGAAACTGAGGATCGCGATCAATGTGTCGTCGGTGCAGTTCCAGCGCGGCAATGTCGTCGCCACCATCATGAATGCGCTCGGCGCCAGCGGTCTCGCACCCGAGCGGGTCGAGATCGAGATCACCGAGTCGGTGTTCTTCGACAACAGCACCGCCAATCTCGATGCGCTGCGGCAGCTCCATGCGCTCGGCCTCAAGATCGCGCTCGACGATTTCGGCACCGGCTTTTCGGCGATGAGCTATCTGCTGAGCTACCCGTTCGACAAGATCAAGATCGACGGCTCGTTCGTGCGGGCGCTGGAAAATGCCGCCGGGGCGCAGACGATCGTTCGCGCCATCGCCGAGATCGGTCACGGCATGGGCATCACCACCACGGCCGAGGGCATCGAGACCGCCGCGCAGCTGCGCAACGTCCACGCGGCGGGTTACAACGAGGCGCAGGGCTTTTTGATTGCGCGGCCGATGCCCGCAAGCCAGGTCCGCAAGATGCTCGACGGCGAGGACGACCGCATGCCGTTCGCCCCGATGGTGCAGCGGGCGGCGGGGTAGCCCGCTCGCCCGTCTCGCACTTGGCGCGATCCGGGGAACCGCAACGGCACCACAGTGTTATTTCGCTCGGCCCCGGGCGTGCGCTATAGCTTCGGCGAGCCTCTGGAAGCGTCCGCATGGAAGAGACCATCGCCGAAACCCGCGCCGCCGCGAAACGCTGGACGTGGCGGATTCCGTCCTACGTGCTGTTGCCGTTCTACCTGATGCTGATCGGGGTGGCGCTGCGCTACGCCGTCTATGCCCGGACCACCAACCACTGGGGCGTGGTCGATTATCTGAGGGCCCTGTGCGTCTACGACTGCAACGCCTATGAGCGGCTGGCGCTCAACGGCTATGAGGGCCGGCCGTCGGGCTTCGACAAGGGCGACGCCAACAACTGGGCGTTCTTTCCGCTCTATTCGATCCTGGTGTGGGCGATCAACCGGATCACGGGCCTCTCCATGCTGATCGGCGGCTCGATCCTGACGAGCCTGCTCACGGTATGGGCGGCGATCCTTGCCTGGCCGCTGTTCGACGGCAAGTTCCGGGCCTATTTCCTGTTCTGCTTTTTCCTCTTTCTGGGCCCCGCCTCGTACTATTTTTCGACGCTTTACACCGAGGCGCTGTTCATCCTCTTGACCGTCGCCGGGTTCGTGCTCCTCAGGCAGCGCGACTACGTGACGGCGGGGGTGACCGGGGCGCTGATGTCGGCGACGCGCTCCACCGGGCTGCTCTTCGCCGCGGCGATCCTGATCGCGGCATTCCAGAACCATCTCAAGGACGGCGGCAGCATCCGGCAGTTCTTCCGCGAGCTGTGGAAGCGCACCGACCTCTTGCTGGCGGTGGCGCTGGTGCCGGTCGGCATCTGCTGCTTTGCCGTCTACCTCTATGTCCATTCCGGCGACGCGCTGGCGTTCGTTCATATCCAGCGCGCCTGGGGACGGGCCTTCGCCGATCCGTTCCACAATCTCTGGCTGGCGCTGACCATGCAGTTCAACGCCCACAACTACTCGACGATTTCGACCGACCTCGCCTTCGCCCTCGCCTCGATCGCCGGGCTGGCGCTCTCGGCAGTGATGGCGTGGAAGGGCAAATGGGACTGGGCGATCTTTTCGCTGTTCGGCGTGCTGCTGCCGCTCTCCACCAACACCTATTCGATGATCCGCTTCGTCGTCGGGCTGGCGCCGGTGCTGATCATGGCCTCGCTTCTGGTCGGCCGCTGGCGCTGGCTGTTCTACCTGATGCTGCCGGCGCTGCTCATCCTCGACGTGCTGCTGCTGCCGGTGTGGACGTCGCGCTCCTACTATCTGATGTGAGCGCGCGATGCTGGTGAGATATCGGCCGCGGGCCTGGCACCTGGTGATCGTCGCGCTGATCGCGGCGTTCGACCTGGTCGTCCTCTACATGGTGCTCAACCCGCGCGTCGCCGACGACTATCGCGCCTACTACATCGACCGCTCTGCCTCGTGCTTCCCGCGCATCGCCTCGGGCTATTATCCTCTCGGGGCGCCGGTCAGCTTCGTGACGGGGCGCAACGGCTATCAGCGCGACACCATCCGCTGGTGCGGCTTCATGGCGGCCAAGACCGACGGCATCAAATCGTTCGGCGACTACGGCATCCTGAAGCTCAAATTCCCGGTGCCCGACAACGACCTGCTGCTGACCTTTTCGAGCTGGGTCAACTCCAGCGCCGACAAGCCGCCGCGCGACGTCCAGGTGGTGGTGAACGGCGAACGGCTCGAGACGATTACCTACACGACGGCGCGTCGGGTCAATGGCCGGTTCGTCATTCCAGCCTGGCTCGCCAAGCGCGGCGACGGCGGGCTCGAGATCAAATTCGAGGTACCGCGGATCGGCCCGCCCGGCACCAACAGCGAGCCGGTGACACTGCAATTGCGGCTCGAGGCGCTCAGGGTTTCGGTGCTGGCGGAAAACAAGGCGGTGGAGCGACCCTCGCCGGCGAAACTGCGCTGAGGCCGAGAGCCCGGCGATGGGCCGGGCTCTCGAGTGGTTGACCGAGCTTACTTGGCGGCGTCGGTGATGTCGTGGGTGTAGGCGCCGGTCGGCTTGGTCTTGATGATCGACTGGTCGAGCAGCGCCTTCTCGGTGCGGTCATAGGCCGCCTGGTCGAGCGAGAAGTCGTTGACGTCGATGAGCTTGCCGACCTCGGTCATCATGTACTGCTGATGGGCGAGGGTCTGGGCCCCGGACTCGTCGTTGTCGATGACGATCTGCGCAGCCTCGTCGGGATGCTCGATGGCGTACTGCCAGCCCAGCATCGAGGCCTTGACGAAGCGCACCAGCGCGTCCTTCTTGGCCGGATCGGCGAGCGCCGCTTCGGTGGTGTAGAGGCCGTCCTCGAGCAGGTCATTGCCGAGCTTGGAATAGTTGAACTCGACGATCTTGTCGGCGGTGAAGCCGGCATCGGCCGCCTGGCCAAGCTCGTTGTAGGTCATCACCGAGATACAGTCGGCCTGCTTCTGGGTCAGCGCGGAGACGTCGAAACCCTGCTTCAGCACGTTGACGCCGTCGGCGCCGCCATTGGTCGGAATGCCGAGTTTGTTCATCCAGGCGAAGAACGGATATTCGTTGCCGAAGAACCAGACGCCCAGCGTGTGGCCCTTGAAGTCCGCCTCGGACTGGATCGGACCGTCTTTGGGGCAGATCAGCTCGAGACCGGCACGCTTGAACGGCTGGGCAATGTTGACCAGCGGCACGCCCTGCTCGCGGGCGGCGAGCGCGCCACCCATCCAGTCGACGATGACGTCGGCGCCGCCGCCGGCGATCACCTGCTCAGGCGCCACGTCCGGCCCGCCCGGCTTGATGGTGATGTCGATGCCGTTGTCGGTGTAATAGCCCTTGTCCTTGGCGACGTAGTAGCCGGCGAACTGCGCCTGGGTGACCCATTTGAGCTGCAGCGTCAGCGCATCGGCGCCGAAGGCGGACGTGGTCGCGAGCGCGAGCGCGCCGAGAGCCAGTCCCGAGAGGAGTTTTTTCATGTTCGACGTTTCCCTTGTTACCCCAACTACGCCCGTCCACCACGGACGGACGGATGCCAGAAGGTGACGGCGCGTTCGATGAGCGCCACCACCCAGTAGAAGACGGAGCCCGCGAGTGCCGCGACGGCGATTTCCGCCCAGACCATCTGCACATTGAGCTTGCCGATTTCGGTCGAAATCCTGAAGCCCATGCCGACGATGGGAGTCCCGAAGAATTCAGCCACGATTGCGCCGATCAGCGCCAGAGTCGAGTTGATCTTGAGAGCATTGAAGATGAAGGGCGCCGCCGCCGGCAGGCGCAATTTGAACAGCGTCTGCCAATACCCCGAAGCGTAGGTGCGCATCATGTCGCGCTCCATCGCGCCCGAGGCGGTCAACCCGGCGATGGTGTTCACCAGCATCGGAAAGAACGTCATGATGACGACGACCGCGGCCTTGGACGGCCAGTCGTAGCCGAACCACATCACCATGATCGGAGCGATGCCGATGAGCGGTAGCGCCGAGACGAAATTGCCCAGCGGCAGCAGCCCGCGCTTCAAAAACGGCGAGCGGTCGATGGCGATGGCGACGGCAAAACCGACGCCGCAGCCGAGCGCATAGCCGGCGAGCACGGCCTTGAAGGTCTGGACGAAATCGACAGCCAGGGTCGGCACGGACCCGGTCAGCACATTCCACACATTGGAGGGCGCCGGCAGAATGACATTGGGCACCCCGCCGCCGCGGGTCACCGCCTCCCAGACGAGCAGGATCGCGGCGCCGAACATGACCGGGATCAGCGTGCCGGCAAGGCGGTTGCGGACCGGGGCCCGGGCGAGCCGGGTGGACAGGCGTTCGGCGAACAGCCAGGCGAGCAGCCAGACCGTGGCGAGCAGGAACCAGTACCCCCACGACCCGCGATCGAAACTGCCCAGTTCGAGGATGACGATGGCGCCGCCGGCGAGCGCGAGGACGCCCGAGGCCAGCGGCGGCAGCTTCAGCACGAAGAGGCCGAGCAGCACCAGCACAAGCACTGGAAAGACCAGCGCCGGAGTCTCGGTCCAGCTGGCAATGATGGTGTCGCCGCGCACCCCCAGCGGCAGCGCGATGGCGAGCACGGCGCAGAGGGCGGTGAGACCAGCCAGGATGCGCTCGTAGCCGCTCATGCGGGCCGCGCTCCCATCTCGCGCACCACCGCCCGCTCGACCAGTCCGACGATGACGACGAGGCCGCCGGCGAGCAGCGCCGCCACCGCCAGCGCCGACCAGATCTGGATAGTCTGGCCGTAATAGGAACCCGCCAGCAGCCGCGCCCCGAGGCCGTTGCCGCCGCCGGCCGGAAGCTCGCCGACGATGGCGCCGACGAGGCTCGCGGCGACGCCGACCTTCATCGAGGCGAAGAGATAGGGCAGCGCGATCGGCCAGCGCAGCTTGATGAAGCTCTGCAGTTTCGAGGCGTTGTAGGTGTGCATCAGGTCGAGCTGAATGCTCTCGGGCGAGCGGAAGCCCTTGACCATACCGACGACGACCGGAAAGAAGCTGAGATAGGTCGAGATCAGCGCCTTGGGGACCAGCCCCGAAATGCCGACGGCATTGAGCACCACGATAATCATCGGCGCGATAGCGAGGATCGGCACGGTCTGGCTGGCGATGATCCACGGCATCAGCGAGCGGTTGGTGGCGTCGTTGTGGACGATGAGCACAGCGAGGCCGATGCCGAGCGCCGTTCCAAAGGCAAAGCCGAGCAGCGTCGCCGAGAGCGTGATCCAGCCGTGATAGACGAGGCTCTTTTTGGACGTCACCGCCTGCTGGGCGATGGTCTTCCACAGCTCGGCCACCAGCTGGTGCGGTGCCGGCAGCAGCGGTTTATCCTGGCCCAGCGTCGCGCCCAGCGTATCGGTCCAGGTCTGCCCGGTGACGCCCCTGAGCTGATCCGCATCGAGCTGGCCGCGCCAATTGAGCGCGATGGCGCCGAGGTACCACAGCACCAGCGCCGCCAGCAGCACGACGAGAATGGGGATGGTGCTGCCCGCGGGTTTCATCGGCTCATTCCTCGTACGAATGGCCGGCGCGAAGGCCTTCGCGCACGCGGTGGGCGATTTCGAGGAACTCCGGCGTCTCGCGGATGTCGAGCGGCCGCTCGGCGGGGAGCGTCGATCGGATGATGTCGGTGACCCGGCCTGGACGTGGGCTCATCACCACGATCTTGGTCGACAGGTACACCGCCTCGGGGATCGAGTGCGTAACGAAGGCGATGGTCTTTTTGGTCGCGGCGAAGAGCTTCAAGAGCTCGGAATTGAGATGATCGCGGACGATCTCGTCGAGGGCGCCGAACGGTTCGTCCATCAGCAAGAGATCGGCATCGAAGGCGAGCGCGCGCGCGATCGAAGCGCGCTGCTGCATGCCGCCCGACAGCTGCCAGGGGAATTTGCGCTCGAAGCCGGTCAGATTGACCAGCTCCATGGTGCGGGCAATGCGCGCCTGCTGCTCGGCCTGGGAATAGCCCATGATCTCGAGTGGTAGAGCGACGTTCTTTTCGATGGTGCGCCACGGAAACAGCGCCGGCGCCTGGAATACATAGCCGTAGGCGCGGCTGATGCGCGCCGCTTCGGGGGTCATGCCGTTGATGGTGATCGAGCCCGATGTCGGCTGCTCGAGGTCGGCGATGACGCGCAGGAACGTCGTCTTGCCGCACCCCGACGGGCCGATGAAGGAAACGAACTCGCCCTCTTCGATCTCGAGATTGACGTCGGTCAGGGCCACCACGTCGCCGTCGCCGGTCGAAAAGGTAAGCCCGAGATTTTTGGCGGAAACGACGGCGGTCACGGATGCACCTTGTCGTCGCGCCGAACTTGCAGTCTGGGTCCTCTCCCGTTTACGGGGGAGGGGGACCAGCGAAGCTGGTGGAGGGGGCGGCAGTACGGGCACCGAGTCTGTGGCCGCCCCCTTCCGTCGCCTGACGGCGCCACCTTCCCCCGCCACGCGGGAGAAGGACCCGACTGCCGATCTTCGCGCAATTTGTCGGTCCGCTCCCCCATGCGCTCCATCACACCCCGCTCTGCGGAATGCCCGAGCGCTCGATCCGGCGCGGGGCGGTGATGTCCTTCCATTGCGACAGGGCGCGGTTGACGGCGCCGTTGGGTTCACGGGCGACGAACTGGCCGTGGCCCTGCTCGGTCCTGATCTCGCTCTCGACGATCGCAACCTTGCCGCGGGTCAGCGTGTAGCGCGGGAGGCCCGTGACCTCGATGCCCTCGAACACGTTGTAGTCGATGATCGATTGCTGGGTCTTGGCCGAGATGGTCTTCTTGCGCTTTGGGTCCCAGACCACCAGATCGGCATCGGCGCCGACCATGATGGCGCCCTTCTTGGGATACATGCCGAGGATTTTCGCGATATTGGTCGAGGTCACGGCGACGAACTCGTTCATGGTCAGCCGGCCGGTGTTGACGCCCTTGGTCCACAGCACGGGCATGCGGTCCTCGAGCCCACCGGTGCCGTTCGGGATCTTGGCGAAATTGCCGATGCCGCTGCGCTTCTGCTCGGTGGTGAAGGCGCAGTGATCGGTCGCCACCACCTGCAGCGAACCCGATTGCAGCCCGGCCCACAGCGAATCCTGATGCAGCTTGTTGCGGAAGGGCGGGCTCATCACCCGGCGCGCCGCATAGTCCCAGTCCTTGTTGAAATACTCGGTCTCGTCGAGCACGAGATGCTGGATCAGCGGCTCGCCATAGACGCGCTGGCCCTTCTGCCGCGCCCGGCGGATCGCCTCGTGCGCGTCCTCGCAGGAGGTGTGGACGATATAGACCGGCACTCCAGCCATGTCGGCGATCATGATGGCGCGGTTGGTGGCCTCGCCCTCGACTTCAGGCGGCCGCGAATAGGCGTGCGCCTCGGGCCCGCTATTGCCGGCATCGAGGAGCTTTTTGGTCATGGTGGCGACGACGTCGCCGTTCTCGGCATGGACCAGCGGCAGGGCGCCGAGGTCGGCGCAGCGCTGGAACGAGGCGAACATCTCGTCGTCGTTCACCATCAGCGAGCCCTTATAGGCCATGAAGTGCTTGAACGAGGTGATGCCGCGATCGACGACGTCGGCCATCTCGTTGAAAACCTGCTCGCCCCACCAGGTGATCGCCATGTGGAACGAGTAGTCGCAGGAGGCCTTCGACGTCTTGTTGTCCCACATCTTGAGCGCTTCGAGCAGGGACTGATTGGGGGAGGGCAAGCAAAAGTCGACCACCATGGTGGTGCCGCCGCTGAGGGCGGCGCGGGTGCCGGATTCGAAATCGTCGGTCGAATAGGTGCCCATGAACGGCATTTCGAGATGCGTATGCGGATCGATGCCGCCCGGCATGACGTAGCAGCCCGTCGCGTCCAGCGTGTCGCCGCCGGTGAGGTTCTGCCCGAGCTCGGCGATCACGCCGTTCTCGATGCGGAGGTCCGCCTTGTAGGTGAGGTCGGCGGTGACGATGGTGCCGGATTTGATGATGGTCATTGGCGGAACTCCATCGAGCGGATCAGGCCGCCCTGCACTTCGTAGATGTGATTGTGCTCTTCGTCGCCGAGCACTTTGCCGCTCAGGTCCTTGACGGTCTGATGGATGCGCACCGTCACGCGACCGGCGTCATTGTCATTGATCGCGACTGGAACGACGCTCAAGTCGATCGCGGCCCACTTCCGCGTCCAGTAGTCACGAATGGCTGGGATGCCGGGGTTGAAGCCGTCTTCCCAGCCGTTGGGCCAATCCACATCGGGGTGCATCAGGGCCAGCACCTCATCGATGCGGCGTGCGTTGAAGTTTTCGTACATGCGGTCGAAGTCGGAGACGGCACTCATGGCGCACGCTCCCCCGCGCTCGTTCGGACCCGATCAGGCCTCGACGAGGCTAAGCCGCTTTTCAATCCGGAATACGCGCTCGTCGATCCGATCGATCCGTGTCGAAAGACTGGCATATTGATGCTCAAGAATGCCAAGGCGCGCCTTGACCTCCTGCATGTCTTCCGAGATGCGATCGACTGTTGCGCGGATAGCGCGCAAATGCTCGAGCACGATGTTGTCGGTTTCCACGATCGCTTCTCCGGCCGAAGGCCTTTGCTGCAATATAGTCCAGGCAGCCTCACTCCACAATCTCCGCCGTCTCCACCACCGCGTGGAACAGCACGTCGGCGCCCGCGCTGGCCCAGTCCTTGGAGATGTCCTCGGCCTCGTTATGCGACAACCCGTCCACGCATGGGCACATGATCATGGTCGAGGGCGCGACGCGGTTGGTCCAGCAGGCGTCGTGGCCGGCGCCTGAAATGATGTTCATGTGCGAGTAGCCGAGTTTGTCCGCCGCCGCCCGCACCCGCGCCACCAGCACTGGATCGAACGTCACCGGATCGAAATGCCCCACCGGCTCGACGGCGCAGCCAACCCCAAGCGCTTCGCAGATTTTCGGCGCCTCGGCCTCGATCCTGGCGCGCATGCGGTCGAGCTTGGCCTGCTCCGGCGATCGGATGTCCACCGTGAACACCACGGTGCCCGGCAGCACGTTGCGCGAATTGGGCGAGAATTTCACCTGCCCGACGCCGCCGACGGCGCCCGGCTGCTCGCTCATCGCGACCTCCTGCACCATCTCGAAGATGCGGGCCATGGCGAGCCCGGCATTGACGCGCATGTTCATCGGTGTCGAGCCGGTATGGGCCTCCTTGCCGGTGAGGGTGAATTCGAGCCACCACAGGCCCTGGCCGTGCGTCACCACGCCGATCTGCTTGTGCTCAGCCTCGAGGATCGGGCCCTGCTCGATGTGGTACTCGAAGTACGCGTGCATCTTGCGCGCGCCAACGGTTTCGTCGCCGACCCAGCCGATGCGCTTGAGCTCATCGCCGAACGTCTTGCCCTCGGGGTCCTTGCGGCCATAGGCATAATCGAGGGTATGCACCCCGGCGAACACGCCGGAGGCCAGCATGGCGGGCGCGAAGCGCGCGCCTTCCTCATTGGTCCAGTTGACCACGACGATCGGCCGGCGGGTCCGGATGCCGAGATCGTTGAGCGTGCGGATGACCTCGAGGCCCGAGAGCACCCCTAGAACGCCGTCGTAGCGGCCACCGGTCGGCTGGGTGTCGAGATGGCTGCCGACATAGACGGGATCGAGCCCCGGCTCGGTGCCCTCGCGGCGCGCGAACATGGTGCCCATCTGGTCGAGCCCCAGGCTCATGCCCGCGCCCTCGCACCAGCTCTTGAACAGCGTCCGCCCCTTGGCGTCGTCGTCGGTCAGTGTCTGCCGGTTGTTGCCCCCGGCAACCCCCGGCCCGATCTCGGCCAGCTCATGGATGGACTCCCAGAGCCGGTCAGGATTGATGCGGAGGTTTTCGCCGGGTACTGCCATTGGAACCCTATTTCATGCTCGGGAACGTGAACTCCGCGCCGCCCTTGATGCCGGCGGGCCAGCGGGTGGTGACGGTCTTGAGCCGGGTGTAGAAATGCACGCCCTCGGGTCCATATATCGAGTGGTCGCCGAAAATACTCCGCTTCCAGCCGCCGAAGGAGTGGTAGGCGACCGGCACCGGGATCGGCACGTTGATGCCCACCATGCCGACTTCGATCTTGTCGGCGAATTCGCGGGCGGCGTCGCCGTCGCGGGTGAAGATCGCCGTGCCGTTGGCGTATTCGTGGCCGTGGATCAGATCGACCGCGTCCTGGTAGGATTGGGCGCGGACCACCGAGAGCACCGGCCCGAAGATTTCCTCGCGGTAGATCTTCATGTCGGGCTTGACGTGGTCGAACAGCGTTCCACCGACGAAGAAGCCGTTCTCGTAACCCTGAAGCGAAAAGCCGCGGCCGTCGACCACCAGCTCGGCGCCGGCTTCGACGCCGGCATCGATATAGCCGACAATCTTGTCGCGCTGCGCCTTACTGACGATCGGGCCCATCTCGGCGTCCTTGTCGGTCGCCGGGCCGATCTTCAGCGCTTCGACGCGGGGCTTGAGTTTCGCCACCAGCGCGTCGGCGGTCTTGTCGCCGACCGGGACCGCGACCGAGATCGCCATGCAGCGCTCGCCGGCCGAGCCGTAGCCGGCGCCCATCAGCGCGTCGGCGGCCTGGTCGAGGTCGGCGTCGGGCATGACGATCATGTGGTTCTTGGCGCCGCCCAGCGCCTGGACGCGCTTGCCGGCCTGGGTGCCGCGCCGGTAGACATATTCGGCGATCGGGGTCGAGCCGACAAAGCTCACCGCCTTGACGTCGGGGTGGTCGAGCAGCGCATCGACCGCCTCCTTGTCGCCGTGGACGACGTTGAGCACGCCCTCGGGCAGCCCCGCGTCCATGAACAGCTTCCAGGCCAGCATCGGCGCCGACGGGTCGCGCTCGCTCGGCTTCAGGATGAAGGTGTTCCCGCACGCGATGGCGATGGGGTACATCCACATCGGCACCATGGCGGGGAAGTTGAACGGGGTGATGCCGGCGACCACCCCGAGCGGCTGGCGATCGGAATAGGTGTCGATCGAGGGGCCGACATTGCGCGAGAACTCGCCCTTGAGGAGCTGCGGGATGCCGCAGGCGTATTCGACGCAGTCGATGCCGCGGGCGACCTCGCCCATGGCGTCGTCATGAACCTTGCCGTGCTCGTTGGAGATTTCGCGCGCGATCTCGTCGGCGTGCTGGTCGAGCAGCTGCTTGAACTTGAACATGATCCGCGCCCGCTTCATCGGCGTGGTCGCGGCCCAGGCCGGGAACGCCGCCTTGGCGGAAGCGACCGCGGCGTTGATCTCGTCGAGGGTGGACAGCGGCAGCGTCGCCGATGCCTCGCCGGTGGCCGGGTTGAACACCGGCTGGGTGCGCGTGCTGAGGCTCTGGATCAGCTTGCCGCCGATGGCGTTGTGGATGGTCTGCATAGGTCTGTTCCCGCTCGTTATGGAATGAATGTTCTATCTGCCACGCAATAGAACACTTGTTCCATCCTACTCAAGCGTCTTGAGGATGCCGCCCAGGGTGCCGATCAGTGTGTCGATCTGGGCTTTCTCGATGATCAGCGGCGGCGACATGGCGATGATGTCGCCGGTGGTGCGGATGAGGATGCCCGCCTCGTAGGCCTTCACGAACGCCGCGAAGGCCCGCTTGGTCGGCGCCCCGGCGATCGGCTCGAGCTCGACCGCGCCGATCAGCCCGAGATTGCGGATGTCGATGACGTGCGGCAGCCCCTTGAGCGAATGGAGCGCGTCTTCCCAGTATTTCGCCAGTTCGGCGCCGCGGGTCAGCAGCCCCTCCTGCTTGTAGGTTTCGAGCGTCGCGAGGCCTGCCGCGGCGGCCACCGGATTGCCCGAATAGGTGTAGCCGTGCATGAACTCGATGACGTGCTCGGGCCCCTGCATGAAGGCGTCGTGGATTTCCGAGGTGACCAGCACGGCGCCC
>JACRAF010000018.1 GCA_016213505.1 Devosia nanyangense
CGCCGACAGCACCCGTCCGGTCTCGCCCAGGCCGCGATCGACGGTCTCGACCAGATTGTTGATCGAGGCGGCGATGACGTTGAGTTCGCGATCGGGGAACTCGGCCTCGACACGCCGGCTGAAGTCGCCCTTGACCGCCGCATCGACGACCTCGCCGAAGGCCTGCTGCAGCGCCTGCATCATGCTCGTGCGCTCGACCCGACGGCGCTCCGAGCCGGCTCGCTCCTCCTCGGTCATGGTGGTGACCTTCAGCGCGTTCTCGCGGAACACCGCGACCGTCCTTGCCATCTCGCCGATCTCGTCGTGGCGGCCGCCGCCCTCGACCTCGACCTCGAGATCACCCTCGGCCAGCGCCTTCATCGCCCCGGTCAGTCCGGTGATCGGCTTGGTCACCGAGCGCGAGAACAGCAACCCACCGATCGCTGCGATCAGCAGCAGCGCGCCGCCGACGATGAGCATGGTATTGCGCAGCGTGGCGATGGGCGCGAACGCCTCCGCCTCGGTCATGACCGCAGCCACGGCCCAGCTCGCGTCCGCGTTGCCGACCGGCGCAGCCGCGATCAGCATGTTGGCGTTGCGGTAGCTCGAAATGCTGCCGCTCGCGGCGCCGCCGCCAAGCGCGGCATCGACCTCGCCGCCTTCGAGCGTGGTCGCCAGAACGTTGTTCTCTTCGTCGAAGATGGAATCGACGCGTAGCAGGTGGTCGCTGCCGACGACGAGCACCTCGCCCGTGTCGCCCAGACCCTGGCGATCGCCGACGACGGAGGCCAGCAGTGCCGGCTGGAAGCGGAAGGCGATGATGCCCATCATGCGGTTGCTGGCGCTGTTGAAGATCGGCATGCCGACGAACGCCGAAGTCTGGTGGTCGGCGCCGTAGGGCGCGAAATCGGCGAAGACGAGCTTGTTGTCGGTCTCGGCCTCGGCGGTCGCGGCGGCGAAGACGCGGGCCAGTCCCGATCCGGCCAGCGGGCCGCCTTCGGCCTTCACATTGGCGGTGTAATCGCCGCCCTTGGTCACCGTGTAGAAGATGCTGCCGTCGGCGCCGATCAGGTAGATGTCGGCGTAGCCGCGCGACAGCAGCTGCTGGCGGAAGCCGGGATTGTACTGGGAGTGGGTGACCGAGTAGTTGATGCTGCTCGGGCCGTTGTCGAACATCATCTTCTGGTCGGGCGGGTTGGGGTTGTCGGTGACGAAGGCCTGCTGCAGCACGGCGGCCTTGTCGCCCTGCAGCTGCAGCCACGCGTTGTTGAAGTCGCGCATGGCCTCGTTGGTCGAGCGCGAATTGGCGGTGGTCCTGAGGTCGCTGCTGACGGTGGTGAGGAAATCCTGCACCTGCTTGGCGCGCTCATGGGCCAGGGCCGAGAGGTTCCTGGTGGTCAGGTCGCCGACCATCTGCGAGCCGATGAGGTAGCTTCCGGCGCCGACGCCGAGGCTGACCAGCATGGCCGAGGCGACGAGCGCCAGCGGCAGTTTCCGGGCGATGGTGTTGAGCGCAAACATCCGCGATTTTTCCCCTCTCGAGCGACATGAAGAACGTCCATGTCACGCGCCCGGATCATAGGAGGGACCCACTAAACGGGTGTTAACGATAAAGACATCGACTTATCTGACACCTGTGAATTCAAGCACTTATTGGTAAATCCCCACCAGCTTGCCGTTGATTTCCAGGAGTGACCTGCTGGCATCCGCGGTGAGTTCGTGAACCACCAATTGCTGGATTGTGACAGCAGACTGTGGCCCTCTCCGCCAACAGCGGTACGGGGTTACGTCATGTCCAAGAAAGAAGCCGAAAAGCCGGAGCCGATCGAAAGGACCTTGCTGCAGCTCGCCAAGCCGAAGATGTCGCCCAAGGAGCTGCTGGGCCTCGCGCGCAAGGCGCATCCCGAGGCCTCCAAGAAGGAGATCATCCGCGCCGCGTTCAGGTCGATCATCACGATCGCCGACAGCGATTTGGACAAGGCAGTGCTGCTGCAGAACTTCGCCCTGCAGGAGCGCGCCGTCGAAGAAGGGTGAGCCGGCGCACGCGCCGCCCGCGGCGCGGCTTCGCTGTCTGAGGATCAGCCCTTCTTGATCGGATTGAGCTTCCGCCATGCCTCGTATTCGGGGCGGGCGTCGTCGTGCAGCGGATAGTAGCGCTGCAGCGGCGCGCCCTCGAGCAGCTTCATGCGCGAGAACGCCTCCCATTCGTGGTGCTTGGACGCCCTCTCGATGACCTCGGCGGCGAGCGCCACGGGAACGCACACGGCGCCGTCGTCATCGGCGACGACGATGTCGCCCGGCATCACGGTCACGCCGCCGCAGGCGATCGGCACATTGACGGCGAACGGCATCAGGCCGGTCTGGGTATGGAAGTTCGGCGTTAGGCCGCGAATCCAGAGGCCCAGGCCGAGCACCTTGGCGTTGGTGTAGTCGCGGATGCAGCCGTCGATAACGAGACCGGCGCCGCCGCGACCCTTGAAGTAGGTCATCATCATGTCACCGAAGACCCCGGCGGTCAGGTCACCGCGGGCGTCGACGACGACCATGTCGCCCGGCTGTACCTTGTAGAGCACGTGGCGGTGGAGCTGTTTTTCGGGGTCGTTGTACTCGCCCTCGCCGTAGAGGTCCTCGCGCTTGGGCATGAACTGCAGGGTGAGAGCCGGCCCGGCGGCGGACTTGCCCTCGTTCCAGCATACCGGCCCGGTCATATGGGCGTTGCGGATGCCCATGCCGGCAAGCGTCGAGCTCGCCGTGGCGGCGCCGATTTCCCTCAGCGCCGCGACAATGTCGGCCGGCGGACGCGTAATGTCCTTGATGTCCATGATCTCTTCCCAATTGCTCCGGCACAGGAAAGCGCACCGCACCGGCAATGTCATCAGCCGTCGCCGGTTTTCCGCCGGTTGCCTCAGGATAATCGCGCCCAATCTTCGACCGGCGATGCGAATTGCACCTTCCGAGGGCAACAAAGCATAAACTCTCCGAAATTCCCCGCCGCCGCCGCGCCTTTACCGCAATTGCGCAGAACCATAAGGTAGCGGTGGGCACTGCGATTGAGGGAGTTGGGGAATGGTACGGCTGGTTCGGTCGGCCTTGTGGCTTTGTGCCGCGATGGTGCTCATGTTCGGTGTCCAGGCGGCCGGTGCCGCGGAGCGCAGCATGTCGCTGCTGCCGGGCACGGACCTCCCCGGGTTCGACTATTCGGTGCTCAAGAACTCGAGCCTCGAGGCCTGCCAGAAGGCCTGCACCGACGAGGGCATCTGCCGGGCCCTGACCTTCAACGAAAAGACGCACTGGTGCTTCCTCAAGGGCGACGCCGGACCGGAGACGCCGTTCAAGGGCGCCACCTCGGGCAAGGTGACGATGAGCCCGACGGCGGAGGAGATCGACGCGGCGCGGCAGGCCGAACTGCCGTTCCCCGCTTCGGACCTCATCTACTCGGCCAAGAGCTACGCAACGGACCTGGCGACGACGGTGCCGCCGCCGCCCGGCGCGGTCTATGCCGATCTCGTCGCCGCCGGCGACGAGGATGTGACCAAGGCCAACGCGGCCGGAGCGATGATCGCCTATCAGCAGGCGCTCGGGATCAACCACAACGACCCGGCGCTCTGGCTGAAGCTCGCCAATGTGGCGCTCGAGCGTGCCGACACCGAAATCGCGCGCAGCGACGACAACAACAGCTACGCCTTCATTTCGGTCGGGACTCCGGCGGCGCTCAATGCGTTCCTGCTATCTGAGAGTGTGGCGGAGCGGGCGACGGCGCTGGCCGCGCTCGGGCACGCGCTCGAACTCAAGCAGATGTGGCGCGAGACTATCGCGACCTATCGCGCGAGCCTGGCGCTGATCGACGACGCAAAGCTGCAGGCGCGGCTCGATACGGCGGTGGCGCAGCATGGCTTCCGGGTGGTCTCCAACACGGTCGATGCCGAGGCGGCGACGCCGCGCATCTGCGCCGTGTTCTCCGATCCCCTGCCCTCGGGCAGCACGGACCTTTCGGGCTATGTGGTGGTCGAGGGGGCGCCGCAGGTGGCGGTCGAGACGCAGGATACGCAAATCTGCGTCACCGGCGTCGACTACGGCAAGCGCTATCACCTGACGCTGCGCGCCGGGCTGCCCTCGGCCGACGGCGAGAGCCTCAAGAAGGACGTCGAGCTCGACGCCTATGTGCCCGACCGGGCGCCGTTCGTCGGCTTTGCCAACAATGCCTACGTGCTGCCCGCCGGGCTCGGCGGCGGCCTGCCGATCACCTCGGTCAACGCCAAATCGGCGGACGTCGTGATCTACCGGATCGGCGACCGCTCGATCGCGACCGCCATCCGCAACGGCATCTTCCAGAGTTCGCTCGACGGCTATCGGGCGGAGGATATCGCCAACCAGTATGGCGAGGAAATCTACGAGGGCACGGTCGAGTTGGCTGAGGGCGAGCCCAACGCCAATGCGATCACTGCCATTCCGGTGACCGAAGCGCTCGGCGACATGCCGCCCGGCGCCTATGTGATCACTGCCAAGGTCACCGACTCCAAGCAGGAGTTCTGGGCCGACATGGCAACGCAATGGTTCATCGTCACCGACCTCGGGCTGACCACGGTCTCTGGCGACGACGGCGTGCACGCGTTCGTGCGCTCGCTGTCGAGCGCCCAGCCGGTGACCGGCGCGCATGTGCGGCTGGTTGCCATCAACAACGAGATCCTGGGCGAGGCCGACACCGACGCCAGCGGCCGCGCCGATTTCGCCCCGGGCCTCGCCCGCGGCGAAGGCGGCCGGGCGCCGCAGGTGCTGGTGGCGGAGACGGCGGGGGGCGACTATGCGGTCCTCGACGTGTCCAAGCCCGCCTTCGACCTCACCGATCGCGGCGTCGACGGTCGGCCCTCGCCGGGTCCGCTCGATGTGTTCGCAACCACTGAGCGCGGCGTCTATCGTCCGGGTGAAACGGTGTTCCTGACGGCCCTGCTGCGCGACGCGCACGCCAAGGCCGTCGCCAATCTGCCGCTGACCATGGAGGTCGAGCGGCCGGACGGGGTGGTGGCGACGCACCAGGTGCTCGACGACAAGGGCGCCGGCGGTTATTTCGCCGCGATCCCGCTGGTCGCCGAGGCCATGCGCGGCTCGTGGGCGATCCGGCTCTACGCCGACCCCAAGGCCGAGGCGCTCGACACGCTGTCGTTCCTGGTCGAGGACTTCGAGCCCGAGCGGCTGGCCTTCGAGATCAGCGCGCCGGACGGGCCATTCAAGACCGAGGAGCCCAATCCGATCACCGTCATGGCGAAGTATCTCTACGGCGCCACCGCGCCGGGCCTCGCTATCGAGGCCGATGCGGTGCTGCGGCCGGTGACGGCGCTCAAGGCCTATCCGGGGTACATTTTCGGGCGGCTCGACGACTCTATCGAGACCGACCGCGAGCCGCTGGGCGTGGTGGGGACCACCGACGAGGCGGGCAACGCCACGGCCGAGGTGAGCCTGCCCGAGCCGCAGGCGACGACACGACCGCTCGAGGCACAGATCGTGCTCAGGCTGGTCGACACCAATGGCCGGACGGTCGAGCGCAGCATCACGCGTCCGGTGCTGGCCGACGCCAACCGCATCGGCGTCAAGCCGAAATTCGACGAGACCGCCGGGCTGACGCAGGGCAGCGAGGCCGACTTCGACGTCATCGCGGTGGCGCCGAGCGGCGAAGCCGTGGCCGAGACCGGGCTCAGCTGGTCGCTGTCGCGGATCGAGACCACCTACCAGTGGTATCGCGCCAGCGACAGGTGGAAGTGGGAAGCCATCACCACGACGCGGCAGGTCGCCAACGGGGTGGTCGACACCCCGGCCGGCGGACCGGCGACGGTGGGCGCCATCGTCGACTGGGGCCGCTACCGGCTCGAGGTGACGAGCACGGGCCCCGAGCCGACCTCGACCACCTATGAGTTCTACGCCGGCTACTACTATCCGGTGGCCGGCTCCGATACGCCGGACACGCTGTCGGTGGCGCTCGACAAGCCGAGCTACCATACCGGCGAGACGGCGCATCTCAAGCTCGACCCGCAGTTTGCGGGGACGGCGCTGGTGATGGTGGTCGACGACCGCATCATCGAGATGAAGGCGGTGGACGTGCCCGAAGGCGGCACGACGGTCGACCTCGCGGTCACCGACGACTGGGGTCCGGGCGCCTATGTGACGGCAACCCTCTACCGGCCGGCCAGCGCCACCGAAAAGCGCATGCCGGCGCGGGCCCTGGGGCTCGCCTTCGCCGACGTCGATCCGGGCAATGCCAAGCTCGATGTCGGGCTCGAAGTGCCTGAGGTGTCGCTGCCGCGGCATCCGTTCACGGCCAAGGTCAAGCTGGCCAACGCCGTGGCCGGGGAAAAGGCCTATGTGGCCGTCGCCGCGGTCGACCTCGGCATTCTCAACCTCACCAAGTTCCCGATCCCCGATCCGGACGGCTGGTTCTTCGGCCAGCGCCAGCTCGGGGTCGAGTTCCGCGACCTCTACGGCCAACTGATCGACCCGACCCAGGGTCTGCCGGGCGCGCTGCGCTCGGGCGGCGACGGTTCGGGCGGACGGCTGGGCACGCCGCCGGCGACGACGGTGCTGGTGGCGCTCCATTCCGGCATCGTCGACGTCGGCGCCGACGGCACCGCGACCGTCACCTTCGACATGCCCGATTTCGCGGGCACGGTGCGGGTGATGGCGATGGCGTGGACCGCCAATGCGGTGGGCCACGCCTGGACGGACGCCATCGTCCGCGACCCGGTGGTCGTGACGCTCAGCCCGCCGCGATTCCTGCGGCTCGGCGACACATCGCGCCTCCTGGTCGAGATCAACAACGTCTCGGGCGCCGCCGGCACCTACAAGGTGTCGCTGACGACCGGCGACGGGATTTCGACCGACGCGCCCGAAAGCAGCGTCGATCTCGCGGTGGGGGCGCGCACGGCGCTCAACCTCGGGCTCACCGGCACCGGGATCGGCGACAACGACCTCAGGGTCACGATCACCGACCCCACCGGCAACGCGCTGGTCAAGGACCTGACGCTGGGCGTGCGCGCGACCAGCGCCCCGCGCACGGTCAGCGAACTGATCCCGATCGAGCCGGGCGCGACCATCGTGCTCGACAAGACGCGGTTCGCCGACATGGTGCCGCACACCGGCGCGCTGACCCTGGCGATCGGCTCGATCGCCCGGCTCGACGTGCCGCGGCTGCTGCTCGACCTCGACCGCTACCCCTATGGTTGCGTCGAGCAGATCAGCAGCCGGGCCTTCCCGCTGCTCTACCTCAACGAGGTGGCGCAGATGATCGGGATGGGCAACGACGCGGCGCTCGACCAGCGGATCAAGGACGCCATCGCGGACATCCTGTCCAAGCAGTCCTCGAGCGGCGGCTTCGGGCTGTGGGGACCGTTCGACACGACCGACCTCTGGCTCGATTCCTACGTCACCGAGTTCCTGATCCGCGCCAAGGGGGAAGGCTACGACGTGCCGGCGGAGGCGATGACCCGGGCGCTCGACAACCTCGGCAACCAGGTGTCCTACGCCACCGACTTCGACCATGGCGGCGAAGACATCGCCTATGCGCTCTACGACCTCGCCCGGGCCGGCCGTGCCGCCATCGGCGACCTGCGCTACTATCTCGAGGCGCGGCTGAGCGCCTTCGGCTCGCCGCTGGCACAGGCCCAACTGGGCTCGGCGCTGGCGCTCTATGGCGACCGCACGCGGGCGGCGACGGCCTTCGAAGCCGCCGTCACCGGGTTGATGGGAGCCGAGGACCGCCGACGCTACCGCTCCGACTATGGCAGCCAGCTGCGCGATACCGCAGCGGTGCTGGCGCTGGCGGCGGAATTCACGCCCTCTGGCGTCGACATTCCGGCGCTCGCCGCCCGGCTCGCGAGGCTGCGCGACCAGGCCAAATGGACCTCGACGCAGGAAGATGCGTGGACGCTCGTCGCCGCGGCGGCGCTCGCCCGCAGCACCGACAACGGCACGGTAACGGTCGACGGCACACCGCTGACCGGCACGGTGTACCAGCGCTTCGACCAGGAGCACTTCGACGACGCCTCGGTGACCATCGCCAACACCTCCAACCAGAGGACGGAGGCAAAAGTCTCGGTCACCGCCATCCCGGCGACGCCGCCCAAGGCGAGCAGCAACGGGTTCACCATCCGGCGCGACTACTACCTGCCGGACGGCACTCCGGCCGACCTCGCCTCGATCAGCCAGAACGACCGCTTCGTGGTTGTGCTGTCGCTTGGCGCCACCACGCTCGGCTCCGGCCAATACGTGGTCGCCGACCCGCTGCCGGCCGGCTTCGAGATCGAAAACCCCGACCTCTCCTCGACCGCCGGGGTGGCCGATCTCTCCTGGCTCAGCGTCGATACGCCGAGCCATGTGGAGTCGCGCACCGACCAGTACGTGGCGGCGTTCCGCTACGTCTCGGACACGCTCAACTTCTCGACCGCCTACATGGTCCGCGCCACCGCGCCGGGGACTTTCACCCTGCCCGGGGCGACGATCGAGGACATGTACCGGCCGGAACTGCGCGCCAACACCGACGCGGGCACCATCGAGGTCAAGGCCACGGGCGGTCCGGCGGACGAAAGTCCGGCGACGCCCGAGGACTCCGCCGACGCCGCGGCCCCGTGAGGGTGAACCGCAGTGCCGGCGATTGACAGCAAAGCGGTCCGGTCGCGGCGGCGCCTTTCGCGCCTCGCCGCGGCCGGACTGATTGTCCTGCTGGCGCTCGGCGTCGGAGGCGTGGTGACGACGCGCACGATGATCGCCGGGATCGCCGCGGACCTGCCGCCGACACCCGACCTCGCGACGCTGCCGGTCTCGACCGCGGTGGTCGACCGGGCGGGGTTGCTGCTGAGGCCCTTCACCACCAGCGGCGGACGCTGGCGACTGCCGGTGACGGTGGGCGAAGTGGACCGTCATTTCATCGACATGCTGGTGGCCTATGAGGACCGCAATTTTGCCTCCCACCACGGCATCGACTGGCTGTCGATGCTGCGCGCCGCCGGGCAATTCGCCGGCGCCGGCGGGCACGTGGTGTCGGGCGGCTCGACGCTGACGATGCAGGTGGCGCGGCTGATCGAAGGCGAGCCGACGCGCGATCTCAACGCCAAGATCCGGCAGATCGTCCACGCCGATCAGCTCGAGCGCCAGCTCAGCAAGACCCAGATTCTGACCCTCTATCTGACGCTGGCGCCCTATGGCGGCAACATCGAGGGCATCCGGGCGGCGAGCCTGGCGTATTTCGGCAAGGAGCCGACGCGGCTGACCACGGCCGAATCGGCGTTGCTGGTGGCGCTGCCGCAATCGCCCGAAGCCCGGCGGCCGGACCTTCACCCGGCGGCGGCGCTGGCCGGGCGCAACATGGTGCTCGACCGCATGGTCAGCCAAGGCGTGATCAGCGCCGAGGAGTCCGCGTCGGCCAAGCTCGAGCCGATGCCTTCGGCGCGGCTGCAGTTCCCGATGCTGGCGGCGCACCTGGCGCAGGAGGCGGTGGCCGCCCATCCCAATGCGCGGCAGGTGGCGCTGACCGTCGACCGCAGGCTGCAGGCGGCGCTCGAACGGCTCGGGGCGGCGCACGCGACTGAGATCGGGCCAAAAGTGTCGGTCGCCATCGTCGTCGCCGACCAGGCGAGCGGCAACATCCTCGCCTCGGTGGGCTCGGCGGGATATCTGGCGCAAGAGAGCAACGGCTTCGTCGACATGACGATGGCGGTGCGTTCGCCCGGCTCGACGCTGAAGCCGCTGATCTACGGGCTCGGCTTCGAGCTCGGCCTCGCGCACCCCGAGAGCCTGATCGAGGACCGGCCGACGGCGTTCGGCGGCTATGTGCCGGTCAACTTCGACGGCTTCAGTCACGGGACAGTGACGATCCGGCAGGCGCTGACCGAATCGCTCAATATTCCGGCGGTGGTGGTGCTCGATGCAGTCGGCACCGCCCGGCTGGTGGCTCGCATGCACAGGGCCGACGCCAATCCGCTCCTGCCCGACAACACGGCGCCGGGTCTCGCCGTCGGGCTCGGCGGCGTCGGGGTGACGCTGCGCGACCTGGTGTCGATCTATGCGGCGATCGGGCGCGGTGGCACGCCGGTGCACCTCAAGGACGGCGTTACAGTCCTGCCCGAGGCGGCCGATCCGGCACCGGTGCTGGACCCGGTCGCGGCGTGGTACGTCTCCAATATTCTCGCCGACGTGCCGCCGCCGCTCAGCGGCTCACCCGGCCGCATCGCGTTCAAGACCGGCACCTCCTATGGCTACCGCGACGCCTGGGCGATCGGCTATGACGGCAAGACGGTGATCGGCGTCTGGGTCGGCCGACCGGACGGCGAGCCGGTGCCGGGGATCGCGGGCATCGTCGCGGCGGCGCCGATCCTGTTCGAGAGCTTTGACAAGCTCGGCACGCCCGTCGCGCCGCTCCGGTCTGCGCCGCCGGGCGTGCTGTTCGCCTCGAACCCCGAACTGCCGGAGCCGCTCAGGCGCTTCCGCCACCCCAATGACGACATGGTGGCGCGCAAGGCCGCGCCGCAAATCGCCTTCCCTGCCGACGGCGTCGATCTCGACCTGGGGCTCAGATCCGGGGCCGGCCGCGCGTTGATCGTCAAGGTCCGGAACGGCGTGGCGCCCTTCACCTTCTTTGCCAATGGCGCGCCGTTCGGCCAATCGGCCTTCGCCCGGCAGGACAGCTGGACCCCGGATGGGCCGGGATTCGTGACGCTGTCGGTGGTCGACGCCGAAGGGCGCTCGGACGCAGTGAAGGTCTTTTTGGATTGAGGCGATGACCAAGAGCATTCTCATCACCGGCGCCGCCGGCAATATCGGCGGAAAGCTGAGCGCACATTTCAAGGGCGCTGGGGACTACGATCTCCGGCTGCTCGACCGGATGGCGGGCGACGGGATCGTCGCGGCGGACCTTGCCGACTATGGCGGGCATTGGCCGCGGCTGCTGGAGGGCGTCGACACCGTGCTGCATTTCGCCGGCGAGCCGAACGGCAATGCGAACTGGGCCTCGGTGCTGCGCGGCAACGTCACCGCGACACAGCACGTGCTGAGGGCGGCGCGCGCGGCCAAGGTGCGGCGCGTGGTGTTCGCCAGCACCAACCAGGTGATGCTGGGCTACCGCTTCCGCGAGGGACCGGTGACCACCGACATGCCACCCGCCCCGCTCAGCCCCTACGGCATCTCCAAGCTCTGCTGCGAGCAAATGGGACGGGCCTTCGTCGAGGAGACCGGCATCGACTTTCTGGCGCTCCGCATCGGCTATTTCCAGCGCGGCGAGAACCGGCCGGGGCCGCATATGCTGATCGGCGAATGGGGGCAATCGATGTGGCTCTCCAATCGCGACATGATCCAGGCGGCGGAGCGCGCCATCGCGGCCGAGCCGTTCGGCTTTGCGGTGGTGAACCTCGTCTCGAACAATCTCGGCATGCGTTGGGACATCGCGCACACGCGAGAGATCATCGGTTATGTACCCCTCGATAGCGCGACGCCGGTGATCGACGATACCGCGCGGGCGACGGACGCGCTGGCGCGACAGGCGACGATCGTGCCGGGGACGTGGTTCGACGAGAATTTTGCAGTCGTCGAGGGATAAGGGCTACCAGTTGGTGACCGAGCCGTCGCCGCGTTTGAGATGCGGCGCTTCCCAGAACTTGAAGCTCTGCTTTTTGATGAACTCCTCGTCGACCTCGACGCCGAGGCCGGGGGCGTTGCCGACCGGATAGGCGGCGCCGTCGAGGGTGGGCTGGGTGGTGAACACCGAGGTGTCGTAGAAGCCGAGATAGCCTTCGGCCGGCGAGGCGCGGGTTTCGAGCCAGGAGAAATTGGCGACGGCGGCGGCGAAATGGACGGTCGCGGCGGTGCAGATCGGGCCGAGCGGATTGTGCGGCATCATGTCGACGTAATGCGCCTCGCTCCAGCCGGCGACCTTCATGGCTTCGGTGAGGCCGCCGACATTGCATACGTCGATGCGGTTGAACTGGTGGATGCCGCGCTCGATGTAGGGCAGGAACTGCCACTTGCTGGAAAATTCCTCGCCGATGGCGAAGGGCACGTCGGTCAGGGTGCGGAGCGATTCGTAGGCCTCGGGCGTCTCGTCACGGATCGGCTCCTCGAGGAAATCGAGGGTACCGGACGGCATCTTCTGGCAGAAGCTCGCGGTTTCGGCGACCGACAAGCGGTGGTGATAGTCGATGCCGAGGACGACGCTCTCACCCAGGGCCTCACGCGCCTTGACCAGCCATCTGGCCGTCTCGCCGATCGACTCGCGGGGCTCGAAGATGCCTCTCGAATCCTGTCCGGCGGGGAAGAACCGAATGGCGTTCCAGCCCTGCGCCATGAGCTCCCTGGCCTGCTCTATCATCGCGTCGCCCGGCGGCAGCGAGGTCGAGGCGAAGGTGGGGATGCGATCGCGCTGCTTGCCGCCGAGCAGATCGTAGACCGGCACCCCAAGCGCCTTGCCCTTGATGTCGTGGAGGGCGATATCGATGGCCGAGATCGCCGCCTGCAGCACGCGGCCGCCCTCGAAATACTGGCTGCGGTAGGTCTCCTGCCAGATGGCGCCGATATCGAAGGCGTTCCGCCCGACGAGGAACTCGCGGTAGTGCTCGATGGCGCCGACCACCGCCTTCTCGCGGCCCGACAGGCCGCTCTCGCCCCAGCCGAAAATGCCCTCGTCGGTCTCGATTTTGACGATGAGCTGGTTGCGGGTGCCGATCCACACCGGATAGGGCTTGATGGCGGTGATCTTCATGACGGTCAGCTCCAGGTCCGATCCCACGAGTATTCGTCGTCCCAGCGATCCGTGGGCTGCCAGATCCCGGTAACGCCCGGCTGCAGATGCTGGGAGATCACCTCGTCGACCACCTCATCGATGCCAAGGCCCGGCTTGTCAGAAACGGTGATGAAGCCATCCTTGACGAGCGGCTTGGGGAGGCCGGTGACGATATCGTCCCACCAGGCCACGTCGGCCGAGTGATACTCGAGCGCCATGAAGTTTTCCGTCGCCACCGCGACGTGCGCCGCGGCCATCGCGGCGATGGGGCTTTCGGCCATGTGGATGGCCATGGCGACGCCGTGGTCCTGCGCCATGTCGCCGATCTTCTTGGTCTCGAGGATGCCGCCCGAGGTCAAGAGGTCCGGGTGGATAACCGAGATGCCGGACTTGAGCAGCGGCTCGAAGCCCTCCTTGAGGTAGATGTCCTCGCCGGTGCAGATCGGCACCGAGGTGGCTTCCTGGAGCTGCCGATACTGCTCGGTGTATTGCCAGGGAACCACATCCTCGAGCCAGGCGGGCACATACTTTTCGATCCGCCTGGCGAGGCGGATGCCGTTCTGCAGCGAGATGTGACCGACATGGTCGATGGCGAGGGGAATATCCATGCCGATGATTTCGCGGACCTCGGAGATGTACTGCTCCAGGAGGTCGAGCCCCTTGTCGGTGAAATGGAGGCCGCTGAAGGGGTGGCGGACGTTGTGGATATCGTAGGTGGCGTTGCGGGCGCGCCGGTCTTCGAT
Source organism: Devosia nanyangense (assembly GCA_016213505.1). Lineage (GTDB taxonomy): Bacteria > Pseudomonadota > Alphaproteobacteria > Rhizobiales > Devosiaceae > Devosia_A > Devosia_A nanyangense. The sequence goes on from JACRAF010000018.1 coordinate 13,477, forward strand.
CGTCTTCGCCGATCCGCGACTGGGATGAATCTTGTACCCCTCGAGCGTGCCGGCGGGCGCGACGACCGCGCCGGGGATGTCGGCAATCTGCATCAGGCCGAGGTCCATCTTGAGGAAGGTGAAACCCCGCTCCATGCGCGCCTTGAGGCGCTTGCCGGTCTCGGTGCCGCTGGGTTTTTCCGCGTCGGTGTCGCAATAGATGCGCACCTTGTCGCGGAACTTGCCGCCGAGCATCTGGTAGACCGGGACGCCATAGGCCTTGCCGGCGAGGTCCCAGAGCGCGATCTCCACCGCCGAGACGCCGCCACCCTGCCGGCCGTGTCCGCCGAACTGCTTGATGCGCCGGAACAGCCTGTCGATGTCGCAGGGGTTCTCGCCGAGCAGCCGGCTCTTCAGCATGAGGGCGAAGGTGGCGCTGGCGCCGTCGCGCACCTCGCCCAACCCCACGATCCCTTGGTTGGTGTAGATCTTCAGCAGCGCGGACGTGAACGGCGCGCCGACGATTTCGGCAACCCGCATGTCGGTGATCCGAAGCTCGGAGGGCTTCGAGTTGGTGTTGACCCGGTTGAGGGCGTCTTCCGGCGTGTTCGCGTTCATCGTGGGATTCTGATCCTGATTGTGACGGCCGCTCCCGGCGTTGCGTCCGTCGATGATTGCTGTCGATGCGTGGTGCCGCGCCGGTGGGGGTCCTCGGTGCGGCTATGCGGCCGCCAATGCCATCTGCGTTTCGCCGTCGAACAGGTGGAGCTTGTTCTGATTGAACTCGACGAAGACCGGCTCGTCGGGCGCAATGGGAAAATGCGGATCGAGGCTGACGATGATGATCGAGGCGCCGAGCTTGACCTGGGCAAAGGTGACGTCGCCGGTGGGCTCGACGATGTAGACGCGGCCGGGGACGGTGCCGGGCTCCGCCGATTTGTGAATCCGGAGCGTGCTGTGGCGGGCCCCGAGCACGACCTTGTCGGAGGTGGCGGAGAGCGCCTTGTGGCCGTTTTCGGCCGAGAGCTCGAACTCCCAGCCGTCGACGCTCCTGAGCCACACGGCGTCGCCCTTGCGCACCACCTGAACCGGCACCAGGCTCATCGCGGGGCTGCCGATGAAGCCGGCGACGAAGGTATTGACCGGCTTGGCAAAGACCATGTCGGGCGCGTCGTATTGCTGGAGGAAGCCGCCGCTCATGACCGCCATCTTGTCGGCCATGGTGACCGCCTCGAGCTGATCGTGAGTGACGTAGATGACGGTGGTGTGGAGATCCTGGTGGAAGCGCTTGAGCTCGGAGCGCATCTGCACGCGCAGCTTGGCGTCAAGATTGGAAAGCGGCTCGTCCATCAGGAACACCGCCGGGTCGCGGACCAGAGCGCGGCCGAGAGCGACGCGCTGCTGCTGGCCGCCGGACAGTTCGCGCGGCCGCCGCTCGAGCAGATGGGTGATGTCGAGGACGCGGGCGGCCTCCTTCACCTTGGCGTCGATATCGGGCTTGGCGAGCTTGCGCATCTGCAGCGGGAAGGCGAGGTTCTTGTAGACCGACTTGTTGGGATAGAGCGCGTAGTTCTGGAACACCATTGCAATGTCGCGATCCTTGGGATCGAGATCATTGACCAGCCGGTCGGCGATGTGAATTTCGCCGCCCGACATGGGGATCAGGCCGGCGACGAGGTTGAGCGTCGTGGTCTTGCCGCAACCGGAGGGGCCGACCAGCGCGACGAACTCGCCATCCCCAACGGTCAACGAGACGTGGTTGACGGCGATGTGAGCGCCGTAGTGCTTGACCACCTCTTTGAGGACGACCTCGGCCATTGAACTCCCCTTAACCCGATCCGTCGCGCTCTGTGGCGCGTGCGGGACTAATTCTTGACAGCGCCTTCGGTCAGCGCGCGGACGAAATATTTCTGCAGGACCAGGAACAGCACGACCACCGGAACGCTCATCAGGAAGGTCGCCGCCATCAGCCCCGGCCAGTCGGTGGCGAACTCGGTGAAGAAGCGCTGGATGCCGACCGGCAGGGTCATCGATTCCTGCTTGGAGAGGAACGTGTAGGCATAGACGTATTCGTTCCAGGCACCGATGAACGAGAAGATCGAGGTGGCGATGATGCCGGGTGAACTGAGCGGCATGACGATGAGGATGAAGGCCTGGAAGCGCGTGGCGCCGTCGATGCGGGCGGCCTGCTCGAGCTGGATCGGGATGTTGTCGTAAAAGCCCTTGAGCAGCCAGATCGAGAGCGGCAGACCGAAGGTCAGATAGGTGAGGATCAACGAGCCGTGGGTGTTGACCAGGCCGAGCCAGCGCATCAAGAGGAACAGCGGCATCAGGAAGACCACAGCGGGGAACATGTTCCGCAGCAGCACCGAGAAGAACAGGAAGGTGCGGCCGGGGAAGCGGAAGCGCGAGAAGGCATAGGCCGCCGGCACGGCCACAACGACGCCGATGACCGTGGTGGTCAGGGCCACATAGAAGCTGTTCCAGAAGTAACGCAGGAACTCCTGGCCGACGGAGTTCGACGGGTCGAGCAGCCTGGCGTAGTTCTGCAGCGTCGGCTCGGCCGGCCACCATTGCGGCGGATACTGCATCGCCGCGAACTGGGTCTTGATCGAGGTCAGCACCATCCAGACCATCGGCAGGACGGTAAAGAGCAGGAGGAAGACGAGGAAGACACGGCCGGACCAGCGCCACCAGTCGATGGGCCTTTTGGTGATGGCACGAGAGGAGAAGGTCGCGTCGGTCACGACTTGATCCTCCTGGAGCTGGTGAGCATGGCGGGAGACGGCGGAGCGGCGGCGGTGCCGACGAATGCTGAGGTGGACATCAGCCGGCCCTCGCTTCGTCGCCGCGGGTCAGTGCCCGCACGTAGAAGTAGCCCAGCGTCATCATGACGATGAAGAGGATCACCGAATAGGCCGAGGCGACGCCGTAGCGCTGCCGGCCGAAGGCAAGGTTGTAGATCTGGGTGATCCAGATGTCGGAGGCGCCGGCGGGACCGCCACCGGTCATGATCCAGGGGATGATGAAGGAATTGAAGTTGGCGACCATCAGCAGCAGCACGGTCACCATCGACACACTCTTCAGATGCGGGAAGGTGACGTGCCAGAAGCGCTGCCAGGCATTGGCGCCATCGACCTGCGCGGCCCGCAGCAACTGATCGGGCACGGTCTGCAGGCCAGCCATCAGCATGATCATGGCGAAGGAAAACTCCTTCCAGATGTTGACCACGATCAGCGAGGGCAGCACCGAGTGCAGATTGTCGAGAAAGTTGATCGGCCTGTCGCTCAGCTGGAACTGCACGGCGAGCGCGCCGATGACGCCGAAATCCGAATGGTAGAGCCACTTCCAGACGTAGGAGGCGGCGACGGCGCTCACCACGTAGGGGATGAGCAGCAGCGCCCTGAGCACACCGCGGCCCATGAACTCGCGGTGCAATGACAGCGCCGCGCCGAGGCCGAGCAGAAACGCGAACAGGGTCGAACCGGCGGTCCAGATCAACGTGTTGAGGGTAACGTCGCGGAATGAGGCGCTACGGAGAATGGTGACGTAGTTGTCGAGCCCGACGAAGATCTTGTCCTTCATCTGCAGGTTGGGCGGGGTTTTGAAGAGGCTGAGCTCGATGGTGTAGTAGATCGGGTAACCGATAACGACCAGCATCACTACGATCGCGGGCAGCACGTAAAGGTAGTCGGCGCGGTGGTTGACGATGCGCCTGAGAAGGCCGGCGCGCCTGGGCGACACCGCCGGATCACCGGCAAAAGCGGCCTGCCCCGTCACCGTGCTCAATGCTGCTGCCCCTGGTTGGAAGATGAGATGACCGGCGGCTCGCGCCGCCGGCCAGTGCGCTCGGGAGGAACGCCTACATGCCCGCCATCAGGTCCTGGACCTTCTTGGCGGCATCTTCTGCTGCCTCGTCGACCGTCATCTTCTCGGTCAGGGCGTTTTGCAGCATATCCGGCACGATGTGGTTCATGATCTCGGTCGCATACGGGACCACCGGGAACGGGATGCCGTTGGGCAGCATGGAGGTGGTGACGTCGAGGAACTTGATGGTGTCCAGACGCTCTTTCATCCACTTGGTCTTGAAGCCGCGCAGATTGCCCGGGTTGGACCCGGTCCAGGCCAGCTTGGTCGACCATTCGGGGCTGTTCCAGAAGCAGGCGAAGGCCTTCGCCGCACCCGCATCGAAACCGCCGTCGACGTATTCGTTCTTGATGAAGTGCATGTTGGAGCCGCCGAACACCACGGCACGCCGGGCCGGGCCTTCCGGAATGAGACCGTAGCGCATGTTCTCGACCACGGCATCGGCAACCGCCTTGTCGGCGCCGGTGGCCTTGCTCGCCAGGTCCTTCATCTTGGCGTACTCGGACGGATGGGCGATCATCATCGCCAGCTGACCGGCGATGAACGGCTGCTGGTTCTCGTTCTGCGTATTGGTCAGGGCCGAGACGGGCACCGATTTGTCCCGCACATACATGTCGTATGAGGCCTGCAGAGCCGCCTTGGCGCCGGCACTGTTCAGCATGACAGTCTCGTAGGTCGGCGCGTCGGTGGATTCGTCGAGCGTACCGCCACCATAGGCCCACATCTGCGGCATGAAGCGGAACGGCGTATTACCGGCGTTCTGCTTGGCAACCATGCCGTAGCCGGCGATGCCCAGCTTGTCGTGGATGATCTTGGAATCCTTGACCACCTCGTCCCAGGTGGCCGGCGGATGCTCGCCGTCGAGGCCGGCATCGTTGAAGATCTTGGCGTTCCAGATGAAGGCCATGGTCTCGTTGTTGGTCGGAATGCCGTAGAGCACGCCCTCATAGGTGTCCGACTTCAGGGCGCCCGGCCAGAAGTCGGCGCTCGCATAGCCGACGTCCTCCGGCTTCAGCGGCTGGAAATAGCCCTTGGAGGAGAACTCGATGCCGCCCAGGATCTGCAGGCGGAGTACCATCGGGCCGGCATTGCCGAGCAGAGCCGTGCGCAGCTTGTCGAGCAGCACATTGTAGTCGATGTTCTGCGCATCGGTCTCGATGTTGGGATAGGTCGCCTTCCAGGCGGCCCAGAAATCGTCGTTGATCTTGCGCTCGATGTCGGGCGAGGCGTCGTTGGGGCCGGTCCACCAGTAGCTGAGCTTGCCCTTGTAATCGAGCGGCGTCACCTTGGCGCATTCGGCCGCGGTATCGAATTCCTCAGTGCCGGCGATCGACTTCACATATTCCGGCGACCATTTGCTGAGATCGATGCTCTGCGCGTAGCTCGCGGTTGTGGCGGTGAACACCATGGTGGTGCTCATCAGCGCAGCGATCGAATAGGCGACTAACTCGCGCCGCTGCAGCCGGAAGGCTGTGGCGTCACGGCCATCAATCTTGGTCATAGAACGTCCTCCTCGTTCGAAACTTGTGATGCGCCGCCCCTCGCGGATGACGCACTTGCCCCGGCCTCAGCCGGACTCCTCCCGGGGCGTCCGGGGTGACCGGCTGCATCCCAGTGCGGGGGGAGGCTTATCCTCCTCTTCCGCACCTAATGTGTTCCAGACTCGACAATGCGTGTCAACTCTTGCAAAGATTGTACATTATCTGCGGTGGATTGCGTGCATTGTCGAGCGGATGGGACTTGGCTCTGCGGCGCAAGATGCATAGAAGCACGAACGATGAGCACGACCCTTACCGTCGATACCGCCCTCCCCGAGACGCTCGATTCCTCGTCGTCGGTGTACGAACTGATCCGCGACGACATCATCTCGGGGCGCCTGGGCGCCAACGAACGGCTGAAGGTCGCCGACCTCGCCGAGCGGCACGGCACGTCGACCAACCCGGTGCGCGAAGCGCTGCAGCAGTTGCGCGGCGAAGGCTTCGTGGTGATGACGCCCAATCGCGGCGCTCGCGTCCGCGCGATGGACGAGGACTTCATCCGCGACATCTACGAGATCGAGGTGCTGATCGAGCCGGCGCTGACGCGCTGGTTCGTGCGCATCGTCACCGACGCCGATATTGCCGTGCTCGAGGGCATGCAGGCGGAGATGGAACGGCTCAACTATGCCGACCCGGTACGGCATGGCGAACTCGACACGCTGTTCCACCACTACATGTACGACCGCCACTACAATCGCCACGCCGTGGACCTGTGGTGGAAGCACCGCGAGATTCTGAAGGCGATGAGCCGGCGCCATCCAACCTCGCTGGCGCGCCGGGTCGCGGTGCTGCGCGAGCACCGGCAGCTGCTCGACGACATCAAGGCACAGGACGCCGACAAGGCGGCGGCGACCATCGGCCGCCACGTCGAGGGATCGGGTCGCCACATTATCGAACAGATGGGCGCGGCGCGGCGCAACAGCGCGCGCCTGCGCTAGACGAGATCATCCGCCGACAGGACCGAACATGAAGATCACCGATTTGCGCTGCGCCGTCATCGGCAAGCATCCCATCGTCCGCATCGTCACCGACGAGGGCCTCTATGGCCTGGGCGAGGTGGAGTTCACCAAGACCTACCTCAAACCCTGGGTGCTGCATTTCCGCGAAGCCCTGATCGGCGAGGACCCGACCGACGTCGAGCGCGTGATGCTGAAGATCCGCCAGCGCGGTTCGTTCAAGCCGTATGGCGCGGCGGTGAGCGCCATCGAGCATGCGCTGTGGGACATCGCCGGCAAGGCAGCGGGCGTGCCGGTCTACAAGCTCTTGGGCGGCAAGGTGCGCGACCAGGTGCGCGTCTACAACGGCTCGATCCGCAAGAAGCGGACCGGCGACCGGCCAGAGGACTACGCCGCCGACGTCAAATGGATGATGGAGCAGCCGCAGAACTTCTTCATGGTCAAGCAGGGGATCAGCTTTCACTCGAACATGAAGGACTCGATCGAGGACTTCCACTTTGGCCCACGCCAGACCAAATCGGGCTATCACGGCGCGATGGACCAGGGGCAGATCAGCGAGCACGGCTTCAACCACATGCTCGACTGTGTCATCGCCATGAAGGAAGTGCTGGGCGACAAGGTCTCGCTGGCGCTCGATTGCGGTCCGGGCTGGTTCCTCCCCGACGCCATCCGCTTCGCGCGCGCGGTGGAGAAATACAATTTGATGTGGCTCGAGGATATGCTGACCGGCGACTACGTGCCGTGGGTCAACCCGCAGGCCTATCGCGAACTTACGATGTCGACGTCAACGCCGATCCACACCGGCGAGCAGATCTACCTGAGACACAATTTCAAGGAGCTGATCGAGACCCAGGCGGTGCGCGTCATCGGCCCCGATCCTGCCGACATCGGCGGCATCGCCGAGCTCAAATGGGTGGCCGAGCACGCCTATATGCACTCGATCATGATGGCGCCACACGGCACCGCCAACGGCCTTCTCGGCCTCGGGGCGCTGATCAATGTGTGCGCGACACTGCCGGCCAACTATATCGCGTTCGAGTATCCGAGCGCGTCCGATCCGTGGTGGAACGATATCGTCACCGGCCTGCCCAGGCAGGTGGTCAAGGACTCGATGATCGACGTGCTGGAGGCCCCCGGGCTCGGTCTCGACATCGATGCCGAAGGCGCCAGGAAGTACCTCAACGAAGAGGATTCCGGCTTCTTCGACTAGGACGCGACTTCCTCGGCAATGACAAAGAACTCGGCGAGCACCGCTGGGCCGAACTCGGTCGAGAGCGCAACATCGGTGGCGTCGCGGCCGATGGCCATCAAGATGCGGCCGATGCGCGGCACGTTGTTGCGGGCATCCGCGGTGTACCAATGGCCGCCGAGATAGACCTCGGCCCAGGCGGAAAAATCCATCGGACCGGGCACCGGCACATTGCCGATGTCGCCGAGATAGCCGGTGCAGTAGCGCGCCGGGATGTTCATGGCGCGGAAGAAAGCGATGGCGAGGTGGGTGTAGTCGCGGCATACACCGACCCGCTCGGTGTAGCCGCCAAAGGCGGTGCGCGTCCGGTCGGCGCGCATGTAGTCGAAGCGGATGTGATTGTGGACGTAGTCGAGAATTGCCTGGACGCGCGGCCAGCCGGGCTGAGTGTGCGCAAAGAGGCTCCAGGCGATCTGCGACAGCTTGTCGGTCTCGCAATAGCGGCTGCCGAGGAGATAGACGAGCGTCTCGTCGGGCAGGTCGCGGATATCGTGTTGCGTTGCGTCGAGCGGGACCACGTCGCGGAGGCCGCTGTCGTGGATCTCGAATTCGGTCGAAATCGTGAGCCGCCCCACCGGCGCAGTGATGCGGGTGCAGACATTGTCGAAGCCGTCGGTGTAGTCCCAGGCCTCGACGGCGGGCGAGTAGACCAGCGTCTGCGGCGTCAGCAGATCGTGGCGTCGGGAGGGATGGATGTTGAGGCAGAGCAGCATCGGGGTGGGCTGCGAACACTCATACCCCAGTCGATAGCCGGCCTTGATCTGCATCGGGCGCCTTTCGGATGGAACGGAATGTAACTGGAAAATCAGAGCGCCAGCTGGTCTTTTTGCAGCGCGGCGGCGAGGTTGTCCGGCTCGATCGCCCAGGATTGTGTCAGACCGCCGGATTTGAGGATCAGCCGGGTCCCGGTCCGCCGGTAAACGGGAAAGCTCAAATCGAGTTGCTCTTCGTCGGTCACCACCGTGTAGGTGCCAGCTGGCCAGACCGTCTCCAGCCCCTTGATCGAAAAGGCATGCACGAACGTGACGGTGGAGGTCGTGCTGCGCGCGTCCACTCAGGCCGACTTGCCGGCGTAGGGCGCGTGGCGCTCGAGCGGATAGGCCTCGGCGCTGTAGGATTCGAGCATGGAATTGCGGTCGAGGCGATCGTCGCCGATCTCGAGGGTCGGATTGCTGGCCGCCGGCATGTCCTCGATGGCGAAGCGCAGCGCCTCGGCCGCGGTGTCGAAACGCCGGTAGAAAAGCGTCCGTTTGCGGCCCGGACCCTGGACGGCGTAGAGTTCGGCGCTGGCGTCGTAGTCGATGATGGTCATGGCGGCGTCTCCTGGTGGCAGCAGTCCATGCGCCCAAGGCGCGATGGATCATTCGCGATGTCCGGGGGAGTGTTTGCCGGGCAGTGCCCACGCGCAAGGATGGCGCCGAGCCATCCCATAGATGGGGCTTACCAGCCCCACCTTCAAGCTCGAAGCGATGGGCTCAGACCGCGGCCGGCGCGAGGCTGCGGGCTTCGCGGAAGGTCACCAGCCGCTTCTTGGCCTCGTCCCAGAGCACCAGCCGGACGCCGCCGAGGCTCTGCCAGAAGGTGACGCGGCCGATCTGCTTGAGTTCGGGATAGTCGCGAAGCACTTCGGGCAGCCGGTAATATGGGACCTTGCTCGAGATGTGATGGACGTGGTGGACGCCGATGTTGGCGGTGAGCCAGCGCAACGGTGCCGGCAAATCGTAGTAGGACGAGCCGCGAAGCGCCGCGCGCTCGAAATCCCACTCCTTGCCGTCGCTCCAATAGGTGTTCTCGAACTGGTGCTGGACATAAAACAGCCAGACCCCGCCGATGGCGGCGAGCAGAACGATCGGCAACTGGATGAGGAGGAACGGCACCACGCCGACGAGCCAGATCAGCACCAGGGCGAGGACGGCGATGGCGGCGTTGGTGCCCATGACCGAAACCCAGGGAACGGTGCCGCGCATATCGCCGACCGGCAGACGGTGCTGGATCATGAACAGCCAGATGGGACCCAGACCAAACATCACCGCAGGGTTGCGGTAGAGCCAGTAACCGACGCGGTTCCAGTACGGCAGCGCCTGGTACTCGGACACGGTCAGCGTCATCACGTCGCCGATGCCGCGCGCGTCGAGATTGCCGGACGAGGCATGATGGATGGAGTGGGAGCGGCGCCAGTAGTCATAGGGCGTGAAGGTCAAGACCCCGATGGCGCGGCCGATCCAGTCATCGACGCTGCGCTTGCCGAAGAAGGCGCCGTGGCCACAATCGTGCTGAACCATGAACAGTCGCAGGAGAAACCCGGCTGCCGCCGGAACGGTGAGCAACAGGGCCCACCACATGCCATTGGCGAGGGCCAGCCATGAGAGGGCCCAGAGGGCGACAAGCGGGACGATGGTCGTTCCCAGTTCGAACACCGCGCGCAGCCTCTTGGGGGTGCGATAGGGCAAAAAACGCTTGAGCCAGAGGCGTTCGCCCCGGGCGCGGATGTCGTCGGAGGTCTGGGATGTCATTGCCCTAAATAGGCGGTACGGGGGACTGCGGCAAGCCGGGAGCGCGATTTTGATCCGGGCGGCCGGCGAAGACGCGCTTGTCTGTGGCGCCCCGATGGGCTAGGGGAAGCGCCGCGCAGCCCTGCTCGCCCGCGACGGCAAGCCGCAGAGCGCCACCAAGCGACTTTCCAACGGATACAATGATGAACAGACCCGGAGACCCCGGTTTTGCGGACCGCCGCAATGCTTCCCTCGAAGCCAAGAAGGCTTTGCTGAAGAAGGCCCAATCGGTCGCCAAGCCCAAGGCCGAACTCGAGGCCATCGCGGCCGAGCGCGCGGCGCTTGCGGCCGCGCGCGAGGCCAGAACCCTCGAGCGTGAGCGCGAAAAGCGCGAGGCCGCCGAGCGCGCCGCCGCCGAGGCGGCCCGCCGCCAGGAAGAAGAAGCCCGCGCCAAAGCCGAGGCCGAGCGGGCCGCGGCCGACCAGGCCGTCGCCGAGGAAGCGGAACGCAAGGCCGAACGCGACCGCCGCTATGCGGCCCGCAAGGCGCGCAACCGCTAGAGCCCGCCCCCGCGGCTAGCGGTCGCGGGTGGCCATCCAGATCAGGTGACGGGCGCCGCGCCTGCCGTGGGCGCGGACGGGCAGCTCCTCGACCGCAAACCCCGCCTGCTGCAAGCGGCGGGTGAACCCCGAATCGGGATGCGACGACCAGACGGCGAGCACGCCGCCGGGACGGAGCGCCGTGTGGGCGGCCCTGAGGCCGTTGGCCGCATAAAGGCTGTCATTGGCGGCGCGGCTGAGCCCGCCTGGACCGTTGTCGACATCGAGCAGGATCGCGTCCCAGTCCTTCCGGGCCGACCGGATCATCGGGCCGACGTCGCCGACCACAACCGCGACGCGGGGATCGTCGAGGCTACCGGCAAAGACCGGGGCCAAGGGCCCACGCGCCCACGCCACCACGGCGGGAACAAGCTCGGCGACGGTGATTCGCAGGTCGGGACGCATGGCGAGGGCAGCGCGGAGGGTGAAGCCCATGCCGAGGCCGCCGATGAGGATATTTGGGTTCGCCCGGTCGCGCAGCCGCTCGAGACTCAGCGTCGCAAGCGCCTCCTCAGAACCGCGGACGCGGCTGTTCATCAGCTCGACCGCTCCGGCCATGATCGAGAATTCGGCGCCACGCCGCATCAGGCGCAATTGGCCGCCATCGGGGACGGCCGCGGTGTCGAGTTCTTCCCAGGGGATCACGATGGGCTCCGTGCGAGAACGGCGTCCTAGAGCACTTCCCGTTTCGATGGAATCGGACCGCGTGCTCTCTGTCTTTGATTTGTCGCGTTTCCGAACCGAAAAACCGCTTCGCACTTTTCCTGGAAACGCTCTAGCACCGGACTGAGGCTATGACCATCCGGCGGTTGCACCCCGGGCGAAGCCCATGTGACAGTGGCGAGCACCGGCGACCGGGACGGACAATGCAGCCAGAGGGCACCTATTCGAGCGATGTGGAGGGCGGCGCGCCGGTGTGCATCCGCTATCGCATCGCGGGCCGGATGCAGACTCGCGACTATCTGGCCTTCGTCGCCGCGCGGGCGCGCTGGCTCGACATTTCCGGCTGGGCGGAGGCCGACGCTACGGATGGCGTGACGCTGGTCGCGGCGGGACCGGAAGCGCTGGTCGGCGCGCTGGAGATGGCGTGCGCGCTTGGGCCGCTCAATGCGTTGATCGAACGGATCGAGGGGGCGGAGGAGGCGGGGCCGGTGGCGCCGGGCTTTGCCATCCGGCGCTAGAAGTAGTCGGGGATGCCCGGCATGCCGACAAAGCCCGGGAGTTGGCGCAGGCGGCGCTGCCAGAGGTTGAGGGACGGGAAATCCTCGAGGCCGATGCCACTGTCGTGGCTCAGCATGACAGCGGGGAAGACGGCGATGTCGGCGACGGTGGGCCCATCGCCGGCGAGCCAATCGGCCCCTTCGAGGCGGCGCGTCGCCAGGTGATCGTCGAGGGCACGGAGCGCCATGTAGCCCTTGCGGTTGAGGGCATCGAGATCGCCGGGCGCGGCGAGGATTGCGACGCGGCGGGCGTCGCGCAGCGCGGTAAGGTCGGTCGCAGCGAAGGCGAGCCAGCGCGACACCACGGCAGCGCTCTCCGCTGGCAGCCAGCGGCCCGACGGATCGTGGGCGCGCGCCAGGTAAGTGAGGATCAGACCGGGATCGGTGACGACGTCGTCGCCGTCCTCGAGCACGGGGACATCGCCCCATGGCGTGGTCGCGGCGCCGGGGTAGAGATCGACGGCGCGCCTTTCGTGAGCCAGCCCGAGCAGTGCCAGCATCAGCCGGACGGCGTAGCATTCGGCCGAGAGCACGTAGTCGTGGAGCCTAAGCAAGATCGGTGCGCTCCTCGACGCCGTAGCGCAGCTGTTTCTCCTTGAGCCAGCGGCGGTAGAGGACGGAACTGAGGTCGGCGCGGGTCGGGGTCTCGCGGCCGGGCTGCAACGGCAGCAGCTTCGGGCGCTGGTTCTCGAGCACGATCTTATCCTGGAGGAAGATCATCTGCTGGAAGCCGATGAGTTCGGCATCGGTCGAAATGTCGTCGATCACCAGCATGTAAGGGTGGGCGATCGAAAGGTCGGGCTCGACCGGCTGGACGAAGAGGGCGATCACGTCCCAGCGGTCGGGAGCGGCGGGCGGCGTCTTGTAGAGCATGACGTTGAAGGGCGAGACGACGCGGTACATGTAGCGGCTGATCTGACCGCCCTCCGACGCAGCGGCCGCCTTGGGCTGAAAGAACTCGCATTTGGTGGCCCACAGCTCGTCGACGTCGCGGCGCTGTTCGACCTCGTATTTCGCCACCTCGGGCCTGGCCTCGGTGCCCAGGATATCAGTATGGACATAGGGGAAGTGCGCCAGATCGAGAAAATTCTCGATGAGACGCAGGCCCGAGGCGCGGACGGTGACGGCGCCGCAATAGACGGCGCGGCGGTCGGATTCGCGAGACTCGGGCAGATCGAAGACCGGGCGCGCCGGCGTGCCGAGGGTGGTCCAGAGATGGCCGTAGTCGGTGCGGACCGCGGCCGGCGGGCCGTTCGACTCGATCGTGAAGCGATCGCCGGCGCGGGTAACGGCGAGGTTGGTGCCGAGCAGGCGGCGGGACGACTGGCCTTGTGGGAAATCCCCGATGGCGCCGAGGACGTACCATTGATCGAGGGCGGCGGGTTCGGCGGTCATGCGGCGCGCCTCGCTTCGGCTTCGCTGCGCAGCTTGTGGAGCGCGATCAGCGCGCGGGATTCGGCCCCCGGATCGAGGACGAGGGCGTGGAGCATGATGCGGCCGGGACCGGGGACGTGCCAGCCGAGATGGAAACGGACGCCGTCGAGCGTGGCCTCGACGAGCTGGGGGTCCGGACGGGGCGTGGCGGGCACCAGCTGGAACAGCGTTTCAGGATCGGCCGCGATGGCGAGGCTGGCGACGGGCAATCCGGCGAGCATCAGCGGCGGCGGACCGCCGGTGCCGTCGCGGTCGACGAGGATCAGGCCGCCGGTTTCGGTGGCAGCGAAGGCTTTGGCGCGGATGGTGGGCGGCACGGTGAGATCGGGGTGGGCGGGAATGCGCCGGCAGCTGGCGCCCGCGCCGTACTCCCAGCCGTGATAGAGGCAGTTGAGCGCGTCGCCGCGCACGAAGCCGAAGCTCAGCCGCATGCCGCGATGCGGACAGCGGTCCTCCCACACCTGCACCGTACCGGCCTCGCCGCGCCAGACGACGAGTTCCTCGCCTTCGAGCAGAACGGCGCGGGTCGCGCCACGGGGGACGTCGCGACCGAGCGCGATCGGTACCCACATGCTAACGGCTCTCAACCAATTGTATGCAACAGCTCCACTTGTGCCTACGATTTAGGCATCGCAGATTATTTAAGCATTGCGCTCGCCGTGCTGACAAGCCCGTTTCGGGCCAAGTCCCTGAAATTCCACGCATGCCGACTGTGGCACATGGTTTGCATTGAAGCCAACGGGTGCAAACCAGGGGACTTAATCCATGCCATTCAACAACCTATCGCGCCGGACGCTGCTCAAAGCGGGCGCCGCCACTCTTGCCTCGGTGGCCTTGCCGTTCGGCATTGCGCGAGCGCAAACCGCCGTCATCCTCGGCATCGTCTATGTCGGACCGAAAGACGATTTCGGCTGGAACCAGGCCCATGCCGTGTCGGTGGGCACGCTCAAGGCGCTGCCCGGCATCACCGTGGTCGAGGAAGAGAACGTGCCGGAGACGGACGCGGTCTCCAAATCGATGGAGTCGATGATCAATCTCGACGGGGCGAACCTGATCCTCGCCACCTCGTTCGGCTACTACAACCCGTTCGTGGTCGACCTGGCCAAGAAATATCCGGACGTGCAGTTCCGCCACGCCGCGCCGCTATGGAACAAGGACAAGGACCCGGCGAACGCAGGGTCGTACTTCCCCTATCTCAACCAGGCGCACTATGTGGACGGCGTCGCGGCGGGGCTCAGCAGCAAGACCGGCAAGATCGGCTTCGTCGCGGCCAAGCCCATCCCCTCGGTGCTCTCCAACATCAACTCGGTGCTGCTCGGCGCCCGCTCGGTCAATCCGGCGGCGACGGTGCAGGTGATCGTCACCGGCGACTGGAGCCTGCCGGTGCGCGAAGCGGAAGCCACCAACGCGCTGGTCGACGCCGGTTGCGAGGTCATCACCTGCCACGTGGATTCGCCGAAAGTGGTGATCCAGACGGCCGAGGGCCGCGGCGTCAAGACCTGCGGGCACAACGCCAGCCAGGCGCCGCTGGCGCCCACCGGCTTCATCACCGGCGCCGAATACAAGTGGGAGACGATCTACAAATCCTATGCCGACGACATCGCCGCCGGCACGCCGCTGCCGAACTTCCTGGTGGGCGGCTACAACAACGACATGCTGCGCAACACCGCCTATGGCGCCGGCGCGACGCCCGAGGCGATCAAGGCGGCGGACGCCGCGATCGAGGCGCTGAAGGGCGGCTTCAAAATCTACACCGGCACGCTCAAGGACAACAAAGGTAACGTCGTGGTCGACAAGGACTACGACAATTACGACCCCTACCTCGACGGCATGGGCTGGCTGCTCGAGGGCGTGCAAGGGTCGACGACGTAAGGCGACAGTCCAGATGATCCGGCAAGGCCCCCTCACCCGGCGCTTCGCGCCGACCTCTCCCCCAAAGGGAGAGGTCGAAGGGCGGAGCCCTTCGGGTGAGGGGGCCTTTCCCCGGCTCGAGCAAGGGACGTAAGATGACCGCTGAAACCGCCGATGCCGCAATCCCGGCAAGACGGGCTTCCAATGTGAAGGCGCTGCGGCTGGCCGAGACGGTGGCGATTCCGGTCGGGGCGATGGTGGCGTCGGCCGTGGCGTTCTCGATCTTCCTCCTCATCATCGGCAAGGACCCGGTGCAGTTTTGGCAGCTGGTGTGGACGGGCGGGTTCGGGTCGAGCTTTTCGATCCAGAACAGCCTGCAGCGGGCGGCGCCGCTGATCCTCACCGGGCTCGCCTTCGCCATCCCGGCGCGCATCGGGCTGACCATGATCGGCGGCGAAGGCGCGCTGGTGCTGGGCGGCTTTTCGGCCGCCGCCATCGCCATCCCGCTGGTGACCAACGCCGTGCCGGTGTGGATTACGCTGCCGGTGATGGCGCTCTCGGGCATGGCGGCGGGCGGCCTCTGGCTCGGCGTTGTCGGCTGGCTGCGCCACGCCCGCGGTGTCAACGAGACGATCTCGTCGCTCTTGATGAGCTACATCGCCATCGCCATCATGAACTTCTTCGTCGAGGGCGCGCTGCGCGACCCGGCCTCGGCCAACAAGCCCTCGACCATGCCGATCGGCGATGCCTACCGCATCGGCAGCATCCCGGGCACCGACGTCCACTGGGGCTTTGCCGCCGGTATCGTGCTCGCCGTCGTCCTCTGGGTGCTGATGAGCCGGACCACCTTCGGCTTCGCGGCGCGGATGACCGGCGGCAATGCCCGCGCCGCCAAGGCGCAGGGACTGCCGGTGGGGGCGCTGATGGTGGTCTGCTGCGTGATCGCCGGCGCCTGCGCCGGGCTTGCCGGGTTCTTCGAGGTGACGGCGATCCACGGCCAGGCCAACGCCTCGCTGGTCGCGGGCTACGGTTTCACCGGCATCCTCGTCAGCTTCCTCGCGCGGCACAACCCGCTGACGGTGGTTCCCATGGCGATCCTCTTCGGCGCCATCGCGGCGGCGGGCGGCGTGGTGCAGCGCCGCATGGGGATGCCCGACGCCACCGTGCTGGTGCTGCAGGGCATCCTGTTCGTCGTGCTGCTGGTCAGCGAGACGTTCTACGGACGGTTCAAGATCTTCCAGCCGGGCAACACGGGAGACCGCGTCTGATGGACCACCCGATCGTCACCGTGCTGATCGCCATGCTGGGCGGCGCCATCCGGGTGTCGACGCCGTTCATGTTCGTGGCGCTGGGGGAGACGCTGACCGAGAAATCGGGCCGCATCAACCTCGGGCTCGAGGGCACGCTGGTGCTGGGCGCCATGGTCGCCTATGCGACGTCGTATCTGAGCGGCAATCCCTGGCTCGGGGTGCTGGCGGCGGGCGGCGCGGGGGTGATCCTCGGCGGGTTGCACGGCTATATCTGCAAGCTGCCCAAGGTCAACGACATCGCCGTCGGCATCGCCTTCATGAGTTTTGGCACTGGATTGGCGTTCTTTTTCGGCAAGCCGTTTATCCAGCCCAGCGCGCCGCATCTCGATTCGATCCATCTGGGCGACTGGACCGGCAATCCGGCGCTGGCGCAGGCGCTCGAGGTCAACCCGCTGTTCTTTGTCGGCATCGGGCTCGCCATCGCCATGGCATGGGCGCTCAAGAACACCAAATGGGGACTGATCGTGCGCATGGCCGGCGACAGCGCCGCCGCGGCGAAAGCCATGGGCGTCTCGGTCGATCTGGTGCGCTTCCTCGCCACCGCCGCGGGCGGTTTCATGGCGGGGATCGGCGGGGCGTTCCTGTCGCTCTATTATCCCGGCATCTGGAACCAGGGGCTGAGCTCGGGCCAGGGCCTGATGGCGGTGGCGCTGGTGATCTTCGCGCGCTGGGACCCGATCCGCTGCATCATCGCGGCGCTGCTGTTCGGGGCGGCAGGCGCCATCGGCCCATCGCTGCAGGCCATCGGCATCACCCAGGGCTATTACTTCTTCAACGCCGCGCCCTACATCCTGACGCTCGTCATCATGATCCTGTCGGCCGGATCGAAGGGCGCGGCGCGCGAGGCGCCGGGCGAACTGTCGATCACCAAATGAGGACGCGATGAACGGGCTGGGCGGTCTCAACAAATCCGACAATGGCGTGGTGATCGGGCTGGTGCAATTGCAGCTCCCGGTGGTGAAAACCCGCGCCGATCTCGCCGCGCAGACGCAGCGGATCGTCGACATGGTCGGCAAGGCCCGGCGCAATCTCGGCACCATGGATCTGGTGGTGTTTCCGGAATACGCGCTGCACGGCCTGTCGATGGATACCAATCCCGACATCATGTGCAGGCTGGATGGTCCCGAGGTCGCGGCGTTCAAGCAGGCGTGCCGCGACAATTCGATCTGGGGCTGCTTTTCAATCATGGAGCGCAACCCCGGCGCCAATCCCTACAATTCGGGCATCGTCATCGACGACCAGGGTGAGGTGAAGCTCTACTATCGCAAGCTCCATCCCTGGGTGCCGGTCGAACCGTGGGAGCCCGGCGATCTCGGCATCCCGGTGATCGATGGACCGAAGGGCTGCAAGCTCGCGCTGATCATCTGCCATGACGGGATGTTCCCGGAAATGTCGCGTGAGGCCGCCTACAAGGGCGCCGAGATCATGCTGCGAACCGCCGGATACACCGCCCCGATCCGCGACGCGTGGCGGTTCACCAACCAGGCCAACAGCTTCCACAATCTGATGGTCACCGCCAATGTCTGCATGTGCGGCTCGGACGGGACATTCGACTCGATGGGCGAGGCGATGATCGTCAATTTCGACGGCAGCATCATCGCCGAGGGCCGCACCGGCCGGGCCGACGAAATCATCACTGCCGAAGTACGGCCCGATCTCGTGCGTGAGGCGCGGGCCAATTGGGGCGTCGAGAACAACATCTATCAGCTCGGCCATCGCGGCTTCAGCGCCGTGAAGGGTGGCGCGCAGGACTGCCCCTACAGCTTCATGCAGGACCTGGTGGCAGGCCGCTACCATTTGCCGTGGGAGGATACCGTCAACGTCACCGACGGGCAGGCTTCAGGATTTGCGCCTCCCGCTCGCCTCTACGGCCAGAAGTTCCAGGAGGCCGCTGAGTGAGTCTCGCCGACGAACGCGTCGCCGAAGCAATGATCGCGGACGCCGTGACGGTGGCGTCCGACCCCTATCCGTGGCCGTTCGACGGCGATCTCGGGCCGCACAACACGGCGCTGGTGGTGATCGACATGCAGACCGATTTCTGCGCGCCGGGCGGCTATGTCGATTCGATGGGCTACGATATCTCGCTGACGCGGGCCCCGATCGGGCCGATCCAGGGCGTGCTCGCGGCGTTCCGGACCAAGGGCTATCCGGTGATCCACACGCGCGAGGGGCACAAGCCGGATTTGTCCGATCTGCCGGCCAACAAGCGCTGGCGCTCGCAACGCATCGGCGCCGGCATCGGCGACCAGGGACCATGCGGGCGCATCCTGGTGCGTGGCGAAAAGGGCTGGGAGATTATTCCCGAACTCGCCCCGGAGCCGGGCGAGGCGATCATCGACAAGCCCGGCAAGGGCAGCTTTCTGGCGACGGATTTCGAGCTCGTGCTGCACACCAGGGGCATCCGGAACATCGTTCTGACCGGCGTCACCACCGATGTGTGCGTTCACACCACGATGCGCGACGCCAACGATCGCGGCTATGAGTGCCTGGTGCTTTCCGACTGCACGGCGGCGACCAAATACGAGAACCATCTGGCGGCGCTCGACATGATCAAGATGCAGGGCGGGGTGTTCGGCGCTGTCGCCACCTCGGCGCAACTGCTGGAGGCGCTGCCATGACCGACTCGCCTGGGACGAACGCCGGCGGATCGCCTTCTATGGCCGGACGGGCACCCTCGCTCGAGGCACGGGGGATGACCAAGATCTTCGGGCCGCTGGTGGCGCTCGACGACGTCTCGATCAAGGTCGAGGCCGGCTCGTTCCATGCGCTGCTGGGGGAGAACGGCGCGGGCAAATCGACGCTGGTCAAGTGCATCATGGGGTTTTATTCGCCCGACAGGGGCCAGGTGCTGCTCGACGGCAAGGAGGTCACCATCAAGTCGCCGCGCGACGCGCGGGCCCACGGCATCGGCATGGTCTATCAGCAGTTCACGCTGGTGCCGTCGCTGACCGGAGCGGAGAACCTGGTGATCTCGCGCGCCGACGCGCCGGGTATCATCGACTGGGGCAAGGAGAAAAAGGCGCTCGACGCGTTCATGGATGAGATGCCGTTCCGGGTGCCGCTCGACACGCAGGTGAGCGGGCTCAGCGCCGGCGAAAAGCAGAAGCTCGAGATTCTCAAGCTGCTCTATCTCGACCAGCGCTTCATGATCCTCGACGAGCCGACCTCGGTGCTGACGCCGGCGGAGGCCGACGAGATGCTGGGGCACTTGGGCGGCATGGCCGACCGCAAGGAAATCACGGTGCTGATGATCTCGCACAAGTTCCGCGAGGTGAAGGCGTTCTGCGACCATTTCACGGTCCTCAGGCGCGGCAAGTTCACCGGCGCGGGCGACGCCAAGGCGGTCAGCATTCCCGAGATGAGCGGCATGATGATCGGCGACACCACGATCCGCGAGCGGGCGAGCCGCAAGAAGGGCAATGCCCGCGGCGAGGTGCTGGAGCTGGCGGGGCTGTTCGCCGAGGACAATGACGGCATGCCGGCGATCAAGGCGGTCAACCTCAAGGTCAAGGCCGGCGAGATCGTCGGCATCGCCGGGGTCTCCGGCAACGGGCAATCGGCGCTGGTCGAGACGCTGAGCGGGCAGCGGCCGCTCAGCGATGGCGGCATCTTCATCCGCGGCGAGCGGTTCGAGCCCAAACGTGGACACTACGACAGGTTCAAGGTGTTCGGGCTGCCCGAGGAACCGCTGAAGAACGCGACAGTGCCCAAGATGAGCGTCGCCGAGAATTTGGCGTTCCGCTCGTTCGACAAGCCGCCGGTGGCGTCGCTGGGCTGGTGGATGTCGCCCGGACCGATGCGCGAGAAGGCCAAGGAGCTGATCGCGCAGTACCGGGTGAAGACCACCTCGCCGGATGCGCCGATCGAGACGCTGAGCGGAGGCAACGTGCAGCGGGCGGTGCTGGCGCGGGAACTCAGCGGCGACGTCGACGTGCTGATCGTCGCCAACCCCTGCTTCGGGCTCGACTTCGCCTCAGTGGCCGAAATCCGCAGCCAGATCATGGAGCAGCGCAACCGCGGCGCGGCGGTGCTGCTGGTGAGCGAGGACCTCGACGAGATTCTCGAGCTGGCCGACCGGGTTGCGGTGATGAGCGGCGGCACGATCACTTATGTGTCGCCGATCGAGGATACCGACCGGAACACCATCGGGCAGTACATGGCGGGGCATTGATGGATCTGCACGTCTTGCGCGTCCCGCGGGCACCGGCGTCACCCTCCCCCATCGCGGGGAGGGTAGTGCAGCTAGGAGCAAAGCGACGTAGCGGAACTGGGGAGGGGGGAGCCACGCGCTCATACCCGGCGACCGGGCTCCGCACACCCCCACCCAGCTCCGCCAGAGCCTTCGGCTCAAGCTACGCTACCTCCCCCGTCGAGGGGGAGGTGGGCTGTGGCGCCCTCGAGCAAGTCCCATGACCGCAATCCCCGCTCGCCCCTACCCCTATGATTTCGTCCCCGGCCATACGGCGCTGGTGGTGATCGATATGCAGCGCGACTTCATCGAGACGGGCGGGTTCGGGGATTCGCTCGGCAACGACGTGGCGCGGCTCGAGGCGATCGTGCCGGCGACGGCGCGGCTGATTGCGCTGTTCCGCCGCAACCGCTGGCCGGTGATCCATACGCGCGAGGCGCACAAGCCGGACCTTTCCGATTGCCCGCCGAGCAAGATCAGGCGCGGCAATCCGAGCCTTCATATCGGCGAGGTGGGCGCGATGGGGCGGCTGCTGGTCATGGGCGAGCCGGGCAACCAGATCGTCGACGACCTGAGGCCCGTCGAGGGCGAGATCGTCATCGACAAGCCGGGCAAGGGGATGTTCTGGGCGACCGGGTTGCACGAGCAGCTGCAGGCGGTGGCCATCACCCACCTGGTGTTCGCCGGGGTGACCACGGAGGTGTGCGTCCAGACCTCGATGCGCGAGGCGAACGACCGCGGCTACGAGTGCCTGCTGATCGAGGACGCAACGGAGAGCTATTTCCCCGAGTTCAAGGCGGCGACCATCGAGATGATCGTGGCGCAGGGCGGCATTGTCGGCTGGGTGACGCCGCTCAGCGCATTGGAGGCGGCATTGCCATGAGCGAGCAGGGCCGCTGGGCCGGGCGCAACCCGGACAAGGACGTGATCCGCCACGAGGTGTGGGCCGGGCTCGAGCGTGACGGCGTGGCGGTCGGGCCGGCGTGGAGCGTGATCCCCAATTTCGTCGGCGCCGATGTCGCCGCCTGGCGGCTGGCGCAGACCGAGGAATGGAAAAGGGCGCGGACGGTCAAGACCAATCCGGACGCGCCGCAGATCCCGATCCGCATCCGCGCGCTCTACGAGGACAAGACGGTGTTCGCGCCGGTGCCGTATCTGACGCGGGAGTTCCCCTATCTCAGGCTCGACCCGGAGCGGCTCAGGGCCAACGGCATCTCGTTCGAGCTGGCGGCGACCTCGCAGGGGTTCATGGAGCATGGCGAGCGGATCGGCTTCGAGGAGGTGGCGCCGCTCGATTTCTGCGTCGTCGGCTCGGTGGCGGTGACGCGGGCCGGCGGGCGCACCGGCAAGGGCGCAGGGTTCGCCGACCTCGAGACGGCGATCTTTCGCGAACTGGGCATCGTATCCGAGACGACGCCGATGGCGACGACGGTGCATTCGAGCCAGCTGGTCGACGATGCCAGGGTGCCGATGCAGGCGCACGATTCGCCGCTCGATTTCGTCGCCACCGAACTCGAGCTGATCCGCACCGGCAATACCGGCCTGCGCCCGATGGGCGTCGACTGGGACCGGGTGCAACCCGACCAGTTCGAGACCATTCCGTTCCTCAGCGAACTCAAGGCTCGGATGCTGCAGCGGCGGACGCAATGAAGATCGACGATCCGGCGATCGTTGCCGAGGTGACGGCGGCGTTCGAGCGCTACGAGGCGGCGCTGGTCGGCAACGATCTGGCGACGCTCGACACGCTGTTTCTCGGCGAACCCACGACCATCCGCTACGGCATCGGCGAGAACCTCCACGGCATCGCGGCGATCCGGGAATTCCGTGCGGCGCGGCCAGCGACCGGGTTGACGCGGCGGCTGGCGAGGACGCAGATCACCACCTTTGGCGACGACTGCGCCGTGGCTGCAACGCTGTTCTATCGCGACAGCGCGCCGGGCAAGGTGGGGCGGCAGATGCAGACCTGGGTGCGGACGGACCGGGGCTGGCGTGTCGCCGCGGCTCATGTGAGTATCATCGACGAGGCGGATTGAGTGATTTGCCGATGCGTGTTCGAACAGGAAACCGGGAATCCGGCGGCCGCGAACGGGCGCGGGAGGAGCGACTGACATGCTGAAGCGGACATCGGCCGAGGAAATCCGGCGCGATCTCGCGAGCCGCATCATCGGCGGCATCCTGGCGCCGGGGGTAGCGCTCGACGAGACGTTGCTGGCGGCGGAATTTGCGGTGTCGCGCACCCCGGTGCGCGAGGCCCTGCGGCTATTGGCGGCGAGCGGCCTGGTCGACCAGAGGCCGCATGCCAAGGCGCTGGTGGCCAAGCCCGATGCCGAGGCGCTTGCCGGAATGTTCGAGGTGATGGGCTATCTCGAGGCGCTGTGCGCCGGGCTTTCGGCGCTGGCCATGAAGGCGCCGGAGCGTGAGGCGCTCGATGCGCTCCATCAGGAGATGGCGGGCATCGTCCATGCCGGCGACGCGGCGCGCTATGCCGAGGCGAACGATGCGTTCCACACCGCGATCTACGAGGGCGCCCACAACGGCTACCTCAACGACATCACGCGCTCGACGCGGCAGCGGTTGCAGCCGTTCCGGCGGGCGCAGTTCGGGGCGCGGGGGCGGCTGGCGCGATCGCATGCCGAACATGGCGCAGTGGTTGAGGCGATCCTGCGTGGCGACCGCGAGGCGGCCGAGGCGGCGATGCGCCGGCACATCTCGATCGTCGAAGATTCCTACCAGCGGCTAGCGAGCGGCTAGGAACGCCCGCCAGCCGCCGAAGCCGGAAATGTCGCGGGCGGCGCTGACGGCCTCGGCCTCGACGAGGAATCCCTTGGCGGCGGTGCCGTCGGCAAAGCTCAGCGTGCCGATGCCGAGAGGCGCCGGGATTTTGGCGACGAAAGTGCCGAATCCGGCCGGGTCCAGCGACCATATTTCGGCCGCGATGGACACCCCCTGCCCCTTGCCGACACGCAGCAGACCGGGCTTGGGTGGCGTCGTGTCCGGCAGGGCGTAGAGGCGATAGTCGGGCGTGGTGGCGACGGTGCGGAGGAAGGCGCCGCCGAGCGCGGTCAGTTCGTGGTTGAGCGGCAGGCCGCTGAGATGCGCGCCGATCACCGCGATCTCGATGCGGCCGGGCGGGGCGCGCAGCGGGCCGGCGAGCCCCGCGCCCATCGCCGCGGCGCCGATGGCGGCGAGCTGGCTGTCGGCGCCGGCGGGACCGATGAAGGTGAGGCTCGAGGGCAGGCCGTCGCTGCGCTTGCCGACCGGCACGCTGATGGCGCTCAGATCGAGCAAATTGACGAAATTAGTGTAGGTGCCGAGGTTGGAATTGACGGCGATCGGGTCGGCCTCGACCTCGGCCACCGTGTACATGCGCGGGACGGTGGGCACGGCGAGGCAATCGACGCTCATGAGCATCGGCAGGGTCTGCCGCTTAAGGTCGGCGAGCCGGTACATCGCCTCGAAAGCAGAGACGGCCGTGAGGCCTTTGGCGGCGCCGATGATCTGCAGCGTCACCGGATGGAACGCGGCGGGATCGGACTCGATCAGCGTTTTGGTCGCGGCGTAGCGCTCGGCCACCCAGGGGCCCTGGTAGAGCAGCCGGGCGACGGCGTGAAGCGGCTCGAAATCGAGCTCGATGATGGTGGCGCCAACTGCGGCGAGCCGCTCGAGGTCGGCGGCATAGGCCGCTTCGGCGGCGACATCGCCGAAGAACTGGCGCTGACCCGGTCGGGGGACGCCGATCCTGAGGCTCGGCGGCGCGGCGCCCTGGGCAGGCACCGGCAGTTTCCGCGAATAGGCGTCGGCCTCGTCGTAGGCGGCCGCGATTTCGGTGACGCGGAGCGCCAGATCGACATCGCGGGCAAAGACCGACATCGTGTCGAGCGTCCGGCATGCCGGCACCATGCCGGTCGCCGAGAGCAGACCGAGGGTCGGCTTCAGCCCGACGATGCCGTTCATGCCGGCCGGAATGCGGCCGGAACCAGCGGTGTCGGTGCCCAGGGAAAAATCGACGATCCCGGCAGCCACGGCGACGGCGGATCCGGAGCTGGAACCGCCGGGGATGAGGTCGGGCCGGAGCGCATTGCGCGGCACGCCGCAGGGAGAGCGGACGCCGACAAGGCCGGTGGCGAACTGATCGAGATTGGTCTTGCCGATGACGATGGCGCCGGCGGCGACCAGCCGTTCGACGACGAATGCCGACCGGGCCGGCCGGTAGGTGAAGGCGGGACAGGCGGCGGTGGTGGGAAGGCCGGCGACGTCGATGTTGTCCTTGACCGCGAGGGTGAGGCCGAAAAGCGGCTTGCCAGCGGGGCCCTCTGCCTCGAGCGCGGCCGCCTCGGCGAGGGCTGCGGCCTCCGGCTTGAGGCTGATGAAGAGCGCCGGATCGGCGTATTCGGCGAAGCGCCGGTAGGCGGCGCGAACGGCTTCGGTCGGTGTCGGATCGGGCACGAGTCTTCTCTGCACAGGGGTTCGGCAAGACCATAGCGATGCACACAAAATCTGCAAGTCAGGCGGCGATGTATACAACGCTCAGCACGCCCGAAACTTCCGGAGGCGGCCGGCGTTTGGGGGTTTGACGCCGATCAAGGCCGGGACGCCTGCTGCAGCTAGCCTCTGCGCTTCGGCAAACCCTCAACATCTATCAGGCAGGTCGACATGGCTCACAAGCAGGTTCTGTTCCGCTCCGAGGCGCGCGACAAGGTGCTGCGCGGCGCCAGCCAGCTCGCCGACGCGGTGCGCGTCACCCTTGGGCCGCGTTCGAAATCGGTGCTCATCGAGAGAAAATGGGGAGCGCCGCTGGTCTGCAATGACGGGGTGACCATCGCCAAGGAATTCGACCTCAAGGACGCCGAGGAGAATCTCGGGGCGCGCATGCTGCGCCAGGCGGCGGAAAAGACCGCCGAGGCGGTGGGGGACGGAACCAGCACAGCGACGATTCTGGCCCATGCGATCTTTGCCGACGGGGTGCGCAACGTGGTGGCCGGGGCAAGCGCCATCGACATCAAGCGCGGCCTCGATCGCGCCACCAAGCAGGTGGTGGCGGCGCTCAAGGCGCTGTCGCGGCGGGTGGCGAGCCGTAAGGAGAAGGAGCAGGTCGCCGCCATTTCCGCTCACAACGACCCCGAGATCGGCAAGCTGGTGGCCGACGCTATGGACAAGGTCGGCGACGAGGGCGTGATCACCGTCGAGGAAGCCAAGACCACCGAGACGACGCTCGAAGTAGTCGAGGGCATGCAGTTCGACCGCGGCTTCATCTCTCCGTACTTCGTCACCAATCCGGAGCGCATGGAGGCGGTGCTGGAAGATGCGCTGCTGCTCATCGTCGACGGCAAGGTGAGCGTGCTCAACGACCTCATCAGCCTGCTCGAGGCGGTGGCCAAGTCCGGCTCGCCGCTGCTGGTGATCGCCGAGGATGTCGAGGGCGAGGCGCTCGCGACGCTGATCGTCAACAATCTGCGCGCCACGTTCCGCAACTGCGCGGTCAAGGCGCCGGGCTTCGGCGACCGGCGCAAGGCGATGCTCGAAGACATCGCGACCCTGAGCGGCGGACAGGTGATCTCGCAGGACCTCGGCATCAAGCTCGAGAACGTCACCATCGACATGCTGGGCAAGGCCAAGCGCGTGGTGATCGACAAGGAGAATACCACCATCATCGGCGGGGCGGGCAAGAAGGCCGCCATCACCGGCCGCATCGAGCAGCTGCGCCGCGAGATCAAGAAGACGACCAGCGACTACGACAAGGAAAAGCTCGAAGAACGCCTCGCCAAGCTCAGCGGCGGGGTCGCGCTGATCCGCGTCGGGGCGCCGACCGAGGCGGAGATGAAATCGAAGAAAGACGCGCTCGACGACGCCATCAGCGCCACCAAGGCGGCGGTCGCCGAGGGCATCGTGCCGGGCGGCGGGCTGGCGCTGCTGCGCTGCGTCAAGGCGGTGGACGACGAAGCCGCCAGATGCGAGGGCGACGAGCGGACGGGTATGCTGATCCTCAGGCGCGCCATGGAAGTGCCGACCCGCCAGATCGCCGAGAATTCAGCGGTCGACGGCGGCGTTGTGGTGGCGCGCATGCTCGAGAGCGAGGGCGCGCTCGGCTACGATGCGGCAAAAAAGGCCTATGTCGATCTCATCGAGGCCGGCATTATCGATCCCACCAAGGTCGTGCGCATCGCGCTCGAAAACGCGGTCAGCGTCGCCAGCACGCTGCTCCTCACCGAGGCGACGATGACCGAGGTGGTCGAACCGGCGGCCGAGCGCCTGGGTTCGCCGGAGGCCGGGCTCTGATGGCTGCTCCCATGCACAAGACGCACAAGTACAACCTCTGGTATTTCGCCGGAGCGCTCCTGGTGCTGTTCGCCTTCCAGTTCTGGCTGGGCTACCGGTCGGTGACCTCGATCAGCTACTCCGACCTGCTGAACTACCTCGACCAGGGCAAGATCGCTGAGGTCTCGATCAGCGAGTCGATGATCCAGGGCAAGTTCAAGCAGTCCGAAGGTGGCTACGACTACTTCGTCACCCGCCGGGTGGACCCCGAACTGGTCAAGACCTTTGCCGACAAGGGCGTGGTCATCGAGGGTGCGACCGAATCGAACTGGCTGACGACGTTGCTGTCGTGGATCGTACCGATGCTGGTGCTCGGCGGCCTGTGGTACTTCTTCTTTCGCGGCTTTGCCGAGAAGGGCGGCATCGGCGGGCTCACCGCCATCGGCAAGTCGAAGGCCAAGATCTATGTCGAGACCAAGACTGGCGTGAGCTTTGCCGACGTCGCCGGTGTCGACGAGGCCAAGGCGGAACTCCAGGAGGTGGTCAACTTCCTCAAGGACAAGGAAAAGTACGGCCGGCTCGGGGCGCGCATCCCCAAGGGGGTGTTGCTGGTCGGCCCGCCGGGCACCGGCAAGACGCTCCTGGCGCGGGCGGTGGCGGGCGAGGCTGGAGTGCCGTTCTTTTCGATCTCCGGTTCGGAGTTCGTCGAGCTGTTCGTCGGGGTCGGCGCGGCGCGGGTGCGCGACCTGTTCGAACAGGCGCGGCAGGCGGCGCCCTGCATCATCTTCATCGACGAGCTCGATGCCCTGGGCCGGGCCCGCTCGCCCTTCGCTGAAATGGGCGGCGGTGACGAGAAGGAGCAGACGCTCAACCAGCTCTTGAGCGAACTCGACGGCTTTGATCCGCGCGTCGGCATCGTGCTTCTGGCGGCGACCAACCGCCCCGAAATCCTCGATGCGGCGCTGCTGCGGGCCGGCCGCTTCGACCGGCAGGTGACGCTCGACCGGCCGGAGCGCAAGGACCGCAAGGCCATCCTCGACGTGCACCTCAAGACCATCCGGCTGGCGCCGGGGATCGACAGCGACCAGATCGCGGCGCTGACCCCAGGCTTTACCGGCGCGGACCTCGCCAACCTGGTCAACGAAGCGGCGATCTTTGCGACACGGCGCGGCGCCGACGCTGTCGGCATGAACGATTTCACCGAAGCGGTGGAGCGGATCGTCGCAGGCTCGGAACGGCGGAGCCGCGTGCTGACGCCGGGCGAGCGCCGGCGTGTCGCCTATCACGAGCTCGGCCATGCGCTGGTCGCCGCGTCGATCCCCGGAGCCGATCCGGTGCAGAAGGTCTCGATCATCCCACGGTCGATCGGCTCGCTCGGCTACACCATGCAGCGCCCGACCGACGACCGCTATGTCATCACCGCGAGCGAGCTGCGCGATCGGATGACCGTGCTGATGGGCGGGCGGGCCGCGGAGGCGGTGGTGCTGGGCGAAGTCTCGACCGGCGCGGCCGACGACCTCGCCAAGGCCACCGACATCGCGCGCCAATATGTGGCGCGCTTCGGCATGGGCGAGGACACCGGCCAGGCGGTTCTCGAACAGGTGACCCAGCCGTATCTGGGCAACGCCATGATGACGGCGCGCAAGGATTATTCCGAGGCCACCTCGCGCGAACTCGATCTCGCCATCCGCAAGATGCTCGACGACGCCTTCGAGCGGGCCAAGGCGGTCCTCGAGGCGCATCGGGCGGACCTCGATGCGGGCAGCAAGATGCTGCTCGAGCGGGAGACGATCACGCCAACGGAGTTCCCACCAATCGGCCATCGACAAGCCGTCGAGGCGGCGGCGTAGGCTTGATTCATCTCAAGCCGGAAACCGCTGCCGGGAATAGCCTCGTGCGATCAGTTCACCCAAGGAGGATACTGCCATGGTTGAGACCACCAAGAAGATCGCGGTGAAGAAGGTCGATGCGAAGCCGGCGGCGCCTGCACCGGCACCCGCTTCCGCTGCGTGGCACCCGATCGGCAATTTGCGCCGGGAGATCGACCGGCTGTTCGAGGATTTCGATCGCGGCAGCTGGCTGCGGCCGTTCCGCGCCGGCGGTTTGTCACCAAACTTCAGCCTCGCCGTGCCCGCCGTCAACATGGTCGAGCGCGCCAAGGCGTTCGAGGTGACCGCCGAACTGGCCGGGATGGACGAAAAGAACATCCAGGTTTCGGTCAGGGGCGGCAATCTCATCATCAGCGGCGAAAAGACCGACGAGAAGGAAGAGCACTCCAAGGACTACCATGTCCGGGAGCGGCAGTTCGGTTCGTTCGAGCGGATGTTCTCGATCCCGCCCGGGGTCGATGCCGGCAAGATCGAGGCGCAGTTCAAGAACGGTGTTCTGACCGTGACCATCCCGAAAGCGGCCGAGGCGCTGAAGCCTGAGAAGAAGATCCCGATCAAGGCCGCCTGAGTCAGTGAGGACGCGACATGCCGTTCGCGGATCGTCGTGATGCAGGGCACCGGCTCGCCGATGCCCTGCACAGCTACAAACAGCAGCGGCCGGTCATCCTGGCGCTGCCGCGTGGTGGCGTTCCGGTTGCCGCCGAGGTGGCGAAGGCGCTCGGCGCCCCGCTCGATCTGCTGATCGTGCGTAAGATCGGCGCGCCCAGCTTTCCCGAACTCGCCATGGGCGCAGTGGTCGACGGCGAAGCGCCGATCGTCGTCCGCAACGACGCGGTGATCGCCGCCGAAGGCGTGACCGAGGCGGAGTTCCTTGCGGCGGAGCAGCGCGAACTTGCCGAAATCCGGCGCCGCCGCGAGCGCTATGTCGGCGACAGGCCGCATCCGCCGATCGCCGACCGTACCGCGATCATCATCGATGACGGCATTGCGACGGGCGCCACGGTGCGCGCCGCGATCCGGGCACTGCGGCAGGCACATCCCAAGCGGATCGTCGTCGCGGTTCCGGTCGCGGCGGCCGATACGCTGGCCGAGCTGCGCCGCGAAGCGGACGAGGTGATCTGCCTCGAGGCGCCGGAGGCGATGGGAGCAATCGGCTACCACTATCGCGATTTCGCGCAGGTGGGCGACGAGGAGGTCATCGCGGCGCTGGCGGGAGCGGGCCCGCGCTAGACCGGGATGCGTTTTGATGAAATCAAAACGCCCGCTCTATCTCTTTGTTGTCGCATCGTCTTTGCGGAAAACCGGAAGGCCACTTTTCCGCACGATGCTCTAGGGGGCGAAGGACACCGAACCGCCGGTGCTCGAATCGATCGTCGTCGTCGCCGGATTGCCGGAAACGAGGATCGAGCCGCCGACAGAGGCGTTCGCATCGAGCGACCGCTCGGCGCGCACCGAGACGTGCCCGCCGACCGAGGCATTGGCGTTGACGTCCTGGCAGGCGAGCCCCCCAGCCTCGATATTGGCTCCGCTCGAGGCGGCGGCGACCAGATGCTCGCAGGTCCCGGTGAGCTTGAGGTAAGCCCCGCTCGAGGCGGAGAGGTCGACGCGGCCGCCCTTGACGTCGGTCGCGACGATGTTGGAGCCGCTCGAAGCGGAGAGCGCGAGTGTATCGCCGCTCATGCCGCGAACCTCGACGTCGGCGCCGGCGCTCGACTCGGCGGCTTTCAAGGCCGGCGCGGCGACGTGAAGGACCACCCCTTTGTCGGCGCCGAAATTGAAGACCCAATCGAGCGCATCCCACCGCAAGGACACCTCGAGCCGGCCGTTGCGGACGTCGACCTGCACCCGCTCGAGGATGGCGGCGTTGAAGGCGTCGGCAATTACCGACTGCGCCCCGCCGATTTCGATAGTGGCGCTGATGCCGGAGGAAACGCTGACCTGGTCGAAGGTCGGCACCTCATAGGTGCGGCTTTCAGCGAGAGCCGCCGTGGAAATTGCGCTGCCCATGAGGGCGCCGACGAACAGGGATCGAGCGGTCATTTCTGGCTCCGGGACTGATTGGTCCAAAAGAGAGCATAGCTCCACGGACGCGGGTTTGATGCCGATCAAGCCTTCGCCGCGGGGCGGACGAATTTCCCGTCGCGTGCGTCGCGCGGTGCTATGGTTGTCAGTTCGGCCAATGAAAGTCCCCAGGCGCATGTGCTTTTCGGCCACTGCCAGCTTCGCCGCCGCCGCCGTCACCGGCGTTCTCGGCCTCATGACCCTCGGCCGGGCCCACGGCCAGGCCCAGTTCGTGCTTGCTGCGACACCGATGATCTTTGCGGTGCAGCAGGCGATCGAGGGCACACTGTGGCTGGCACTCGAGACCGGAACCGGCGGCGCGATTGTTACCAACCTGACCTATGCCTATCTGCTCTTTGCCGAAGCGTGGTGGCCGGTGTTCGTGCCCGTCGCGGTGCTGCTGGTCGAGCCCGACGAGCAGCGCCGGCGGTTCATCATGCTGACGCTGGGCGTCGGCCTCGCGGTCGGAGCCTACCTGTTCTGGATCGTCTTTTCCGCCCAGCCAAGGGCGGCGATCATCGATGACCATCTCGTCTACGCCACGGGACGACCGTCGGCGTTCATCGCCCAGCCGGCGTACCTCGTCGCCACCGTGGCGCCGCTGCTGCTCTCGTCGCAATGCGTGCTCAAGGCTCTGGGTCTCGTCGTACTGGTCGGCGCGGTGACCGCCTATCTGCTTTATGCGGCGGCGTTCGTCTCGGTGTGGTGCTTCTTTGCAGCCGTGGCCAGCGCCGTGCTGGTCTACCATTTCGCGCGGCTCAAGCAGGCCGCCCCGCAGCAACACTGACTATGCCCCGCGGCCCACCGCGGCGAGGACGTTGACGAGATTGCGGAGCTTGCCCTCGCGCAGATAGAGCATCGCGGTTTCGACGGCGAGACGGCGCGCATCCGCCACGCTCTCGGGGCTCGACCAGGCGGCGTGCGGGGTGAGGATCAGGCGGTCGCCGGCCAACCCGCCGAGACGGGTCCGGTAGGCCTCGGCCAGCGCGTCGCCGATCTGGGGCGGCTCGCTGGGAAAGACGTCCAGGCCGGCACCGGCGATGGTGCGGGCGCGAAGCGCGGCCAGCACGGCATCGCTGTCGACGAAGGCGCCGCGGGCGGTGTTGATGAGGATGGCGTCACGCCGCATGTGCCTGAGCGTTCGCGCATCTATCATGCCGCGCGTCTCGGGCGTCAGCGGGCAATGGAGGCTGACGACGTCGCTCATTTCCAGCAGCTCCTCGAGGCTGTCGCGCCGATCGACGCCGACGGCGATCTCGGTGCCGCGGGAGACCAGCGGGTCGTAGGCGACGACCTGCATGCCGAAGGCTTTGGCGCGCAGCGCCGTGGCGGTGCCGATGCGGCCGAGGCCGATG
Source organism: Devosia nanyangense (assembly GCA_016213505.1). Lineage (GTDB taxonomy): Bacteria > Pseudomonadota > Alphaproteobacteria > Rhizobiales > Devosiaceae > Devosia_A > Devosia_A nanyangense. The sequence goes on from JACRAF010000018.1 coordinate 45,721, forward strand.
ATGCCGAAGGTCCGGCCGCGCAGCCGCGACACCAGCGGGGCGAGTGTATAGTCGAAACCCTGCTGCGGACTGGCGACGAGATGCTGGTGATAGCTGACGATGCCGCGTCGCAGCGCCAGCGTCAGCGCGATGGCGTGATCGGCGACCTCGCTGGTGCCGTAATCGGGAGTATTGCAGACCGGAATGCCGCGCGCCGCCGCAGCCTCGAGATCGATGTGATCGAAACCGACACCGGCGCGGACGACGATGCGGCAGCGCTCGAGCCGGTCGAGCAGCGCCGCATCCACCTGCATTTCGTGCCAGACCACCATGGCGTCGCAGGCGGCCAGTGCCGCGGCGCCCAGCCGCGCCGGGTCGCGCTCGCGAAAAATGTCCCAATCGACATCCGGCCCCGCCGTGCGCCGCTCGATCAGCGCGTCGTCGGGATACTGCGCGTCGGGGGTGAGAAGCCGGAAGCGGGCCATCGGGCGGTCCTCGAGATCCTGGTGGTCCAGGTGCGCTACCATGGCGGAGCTGCTCAGGGACGGCAAGTCGAGGCGGCGGCGGACCCGGGCTCGGGTCCTAGCAGGCGATGGCGAAGCGCTCGACGCAGGTGCGGACGACCTCGTCGCCGGGGCGTTTCCACCAGTCGTCGCGGGAGAAGATCTCGACCTCCTGCGGGCCGTGATAGCCGGCCGCCTCGATCAGGGCACGGATGGCTCTGAGATCGATGACACCGTCTCCCATCATGCCGCGATCGAGCAGCAGATCGCGGGTCGGCACCAGCCAGTCGGAAATGTGGTGGGCGAGGATGCAGTCGAGGCGGCCGGCCCGCTCGATCGATGCGGCGAGGTTTCGGTCCCACCAGGTGTGATAGACGTCGATGACGATGCCGACGCCCTCGCCCAGCTGCTCGCAGAGATCGAGCGCATGATCGATGGTGTTGATGCAGGCGCGATCGGCCGCGTACATCGGGTGCAACGGCTCGATGGCGAGCGGGATTCCACTGGCACGGGCATGAGGCAGCACCGCGGCGATGCCGTCGGCGACCATCGCCCTTGCGCCGACAAGGTCCTTGGAGGTGCCGGGCAGGCCGCCGACGACGAGTACGAGGCAATCGGCGCCGAGCGCCGCCGCTTCGTCGATGGCGCGGCGGTTGTCGTCGATGGCCGCTGCACGGGAAGCGGCGCTGTCGCCCGGGAACATGCCGCCGCGGCAGAGCCCGGTGACGCGCAGCCCGTTGGCCTTGACGATGCGCGCCGCCTCGGCAAGCCCGATGGCCGCAACCTGGTCGCGCCATGGCGCGATGGCGGTGATGGAGTGCCTGAGGCACCCATCCACCGCCTCGGCAAAGCCCCACCCTCCCCGGAGGGTCGCCAGATTCATCGCAAGGACGCGATCTGCCATGGGCTCAGTCGATCCCGTTTACCGCCAGCACCCGCTGCATTCGCGCCACCGCCAGTTCGGGATCGGTCAACGCCCGTGCCCGGTCCGCTAGGCGGAACAGCTCCGCCAGATGCTGCAGCGAGCGCGCGCTCTGCTGTCCGCCAATCATCGCGAAATGTCCTTGCGCGCCATTGAGATAGGCGAGAAAAACCAGCCCGGTCTTATAGTAGCGCGTCGGCGCGGCGAAGATGTGCCGGCTCAGCGGCACCGTCGGCTCGAACAGCTCGAAGTACGTTTCGCGGTGCCCACGCCCAAGCGCAGCGAGCGCCGCGGCGGCGATGGGTCCGATGCCGTCGAAGATGCCGAGCAGGGCATCGGAGTGACCCTGCCCGTCGCCTGCGATGAGTTCGGGGTAGTTGAAGTCGTCGCCGGTGTACATGCGGACGCCAGGCGGCAGGCGGCGGCGCATGGCGATCTCCTTGTCCTTGGACAAGAGCGAGATCTTGACCCCGTCGACCTTGCCGGCATTGGCGGCGATCACGTCGAGGCAGACCTCCATGGCGGCGTCGTGATCGGCGTGCCCCCAATAGCCGGCGAGCGCCGGATCGAACATCTCGCCCAGCCAGTGGAGAATCACCGGCTGGCGGACTTGGGCGAGCAGGCGGCCATAGACCGCGCGATAGTCGTCGGGCGATCGTGCCGCGGCCGCAAGGGCCCGTGACGCCATCAGGATGATCCGGCCGCCCAGGGCCTCGATGGCTTCGATCTGCTCCTCATAGGCGGCGACGATGGCATCGAGACCGGGAACAGCGCCGGGCGCGAGGTGGTCGGTTCCGGCGCCGCAGGCGATCAGCGCGTCGGGGCGGCCCCTCGCCTCGGCAAGTGAGCGGGCGATAAGCTCCCTCGCCTCGGGCCAGCCCAGTCCCATGCCGCGCTGCGCGGTGTCCATCGCTTCGGCGACGCCGAACCCCAGGTCCCAAAGGCGATGGCGGAGCGCCAGCGTCGCCTCCCAGTCGATGGCCGGGGTATCCCACGGGTCGCACATGGCGAGCGGATCGGCGACTACATGCGCGGCGGCGAAGGCGACGCGCGGGAAGTCGGCGGCGGCGTACCGCGCCGGCGGCATTGGAACGCCGGTCAGGCGGTAGGGGGTGATGCTCCGGTCCGGGTTGGGAAGAGCGAGCTCCATCTCAGATGTCGAGCGCCGGGACGTCCAGCCAGCGCCGTTCCTTCCAGCTCTCGAGCCCCAGCATCGCCAGCTGCACGCCCTTGGCGCCCTGCTCGAGGCCATAGGGCCAGGGGCCGTCCTCGGCGACGTGGCGAAGGAACAGCTCCCATTGTGCCCGGAAGCCGTTGCCGTAGACGCGATTGTCGGGCACCTCCTGCCAGTTCTCGAAGAAATCGATGCTCTGCGGCTGGTCCGGATTCCATACCGGCTTGGGCGTATTCACGCGGTGCTGGGTGAAACATTTGTGGAGGCCCGCGACGGCCGAGCCATGGGTGCCGTCGACCTGGAAGGTGACGAGGTCGTCGCGTCGGACGCGGACGTCCCAGCTCGAATTGATGTGGGCGACGATGCCGCCGGCGAGCTGGAACGTGGCGTAGGCCGCATCGTCCGCGTCGGCGTGGTAGGATGTGCCGGTCTCGTCGACGCGCTCGGGAATGTGGGTGGCGCCGAGGCAGCTCACCGCCTCGACCTCGCCGAACAAATTGTCGAGCACGTAGCGCCAGTGGCAGAGCATATCGAGGATAATGCCGCCGCCATCGGCCTTGCGGTAGTTCCACGACGGCCGCTGCGCCGGCTGCCAGTCGCCCTCGAAGACCCAGTAGCCGAACTCGCCGCGCACCGAGAGGATGCGGCCGAAAAATCCCGAGTCGCGCAGCATCCTGAGCTTGAGCAGCCCGGGCAGAAACAGCTTGTCCTGAACGACGCCGTGCTTGATGCCGGCGGCTCGCGCCTTGCGCGCCAGCGCCACGGCGCTGGCGAGATCGCCTGAGACCGGCTTTTCGCAATAGACATGCTTGCCGGCATCGATGGCGCGGGCCAGCAGGCTCGCCCGCATCTGCGTCGTGCCGGCATCGAAGAACAGCTGGTCCCTGGGGTCGGACAGCGCCGCGGTGACATCGGTGGACCAGCGTTCTATCTGGTGCTTCGCCGCAATCCGCTCGAGCTTGTCGCGGTCGCGGCCGACGATGATCGGGTCGAGGACCAAGCGGTCGCCGTTCGCGAGGGCAAGCCCGCCTTCGTCGCGAATGGCGAGGATGGAGCGCACCAGATGCTGGTTGTAGCCCATGCGCCCGGTGATGCCGTGCATGATGATGCCGAGCCGGCGATCCGCCATCTACTGCCTTGCTCCGAGCCGGGTCATAGCCGGTACGCGTCCTTGGCCGCCTGGTAACTCAGATGCACTGCGAGGTCGCCGGCCGATGCGGCGGAGAGCCGATGCTCGGCGACGAGGCCGCTGAGGAAGCGCGCGACCTCGCGGCGCCACACATCGTGGCGGGCCGGGATCGACAGCAGAGCACGCGTATCGTCGTTGAAGCCGGCGAGATTGTAGTAGCCCGCGGTCTCGACGACGGCGTCGAGGAAGCGGCGGATGCCATTGGGGCTGTCGTGGAACCACCAGGGCGGCCCGAGGACCAGCGACGACCAGTAGCCCGCCATCGGCGCCAGCTCGCGAGCGTAGACCGTCTCGTCGAGGGTAAAGAGGATCAGCCGGAACCCCCCGGCATTGCCGAAGCGTGCGAGCCGCGGCTGCAGCGCGCGCACATAGTCGGTCGGGCCCGAGATATCGGCCCCCATATTGGCGCCGCGCTCGGCCATCAGCATTGGATCGGTATTGCGGCGGGAGCCGGCGTGGATCTGCATGATCATGCCGTCCTCGACCGCCAGCGCCGCCATCTCGGTCAGCATCTGGCCGCGGAAGGCTTCCGCCCCGGCATGATCGAGCGTGCCAGCCAGCGCGGCATCGAGCAGCGCCTGCCGGGCGCCGGGATCGAGATCAAGGGTCAGCGCTGTCGGCACGCCGTGATCGGTGGCGGTGGCGCCATGGGTGCGGAAGATCTCGCGCCGCTTGCGGTGGGCGTTGATGAGACCGTCCCAGTTCGAGGTGTCTTCGCCGGTCAGCTCGGCGAGGGTTTTGAGCCGGTCGGCGAAACCCGGCGAATCGGGGTCGGTCACGTCGTCGGGCCGGTAGGTCGTCCGCACCTTGCCGATGAGGCCGTCGGCGGCCAGGGCCTGATGGTGGACCAGCCCGTCGAGCGCGAACTCGGTGGTGGCGATGACCTCGACATTGGCGCGGGCGAGAATGGCGCGCGGCAGGAGATCGGGATCGTTCAGCCGGCGGTCGATGGCGCCGTAGACGGCGTCGGCATTGGCCGCCGACAGCGGCTCGTCGATGCCGAAGAACTGGCTCAGCGAATGCTCGACCCACAGGCGCGACGGCGTGCCCAGAAACAGGTGCCAGTTGGCGCAGAGCCGGCGCCAGGCGTCGCGCGGCGCGGCCACCGCGGCGCCATCGCGACGCGGCACGCCGAGGTCGTCATAGCTCACGCCCCGGCTGTGCAGCATGCGCAGGACATAATGGTCAGGCGTGAGGAACAGGCTGGCCGGATCGGCGAATGGTCTGTTCTCGGCGAACCAGCGTGGATCGGTGTGGCCGTGCGGGCTGACGATGGGCAGGTCGCGCACCCGATCGTAGAGGTCGCGCGCAATCCGGCGCTGCTTGCGGCCGGCTGGCAGCAACCGGTCCGGGTCGAGAAAACCGGTGCGGGTCATGGCGCGCGCCGCTCGGCCAGCTCGATGACGATGCCGTCGGGATCGAGGACGAAAGCGACTTTGCTCAGTATTTCGCTGTTGTGGGCAGCGCGCGGGGCCTCCATGCCGACGACGCCCGCCTCCGTCAGCGCCCGATAGTCCGCGTCGACGTCGTCCACCGCCAGTGTGAGGTGCGCCATGCCGGCCTCGCCCTTGACCGGGCGCCGGGCCGGCGTGACCACGGTTCCGGGCGGCTGCCCCATTTCGAGCTGGCCGCCGCCGGCATCCATGAAGGCCACTTCGCCGCCGTTCGGCTGGCGCTTGCGAAGCCTCAGCCTGAGGCCGAGAAGCTCGTAGAATTCGATGCTGCGATCAAGATTGCTGACGGTCATGCCGACATGTTCGAACCCGACAAGCAACCTGCTCCTCCCGAGCCGCAAGGGCCGTTTGTAACTAGCCAGTTACTTAGCCTTCGGATAGGGTGGCGTCAAGTTCCCGCACCGGCCTTCGGGGCCCCTGCACGAGAGGATGCTGGACGTGAAATACGCGATTGTCGGCGTTGGCGGACGCCACCAGATGTACCGGCGGGCGGTCACCGAAACGCATCCGAAGGGGAACCAGCTGGTCGCGCTCTGCGATGTCAACGAGAAGCGCCTGGCGCTGTCGGTGAGCGAGGCGCCGCCGCAACCGGGCAACGGCATTGCGACCTATGCGGCGGCCGAGTTCGACAAAATGATCGCCGAGCAGCGGCCCGATACCGTGATCGTTACGGTGCCCGACTATCTCCACCACGAGTACATCGTGCGGGCGCTGCGCGCCGGCTGCAATGTGATGACCGAAAAGCCGATGACGACGGAGCTCAGCAAGCTCAAGCAGGTGCTCGATGCGCAACGCGAGACCGGCAAGCGGGTCACCGTCACCTTCAACTACCGCTACACGCCGGCGCGGACGCAGCTCAAGGACATGCTGATGTCGGGCACCATCGGCGACATCCAGGCCGTCGATTTCCGCTGGTACCTCGACCGGGTGCACGGCGCCGACTATTTCCGCCGCTGGCACCGCTACAAGGAGAAATCGGGCGGGCTCCTGGTACACAAGGCGACGCACCATTTCGACCTGATGAACTGGTGGGTGGCCTCGACGCCCAAGACCGTCGCAGCCAACGGCAAACGCGTGTTCTACACACCGCAGACGGCGGCAAATCTCGGGCTCGCCGGCCACGGCGAACGCTGCCACGGCTGCCCCGTCTTCGACAAGTGCGACTACCGGCTCGATCTCGAAGCCGACGCGAGCCTCAAGGCGCTCTACCTCGAGGCTGAGGACGCCGACGGCTATCTGCGCGACAAATGCGTATTCGCCTCCGACATCACCATCGAGGACACCATGCAGGTCGAGGCGACCTACGCCAACGGCGTGTTCCTCAACTACACGCTGTGTGCCTATTCGCCATGGGAGGGGCTGGAGATCACCTTCCACGGATCGAAGGGGGAGCTCCGGCACAAGCATGTCGAGGTGCATGGCGTCTTCGGCGGCCGGCGCGACAAGGCCGAGACCGGCGGGATGACGACGACGCTGCACCTGGCGGGCGGGTTGCCCGAGGACATCGCGGTGTGGTCGGGCAGCGGCGACCATGGCGGCGCCGATCCGGTGATGCTGGGCTATCTCTTCGAGCCCGACTCGATGCCGGCCGACAAGTACGGCCGCGCCTCGTCGCATCGGGAAGGCGCGTGGTCGATCCTCACCGGCATCGCGGCGAACGCCTCGATCGCCGGCGCTGGCCGCGTCGACGTCGACCAGATGCTGGCGGATGCGGGGATCATGCTGGCGCGGTGATGGCTACAGGAAGTCGTCGCGCCGCGGGGTGAAACAATCGACCAGCCGGCCGGCGGTGAGCGCCCTGACGCCGTGCGTCACGTCGGGCGGCACGATGAAGCTGCCGCCCTCGCCGATGATGGTCGTCGCCTCGCCGATGGTGACTTCGAAACGGCCCTCGGCGACGTAGCTCGCCTGGACGTGCGGGTGGCTGTGGAGCGCGCCGATCGCGCCGGCGTCGAAGGCGAACTCGACCTGCATCAGCTCGGGCCGGCTGACCAGCACGCGGCGGCGGGCGCCATTGCCGAGTTCGGTCCAGGCCGTGGCGCCAGCCTCCGCAAACAGCTCGCCGGTCATCGGATCGCCGTGCCGTCGGCGCCGAAGACGTGATAGCGGGCCGGATCGATGTAGGTCGTGACGGTACTTCCGACGGCGATCTGCCGCTGGCCTTCGAGCGCGATGGTCAGCGGCTGGCCGCCGGCGGTCGAGGCGTAGAGCATCGACGTGTCGCCGAGCTGTTCGACCAGATCGACGCGGACATCGGCAAAGCGGGTCCCGGCGTCCTCGGTCAGCCCCATATGCTCGGGACGGGCGCCGAAGGTGACTTTGTCACCGATGCCGAAGCCGGGAAGCGGCCGGCGCAGGGCAACCATGGTGCCGCCGACATTGACGGTCGGCGCGGCACCGTCGAGCGAGGCAACCGTCCCTTCCACGAAGTTCATCTTGGGCGAGCCCAGGAAGCCGGCGACGAAGCGGTTGTGCGGGTTGTTGTAGAGATCGAGTGGCGCCCCGACCTGTTCGATGACGCCGCTGTTCAGCACGACGATCTTGTCGGCCATGGTCATCGCCTCGACCTGGTCGTGGGTCACGTAGATCATGGTGTTGCCCAGGTCGTGGTGAAGTTTTGCGATCTCCACCCGCATCTGCACGCGCAGCTCGGCGTCGAGATTGGAGAGCGGCTCGTCGAACAGGAAGATACGCGGCTCGCGCACGATGGCGCGACCGATGGCGACGCGCTGGCGCTGGCCGCCGCTCAGCTGCCGGGGCTTGCGCTTGAGCAGCGGCTCGATGCGGAGGATACCTGCGGCGCGCTGCACGCGCTGTTCGATCTCGGCCTTGGGGAAGCGCGCTGTCTCGAGACCAAAGGCGAGGTTCTGGTAGACCGACATATGCGGGTAGAGCGCATAGGATTGGAACACCATTGCAATGCCGCGCTTGGAGGCCGGGACGTCGTTCATGCGCTGCTCGTCGATCAACAACGAACCGCCACTGATCGGCTCGAGCCCGGCGATCATGCGCAGCAGCGTGGACTTGCCGCATCCGGACGGGCCGACGAAGACGGTGAATTCGCCCGGCTCGATGTCGAGATCGATGCCGTGGATGACTTCGACGTCGCCGTAGCGCTTGACGACCTGCTTGAGGCCAATGCTCGTGGCGTTCACGCGATGCCCTCCGGAAGCCAGCTTGAGTAGTTCGGGTGATCCAGGCCGATCGGGAACACCACCTCCTGATGCGTGCGCGAAGAATAATAGAAGGCGGTGACGATTTCGAGCGCGCGGCGCGAATCGGCGCTGGTGACCGGCAGCGCGCCACGCCCCATCAGGGCATCGTGGAAACGGGCCATCTGCGTGGTGAAGCGCGGCGGCACGTCGGTCCAGTCCTCGAGCAGCGCGGCGATGGCATCTCGGGTCCGGTCGTTGCGCGGCAGGATCTTCCACGGCGCCGCGCCGGGATTGTAGGGCGCGTGGTCGCTCTCGATGGTGACGTTCTCGAAGGCGAGCCGGATGCGGGTGATCTCGTCGGCCGAGCCGAGCGCGGCGGTGAACGAGCCGAGCGCGCCGGACTCCAGTTCCACCGAGGCCGAGATGCAATCCTCGACCTCGATCGGATTGACCCGGGTGGCGACGCGGCCGAACAGCGATTTGAGCGGCCCCATCAGGTAGACGAACATGTCGTGCGGATGGATGGCGTGGCCCATCAGCACACCGCCCAGCTCGGTCTTCCATTTGCCGCGCCAGGGCACGGCGTAGTAGTCGGCCTCGCGCCGCCACAACGTTTCGACGGTGCCGACGAAGGGCCGGCCGGCAAGGCCGGCGTCGATGATCGCCTTGGCCTGCTGGATGCCGTTGCCGAAGCGGTACTGGAACACCGGCATGAGCCGGCCACGGCTCCGGCTCTCCTCAGCCATCACCTCGTCGATCTGCGCCAGCGAGCCGACCAGCGGCTTTTCGCAAATGACGTGCTTGCCGGCCCGGAGCGCCGCCATGATCATCGGATAGTGCGCCACGGGCGGGGTACAGATATCGATGATGTCGAGATCGTCCATGCTCAGGAGGTCGTCGAAATCGGTGGTGCGGCGCTCGACCCCGAACTCGTCGGCCAGCGTATTCATCCGCACCGGATCGAGATCGCAGATGGCAATGACCCTGAACTTACCGGCATTGGGCGCGTAGCCCTCGACGATGTGGCTGCGGCCGATGCCGCAGCCGACGACCGCGACTGTCCTGATCTCGTTCATTGCTGCCACACCGTTCCGCGTTCGGCCACCTGCTGCGCCGTGAGCGCCAGTTCCATCGCCTTGTAGCAGCGCGCCTGCGGCATCGCCGTCTCGGTGCGATCGCGCACGTCGGCGATCAGCTGGCGGCCATAGGGCAGCTCCTGGGCGGAGCAATCGACGTAGCTTGTGCCCGTGCCGTCGACCAGGAACAGATGGTCCTTGCCGGGCCGGCCGGCGATGTCGATGTATTTGCGCAGCTCGATATAGCCCTCGGTGCCGAGGATGGTCAGGCGGCCATCGCCCCAGGTGCCGAGCCCGGCCGGAGTGAACCAGTCGAGGCGGACGTAGCCGGTGGTGCCGGGGGTGCGCAGGTGCATGTCACCGACATCCTGGAGGCCGGGCCAGTCTGGATTGGCGCGATTGGCGACGGTGGCGGAGATCACCTCGGCCTCGGTGTCCGTTCCCGAAAAGAACAGGAACTGCTCGCACTGATGCGAACCGATGTCGCAGAGGATGCCGCCGTAGCGCGTCCGGTCGTAGAACCACTCCGGCCGCTGGTTGTTGCGGATCTGGTGGGGGCCGAGGCCGACGGTGTGGACGACCTGGCCAATGGCGCCGGCGGCGACGAGTTCGCCGGCCTTGACGGTGGAGCGGGTTTCGAAATGCTCGGAAAAGCAGACCGAGAAGATGCGGCCGGTCTCGCGCTGCACGCGCTTGATCTCGGCGAGCTGGGCGAAGCTGGTCATCCCCGGCTTGTCGCTCATCACGTCCTTGCCGTGCCGCATGGCCTCGATGGCGATGGCGGCACGATCGGCAGGGATGGCGGCGGTAAGAACGAGCGGGATGGTCTTGTCGTCGAGGATCGAGTGCCGGTCGGCGACCCGCTTGGCCTGCGGGTGCTTCTCACCGAAGGCTTTGGCGAGGTCATCCTCGGGAGAATGGAACGCCGCCAGCTGAGCGCCCGCCTGCAGCATGCAGTCGACCTGGCCGTAGATATGCGAGTGATTGAGGCCGATGGCGGCGAACTTGATGGTCATCAGATCAGCGTTTCATACCGGTTGTGGCGATGCCTTCGATCAAGAGGCGCTGGAAGAACAGGAAGAGGACGAAGATGGGCAGCAGCGACAGGATCGACATGGCGAACAGGCCACTCCAGTTCGACTCGGCAGTCGAGTCGACGAAGGTGCGCAGCGCCAGCGTCACCGTGTAGGTCTTCAGATCGTTGAGGTAGATCAGCGGCGCGAAGAAATCGTCCCAGGTGAAGATGAAGGTGAAGATGCCGGCCGTGGTCATCACCGGCAGCGACAACGGCAGCATGATCTTGAAATAGATGCGCCAGGGTGAGCAGCCATCCATCATCGCCGCCTCGTCGAGTTCACGCGGAATGCCGCGGAAGAACTGCACCATGAGGAAGATGAAGAACGCGTCGACGGCGAGATATTTCGGCACCACCAGCGGCAGGAAGCTGTTCACCCAGCCGAGCTTGAGGAACAGCACATATTGCGGGATCAGCACGACCTGATAGGGCAACATCAATGTCCCCAGCATCAGCGCGAACCAGAATCTCCGCCCCCAGAACTCGAGCCGCGCGAAGGCGAAGGCGGTCAGCGAACAGGCCGCCAGATTGCCGATGACGCAGAGGATGGAGACGATGAAGGAGTTGAGAAAAAACACATCGAAGCTGCGCGACAACCCGAACCAGCCGCTGGAGTAGCCATGCAGGCTCACCGAACTGGGGATCAGCGAGTTGGACGAGAAGATCTCCGCCTCCGGCCGGAACGAAGCCGACAGCATCCAGAGCAGCGGATAGAGCATCAGGATCGAGGCGCCGATCAGCAGCACATGCGCGACCACCGAGATGACACGCCTGCGTGCGACGCGGCCGGCGGTGACCTGTCCGGTGACGATCGTAAGCCGGGGCGCCTCAGTCGTCATAGTGCACCCAGTAGCGGCTGGTGAGAAACGAAACCCCGGTAAAGATCGCAACGATCGCCAGCAGCACCCAGGCCAGCGCCGAGGCGTAGCCCATGCGGAAGAAGGCGAAGGCCTCCTGGTAGAGATAGAGGGTGTAGAACAGCGTCGAGTTGACCGGGTTGCCGGTGCCGCCCGAGATGATGAAGGCGGGGGTGAAGCTCTTGAAGCCCTCGATGGTCTGGATGATGGCGTTGAAGAACACTACCGGGGTCAGCAGCGGCAACGTCACCTTCCAGAAGATGCGCCATTTGCTGGCGCCGTCGAGGCTCGCGGCCTCGTAGAGATCGACTGGTATCTGCCTGAGGCCGGCGAGGAAGATGATCATCGGCGAGCCGAACTGCCAGACCGCAAGCGCGATCAGGGTCCACAACGAGGTGCGCGGATTGGAAATCCAGCTCGGACCCTGGATGCCGAAGATGGCGAGGAAGTCGTTGACCACGCCGTCGCCGGCAAAAAGCTGGCGCCACAGCACGGCGATGGCTACCGAGGCGCCGAGCAGCGAAGGAAGATAGAAAATGGCGCGATAGATCGGCAGGCCCCGCATGCCGCGATTGAGCAGGAGCGCGATCGACAACGCGAAGGCGAGCTTGAGCGGCACCGAGAAGACGACGAACAGCAGCGTCACCCGCATCGACTGGGCGAATTTCGGATCGGCCGTGAACATTCGCGCGTAGTTGTCGAAACCGACCCACTCGGCCGGGGTCAGCAGGTCGAAATTGGTGAAGCTCAGATAGAACGACGTGACGATCGGCCCGACGGTCAGGCCGAAAAAGCCGATGAACCACGGCAGCAAAAACAGATAGCCCGGTCCGTTCGCGGACCAGAGCCGCGACCAGACGGACGGGACGACCGCGCGCCCATAGGGCGCCGCATCGGCTCCGATAGAGCGCGCGGTCATATGCTTAGCTGGCGCGGGCGAGAATGTCGGCGGCTTCCTTGGCGAAGGCCGGACCAGCATCCTCTGGCGTCGTCGAACCGAAGGCGACTTCCTGCGCCTTGGTATTGAGCTGCTGGGAAACCTCGCCAGCGTGCGCAGGCGGCACCGGCGGGAGCTTGCCCAACAGGTCTCCGAGGTTCGACACGAAGTTGAGCGACAGCTGATCGGGCGCGCTCAGGGTCGGTGACAATGCCGCGCGCACGGCCGCCGAACAGGGGATGCCGCGCTCGACGCCGAGCGCTAGCCCGGCCTCGATGTCGTTGACGAAGAAGCTGACATAGCTGACTGCGTCCTCGATCAGTGCCGATTTCGGATTGACGCTCCAGAACTGGCTCGGCTTGCGGTAGTGCCCGCCGCCCGTGCCGGCGCCGGCACGCGGGAAGTTGACCATGGTCAGCGGACTCTTGTTCACCGCCTGGAAAGCGATCAGCTGGTTGGAGTTGGCATAGGTCGTCGCCGCTTTGCCGATGGTGATCATGGTGGTGTCGATGGCCGCCGACGCGTCGAGCGCCTGATCCTCGGGAGAGACGCACACCTGCGCGGCGCGCAGATCGACCCACATCTTGAACCAGGCGGTGAGGTCGTCGGCATCCCAGCCGATCTTGCCGTCCTTATAGAGGGCCTTACCGCGCTGGCGGAGCCAGTTTTCGAGCGCCGGCTCGTTGCCCGAGCCGTCGGCCATCAGCCGCACGCCATTGCTCTTGGCATTGAACGCCGCGGCATTGGCCTTGTAGTCGTCGTAGCTCCAGTCGCGATTGGGCTCGGCCACACCGGCGTCGGCAAACGCCTTCTGGTTGACCATGATCGACACCGAATTGGCGCCGAGGCTGATGGCGTAGAGCTTGCCGTCGACCTTGCCGCCGTCCTGCTGGTCCTGATCGAAATCGTCGAGCTTGAGGCCCTTGCCGACATAGTCGTCGAGCGCGGCGATGGCGCCGCGATTGGCGTATTCGACGAGATAGCGATAGTCCATCTGCAGCACGTCGGGGGCGTTGCCGCCGGCGACCTGGGTGCCGAGCTTGGGCCAGTAGTCATTGAAGGCATTGAATTCGGTGTCGAATGCAACGCCCGGATGTGCCTTGGCGTAAAGGTCCGAGACCGCGTTGGTGCGGTCGGCGCGGGCCTGGCCGCCCCACCAGGTCAAACGCAGACGCTTGTCCTGGGCGAAAGCGGGGCTCACCGCCCCAGCCGCGACGAGCGCGGTTGAACCCAGCAAAAACTGGCGACGATCGAGACTGAAGCTCATCGTTAGTCCTCCCTGTTGATGCAGACTGCTCTCTCCGCAGCCAGCGGTGACGCCGCTCTCCAGCGCTAAGTCACCAACTGGTTACTAAAGTCTACGAGGGCTCCGTCGCTGTCAATACGCTCGCGCTTCACGGCGAGATCAGGCCGGACGCGTGCGCAAATAGCCAAGGACCATCTGGACCGCCTGCGCCTCGCGTTCCTGGATGAGGGCGAACTGGCTCAGGTCCTTGCCGAAGACCACCGACAGGGTCTGCATGTTCGAGACATAGAAGTAGCACAGCGAGATGATCGAGATGTAGAGCTGCATCGGATCGACATCGGTGCGAAAGATGCCCAGTTCGTGCCCGCGCCGAACGATTTCATGCAGCTCGCCCACGATCGGCGAACGGATTTCGTCGAGGTTGGTTATCCGTTTGACGAACTTGGCGTTCTGCAGATTCTCCACGGACAACAACCGCGGGAACCACGGGTTGGCGAGGAAATGCCGGAAGGTGAAGCGGATGATCCGGTCCACGGCCTCGACCGGATCATACTGGCTGAGCTTCAGTTCGCGCTCACCGCGGCGGATTTCACGATAGGCGTCCAGCAATACCGCCAGGTACAGCGCTTCCTTGTTGCCGTAATAGTGGTACAGCAAGCGCTTGTTGGCCTTGGCGCGGGCGGCGATCGCGTCGACCCGGGCACCGTTGAAGCCGCGTTCGCAGAACTCCTCGCGGGCGGCCTTCAGAATCTCGGACTTGGTGCGCTCGGCGTCGCGCGGCCGCGGCGCCTGAGCTTTCCTGGGCGCGCGAACGACTGCTTCGGTGGCGCTGCCAAGGGCTGCTGTCATGTCGGAGCCCTGGGATCCTGGGACGGGTGAACGACGCTAGCACGCAGGTCCGCGTAAGTAACTAGATCGTTAGGCGGCGGTACGAGCCGCCGCGTTGGGGAGGCCGCCGCCCCTCAACGACGCCGTCGCGATGAGACTTCCGGTCAACTTGATGAGGAGGCCCACGACGTGACAAGAGTGCCGCGCCATCGCGGCTGACGCTCGATCGGGTTCCAGAATTCACACGCAGAGGAAGACAATGACCATCACGCGCATCGAACCGGGCAAGCGGCTCTCCGCCGCCGTCCGGCACGGCAATACGCTCTATGTCGCCGGCCAGACCGCCGACACCGACACCGGATCGATCGAGCTGCAAACCAAAGAGGTCCTGGCCAAGCTCGACCGGCTGCTCGGCCTGGGCGGCTCCAGCAAGGCCAAGCTGATCTCGATCAACGTCTACCTGGCGAGCATCGCCGATTTCGCCGAGATGAACAAAGTCTATGACGCCTGGCTCGACACCGCGAACCTGCCGGCGCGTGCCACGGTGGAGACGCGCCTCGCGAGCCCCAATCTGCGCGTCGAAATGACCGCGATCGCCGCCACCGACTGAGCATTCCGGCAATGGACCCCCGGCGGCCGGGCCATGCTCAGGCCGCCGGACCGGGCCGCTGCGCCACCAGGTCGATCAGTGCCGACATGCCGGAGTGGCCTTTGCCTTCCTCGATTGCGGCATCATAGGCGCGCAGCTCGAGCACCTGCATGCCGCCGAAAGCCTCGCGCAGCATCGGTTCGGTATAGAGGTTCTCGACCGCGGAGGGCCCGCCGCTGTCGTAGGCCATCTGCTCGGGCCGGTATCCCTCGAGCAGCAGCAGCCCGCCGGGTTTGAGAGCGCGCTGCATATGCCCGAAAAGCTCCGCCCTGAGCGCCGGGCCGGCGAACTGGACGAAGATCGCCACCACCAGATCGAATTCCGCCTCCGGCCAGATCCAGTCGACCAGATCGACCTGCGCCAGTTGCAAGGGCACCCCTCGTGCCTCCGCCAGGCGGCGGGCCTTGGCCTGCGCCACCGCGGAGCTGTCGACCGAGAGGACGGCGAGGCCCTGCTGGGCGAGCCAGACGCCGTTGCGTCCTTCGCCGTCGGCGACGGCAAGCGCCCGCATGCCCGGTTTCAGCCGTCCGGCCTGACCGGCAAGGAACGCGTTCGGAGCCTCGCCGAACACGTATTCGTCCTCGGCGTAGCGCTGGTCCCAGTAGGAGTCCATGGCGACCCTGTCGGTGATGGGCGACGCCCGTGTTCTTCCACCTGTGCGGCCGTCATTCAAGCGGGCGGTGGGGACGTCGCGCCGCCGACGAGGCCCTCGATCGGTGCTATTCGGCGCCGAGCTGGCGCAGAAACAGCGCCGGGCGCGCCGACAGGGCCTTCAGGATGGTCGTCGCCCCGAGCAGGCCGGTAATGGCGATCGCCCCGGCGTCGACGGCGGCAAGCGTCATCGCGTTGAGGGTGAAATCGACCTCGAGCAGCACCATCGTCAGGATCCACGACAGAACGATCCCGAGCGGGGTTGCGAGCAGCGCGGCGAAGGTCGCCAGCAGCAGATAGTGGACGACGGAAACCGCGATCACCTCGATGCGCCTAGCGCCGAGGACCTTGGTGATGACGGCATCGGCCTGGCGCTGCCGACGGCCGGCCGCGAGGCTGCCCAGCAGCACCAGCAGCCCGTTGCCGACCGCCAGCCCGCCCACCAGCGAAGCGGCGAGCGAGAGCTGGCCCAGCGCGGTCGTGATCTTCTCGAGTGTCTCTCCGATGGCGATGAAGCGAACGTCGGGGAGCGCGCTGGCGAGGGTGCGCTCGACGGCATCCTCGCGGCCAGGCGCCGCCGTGACCGCACCGAGCAGCGTCGAGGGGTAGGCCTCGAGCACGCCGGGGGAGAAGGTGGCGAGGAAATCGATGCCGCCCTGCCACGAATAGTCGCGGAAGCTCGCGACGTCGGCGGTGATCGTGTCCCCAAAGATGGTGAAGGTCAGCTTGTCGCCAATATCGACGCCGAGCCCCGAGCGGAGGCTCTGGTGCAGCGACACCAGCGGTGGCCCCTGATAATCGGCCGGCCACCACTGGCCGGCAACGAGCTTGGAGCTGGGCGGCAACTGCGTGCGGAAGGTGAGCGGAATGTCGCCGGAGAGCAGGAACGAGGCCTCCGGACCATGAGCGCGCAACGCGCCGACCGGGGTCCCGTCGACTGCCGTCAGCGCGCCGCGCAGCATCGGCGTGGCGGTGAAGGCGGTAATGTCGCCGCCCTTGTCCTTCATCGACTGCAGGGTTTCGACCTCGTCGTCGAAGAGGTCGGAGGCGACCAAGGTCGGCGCGTCGAACACCGAGGCGCCCAGATACTCGTTGCGCAGATTGACCTCGAGCACGAGCACGACCACCAGCATGGCCAGCGCGAGACCGACCGAGATGACGACGGAGGGCGCCGTCGAGCCCGCGCCCGAAATATCGCGCAGGGCGTAGCGCAGGACGCGGTTGGAAGGCTCGGGCAGGCGTGCCAGCGCCGAACTCGCGAGGGCGAGAGCCATCCGGAACAGGACCACCGACAGCACGCTGACGGCGGCGAAGGCGGTGACCAGCATCGGGTCGTCGGTCATGATCACGGCGAGCCACAGGAAGCCCGCCGCCGAGAGGACCAGCGGCACGATCTGAAGCGAGCCGAACAGGATGCGCCAATCGATGGGCGGCGCCGCGAGGCCCTTGGAGCGGAACAGCGTCACCGGGCTGATGGCCTGAGCCTGCTGCAGGGGCAGGTAGGAGAAGGCGAAGGCGGTGATCAGGCCGACACCTGCCGCAACCAGCAGCGGCCCGACATGGAGCGTGGGAGCGAGGCTGACGCCGACCGCCGCGCCCACGACCGGCAGCGCCAGCAGCGCCACGCTGGCCCCCGCCACGAGGCCGAGGCCGACGCCGATGGCCGCCAGGGTCGCGACCTGGGAGAAGAAATGCACGAAAATGCGAGCCCGGCTTGCCCCCATGCTGCGCAGGACCGCGATGACATTGGCCCGCTCGGTGACGTAGGCGGAGATGCCGGTCCACACACTGACGCCGCCGATCAGCAGAGAGGCGAGGCCGACGATTACCAGGAAGCGCATGAACAGGTCGTAGTAGCGCACCATCGGCCCGAGCCCCTGGCGAGCCGAGCGCACCGTCCAACTCGGATCGGCAAGAGCCGTCTCTACCGCCACCCGGCCGGCTTCGGGATTGCTGCGGTCGGTCAGCAGCAGCTTGTAGCGGAACCAGGTGCCGAGCCCAGGCAGGGGCGACGTTTGATCCGACAGCATCCTGAGCCCGGGGATGGTGATGACGGCAACGCGGCCGAGCCGGAAGCCGCGCACGGCCGCATCGGGGAGGCCGCGCAGGACGCCGCGCACCTCGAACGGCGTGCCGCCGATCTCGATAGTATCGCCGACCCCGAGGCCGAGCTGATCGAGCATGAGCGGATCGACCAGGGCGCCGAAGATCCCGTCCCGCTCCGAGAGGAACCGAAAGGGCGCCTCGCCCGCGGGGAGTTCCGGGCTGTCGATCCGGCCGAGCAGCGGATAGGCTTCGCCGATCGATACGAGATCGACAAAGGCGTTGGCGTCGCCAGCCTTGGCGCCGACATTGGTGTCGACGACATTGGACACCTGTCCGAACGTTGCGAACAAGGCCAATTCCTTGTCGGTCGCGACACGATCAGCCCGCGACAGCTCGATATCGCCGCCCATCAGTACCGCTGCGTCGCGCTCGACGGCCTGCTTGATGCTGGCGCCGACCGAGCTGACGCCCGCGATGAGGGCCGTGCCGACGGCGAGGGCGGCAATGAGCAGGCCGAAGCGGCGCATATCGCCGCGCATGTCGAGAAGGCCGACCCGGATCGCCGCCCAGAACCCCTGCATCAGACGCGGCCCTGTCCGGTGTCCACCAGTTCGCCCTGCGTCATGGTGAGCACCCGGTCGGCGCGCGCCGCGAGGGATCGGTCATGGGTGATCAGGACCACGGCGGTGTGCTGCCGGCGGGCCAGATCGAACATCAGCTCGATGACCAGCGCGCCGGTTTCCTGATCGAGATTGCCGGTCGGCTCGTCGGCGAGCAGCAGGCGCGGCTTGGCGATCATGGCGCGCGCCAGACCGACCCGCTGCTGCTCGCCGCCCGAAAGCGCCGCCGGGCGGTGCGTAAGCCGGTCGCCCAGCCCGACCGCGGTCAGCGCCGCGGCGGCGGCTTCGCGCGTTTGCGTCCGGGTCAGTTGCGGCGAGGCGATTTCGAGGGCAAGCCCGACATTGTCCAGGGCGGACAGGGACGGAATCAGGTGGAAACTCTGGAACACGATCCCGACGGTCTTGCGCCGGAACAGCGCCAGACCGTCCTCCGATAGAGCCGAAAGGTCCTGCCCGGCGACGATGACCTTGCCGGAGGTCGGCCGCTCGAGCCCGGCCAGCAGCATCAAGAGCGATGTCTTGCCACTGCCGGAAGGCCCGACGATGGCGGCCACTTCGGCCGCCTCGACGCGGAAGGCGACATCCCTCAGGATATGCAGCGGATGGGACGCGACATCGACCGTGTAGTTCACGCCGGAGACGGCGATGATCGGCGAGCCGGCGGCCGACGGTGGGGAATCGCGATCCGCAGCGTTCTCCTTTTGACTTGCCGGTCGGGACAAGCCAAGAGAGTGTGCAGCCTGATCCTTGGAGGCTTTGGCGGCTGGCATGTCGTTCACGAAACACCCTTTCGACCCAGGCGAGGCCGTCGCGGTGGGCCAGATAGATATGCGGCCGAGCCCGCCGGCCGGACTCTGGCAGATATTTGAGTTGTTTGGGAAGCGGCAAGGTCCTTTGGGGGCATATAAGATGATGACAAAGCGTCTGCATATCGTGACGGCGTTCGCCGTGGTCCTGCTGCTCGGCTTGTTGCCCGCTGCGGCACGGGCGGGACAGGCTGAACTTGACCTGCTCGCGTCCTATATCGGCAAATGGAGCGGCGACGGTGTGCTGGTGGGCGGCAAGGCGCCGGAGTCGTTCCGCTGCCGGCTGACCATTGCCAAGGGCAATCAGGCCAAGATCAACTATTCGGGCCGCTGCACCCTGGTCAATATGAACCTCTCGGTCGCCGGGACCATTGGCTATGACGACGCCTCGCGCCGCTACCAGGCAGTGATGAGCTCGAATGCCGGATTTACCGGCTACGCCATCGGCCTCAAGCAGGGCGACCAGATCAGTTTCGATCTGGCCGAGAGGCAGACCGATCGCGGCGGCAACGACGTCCGCATCGGATCGACGATCCGGCTGATCGGGGATTCGATCACGGTCGATTTCGAGGTCGAGTTCAACAATTCGGGCGACCTGCTGACGGCGTCGGTACCCTTCGCGCGATAGCCACCCGCCGCCGGCGGGTCAGGCGGCGCCCGAGCCGATGATGGTCCGGATTTCTCCTTCGACGATGTCGAGGATGTGGTTGATCGCGGCGCAGGCGCGGTCCGGGTCGGCGGCGACGATGGCGTCGGCGAGGTGCCGGTGCGGCGGGAACGACTCCATGCCGAACTCGTCGCGTCCGAACGGCGACTCGGCCGAGCGCTCCAGCGCGTGGTCGAGCCGCGACAGGATCTGGCCGAACATCGGATTGCCGGAGGCGTCGTAGATGGCGCCGTGGAAGGCCCAGTCGGCCTTGCGCCACGGCCGGTGAGCGTAGACCTCGGTGAGGAGCGCGTCGCAAAGCCGCGAGATTTCGGCGCGCTGGGACCGGCTGGCATTGACGGTCGCCTTGCGAACCACGTCGTTTTCGAGCGCGCGGCGCACTTCCATCAACCGCAGCAGCGCCTCGCCTTCGAGCCGGATCATGGTGGGCACCAGCCCCTTGGACGAGGGCACGCGGGCGGAAAGAAACGTCCCGGCGCCGCGCTTGCGCTTGATGAGCCCCAGCCCCTCCCAGCGATTAAGCGCCTCGCGGATCGTCGAGCGGCCGACGCCGAGGTGTTCGGCGAGGGTGATCTCGGGCGGCAGGCGGTCCCCGACGCCAAGCCCGGCGCGCTCGATCATGTCGGCCAGCGCATCGAGCACGGCGACGCCGCGCATCTTGGTGTCGATCCGCTCGAGATAGTCGGCGGCGTCGCGCCCGTCGCGCTCGATCAGCAAATCGGGTGTCCTGTTCATGGGCCGGCCCCCTCGGCGTAGGCCAAGTCGGGCTGCTATGTCAGCAGCCCCGGAAATATGCAAGCAACGCCAGGCTACCCAACATCAATCAGGCGTGGCTCGCCTCTTGGTCGGCTGCGCCAGTGCGAGCAAATCGCTGAGCGCGCCAATCAACAAATCCATCTGGGCCCGCGTATTGTAGCCCTGGCAGGAGAGCCGCGCGATGGTGTGGCCCTGCCATTCGAAAACTGGGATTTCGATATTGTAGCGGTCGACCAGCGTGTCGTGCACCGCCACGGGGTCGCACGGAGGAATTGGCATGGCGACCATCTGCGGAGCACAGAACTCCGGCGTCGAGAGCGCCGGCAGGCCGGTCAGTTCGCGCATCCGCGCCGCCGTCTCCTGCGCCAGACGCTGGCATTCGGCGCCGACTTTCCACCAGTCGTGGTCGCGGCGGAAAGCGATGGCGGCGGGGACCGCGAGCCACGGCGCCGGGTCGCGCGTGCCCTGCATCTCGATCTCGTCGACGAAGGCCGAATTGCCGAACGGGCCGCGCACGCCGGCCAGTTTGTTGTCCGCCGTCCAGCCATGGCTGATGACCAGCGGATCGAGCGTCGCCTGCCGCTCCGGGCGGGCATGCAGGAACGCCGAGCCCTTCGGCGACATCAGCCATTTGTGACAATTGCCGGAGTAGAAATCGGCGCCGAGCGCATCGAGGTCGAGCCGGATATGCCCGGGGGTATGGGCGCCGTCGATGACGCTGATGATGCCTCGCCGCCGGGCTTCGACGATGAGGCCTTCGATCGGAAACAGCAGCGCCGTCGGCGAGGTGATGTGGCTGAGAAACAGCACCCTGGTCCGGTCCGTCATGGCGCCGACCACAGTGTCGTGGAAGGCATCGGCCGAGACCAGCGGCAGGCCGATATCAACGACGACGATGCTGGCGCCGGTCTTGCGCGCCACGAACGCCCAGGTCTTTTCGAGCGCCGAATACTCGTGATTGGTGGTGAGGATCTCATCGCCGGGCTGCAGCTCCAGCGAGCGGGCCACGATGTTGAGCCCGGTGGTCGCATTGGAAACCTGGGCGATATCGTCGGGGCTCGCTCCCAGTTCCTTTGCCAGCGCCTCGCGCGCCACCTGCAGATTGGGGCCAAGGCCGCGCCGGGAATCGAGGAACGCCACCGGCTGGCGTTCGAGCTCGAGCTGCCAGCGTTGATAGTCGTCGAACACCGGGCGCGGACAGGCGCCGAACGAGCCGTGGTTGAGGAACACCACCTCGGGATCGAGCAGGAATTGCTGGGACAGGTTGGTGGACAAGTCAGCGCCCTTTCAAGGTCGGGTCGAAGGCGTCGCGGAGGCCGTCGCCGAGCAGCGATGCGGAGAGAATGGTGAGGGCCAGCGCCAGTGTCGGAAACACCGCCATGTGCCAGTAAAAGAAGATGAAGTTCATGCCGATATTGATCATCTGGCCCCAGCTGGGGGTCGGCGGCTGGACGCCGATGCCGAGGAAGGAGAGGGACGCCTCGAGCATCATGGCGAGCGGAATGGCCAGTACGAAGCCGACGATGATCGGCGACACCGAATTGGGAATGAGGTGCCGCCAGATGACATGCCAGGGCGAGGCGCCCAGCGCCTGCGCCGCCATGATGAACTCCTTCTCGCGGAAGGATTTGACCTGGGCGCGGACCAGAAGGCAGACATTGACCCAGCCGAACAGCGCGGCGATGAGGACGATGGCCCACAGCCCACCGCGCGTGACGCTGGCGAGCAGCAGCGCCGCGAGCAGCGGCGGCACCACCGAGAACAGCTCGATGACGCGCATGGTGACCCAGTCGAAGCGGCCGCCGAGATAGCCGGCAAGCGCTCCCACCGGCAAGCCGATGACGAGGCTGAAGAGCGCCGCCGATAGGCCGATGCCGAGCGACACGCGGGCGCCATAGACGATGCGGGCGAAGAAGTCGCGCCCCAGATCGTCGACGCCGAACCAGTGCTCGCCGGACGGAAACGCCAGCGACTGCGTGAGAAAGGCCTGCTCGTTGCCGCCGGTGCCGGTGATCAGCGGCGCGAAGATCGCCATCAGGATGAGGACCACCAGCACCACGCCGGCGCCGAGCGCCGCCTTGTTGTCGGCAAAGCGCCGCCAGGCGAAATAGAGCGGGCTGTGCTGCCTCGTCTGGTCCGGCCTGGCGAGCCCGGTGGCTTGCGTTGCGAGTTCGGTCATCGCCGGCTCCCGTCGACGCGGATGCGCGGATTGAGCAGCGCGTAGAGGATGTCGGACAGGAGGTACGAGATGCAGAACAGCATCGAGATAAGCAGCATCAGCGCCATCTCCAGCGGGTAGTCGCGTTTCTCGATCGAGGAAACGAAATAGGCGCCGAGGCCGGGCACCCGGAACATCGCCTCGACGAAGATGCTGCCGGTGGCGATGCCCACGAACATCGGCAGAAAAACCGTCACCATCGGAATGGCGGAGTTGCGCAGCACGTGCTGGAAGATGATTCTACGCTCCGACAGGCCCTTGGCCCGGAGAACGGTGACGAACGGCTTGTTGAGGGTATCGAGCATCGCCGAGCGGGCATAGCGGGCATAGGTTGCCAGCGGCACGGCGGCATAGGCGAGGATCGGCAGGATCCAGCGCTTCGGCTCGCCCCAGCCGCTCGCCGGCAGCCAGTGCAGCCACACCGCGAACACCAGGATCAGCAGCGTCGAGGTGACGAACACCGGAATGGTCAACCCAAGCGTTGCCAGCGCCGAAGCGACGTAGTCGATCCAGGAATTGCGGTTGAGGGCGGCGGCCATCCCCAGCAGGATGCCGATCGGCGCGCCGATGATGATGCCCGAGCCGCCGAGGACGAGGCTCGGCACCCAGGCGTGCGCCACCAGCCCCATCACGGTTTCACCGGGACTTTGATACGGCACGCCGAAGTCGAAATGCAGCGCGCCCCACATGTAGCGCAGATACTGCACGTAGAGCGGCTGATCGAGCCCGAGTTGCGCCATCAGCCGGTCCCGGATGTTGTCGGGCAGCGGCATCTCGTTGCCGTCGAACGGCCCGCCGGGAATCGAATGCATCATCAGGAAGATGACGATCGAAACCACGATGAAGGTGACCAGCATCGAGAGGGTACGGCGGATGATGAAACCGGTCATGGTCGCTCTCCCTCAGCCCGTCACGATGGCTTCGACGAAGTGGCTGCCGGCGAGGGCGACGAGTTGCGGCTCGGCGGTATCGACCAATGGCTGCGTCTCGAGCTCGGCGGCGCGGTAGCGCGGGGTGCGGGCACTGATCTCCTCGGCGCTCATGAAGCTTCGCCGCCGCCGCGCTTTGGGGTCGAGCACCGGCACCGCGTCGAGCAGCGCCCGCGTGTAGGGGTGGCGCGCGCCGGCGAAGATCATGTCGGTTGGGGCGCGTTCGACCACCCGTCCGCGCAGCATCACCACCACCTCATCGGCAAGCGAGCGGACGACGCTGAGGTCGTGGCTGA
This sequence comes from Devosia nanyangense, assembly GCA_016213505.1. GTDB lineage: Bacteria > Pseudomonadota > Alphaproteobacteria > Rhizobiales > Devosiaceae > Devosia_A > Devosia_A nanyangense. The sequence continues at coordinate 69,754 of JACRAF010000018.1, forward strand.
TAAAGAGGATGGAGAGGCCCATATCGGCCTGCAGGTCCTGCAGCAGGTTGACGATCTGCGCCTTGACCGAAACGTCGAGCGCCGAGGTCGGTTCGTCGGCGACCAGCACCGAGGGGCCGAGAATGAGCGCCCGGGCAACGGCGACGCGCTGGCGCTGGCCGCCGGACAATTCATGCGGATAGCGGGTGGCGTAGCCGGCGTCGAGCCCGACCTTTTCGAGCCAGCGCCGCGCCTGGTCGCGCCGTTCGGCGGCGGTGAACAGGCCGTGGATGCCGAGCGGCTCGGCGATGATCTCACCCAGCGTCATCATCGGATCGAGCGAAGCGTAGCTGTCCTGGAACACCACCTGCATCTGCCGCCGGAACGGCTTCAGCGCTTTTTGGCTGAGGGGCGTGAGATCCTGACCGTCGAGCAGGATCTGCCCGCCGTTCGCCGCCAGCAGGCGGAGCGCCAGGAGCCCCGTCGTGGTCTTGCCCGAACCGGATTCGCCGACCAGCGCGACGACCTTGTTGTGCGGCACGACCAGATCGACCCGGTCGACGGCGGCCTGGTCGCCGAAGCGCTTAGTGACCTGCCTGAGTTCGAGCGCCGCGGCGGTCATGCGGCCACCATTTCGGCGGCAACGCGGATGCAGGCGGCCTGCCGGCCCGCTGCCTTGGTCTCGAGCGGCGGCGCCGTCTGCCGGCACTCCGCGACGGCCAGCGGGCAGCGCGGATGGAACGGGCAGCCGGCGGGCGGATGCGACGGGTTGGGCGAGCTGCCCGCAATTTCGACCAGCCGCTGCTTGCCGGCGGTCTGGCCCGGTACGCTGTTGAGCAGCGCCCGGGTGTAGGGGTGCAACGGCGCTGAAAAGATCGCCTCGACCGGGCCGGTCTCCATGACCTTGCCGCCATACATCACCACCACGCGGTCGACGGTTTCGGCGATGACGCCGAGGTCGTGCGTGATCATGATCAGGCCCATGCCGGTCTCGGCCTGGATGTCCTTGATCAGCTGCAGGATCTGCGCCTGGATAGTGACGTCGAGGGCGGTGGTCGGCTCGTCGGCGATCAGCACGTCCGGCTCGCACGACAGCGCCATGGCGATCATGGCGCGCTGCAGCATGCCGCCCGAGAGCTGATGCGGATAATAGTTGGTAACGGCCCCGGGGTTCTTGATCTCGACGCGCCGGAGCAGCTCGACCGCCTGGGCGAGGGCCTCGCGCTTCGTCACCTTGCGGTGCGCCAGGATGGTTTCGGCGATCTGGTGGCCGATGGTGAAGACCGGATCGAGCGACGTCATCGGATCCTGGAACACCATCGCAGCGACGCGCCCCCTGAGGGTCGAAATCGCCCGGTTGCTGATGCCGAGGACGCTATGGCCGCTCAGCGACAGGGTCTTGGCGGTGATCTTTGCGGGCGGCTCGCGCAAGAGGCGCAGCAGCGCCGCGCAGGTTACCGATTTGCCGGAACCGGATTCTCCGACGATGCCGAGGCTTTCGCCGGAATCGAGGCCGAAGCTCACGCCGCGCACCGCCTGCACGAGGCCGTCATGCTGGCTGAAGCTGACATGGAGGTCTTCGATCTCAACCAGCCGCACGCGGGGATTGCCTCTCGGGTTGGAGATGGCGGGCGCTGGGGAGCGCCCGCCGCAAGCGACTACTGCTTGGTGATATGGGTATAGAGATACCCGGACAGCCGATCGAGCGGCGTGAAGCCCTTGCTGTTGGGCGTCACACCGGGGCCCTGGAGCTTGTCGCTCACCGCGGCGATGGTCACCGGGTGGACGAGCGGCACCAGCGCCGCGTTGTCGATCAGCACCTGCTCGGCCTTGGCGTAATTGTCGAGCCGGGCGTTCCAGTCCGACCCGGCGTCGCCGGCGTTCACCAGCTCATCGTAGTCCGGGAAGCTGTAGTGATGGCGGCCACCGGATTTGAACAGGTCGTAGAAGTTCGACGGATCGAGGTAGTCGTACTCATAGGGCGCGAGGAACAGATTGTTCGTCCGGCCCTTGAGCGCGGCCGTCCAGTCCGGCGTCGGCATGGATTTGATCGCCATGTCGATGCCGAGGATCTGCTTGAACTGGGCCTGCAGATACTGGAGCGTCGGGGCGGCGATGGCGGCATTGTAGCCGCCCTGTTCGCGATACCAGATCTCGATCGGCGGGAAGCCCTTGCCGTCCGCGTAGCCGGCCTTGGCGAGCGCATCCTTGGCCTTCTGCGGATCGAACACCGCCTGGTCGGCGATCTTCTGCTGATAGCCGGGATAGCTGGGCGAGAGGACCGACCTGGCCGCAACGGCGACGTCCTTGAGCACGGTCGAGGTCAGTTCGTCGCGATTGATCGCGTACCAGAAGGCCTTGCGCACATCGACATTGTCGAAGGGCGCCATTTCGGTGTCGAAGGCCAGATAATAGACCGCGAACACCGCGTCCTTGCGGATGGCGTCGGGGAATTGCGCCGACACCACCGGCACCTGCCCGGTGTTGAGGGCGGTGTAGTCGGCCTCACCGGCCATGAAGGCGGGGAAACCGACTTCGGGCGGCCCGATCTGGGTGTCCATCACCAGCGTGTCGATCTGCGCCGGCCACGGGCCGTTGTAGGTCGGGCTCTTCACCAGCGTCATGGTGTTGTTCGACTTCTCCCAGGTCTTGACCATGAACGGGCCGGAGGAGACGAGCGTATCGACATTGAGTGCGTAGTCGTCGCCCAGCTTGTCGACGACGTGCTTGGGCACCGCATACCAGAGGCTGGCGACGCCCGGGAAATAGGACTTCGGCGCATCGGTGGTGACTTCGAGGGTCTTGTCGTCGATGGCCTTGATGCCCAGCGTCGAGGGATCGGCGCCCTTGTCGGTCACGTCCGACCAGCCCTTGATGCCGCCGGCAAACGACCAGTACCAGTTGAAGTCATAGCCTCCCTTGGCGGCGCGCTGCAGCGCGAACACATAGTCTCCGGCGGTCAGCGGCGTGCCGTCGCTCCACACCAGGCCGTCCTGCAGCACGAAGGTCCAAGTCAGGCCGTCGGCCGACTGGCTCCAGCTCTTGGCGGCCATCGGCTGGAGCTGGTACTCGTTGTCGAATTCGGTCAGCGGCAGCATGATCAGTTCGGGCGCGCCGGCCCGGTTGTAGACGGTCTTCATATAGTCCATGTAGGTGCCGCTGGTGGTCCCGCCGGGCGCGGTCACCGTGCTGTCGGCGTAGGCAACAACCGGCGCGGACAATCCCGCCGCCAGCATTACCGCACCTGCTATTTTGAGCAGCGCGTTCATAACTTCCCTCCTGGTTGCTAAACCAATTCGTCCTGTCGTCCGGATGCTCTCGATCGGGGGCTGGCGGCTGCCAGCTGGCCCTCGATGCACCCTTGTCGGCAACGGAAAAACACGAGTCCGTCCCGCCGCGCGGTTGGCCAGCCGGTTTCCCGCCCGATTGGCCCAATGACATATGTCTGACAAAGTCTTCCAACCTTGACAAGCCGTGGGTCTCCGCAAAGCGGATGTCCCGGCGGCCTGCCGGGAAAGCGTGCGGCTCATCGGCTGCCACCGAAGAAGCTGCGGGCAGCCTGGGCGATGGCGGCCGCATCGATGCCGAAATGGGCATAGAGGTCGCCGACCATGCCGGTCTGGCCGAAATGCTCGACGCCCAGGGTGATCGTCCGGTGGCCGCGGACGCCGCCGAGCCAGCCCAGCGTCGCCGGATGACCATCGATGGCGGTCACCAGCCCGCACTGGCGCGGCAGCGCGGCCAGCAGCGTTTCGATGTGGCAGGTCGCCTCGGGGTCGCCCTGCCGGCGGGCGCGTTGCGCGGCGTGCCAACCGGCGTTGAGGCGATCGGCCGAGGTGACGGCGAGCACGGCGACATTGCGCCTGTCGCCGCCGATGGCGCCGGCCGCGGCGATCGCTTCGCTCGCCAGCACACCCTGATAGACGATCGCCACCTCGCAGCCGGGATCGGGGGGCCTCAGCCAGTAGGCGCCGGCAATGATGCCGTCGGTCAGGGCGGCATCGAGTTCGCGCGGCGGCTGCTCGAGGCTGCGCGTCGAGAGCCTGAGATAGACCGAGCCGCCCGAGACGTCGCGCGGCCACGGCGCGAGATCGGCGCGGGTCTCGCCGTCGCGCTGCATGTAGTCGAAGGCCCAGTCGATGATCACCGTCAGCTCGTCGGCGAAGGCCGGCTCGAACGCGGCCAGCCCGTCCTGCACCATGCCGATCAGCGGCGAGCCGATCGACTGATGCGCGCCGCCTTCGCCGGCGAGCGATACGCCGGACGGCGTCGCCACCAGCAGGAACCGCGCGTCCTGGTAGCAGGCATAGTTGAGGGCATCGAGGCCGCGGGCGATGAACGGATCATAGAGCGTGCCGATCGGCAGCAGGCGTTCGCCGAACAGCGAATGGCTGAGCCCAGCGGCGCCGAGCAGAAGGAAGAGATTCATCTCGGCGATGCCCAGCTCGATATGCTGGCCCTCGGGCGAGAACTGCCACTTTTGGGCGCTCGGGATACGCTCCTTCTGGAACACATCGGTCCGTTCGCGACTGGCGAACAGGTGCCGCCGGTTGACCCAGGTGCCGAGGTTGGTCGAGACCGTGACATCGGGCGAAGTGGTGACGATGCGGCGCGCCAGCTCGCTGTCGGTCTTGGCGATAGCATCGAGGATCTTGCCGAAGGCGGTCTGGGTGGAGGTCGGCGTGCCGCCGACCAATTGCGGGCCGAGGGTGGGAACCCGGGGCGACGACAACCGTCGGCTCCGGGCGGTGTTGAACGGCACCGCCGCGAGGAACGCCTCGAGCAAACCGGGGCTCTGTGCCAGCCCTTCGAACCTGTCCCATTCGTGCCCGGCGCGAACCCCCATCGCCGCGCGCAGCGTCTCGATCTGCGCGCCGGTCATCTGGCCGGCGTGATTGTCCTTGTGGCCGGCGAGAGGGGTCCCCCAGCCTTTGACGGTGTAGGCGATGAAGACCGTCGGCGTATCGCTCCCGGCCGCCTCGAACTGTTCGAGCAGGCTCTCGATACAGTGGCCGCCGAGATTGGCCATGAGCTCGGCGAGCTCGGCATCGGAGCGCCGTGCGATCAGTGCGCTGACCGGCCCCTGGTCGCCGATCTCGTCGCTGAGCCGCTCGCGCCAGGCCGCGCCGCCGCGAAACATCAGCGCCGAGTAGACGCCGTTGGGACAAGCGTCGATCCAGGCCCGCAGCCGCTCGCCGCCGGGCTCGGCGAAGGCGGAGCGTTGCAGTGCCCCGTACTTCAGTGTGACGACGTTCCAGTTGAAGGCCGAGAACACCGCCTCGATGCGGTCGTAGAGGCCCTCGCGCACTACACCGTCGAGGCTCTGGCGATTGTAGTCGATCACCCACCAGACGTTGCGCAGCCCCTGCTTCCAGCCTTCGAGCAGGCACTCGTAGACGTTTCCCTCGTCGAGTTCGGCATCGCCGACCAGCGCCACCATGCGTCCTTCGGGCCGGTCCTTGCCGGCCCATGGCTTGGCCCGGACGTAGTCCTGGATCATCGAGGCGAAGGCGGTGAAGGCGACGCCCAGCCCCACCGAGCCGGTGGAGATATCGACGTCGTCGCTGTCCTTGGTGCGCGACGGATAGGATTGTGCGCCGCCGAAGCCGCGAAACGCCTCGAGCTTGTCGAGGCTCTGCTTGCCGAACAGATACTGGATGGCGTGGAACACCGGCGCCGCATGCGGCTTGACCGCCACGCGGTCCTCGGGCCTGAGCACGCCGAAATAGAGCGCCGACATGATCGCGGTCATCGACGCGGACGAGGCCTGGTGGCCGCCGACCTTCATGCCGTCGGTGTTGGGACGGATGTGGTTGGCGTTGTGGATCATCCAGTTGGACAGCCACAGCACCTTGCTGGTCAGCGCGTTGAGCAGCGTGACCCGATCTGCAAGACCCGCTCCTCCATGCATCGCCGCTCAGCCCCCCCGCGTCCAAACAGACTGCTCTAGGCAGAGTGGATATTCTGGCCTATTTTGCTGCGCATTCGGCCACAACGCGCAACTTTCGGCAAGATCGGATATCAGAATTGGCGAAATCTGCCAAAATCGAGCTGAGCCCAATCGACCACAGAATCCTCCGCGTGCTGCAGGAAGACGGCCGGATGACCATCCAGGCGATCGCCGATCGGGTCGGTCTCTCCGCTTCGCCCTGCCTCCGGCGCATCCGGCGGATGGAGCAGAACGGCGTCATCACAGCCTACAGCATCACCATCGACCAGAAGGCGGTGGGCCTGCCGGTCTCGGTCTTCGTTTCGATCAAGCTCGAGCGGCAACGGGCGGAGGAACTCGACCGCTTCGGCACCGCGATCAACGGCTGGCCGGAGGTAATGGAGTGCTATCTGATGACCGGGCAGTTCGACTTCCTGCTGCGCGTGGTGTGCGCCGACCTCGCCGCCTACGAGGCGTTCCTCAGGGAACGGCTGACCCAGGTCGATGGCGTCGCCTCGATCGAATCGAGCTTCTCGCTCGGGCAGGTCAAATATTCGCGCGTACTGCCGATCTGAGCAGCACTGCCTCAGCGGCCGAGGATCGCTCTGGCGCGGGCGATCACCGGCGCGTCGACCATGCGTCCGTCGACGGTGAAGGCGCCCTCCCCGCCTTTGGCCGCCTCCACGACGCGCTCGGCCCAGGCGATCTCGTCGGGGCTTGGTGCGAAGGCGGCGTTGAGGAGCGGCACGACGCTCGGATGCACACAGGTGGCGCCGTCGAAGCCGTGCTGGCGCGCCTCGCGCCCGGCCGCTTCGATGGCCGCGAGATCGGCATAGTCGGCGACCGAGCGGAGCAGGCCGAAACTGAGCTTGCCCTGGGCCTTGGCGGCGTAGTGGACGAGGAGTTTGGGAAAGCGCAGCACCTCGGGGGTGGGGGTCGCGCCCAGTGCGGTGGCCAGGTCCTCGCTGCCGACCACGAGGCCCATCACTGCCCGGTGCCGGGCATAGAGGCGCGCGTCGAGCACCGCCGCCGGATGCTCCAGCATGGCGAGCAGGGGCAGCTCGAAGTCGTCGAGTTCGCCGGTTTCCGCCTTGGCGAGCACGAGGATATCGGCGCCGGCCCGTACCGCGGCCTCGGCATCGCTCCGGCGCCGCGCGCCGGTATTGATCCGCACCAGCACCTTGGCGCCGTGGCGCCCGACGGATTTCACCGCTTCGGCGAGGCTGTCGCGCGCCCGGTCCTTGTCGGCCTCGGGCACCGAATCCTCGAGGTCGAGGATGATGGCGTCGGCGCCGCGCTCGTGCGCCCTGGCGAGAAAGCGCTCCGAATGCGCCGGGACATAGAGCAGCGAGCGTAGCTTCATGTGAGCATCCCCAGTTCGCGCAGGATCGCGTCATTGTGCTCGCCGAGCTTTGGCGCCGGTCTCTGCCAGACGCCCGGCGTCGCCGACATCCGCGGCACGATGTTGGCCATCGGCAGCTGCCCGTAATCGGCATCCGCCACCTCGACGGTGACGCCGCGCTCCGTAAAATGCGGGTCGATAGCGGCGTCGGCGGGAGAGAAGATCGGCCCCACCGTCGCCCCCGCCTGCCGCATGATGGCGAGCGCCTCGTCATGGTCGTGCGCGGCGAACCAGCCGCCCACCGCCTCGTCGACCAGCTCGCGATGCCGCACCCGATCCTCGTTGGTGCGGAAGCGCGGATCGTCGAGCATGTCGGTCCGGCCGATCACCTCGAAGATGCGGCGGGCGATCTGCGGCGTCGAGCCGGAGAGCGCGACGTATTTGCCGTCGCGGCAGCGATAGACGTTGCGCGGGCTCGAGGTGTTGGAGGCGCTGCCCGAGCGCATCTTGGTCTTGCCGGTCACCTCGAAGAGCGCCGCCTCCGGCCCGAGCACCGAAACGATCGGCTCGAGCAGCGACAGATCGATCACCTGGCCGCGGGCGAGGCCGCGGGCGCGCGCCAGCAGCGCCGTGACCACCGCCGACGCGCCGTAGATGCCGGCGATCATATCGGCCAGCGCCAGCGGTGGCAGCACCGGCTCGCGGTCGGCAAAGCCGTTGCGGTGGGCGAAGCCGCTCATCGCTTCGACGATGCTGCCGAAGCCGGGCAGATACGCGTAGGGGCCGGTCTGGCCGAAGCCGGAAATGCGCACGACGACCAGGGCCGGATTGGCGGCGAGCAGCGCATCGGGCGCCAGTCCCATCTGCTCGAGCGTCCCCGGCCGGAAATTCTCGATGAACACGTCGGCGGTGGCGAGCAGCGCCCTGAGCACCGCCATGCCGCCCGCCTCGCGCAGGTTGAGCGCGAGCGAGCGCTTGTTGCGGCCATAGACCTTCCAGAACAGCGCGTGGCCCTCGTCCTTCCACTGCCGCAGCGGATCGCCCTCGGGTGGCTCGACCTTGATCACGTCGGCGCCGAAATCGCCGAGCTGCAGGCTCAGCATGTTGCCCGCCACCAGCCGGCTGAGATCGATCACCCGCGTGCCGCGCAGCGGCCCCTGTACCGCCGGATCGAACTGGATGGGATCAGGCAAGATCCTCGATCTCCAGCCGCCCGATGCTCATCCGTCCGGCGCTCGCCATGCGGATGCCCGCCATGCCGTAGCGGTAGGCGCCGTCGGTCGCGCTCAGCAGCGCGACGCCGTCCACGGTGAGGCTCAACCGATCGCCGATGACGGCAAGCTCGATGCGGTATTCGCGGCCCAGTTCGGCCGCGAACGGCGCCTTCGCCAGCACCGTCGTGCCGTGATCTTCTTTCACGATCACCGCCTCACCTGCCTCGACCCCCGCTGCATAGAACCGGCTCGTTCCCTGCACCCGCGCCGAGACGAGATGGGAGCTCCCCGCCAGCGGCGTCAGCCACGCGGTCACCCTTGTGTCGCGCAGATACGCATTGCCGGTCCAGGCATCCGCATCGGTGGCGGTATGAACATGCATCCGGCCATCCTCGAGCGTGAAGTAGCCCCGGTTCCAGGTGAAGCGCGTCACGCCGCCCCATTCGAGTTTTTCGAGCCTGGGGTCGATCACCACCCGGCCCGGTCCGCCGATCGAGAAGTCGGCGAGAAACAGCCGGCCCAGAAACTTCAGCCGGCCGAAATACTCGACCAGCACCCCGATCTCGTCGATCGCCTCGCCCTGCCCGTCCGGGATGGCGAACTGGTAGTCCTGCCAATCCTCGCTCGCCGGGACCAGCCAGGCGCCGATCTCCTCGAGGCGCTGCGTCATGGCGCGGCGGACATAGGGCACGACGCGCAGATTGCCGTCGCCGTTCCACGGGTCGAGCTTCAGCTTGAACTTCACGATCTGCCCGTCGTCGGCGAGCGGGGTCAACATTGGCCGGTAGCGCTCGTCGTCGAACTCGGCCTGGCGATACCAGGGCTTGTAGAACACCCGTCCACCCTGGCCGCGCTCCAGCCGGTCGAGCTGGATCTCGAGCGCGCCGCGCGAGGTTTCGGTGTGCACCTCGCCCGAATGCCGGAGCAGGATGCGGTTGAGCCCGTCGGTGCGAAACCCATGCGTCGAGCCGGGCGCATCGAAATCGAAGCGCACGCCGCGCCGCTCGAAATCCTCAGCCCAGAGCGGGTCCGGAGTCTCCCCATTGAGCCGCTGGCCGAGTACCGTAAGCTCGCGAGCAAAGCTCGGGATATCGAGGATGTTCACCGTCCCCAGCACGCCCGAGGTCACGAGGAAATCGTTGATGGGCTTGCGATATTTGTCCCAGCCGGGTTGCAGGCCCTGGAACGTGCCGACGATCGCCGCGGCATTGCCGGCGTTGCAGTCGGTGTCCCAGCCCGCCATGGTGGCGATCTCGGCGGTGCGCGGCAGATCGCCCTTGCCGTAGAGCACCGCCATGATCAGCACCCCGGCATTGGGGATGATGTGGCAGACGCCGGGATAGCGGTCATAGCCGAAATCGGCGACCAGCATTTTCCGGCAGGCGCGCCAATCGTCGGGATGCGCCGCGTGAAAACCGATCACCGCGGTGGCGACGCGCGCATATTCGCTGTCGCCGGGTATCTGCGCCATGGCAGCGGCGACGATCTCGCCGATCGAGCCCGCCACGAACGCCTGCGCGATGGCGGCCGCCACCCAGCGCGCACCATGCAACCCGTTGCCGTCGTGGGCGACGCTCGCCGCGCGCGCCGACATTTCCGCGGCCCGCGCGGGGTTGCCCGGATTGAGCCAGCCCCAGCTGTCGATGAAGATCTGGCCACCGATCTGCTCGGCCACCGCGGCGCCGTTGGTGGCGATGGCACCCGACAGCGGCGCCCGAATGCCGTTCTTCAAGTTGAGGTACGCGGTGTGCTCGGTCGAGCGGCCGAAACCGCCCCACCAGTACATGCCGTGCTCTTCCGCCGCGTAGTTGAGCCAGGTCCTGCCCTCCTGCTCGGCGGTAAACTCAAGGCCACAATCGCGTAAGACGCGGATGAAATAGACCGGGCCGTTGGTGTCGTCGTCGGCCGCAAAATTCTTGAAATCGTGGAGGTACTGCGTCACCTCGCCATAGGTCTTCTGTATCCGTTCGAGCGTCCAGATGGTCGGCTCGACCGGCGCACCGAGGCGCACGCCGATCGCCTTGGCGATGAAGCCGGCATAGATGCGCTCGTAGATATCTGAGGTGTTCACTTTGGGTCCTTGCAGTCAGGCGATTTCGGCGGTGTCGGAGGCAAAGAGGGCAGCGCGGTCCTCGGCCAGGGCAGTGGCGCGGCGCCGGTCCGCGTCCATGATGTCGATCAGTGCGTCGGTGAAGCGGTCGGCCTCGTCGGTGAGGTCGAAGCGGTTGGCGCCGTCGAGCCGGTCGAGATCGGCCGCCTCGATCACCGCTTCGCCGTGCCGCGCGCCCAGGATAGCGCCGGCCATCACGCCGATCGAGTCGGTATCGCGGCCCGAGTTGACGCCGTCCTCGATGGAGCGGCGGAATTCGGCGCCGTTGAGCACGCAGAAGCCGAGCGCCAGCGGCAGTTCCTCGATCGAATGCAACCGCGACGGCTGATAGGCGTCCGTGGGCATCCCCGCCTTGTCGGCGGAGTGGTTGACGTCGTCGCCCATCGGCGAATAGGCGGCGATGATGGCGTGGAAGCGGCCGGTCGCCGCCTCGTGCCCGGTACCCGCCCGCTTCATCTCGCGCGCCGCGCCGGCGATGTCGACGATGGCGGCACGGGTGCCGTCCTTGCTCACCGCCAGCACGGCGTCGATCACGTCGTCGATGCCGGTATCGGGGATGAAGGCGGCCGCCACTGCGGCGGCCATGGCTCCCGCCGCTTCGAGGCCGAAACTCTGCTGGTGGCCGGAGGCGAAGGCGATGGCCTCGTCATAGGCGGCCCGGGGGTCGCAGGCATTGGCCGCGCCGACCGGGGCGATGTACATCGCCGCGCCGCAGTTCACCATATTGCCGATGCCACCCTGGCGCGGGTCGACGCCCGACAATTGGTGGCGCTGGTAGATCCACTTTTCGGGATAGAACAGTCGCTCGAGCAGCAGCGTCTCGCGCTGCAGTTCGGGGATCCAGCGCGGCATCCAGCCGATCTGCTGCACCATGCCGCGCGCCATGTCCCAGGCGTCGAGGTGACGGCGCTCGGCGGCGTAGATCGCCGTGACGCACAGCGTCATCAGCGTGTCGTCGGTGACGATGCCGTTGCCGCGCACGCGGCCGTTCCGCGCCGCCTCCGGCAGGTCCATCTTGTGCCAGTTGGTGTCGAGCGAGGTCACCCGGCCATAGCGCTCCCGGATCTCCCCGGCCGAGAGCTTCTCGACCGGGGCACCGAGGGCGTCGCCGAGGGCGACGCCGTAGAGAAGCGCGCGGACCCGCCCGCGGAGGGAGAGTCCTTCGTCTTCAGTCGTCATTTGAGGATAGTCCTTGCATAGTCGGTCAGCTTGGCGCCGCCGGCGCCGGTCCATTCCTTCACATAGGCGTCCCACTGGTCCATGCCGGCCTCGCCGGTGATGAACTTGGCCACCCAGGAACGGTAGACATTCTCGGCCGCATCGACGTCGGCCGCGTAATCGGCCAGCCAGACGAAGCTGTTGTCGGCCGCGAACCATTTGTTGACGCTGGCGAGGAAATCGAGCGACGCCTGCGAACGCCATTCCACCGGCGGCTTGAAGCTCGGCGCATAGGAGAAGCGGGCGTACCAGGTCGCCATGTCCGGCGTCACGGTGACGGCGCCATCGGCAGCCTTGGTGTAGTGAACGCCCTCAAAGCCCATGCGGTCGACGATCTGGCCGGCCGGGCTGGCGAGGAAGTCCATGATCTTCATCGCCACGTCGGGATGCTGCGACAGCGCCGAGATGGCCCAGCCGCGGCTCTCCTTGCTGACGTCGACCGCTGCGAGGCCCTGACCGGCAGGGCCTTTCGGCACCGGCAGCAGGGTCAGCGTGATGGTCTCGCCCGGATGCGCGGCGGCCATCTTGCCGCCATAGATGCCGACCGTCTCGGCCGACGAGCCGAAGATCACGCCGGCTTTGCCGGTGTAGAACTTGTCTTCCTTCACGTCGAACTTGTTGGTCACGTATTCCTTGTCGAACAGGCCCTTCTTGGCGAGGTCGGCGTAGTAGGCGAGCTTGGCCTTTTCGGCACTGGAGACGCGACCGGCGATCCACTGCCCGTCGACGTCCTTCATCCAGGTGCCGGTGACGCCGAACGCCTGGTTGAAGATGTCGTCGAGTTCGTTGGTGTTGACATAGGCGGTGAGGCCGAAGGTGTTGCCGGGCGTCCCGTCGCCGTCGAGATCGGCGTCGTGAATGGCCTGGAACAGGGCGGTGTACTCATCGACCGTCTGTGGCGGCGCCATGCCGAGTTTTTCCAGCCAGTCGGCGCGGATCACCGGCTGCGGCGCGCGCGGCGGGAAATCGTAAACCAGGTACGGGTAGTTCTTCATGCGCTCGACGTTGTGGCCGTAGAGCTCGTTCTTGAGGCTGGTGGTGTTGGCGATCAGTGGATTGAGATCCACCAGAATGCCTTGCTCCACCATCTTCTGGTCGCCGCCCTGGAAGTAGATCAGGTCGGGGATGTCGCCGCCCAGCAGCATGGCGCCGAGCTTGTCGGCATAGCCGGAACCGGCGATCGGGGTCATCTGGATGTCGACCTCCGTGCCGTCCATGGCTTTGACGCCATCCTCGATCTCCTTGATGTAGCGTTCGCTCGCCGGATCGTCCGGCTGCAGATCGCCGGCGACGATGCGGATGACCACCGGATCGGCGAACGCCGTTCCAGCGAGCATCAGGGTCGTGACGAGCGCAGTGCCCGCCATCAGCAGTCTCTTGGTAAGCATGGATTCTCCTCCGTTGTGCTTATCGTTGTGGTGTCGTTGTGAACTGAACGCGAGCGGCCAAGGCCCCCTCACCCGCCGTTGCGCGGCGACCTCTCCCCCAAAGGGAGAGGTTGGATGGGGCAAGATCGCGCCCACGCACCACCTCTCCCTTTGGGGGAGAGGTCGGAGGGCGCAGCCCTCCGGGTGAGGGGGCCTTGCGGCATTCGCCGAAAGCTCATGGAAGTCACTCATCCCTTGAGTGCTCCCGTCATCGTGCCCTTGGTGAAATACCGCAGGATCAAGGGGTAGATCAGCAGGATGGGGGCGATGGTCAGCAGGATCATCCCGGCCTTGAAGGCGCGCAGATTGATCTGGCTGGCATTGGTGTATTTGCCCATGTCTTCGAGGCCGACGATCGAGAGCTTGTCGCCTTCCACCACGAACTGCCTGAGCACCAGCTGCAGCGGCCATTTGTTCTGGTCGTTGAGATAGAGCAGCGGATGGAAGAAGTCGTTCCAGTGAAAGACGATATAGAACAGCGCTATGGTGGCGATCGCCGGTTTGGCCAGCGGCAGCACGATGCGATAAAAGATCTGGAACGGGTTGGCGCCGTCGATGCGCGCCGCCTCGATCAAATCCTCGGGAATCTCCTCGAAGAAGCGCACGAGGATGATGAGGTACCAGGCGTTGACCGCCTTATACATGATCACCGACCAGTAGCTGTCGAGCAGGCCGAAGTGCTTGTTGAAGAAGTATTCGGGGATCATGCCCGGCTCGAACACGATGGTGATCAGCACGATGACGTAGATGATCCGGCGCCCCGGCAGGCCCGGGCGCGACAGCCCCCAGGCCATCAGCGTGGTCAACCCGACATTGATCAGCGTGCCGCCGCCGGTGATCAGCAGCGCGTTCAGCAGCCCACGCAGGACGCTCGGGTGATGGATGAGGACGTTCCACACGTCGACCGAGAATCCCGACGGAACGATCGCCAGGCCCGACATGCCGGCCACCTTGCTGTTGTCCGACAGCGAGATCGCCAGGAGGTTGATGAGCGGCTGCACGGTGACCACCACCATCAGGAGCAGCGTCGAGACGATGATCGCATATTCGATCCGCTCGAGCGGCGAACGGCCGATAGCGGCGCGGACACTCGTCCCCTCGCCGCGCAGGGGAGAGGGTGGCTGCGCAGCAGCCGGGTGAGGGGTCTCGGTAGTGGCGATCTCAGCCATCACCATACCCTTGAGTAGGATCAGATACCCCCACCATGTGATTGCCGCGGAAGCGGGAAACCAGGGCCAGGGCTACTGCACTCTCATTCGTCATCCCCGGGCGAAGACCCGGGGACCCAGCAGAGCCTGTGACACTTCGACGGCGCGTGTGGGTGGCCGGGTCAGGCCCGGCCATGACGGCCGAAAGATGGGAGTTCCGCCCCCTCATCACCACACCCCTCGCCCGGTCAGGCGCTTGCTCACCAGATGGGTGAGGATGATGAGGACGAAGCCGATGACGCCCTTGAACAGCCCGGCGGCGGTACCGAGCGCATATTCGCCGGTCTGCAGCCCGATGCGGTAGACATAGGTGTCGATGATGTCGATGGTCGAACGGTTGACGTCGTTGGTCATGTTGAACACCTGATCGAGCCCGGCGCTCAGGAACATGCCCATATTGAGGATGAAGAGCGTCGCGATGGTCGGCGCGATGCCCGGCAGCGTGATGTAGACGATCTTCTGCCAGCGATTGGCGCCGTCCACTTCGGCCGCGTCATAGAGTTGCGGGTCGATGGCGATGATCGCCGCAAGATAGAGCAGGCTGTCCCAGCCCGCCGAGCGCCACATCTCCGAGATCACCAGCACCCAGCGGATGGCGCCGGTGTTGGTCATGAAGCCGACCGGCTGCATGCCGAACAGCTTCAGCAGATCGTTGACGGCGCCGTCGCTCGGCGACAGCAGCGCGATGAAGAGGCCGGAGATCACCACCCAGCTCAGGAAGTGCGGCAGGTAGATCGCCGACTGGATGGTCTTTCTGAGCGGCCCGCCGCGGACCTCGTTGAGCATCAGCGCCACGAGTATCGGCACCGGGAAGACGAAGAGCAGCTTCATCCCCGAGATGATGAGGGTGTTGAGGATCACCGCGTAGAACACCGGCGAGGCGAACAGGGTCTGGAACTGCTTCAGCCCGACCCAGATGTTGGGCGGGATGATGCGGACCTGCTCGAAGGCCATCCTGGCTTCGTACATCGGGATGTAGTCCCAGATGAGGATGAACAGCAGGCCCGGCGCGATCATCACATAGTACGGCCACCAGGCGCGCCAGCCGAGCGACAGGCGCACGGCCCGGGACGGCTCGGGATTTCCGGGAACGTTCCCGGGACTTTTGTGACCGGCGATGACGTGGGAGAGGTTCATGGCTAGGGCGCCGTCGCCGGGATGCGCGGCGCCTCGGCGCGCGTCAGGTCTGCTAGCGAGCCGCGCTCGATCAGGCGGCAGGGGAGGTAGATTCTGCCGTGATCGGCGCGACCCGCTATCTCGTCGACGAGAGACTCGACCGCGCGGCGGCCGAGTGCTCGCGCCGGCTTTTCGATCGTCGTCAGGCCGGGCCACGCGAAGGCCCCGGCGGGGATGCCGTCAAAGCCGAGGATGGAAACGTGTTCTGGACAAGTGCGGCCGGTCTCGCGTGCCGCCATGCCGGCGCCGAGCGCCATCAAATCGTTGGCCGCGAACACAGTGACATGCGCGCTCCGGTCCGCCGCGAGGATGCGATGCATGGCGGCGTGTCCGCCGGCCACGGTATATTCGCCGTCCTCGGTGGGCAGCGTCGCGGGATCGACGTCGCGCTCGACGCAATGGTCGTGCACGGCGCGCAGGAAGCGCGCCTGGGCGATGCGCCAGCGCGGCCCGAGCATCAGCCAGGGTCGCCGATGTCCCTTGGAAATCAGGTGATCCAGCCCGAGCCGCACCGCCTGCGTGATGTCCGAGCCGACGCTCGAGGTATCGGGGAAGCGCTCGGCGCTCGAGCCGATCAGGACGAAGGGCAGACCGAAGCGATCGAGATCGTCGAACGAATCGGCGACCGGGTTGATGATCACGCCATCGACCCGCGCCTGGCGCAGCGCCTGCAGATGCCGCGCCTCGCGCCCATGGTCCCAGTCCGAGGAGAACACCAGGAGCGACGAGCCGGCCTCGGCGGCGCGATCCTGCGCACCGCGGGCGACTTCGGCCCAGAACGGATTGGCGATATCGGGGATGACCAGCCCGAGCATGCCCGAGCGCCCCGAGCGCATGCCCACCGCCAGATGGTTGCGTTCGTAGCCGAGCAGCCGCGCCGCCCTCAGCACCTTGCCGCGGGTGTCGGCGCTGATTTCGGGCGCATCCGACAAGGCCCGCGCGGCGGTGCTTTTGGAAACACCCGCCTGCCGTGCCACATCAATGATCGTCTGCCGGCGGTGTCCCCGCACTCTCCCCTCCCGCGACGGCCTCTCCCCTCCCGCCGCCGATAGCCGGGAACGTTACCGGAGATTGTCGCGCTTGGCAATCGGGAAGGCGGCGATCGTGTCGATGGCCGGCGATCGGGTCAGAATGCCGACGCGGATTTTGAGGCCATGTAGATGGCGACGGCGAAGATCATCGCCGCAAAGGCCGAGTTGAGCAGGCCGCGGCGGGACGCCATCCGCCCGGCGACAAGCGCCCCGCCGATGCCGCCCAGCCCGCCGCCGGCGACAAACACCGCCGCAAGCGGCCAATCAACGAGCCCCGACCAGGCATAGTTGAGCGCTGTGGTGACGCCGAAAGCGGTGACTGCCACCAGCGACGAGCCGATCGCGGCGAGGATCGGCATGCCCGTCGCGGCGATGAGGCCGGGGACGATGAGGAAACCGCCGCCGATGCCGAAAAAGCCCGAGAAGGCCCCGGTCGCCGCCCCGAACCCGATGGTTTTGGGGGCGTTCTCGATGGTGCAGGCGGCGGCGGGATTGGACTCCATGTTGCGCTTCCACAGCATCATCACACCGACGACGATCATCAGGAGCGCGAACAGGAACAGCAGCTTCTCGCCGTCGAGGGCCTTGCCCAGGGTCGAGCCGAGAAGGGCGCCTACGACGCCGGCGGCCGAGTAGATGCCGGCGCAACGCCAGCGCACATTGCCCTTTCGAGCATGCGTGATGAGGTTGGTGGCGGCATTGGCCGCCACCGCGAGGGCGCTGGTGCCGATGGCGAGATGGGCGCTCGGCACGCCCACCAGATAGACCATCAGCGGCACCGCGAGGATCGAGCCGCCGCCGCCGAAGAGCCCGAGCGTGAAGCCGACCAGCACTCCCGAGAGGGAGCCCAGAAGATACTGGATCGGTTCAAGCAGCATCGTGCCCCCGGAGGCGTGGTCGGTCGGCGCGGATCAGGAGCGCAGGGCCGTGGAGTACAGCGAGCCGGCCCGGGCGCCGGAGCGGCAATAGCCATACATCGGCTTGGGCAGGTCCTTGAGGGCCTTCTTCATGCTCTTGAGCGCTGTGTCGGTGATGCCGCCGGAGATCGGGATGTGGACGGCCTTGAGGCCGACCTTCTCGGCTTCGGCCGCGATCAGCCTGAAGGTCGGCTGGCCGGGGTCCTCATTGTCGGGACGGGCGCAGACGATGGTCTTGAAGCCGGCGCTGGCGAGGGCCTCGATCTGGTCCGGCCGGATCTGGCCGGCGACGGCGAAGTTGGGGTCGATGCTGCGGTAGTTCATCTTCTTGTCTTTGGTTGAGTTGAAAGGCCACATGGTCACAATCCGTTGATGGGGACTTTGAGGAAGGTCTTGCCGTCCTCGTCCGTGGGGGGGAGCTGTCCGGCCCGCATGTTGACCTGCAGGGACGGGATGATGAGTCTGGGCATGGCGAGGGTTGCATCTCGCGCCGTGCGCAGGGCGACGAAGCCGTCTTCGCTGGTTCCCTTGCCGACATGGATGTTGTGCTCGATCTCGTCGGCGACCGTGGTCTCCCACTGGATGTCGCGGCCGTTGGGGCCGTAGTCGTGGCACATGAACAGCCGCGTCTGGCGGGGAAGACTGAGAACCCGCTGGATCGACCGATAGAGGGTGCGGGCGTCGCCGCCGGGGAAGTCGGCGCGGGCCGAGCCGCCATCGGGCATGAACAGCGTGTCGCCGACGAAGGCAGTATCGCCGACCACGTGCGTCATGCAGGCCGGGGTGTGGCCGGGCGTGTGCATGGCATGGGCCGTCATGGTGCCGATGCGGTAGCTGTCGCCGTCCTTGAACAGCCGGTCGAACTGCGAGCCGTCGCGCTGGAACTCGGTGCCTTCGTTGAACACCTTGCCGAACGTGTCCTGCACGATCCTGATGTTCTCGCCGATCCCGAGCTTGCCGCCGAGCTTGCCCTGGATATAGGGCGCGGCCGACAGGTGGTCGGCATGAACATGTGTCTCGATCAACCACTCGAGCGTCCAGTCGTGCTCGCGGATGTGGGCGATCATGGCGTCGGCATGGGCATAGCTGATGCGACCGGACGCATAGTCGAAATCCATCACCGAATCGATGATGGCGCAGCTGCGCGATGCCGGATCCTTGACGATGTAGCTGATGGTGTTGGTCGCTTCGTCGAAGAACGGAACGATTTGAGGCCTGACCGACAGGTCAGGCGCGAACGGAATGGGCGTGACGGTCATCTCGATGCTCCAACGATGCTGGTCAGGTCCGGGCCCGGCGCCGGCTGCTCAGCCCCAGCGCGGCGTAGATGGGGCAGAAACCGAACACGGCGGTGGCGATGAAAACGACGCCAGCCACCAGGGACGTCCAGAATGCCCAGACCGGGAATGTGACAAGGAACGGAAGGGCGACAAGCGCTGCTCCGACAGTGGCGCGGATGATGCGATCCGGGGTACCGACGTTTTGCATGACAGACTCTCCATGGCGGGCCAGACGATTTCGCCTCTCGGTTGACTTATATATTCGAATATTCTAATGTGTCAATATGAAAATGATCGATCTTGAACCGCGCACCGGAGATGCCGCCGAACTTCTCGGCGCAATGAGCAATCCCAAGCGGCTGCTGATCCTGTGCCATCTGGTGGGCCAGGAGTTGAGCGTCGGCGAACTGTCGGCGCGGGTCGATCTCGCCCAGTCGCCGCTGTCGCAACACCTGTCGAGACTAAGAGCACTGAGGCTGGTGGCGGCCCGGCGGGACGGCCAGTCGATTCGCTACCGGCTGGCCTCGGAGCACGTCGGCAGGATCCTCGTCACTCTGCACGGAATCTACTGCGCGACCGGCCCGCGCGCCGAGCCATCGTGAAAATCGGAAAGGACAACAAAATGAACGTCGAACACCGTGTCGTCTGCGTCGGCTGTGGAGCCATCAACCGGCTCCCCGCCGAGCGCGACGCCGCCGTCGCAAAATGTGGAGGTTGTGGGGCGCCGCTGTTTGCGGGCAAACCAGCCGACGTCGAGGGGGCGAGCTTCGAACGTCAGATTTCGAAGAGCACGCTACCGATCGTCGTGGATGTGTGGGCGCCGTGGTGCGGGCCGTGCCGGGCCATGGCCCCGGAATACGAGAAGGCGGCGACGGCGATCGAACCACATGCACGCTTCCTGAAGCTCAACTCCGATGCCGAGCAGGCCATCGCCGCGCGCCTCGGTATCCGCGGCATTCCGACGATGCTGCTGTTCAAGGACGGCAAGGAACTCGGGCGGGTGTCGGGCGCCATGTCCGCCGCGCAGATCGGCCGCTGGGTCGGCCAGCAGCTCAAGGCCGAAGCATGATCGGCGTCATGAACTCAGACGCCGAGCGCCTCGGACTGGCGGGGTGACCGGATAGCGATCCGGCCGCCGGTCCGGAGCCCCCGCGCGGCGATTCATCTCGGCGCTGTAACATCCAGACCAAGGTCCAGGATCGGCGCGCTGTGCGTCAACCATCCCACCGAGATCAGATCGACGCCAGTCGCTGCGACGGCGCCCACCGTGTCGAGCGTGATGCGACCGGACGCCTCGGTGATTGCTCGCCCGCCGGCGCGCCTGACCGCCTCCCGCAGTGTCGTCAGGTCCATATTGTCGAGGAGGATTGCCTCGGCTCCGGCCGCGAGGGCCTCGTCGAGCTGCTCGAGCGTATCGACCTCGACTTCGATCCTGACGAGGTGCCCGGCGGCTGCCTGAGCCCGCTTAAGGGCAACGCCGACCCCGCCCGCGATCGCAATATGGTTGTCCTTGATGAGCATCGCATCATCGAGCCCGAAGCGGTGATTGGCGCCACCGCCGGCGAGCACCGCGTGCTTTTCGAGCAGCCGGAGGCCGGGCGTCGTCTTGCGCGTGCAGACGATCCTGGCGGGACCATGCGGGCGCGCCGCGGCGACAAGCGCCGCCGTCGTCGTCGCGACACCCGAGAGGTGACACAGGAAATTGAGCGCCACCCGCTCGGCCGCGAGGATGGCGCGCGCGGATCCGGCGACGCGCGCGACGGCGTCCCCTGCCTTGACCGAGGCGCCGTCGGCGGCAAGCGGCTCGAAGCGGATGGCCGGGTCGACCAACCGGAAGGCCATGGCCGCTGCGGCCATGCCGGCGATACGCCCCGGCTGACGGGCAGCGATCACCCCGCACAGATGCGCATCGGCGGGAACAACGGCATTGCCGGTGATGTCGCCGGCACGGCCCAAATCCTCGATCAGTGCGGCGCGGACCTGCGGCTCGACCAGAAGATCCGGAAGGTCCGGGATCAAACCCAGGACGGGTGGTGCGCTCACGATGCCTCCTGAAGTGCTGGCTCGCCGGACGTCAATTCGAGCACCTGAGCCCGCACCTCCGCGAGTGTCCACTCGCTCGAACGCCCTTCGGCTGACGTTTGAGGGTGACGCCGGTGTGCGCCACGGCTCTCCCGGCGGTTGAGAGCAGAGACGGCGATCAGCAATGCGGTGAGCGTGTGGTCATCGCCGTCTCGGCCGAAGGCGGCAGAAGCGAGATCGCACACGGCCTCGCGCAATCCGGCGTCGTCCCGCGCGACGCCGACGCAGCGATCCATCAGCGCGCGCAGCCACGGCGCAGCGTGCCCCGTCGCGCCCCCGCGGTGAGACGGCGGGACCACCTTGGGCGGCTTCGATCCGGCCGCGGCCGACTGCAGGTCTTCAGCAATCCAACGCGCATAGACGAGAGCCTCGACGAGCGAGTTGCTGGCGAGCCGATTGGCGCCATGCAGGCCCGTCGATGCCACCTCGCCGCAGGCCCACAGACCCGCGACCGAGGTGCGTCCATTGCCGGCCACCCTGACACCGCCCATGTGGTAGTGCGCCGCCGGCCGGACCGGGATGCGCCGTCGGGCAAGATCGACGCCGTTCGCCGCGCAGAGCGCCGCGACGCCGGGGAACCGATGCGCCAGACCGCGGGCGAGGTCCTCCGGGAGCTCGAGGAAGACATCCTCGCCGCGCGCGATCCGGGCGAAAAGCGTTGCTGCGACTATATCGCGCGGCGCAAGGTCGGCACCCGGGACGTCCGCCATCACCGGCTCTCCGGCGCCATTGATGAGGCAGGCACCTTCCCCGCGCAGCGCCTCGGTGGCGAGCGGCATGGGATCGCGCCCCACGGAAATCGCAGTCGGATGGAACTGCACGAACTCGAGATCGCGCAGCACAGCCCCTGCCCGTGCGGCCAGCAGCAGCCCCGAACCGGTGCTTCCCAATGGGTTGGTCGTCGCGCCATAGAGACCGCCGATCCCGCCAGTCGAAAGGACCACGGCGCGCGCCGGATAAAACACCGATCCAGTGTGGAAAGCGACTTCGGCCTGCCGAAGGTGAACACCGACGACCTCGCCGCTGGTCCCCAGGGCAAGGCTGTCGGCCCAGACGTTCTCCAGCACCGAAATCGAGGGCGCCGCACGAACGGCGTCAACCAGGGTGTCGAGAATTCTCTGCCCCGTCCGGTCACCGCCGGCGTGCAGGATGCGGCGCCGGCCATGCGCGGCCTCGAGGCCGAGGACGAGCGCGGCGCCAGCGGCGTCGCGGTCAAATTGCACGCCGAGCCGGATCAGCCAGTCGATGGCGATCGGGGCCGCCCGGGTGACGCGCTCGGCGACCGCTGCGTCGCCGAGACCGGCCGCCGCCTCGAGGGTGTCTGCCGCGTGCAAAGCAGCCGAATCGTCCGGCCCCATCGCCGCCGCCACGCCGCCTTGCGCCAGGCGGGTCGAGCATTCGCCGCCGAGGCCGCCGCCTGCGATCAGGGTTACCGGCATCGGCGCGAGGTGGAGCGCCGTCGCGAGGCCGGCAATGCCGCCGCCGACGATGACGATGCGGTCGCCGGTGCCGGCCATGCCCGGCCTCACCGCACTGCGAGCATGCGCTCGACGGCCAGCCGGGCGGGCCCGGCGAGCGCCGGGTCGATGGTGACGCGATGCATATCGGTCTCGAGGGCTTGGCGGATGTTGGCGAGGGTGATCCGCCGCATATGCGGGCAGAGGTTGCAGGGTCGGATGAACTCGATGTCCGGATGATCGATGGCGACGTTATCGCTCATCGAACATTCGGTGACGAGCGCCACCTTCGCCGGCCCGTGGTTGGTCACATAGTCCGACATGGCGGCGGTCGAGCCGGCAAAATCGGCCTCCGCCACCACCTCGGGCGGACACTCGGGATGGGCGAGCACGACCAGACCCGGATAGGCATCGCGCATCTCGCGGATATCGGCAGGCGTGAAGCGCTCATGTACCTCGCAATGGCCCTTCCAGGCGATGATCTCGACCTCGGGGACGAGTCTGGCGGTATTCTGCGCCAGGTATTCGTCGGGCAGCATCAGGACCCGCTCGGCGCCGAGCGAGCGGATGACGCTCACGGCGTTTCCCGAGGTACAACAGATGTCGGATTCCGCTTTGACGGCCGCCGAGGTGTTGACGTAGGTGACGACCGGGACGCCCGGATAGCGCTCGCGCAAGAGGCGCACACCGGCAGCGGTGATCGAGTCGGCGAGCGAGCAGCCGGCCGCTGCGTCGGGGACGAGGATTGTCTTGTCCGGATTGAGGAGCTTGGCGGTCTCGGCCATGAAATGGACCCCCGCGAGCACGATCACATCGGCATCGGTCGCGGCGGCTTCGCGCGCCAGCGCCAGGCTGTCGCCGACGATGTCGGCGACCGTGTGGAAGATCTCCGGCGCCTGGTAGTTGTGCGCCAGCACGACGGCGTTGCGCTCCCGCTTCAGCCGGGCAATCTCGGCGATATCGGTGGCGTGGGCCGGCCATTCGAACGGCAGCACGTGATGCTGAACGCGGGCGTACAGCTCTGGCAACAGCATTGACCATCTCCCTGGGCGACGGGCGGACACGTGCAATGCTCACACTGAGCATTAGCCGGCCACACCTTATGCTGCAACTGAGCATAAGTGGTCAAGGGCGATTTCGGCTAGCGCGGTACGGTTCGCCTGGTGCCGGGCAGCCGCACGCCGGCTGCCG
This sequence comes from Devosia nanyangense, assembly GCA_016213505.1. GTDB lineage: Bacteria > Pseudomonadota > Alphaproteobacteria > Rhizobiales > Devosiaceae > Devosia_A > Devosia_A nanyangense. Next base: position 93,315 of record JACRAF010000018.1, read on the forward strand.
GTCGCTCGCGCAGAACCTCGCGGCGGAACCTGACCAGCCGCGCCGGCCGGCCGCCGGTCGCTTCCGACATCTCCCCCGTTTCCTCGACCAGGCCTTCGTTCTCGACGAGGCGGCGGAAATTCTGCTTGTGCAGAGTGACCCCGGACAAGGCTTCCACCGTTCTTTGCAGATCGAGCAGGGTGAAGGCGTCCGGCATGAGCTCGAAGATCACCGGTCGATACTTGATCTTGCCCCGCAAGCGCGAGATGGCGGTCGCCAGGATGCGCCGGTGGTCGAGGCCCATGGGCCGGCCGCCGACCATGTGCGAGGCGGCGACTTTGCCTGCCGTTTGCCGCGTCGCCTCGGCGACGAGGCCCGCCTCATAGAGCAGTTCATAGCGCTCAAGCGCGCGCTCGTCGTTCCAGCCGCCAGCCTCGAACCCGAAGGCCAGCTCGATCCGCTCCATCCGGCCCTCGCGCGCCGCCTTCGCGGACCGGGCAAGCCAGTGGCGCAACCGGGCTTCGATTCGATCCATGATCGGCGGCCGGCCCCCGCGCCAATCCTCCCACGGAAAGCAGGCGTACCAATCGCGCCAGGACGCAGCCAGTTGGGCCGCCGGTCTCGCCTCATGCACAAGTGCGAGATAGGCGATCGACAGGTCGTGGCCGGTCGCCGCCGCCGCCGGGTCGAGGCGGCCGATGTCGCCGAAGGTGTAGAGCTGTTCGACATAGCCCAGGCGCAGCGTCGTCTGCCGTTCCACCCAGGCGCGCAGTCCCGCCTCGAGCGTCCGATGATCGGAGGCCAGCGGCCCGGAGGGCAGCGAATCGTCCTCGCCCCTGCGCTCCAGCACCAGAACCTGCGGCTGCTCGGCCGTCGCCGACACCACCACGGCCGCGAGGTCCACATGGGACGGGGCGGCGCCGGTGGCGCGCGGCCGGCGCAGGCGGGCACGGGACGGCAAGTCGGACATCGATGATTCTTGACCCTGGGCTGGCGAGCGCCATTCTCCTTGCGCGATGACCCAAGTCAATCGCTTCCGACTGCCTGCCGTCGCGGTTAATCCGGCCTGGCAAAGCACCTTCCCGCGCGGTCCGGGCGTTGCCCAAACCCGGAACGCTGATATAAATCATCGCTTCTGCAATCATCGCACCCAGCCGTCGAGCCCCCATGAGCCGGAACTTCTTAGTGGTCGATCCAGAGGAACGGCCGGACGTGCTGCGCGGTCTCGCCTCGCCGGTGCGGGTCAAGATGCTGAAGGCGCTGCATCTGCGCGGCGGGCTCAATGTCAACGACATGGCCGAGTTGCTCGATCTGCCGCAATCGACGGTGTCCTCGAACCTGCAGATTCTCGAGGTGGCGGGCCTGATCCGCACCGAGACGCAAAAGGCGCGCAAGGGCAACCAGAAAATCTGCCGCGCCGTCTATGACGAGGTGCTGGTGATGTTCAAGGAGGATGTCGCGGCGACCCGCCCCGACATCATCGAAGTCGCCATGCCGGTCGGGCTCTATACCAGCTGCGAGGTCAGCGCACCCTGCGGACTGTGCTCCGTCGAGGGCATCATCGGACTGCTCGATGTGCCCGACACATTCCTCGATCCGGGCCGGATGCGCGCCGGCCTGATGTGGTTCACACGCGGCTTCGTCGAATATCAATTCCCCAACAATGCGCGGCTTTCGAAGACCGGGATCGAAGCCCTGGAGTTCTCGATCGAGCTTTCTTCCGAGGTACCCGGAACTGCGACGGACTGGCCGTCTGACATTTCGGTTGCGGTCAACCACAAGGACGTCGGCACCTGGACCAGCCCGGGAGATTTCGGCGATCAGCGGGGCGTCTACACGCCCGACTGGTGGTCGCTGCGCGGCAGCCAATACGGCATGCTCAAGACATGGCGAATTGCGCGCGACGGCACCTTCGTCGACGGCGTCAAGATCTCGCCGGTCTCGCTGAAGGACCTCGACATTCCCAACCACCGATCGATCCGGCTCAGGATCGGCGTCAAGGAAAACGCCAAGAACCCCGGCGGCATCAACATCTTCGGCCGTGGCTTCGGCAACTACGACCAGGACATCATCCTGAGGATTCACACCGCGGCGTAAGCCTCAGATCACCTTCTCGTCGGTGCCGAACAAATGCGATGCGGCGGGGTCGAGCGAGAGGCCGACCGTGTCACCGACCGCGATCTTGAGGTTGCCTTCGCCTTCGACGATCAGCTGGCCCGCCGGCGTATCGACATAGAGCAGCGTCGAATTGCCCAGCTGCTCGACGATGCTCACCTTGCCATCGAAATGCGAGTTCGCCGCGCCCGCCGGACCGAGCTTCAGATGCTCCGGACGGACGCCGACATCGACACTCGCGGCGGCCGGCACCGTGCCGCCGCGCGAGACGATCTTTGCCGTGCGGCCGCCCGGGAGATTGAGCGAATAGGCCTCGCCATCGCGACCGGCGATCTCCGCCTTGAAGAAGTTCATGGCCGGTGAGCCGATGAAGGCGGCGACGAATTTGTTGGCTGGCTTGTTGTAGAGTTCCAGCGGCGTGCCGACCTGCGAGATGATCCCCTTGTCGAGGACCACGATACGGTCGGCCAGCGTCATCGCCTCGACCTGGTCGTGCGTCACATAGATCATCGTGGTCTTGAGGCTCTGGTGTAGCTTTGCGAGCTCGAGCCGCATCTGCACGCGCAGCATCGCGTCGAGGTTGCTGAGCGGCTCGTCGAACAGGAACACTTTGGGCTCCCGGACCAGGGCGCGGCCGATAGCGACGCGCTGGCGCTGGCCACCGGAGAGCTGCGCCGGCCGGCGGTCGAGCAACTCGTCCAGTCGCAGCATGCGGGCGACTTCACCCACGCGCTTGTTCTGCACCTCGCGCGACGCTCCCGCGATTGAGAGCGAAAACGCGATGTTCTGCCGGACCGTCAGATGCGGATAGAGCGCATAGTTCTGGAACACCATCGCAGCGCCGCGCTGGGCCGGAGGCACGTCCGTGACTTCCGTGCCGGCGATGAAGCACTGGCCCTGCGTGATCTCCTCGAGGCCCGCGATCATCCTGAGCAGCGTGGACTTGCCGCAGCCGGAGGGACCGAGGAGCGCAGTGAATGAGCCTTCCTCGACCGCCAGGGACAAGCCATTGATGACCTCGACGTTGCCATAGCGCTTGGTGACGTTCTTGAGTTCGACGTGCGGCATGCTCTGGCCCTAACCTTTGATACCTGCGGACAGTGTGATCGCCTGTGTCACGCGGCGCTGGAAGATGATGTAGGCGAGCGCCACCGGCAGCCCAGCCAGGACCGCGCCCGCCATCAGGCGGGCATAGGCGACACCGAACGTGTCCTGCACGGCGGTGATGCCGACCGTCACGGTCATCATTTTTTCGTTCTGCGCCGCGAGGAACGGCCAGAGGAACGAGTTCCAGGCGCCGATGAAGGTGATGATGGCAAGGGCGGTGGTGATGCCCCAGTTCATCGGCAGAAAGACCCGGAACAGCAGTTGGAACTCGTTGGCGCCGTCCATCACCGCGGCCTCGCGGAACTCGCGCGGCAGGGAGTCGAAGAACTGCTTGTAGACGATCACCGTCACGGGCGTGATCAGCATCGGCAGGATGATGCCCAGATGCGTGTTGAGCAGCTTGACGCTGGCCATGATGATGAAGTGGTTCACGATGAGGGCCTGTACCGGCACCATGAAGCTGGCGAGGATCGTCCACCAGAGCAAGGTCCGGCCGGGGAAGCGCAGCTGCGAAATGGCGTAGCCGGCGCAGGCCGCCATGAACACCGCAATCACGGTGACGGCGACCGAGGTGATGGTCGAGTTGAGGTACCAGAACGGCAGGTCCGAGTTGCGGATCACGTAGAGATACCCGTCGAGCGTCGGCGCCTCCGGCAGGAGGCCGATGCCGCGGCGCACGGCCTCGTCGTCGGTCTTGAGGCTGGTGCTGAGCGCCCAGAACACCGGAAAGAACCAGATTGCGGCGCAGATGACGGTGAGCGCGCCGAGGAGGATGGCGCCGATATTGAGAGGGCGGCTGCGCTTTCTCTCGACGGATGTCAGGGAGGTGTCGGCCATTGCGGTCATCGTGCACCCCTGATGCGAAGCACCTGATACTGAAAGACGGAGAAGGCGATCACGATGACGAAGAGGGCCACGGCGACGGTCGCGGCATAGCCGCCCGAGTTTTTCTGGAACGCCTGCTCGAAGATGTACTGCACCATCACCATGGTGGCGGCGGTTCGGCCGCCCAGCGAGAACAGATAGACCTGATCGAAGATCTTGAGCTGCAGGATGAGCTGGATGGTGAGGCAGAGCACCGTTACCGGCCAGATCAGCGGCCAGGTGATGCGGGTGAAGACCTGCCAGCGGGTCGCCCCATCGAGCGCCGCCGCTTCGTAGAGCTCCTTGGGGATGTTCCGAAGACCAGCAAGAAACAGCAGGATCGAGAATCCATTGGTCCACCAGATGGTGATGATCGCGACGCCCGGCATAAACCACGGGATAGTGCGCCACACGTTCATCGGCTTACCCATGATCGGCCCGATAATGTACTGTGCAATGCCGAACTGCAGGTTCAGGAGCCAGTCCCAGATCAGATAGACCACGGTGATTGGCAGCACGAAGGGCAGGAAGAACGCCGATAGAATGAGACTCTGGAACCATCCGTTGAGGCGACTGACCATAAGCGCAATGCCGAGTGCCACGGCCGTTCCCGGGATGACCGTCAGAAGCACGAAATAGGTCGTATTCCACACTGCCGTCCCGAATACGCGATCACCAAAGAGCCGCTTGTAGTTGTCCAGCCCGATCCACTTGCCGGGGCCGATCAGCGGCGCATTGGTGAAGCTGAGCTGCACCATCTGCAGCGTCGGATAAACGAACATCCATCCGTAGATGAAGACGAAAGGCGCGACCAAAACCGCCGCGACCAGCATTTCGTTGCGTCTACTCTTCAGCATCTGGCTTCTACCCCACCCAGAGACACTCCGGCCGGCCAGGCCGGCCGGAGGTCAAGGAGATGACTGCTACTGCAGTCCGTCAAGCGCGGCCTTCATTTCGGCCACGGCGGTGGGAGCATCCACCTCATTGTTGATCGCCGCGGTGAAGGCGTTGCCGGCGGCGTCGAACAGCGGCGAAGCCACGCCGGCATTCTTGGACTTCGGGTCGAACACGCCATTGGCGGTCAGCTTGGCATAGCTGGCCTGGGGCTGCATCGCCTTGTACTCGGCAGTCTCTGTCACCGCCTTGTTGGCCGGGATGTGGCCAGCCGTCGCCCAGAAGAGCGAGTGGTCGGACATCCACTTGATGACTTCGAGTACGGCTGCATGCTTCTCCGGCGTGGGCGTTTTGCCCGCATTGGCCGGGATGGCGAAGGCATGCGAGTCTTCGTAGGTGCACGGATGGTTGAACATCACGGGCAGTTCGATCGCACCCCAGTTGAACAGCTTTCCCTGCGCCTGAAGGTCCGCCATCGTCGGGACTTCCCAAACGCCGTTGATCATGAAGGCGGACTCGCCCGAGGTGAACAGCGCGACGGTCGACGGATAGTCCGTGTAGGACGGGTTGTACCCCTCCTTCACCCAGTCGGCGATCACCTGCACGGCCTTGGCGAGCTTGTCCTGATTGTCGTCGGCGAGCCAGGCGCCATCAATGCCGATCGAGCCGTCCTGCTGACACAGGTAGGAGTAGATCGTGCGGAAGGCGAAGCTACCGTCTGCCGTCACCTGGGAAATGCCCCATTTGGTTCCGCCATCCTGGAGCTTCTTCATGGCAGCCTTGAAGTTGTCGATGCCGTCAAGGCCGGCGGGCAGGCCGTCGGCGCCGATCAGCCCGGCTGCGTCGAGTTTGTCCTTGTTGTAGTAGAGCACGATCGGGTGGGTATCGAACGGCACGGCGTAGACCTTACCGTCGACGTTTACCGCGTCCCAGGTCGCCTCGGCGAACGTGTCCTTGCTCAGACCCATCGCCGCCCAATCGTCGGGCGTGATTTCCGCGATGCTGCCCTGGCTGACGCCAAGCGGCAGACGTGACGCATGGTAGGTCATCACATCCGGACCTTCGCCGACCGCGGCCGAAGTCTGGACCTTGGTGTAGAACGGAACGCCCCAATCGAGGGTCGTCGCCTGGATTTCGATCTTGCCGGAGTGCTCGGCGTTGAAGTCTTCGATAAGCTTCTTCATGCGGATACCATCGCCGCCGCCGAGGAAGTCCCACCACACCACTGTTTCTTGTGCGAGCGCGCCACCGGCTGCGCCCAGCAGCGCCGTGCTGAGCAGCGCCGCCCTCATGAAATTCCGGATCACGTCGTATCCTCCCTATGTTGAACGTACCGGCCGCCGCGTTTTGCGGCCTGCCGCCAGAGCACGGTTCGATACTCCTCCTCACCGCGTCAGAACGAAACCATAGGCACATCAGCTTTCTCGATCAATACCGGACTTTTGGATCAAGTAGGCTGATGGAGTCAGCTTGTCCTTCCGAAGCGCTGATACGAAGACCGAGCCCGAAAAGACCAACACCGGCCCGGCCATCCTGCAGAACACCCGGCGCGCCTGCCTTAAGCTGCGTGAAACGACTGAGAATGCTGCAGATTGATGCAGCAGAGCTACCCCTTGGTGAGGCAAGTTTGCTGACCTAATTCGACCCGTCCCCGCCCCGGCGCGTGTCCGCTGGGAAAATGAGAAAGTCGCTTGACGGACGCCCGGGAGTTCGGCTCCAATAGTCCGAATTACCCGATACAAATCCAACAATCGGGTTTCAGTAGGGAGAGTGACTATGCGTGCCAGCGTCATCGCGCACCGCGACTTCTGCATTTCGGCGATCGACGATCGGGTCTATGGCGCGTTTCTGGAGCACCTCGGCCGGGCCATCTACACCGGCATTTACGAGCCGGGACACAAGACGGCCGACAAGCACGGCATGCGTGGCGACGTGGCGAAGCTGGTGCGCGATCTCAATATCCCGCTGGTCCGCTACCCCGGCGGCAATTTCGTCTCGGCATACAATTGGGAAGACGGGATCGGCCCGCGCGAGACGCGCCCGACGCGGCTGGATCTGGCCTGGCACACCTCGGATTCGAATGCCGTGGGCGTGCACGAATTCTCCGACTGGTGCGACGCCGTCGGCACCAAGATGATGCTCGCCATCAATCTGGGCTCACGCGGTCTCGATGAGGCGCGCAACTTCGTCGAATATGTCAACGGCCCGACCGGCAGCTACTGGGGAGATCTGCGCAAGAAGAACGGCCGGGCCGCCCCATTCGACGTCAAGCACTGGTGCCTTGGCAATGAGATGGACGGGCCCTGGCAGGTCGGGCACAAGACGGCCGACGAATACGGCCGGCTCGCTTCGGAGACCGCCAAGACTCTGCGCGCCTTCGACAAATCGCTCGAACTGATCGTCTGCGGTTCGTCCAATGCCGATATGGCGACCTATCCCGAATGGGAGCGCGTCGTGCTTGAGCACACCTACGAGTCGGTCGACCACATCTCGTTGCATATGTACTTCGCCAATCGCGCGAAAAACACCGCCAACTACCTCGCGCTCAACCACAAGCTCGACAGCTACATCGCGACCGTCAGCTCGACGATCGACTACGTCAAAGCCAAGAAACGAAGCAAGCGGAAGGTCTCCATCTCGTTCGACGAATGGAACGTGTGGTACCATTCCAACGCCGCCGACCGGGCCGTGCTCGACGGCAATGGCGGCTGGCCGCACGCGCCGCGGCTGCTCGAGGACATCTACAATTTCGAGGATGTGCTGCAGGTCGGCTGCATCATCAACACCTTCATCCGCCGCTCCGATGTGGTCAAGATCGCCTGTATCGCGCAGTTGGTGAACGTCATCGCGCCGATCATGACCGAGCCAGGTGGCGCGGCTTGGCGGCAGACCATCTACTACCCGTACTATTTCGCCTCGATCTTCGGCCGTGGAACGGCGTTGCAGCTGGATGTGACCAGTCCCAGCTACGATGCCGATGTTGCCGCCGACGTGCCCTATCTCGACATCTCGGGCGTCCACGACGAGGCTGGCGGCACGTTGACCTTCTTTGCGGTCAACCGGCACGGCACCGAGACGCTCGAAACCTCGGTCAGCCTCGAAGGGTTCGGCGAGGCCGCAATCATCGACCACCAGGTGATGACCCACGACAATCTCCAGGCGGCCAACACGCTCGCCAACCCCAATGCGGTGACGCCGAAGAAGGGCAAGGGGGCCAAGGTTGCCGGCAACAGGCTGACGCTGCGGCTCGCGCCCTATTCCTACAGCATGATCCGGCTGAAACTGGCCTGACAGCGCGCCGCTGCCATACTCGGGGAGCCTCGGTCTTTGCCGGGCGCCAGCCGGACCGTATGGTAACCCCGCCGGTATCGGCCGGTCGGCCGGTTCGGCCACGGGACGCTGGGCGAACAGCGGCCAGCGCAGAAGACGGAGCGTACGATGATCACAGGCGATGGAACCCTGCATCCGCGGCCGCGGCTGACGCGGGCGCAATGGATCGACCTCAACGGCACCTGGCAATTTGCCTACGACGATGCCGACACCGGGGCTGACGAGCGCTGGCAGGACGACCCGGGCCGATTCGACCGGGAGATCATCGTGCCGTTCCCCCCGGAATCGCACCTCTCGGGCATCGGGGACACCGGCTTTCATCCGGTGTTGTGGTACCGGCGCAGTTTTGGCGCTACACGCACCGCCGGCCAGCGGCTCATCCTCCATTTCGGCGCGGTAGACTATCGCGCACGCGTCTGGGTCAATGGCGATTTGGTCGCCACCCATGAGGGTGGCCACACGCCTTTTTCTGCCGACATCACGGCCAGCCTGAGGCCGGACGGCGAGCAGATTGTCGTGGTCCGCGCCGAGGACCAGCCGACCGACGTGATGCAGCCGCGCGGCAAGCAGGACTGGCAGGAAACGCCCCATGTCATCTGGTACAACCGCACGTCCGGCATCTGGCAGGCGGTCTGGCTCGAGCCGGTCCCCGATACCTATATCGCCGATCTCCAGCTCACCCCCGATCTCGCGACCTCCACAGTCAAGGTCGAGGCGGCATTCAACCGGGGCCATCGCGGCTTCCTCGAGCTGCGGCTGAGCATGGGCGCCCAGACGCTCGCGGCGCAAAGCGTCTGGGTGGACGGCATCGCACTGGAGACCATCGTCGCTATCCCCGCGGCGCAGAACGGCGTCCACCGCGACGATCTCTATTGGACACCGGACAATCCCCATCTCATTTCCGTCAGCGCCACGCTGCGCGACGCCGACACCCGGCCGGTCGACAGCGTCGAGAGCTATTTCGGCCTGCGCAGCGTCGGCATCGCCAATGGCCGCTTCCTCCTCAACGACCGACCGGTGTTCGTCCGCTCGGTCCTGGAACAGGGCTATTGGCCGCAATCGCATCTGGCGGCCCCGAGCCCCGAGGCGCTCAAAGAGGAGGTCGAGCTGATCCGCTCGCTCGGCTTCAACGCGGTGCGCATCCACCAAAAGGTCGAAGACCCGCGGTTCCTCTATTGGGCCGACCATCTGGGCCTGATGGTGTGGGGCGAAATGGCCAACGCCTACCAGTACAATCCGCTCCTGGTCGAACGGCAGACGCGCGAGTGGCTGGATGCGGTCAGGCGCGACCGCAGCCACCCCAGCATCGTCACCTGGGTTCCGATCAACGAAAGCTGGGGCGTCTCCGACATCGCGCAGCGCAAGGATCAGAAGGATTTTGCAACGTCGCTCTACCATCTCACCAAAGCGATCGATCCAACCCGCCCGGTGATCTCCAATGACGGCTGGGAACACACGATCTCGGATATCTGGAGTATCCACGACTACACGCAGTTCCGCGAGCAACTCGATTCGCGCTACGGCACCGCGGACGCCATCGCGCTTACCCTCAAGGAGATGCGGCCGACGCGAAAGCGACTGTTGCTGAACCCCGCCGATCAACGCGGCCAGCCCGTGATGCTTACCGAATTCGGCGGCCTCTCCCGCCATCCGAAGTCCGGCGAGGCTTGGTTCGGCTACGCCACGGCGGAGAGCGACGAGGAGTATCTCGCCATGATGGCGCAGCTGTTCGACGCCATCCACGAAAGCACGGACCTTGCCGGCTTCTGCTACACCCAGCTGACCGACACGCTGCAGGAAACCAACGGCCTTTGCGATGAGCATCGCCAGCCGAAACTGCCGATCGAGCGGCTGCGGGACATCATCTGGCGGCCGAGCCGGGCGGTGCCAAGCGAGGCCCTGGACCTGGCGCGGCAGAAGGCGCTGCGCATCGGCTTCGGCCAGGTTGTCTAGCCCAGACGCCACTCCGCGTCTTCTCGCGCGAGACTGCCGCGCCGCGTTCCTCTGATCGATTCTCGGCGAAGCGACGGAGACACTACGGGCGGACGAAAAGCCCGCCCTTGCCGACATGCATGTTGGTCATGGTCCGCTCCTGCGCGGTCAGCCGCCAGTCGAGCATGCGCTGGGCGCAGTCGAGCAGCACGTCGCGCAGGGCCGGGTCGCCGGCGAGATTGCGCGATTCGTGCGGATCGGCCTCGAGGTCGAACAGCAGCGGCGGCAACGCGGCGAAATGCACATATTTCCAGCGCTTGCTCCGGATCACCGCGTAGCAGCATTGGTCCGAACTGATGCCGAGCGCCGTTTCCACTTCTTGCGAGCGGACCTGCCGGAAATCGTGCTCGAAATAGACCATTTCACGCCACTCGTCGGGCACTCTGCCCTCGAGGAACGGCACCAGCGAGCGGCCGTCGCAGGTGCGGGGCACCTCTTGGCCGATCCAGTCGAGGATGGTCGGCATCACGTCGATCGCCTGCGTCAACTCCTTGACCCGAACCCCACGCGCCCCATCCGGGCGGGGATCGCGGATCACCAGCGGCAGATGGAAGGACTGGTCGAAGTAGATTTCCTTGCTCCACATATAGTGCTCGCCCAGCATCTCGGCGTGATCGGAGGTGACGATGATCAGCGTCCGGTCGTACTGCCCGGTGGCCTTGAGGTGCTGGACGATGCGCCCGACCTGGTCGTCGACCTCGTTGACGAGCCCGTAATAGGTGGCGCGCATCTGGCGGATTTCGAGATCGTCGGTCGTAACGATGTCGAGCGGGCTGAGTTCGTCGAACTCGCCCGGCCGGCGTAGTTTGTCGATGGCGAACTTCAGCAGCGGATGCTGGGCGCCCTCCTCTTCGGACGTCGCCGCGCGGTAGGGCATCGCCACGTCTCTGGGATGCACCGCGTCGTTGTAGGGTTCCGGCGCGATGAACGGCGGATGCGGCCTGAAGAAGACGAGGTGCGCGAACCAGGGCTTGGTCTCGCGCACCAGCAGCCACTTGAGAAAGAAGTCCGTCAGGAACGTCGTTTCATCGTCGCTGGCCGGAAACTCGGTAGGGATGAACCGGAAGCCACGGTCGTCGGGCTTCCGGAAATTGCGCTTGGGCCGGAACACGTCCTCCCGCCCCGCGAAGTCGTAGCCCTTGGCAAGCAGGTCAGAGACCCAGGCGCCCATGTCTTCGGGCAGGTGCATCGGTGTGATGAAGCCCGGCAGCACCCCCTCGTCATAGGCCGTGAGCGCCGGATCGTTGGGGTGCTTGCCGCGCGGATCGGGCGTCGTGTCGGTGTAGCCGAACAGCGCCGGATCGTAACCCGCCTTGCGGGCTTCGAGCGCCAGGTTGGTGTGGCGCGCGTCGAGCGGCGTGCCATTGCGGCCCGAGCGATGGTTCATGAGATAGAGCCCGGTCAGCAGGCTTGTCCGCGACGGCCCGCAGGGCGTCGTCTGCCCGAAGTGGTTTTCGAACAGCACGCCATCGGCCGCCAGCGCATCGAGATTGGGCGTTTTGACGTTGGGATGGCCGAGCGACGAAATGCAGTCGGCACGCCATTGGTCGGCACAGATCAGGAGGATGTTCGGTCGTTCGCCCATTCTTGCGGTCCAATCGCATCAGGAGGTTAAGAGTACAAGTTCGCCAGGGGTCGAGCCAGGAGTCATAGGCCGGCTCACCAACACAGGCGCGGCGCGAGATAGGTTGGGCGCGCGCCACTGGCGCCGCGCAGGGATGCAATCGAGCTGCCGCCATGCACACCGCCTTCGAGCACCAGAAGCGAGTCTATGCCGTAGCCAGCGGCCCCCGCGATGTCGGTCAACAGGTTGTCGCCAATGGCGAGCACCTCGGCGCGTGCCGGCGAGCCGAGCAGCGACGAAGCAAAATCGTAGATCGGGCGATGCGGCTTGCCGAACTCGATGAGCCTGCCGCCCATCGCGCCGTAGAGCCGTGCCAGCCAGCCCGCCCCAAGCCGGATCGTGCCGCGCCAGGGGTAGGTCTCGTCCGAGTCGGCGACGATCATGGGCAGGCCCATGCCGGCGCCCGCCTTCAGGGTCTCGGCGAGGCGGCTTTCGTAGAACGCGGATTCGGTCAGGTGTGGCATGCCGATCGCCAGGATTGCGCCGGCCCCCCGCACGTCGTCGACCACGGTGTGGGTGATATCGGCGATCCAGCTCGGTCCGCCCTCTTCGGTGATGACGCGGAGCGGCGTGTCGATCGGCAGGCGCCGATCCTCGAGGTAGCGCCACGAGAGTTCACCCGAGGTGGCGATCGCATCATAGTGGTCCGTCGTCAGGCCTGCCCGCTCGGCCAGTCGCCGGGCGACCACCTCGCCTCTCGAGGCGGAGTTTGTGACGATGCAGACCCGGAGACCGGCGGCTCGCGCCCGCGCCAGCGCTTCTGGCGCACCCGGGAACGATGCCCCTCCGTCATAGAGCACGCCATAGGCGTCGACAAACAGGTAGCGATAACGGGCTGCGACATCGCGCAGGCTGGTGATCTCGATGAAGCTCAAAGGATACGGCGCTCCGGCTCATAGGTCTGGCGGCCCCGATGAAGGGGGATCGCGATCGGCAGCATACTCACGCGAGCGTCCTCAGCCATTGGTCTGCACCGCAGCTTCGGTTCCGCCGCGCAGTTCGAGTGCGCCGCGCAGTTTCAGATCATCGGCGTAGTGGCAGGCGACGAGATGGCCATCGCCGGCCGGTCGCAGCGGCGGCATCAGCGCGGCGCAGGTTTCGGTGGCGTAGGGACAACGGGTGCGGAAGCGGCAACCGCTGGGTGGGTGCGCCGGATCGGGCCGCTCCCCGCTCAGGAGGATCGGACGGCGCTCGGCGTCGGGGTCGGGTTCCGGAACCGCCGACATCAGCGCCTCGGTGTAGGGGTGTTTCGGCGTGAAATAGACCTGCCGTGTGGTTCCCATTTCGACGATCTGGCCCAGATACATCACCGCGACGCGGTTGCAGACATAGGCTACGGCGGCGAGATCGTGAGCGATGAACAGATAGGTCAGTCCAAGCGTCTGCTGCAGCTCGGCGAGGAGGTTCAGAATCTGCGCCTGGATGGAGACGTCGAGCGAGGAGATCGGCTCGTCGCAGACGACCAGCGCGGGTCTCAGCACCAGCGCGCGCGCGATGGCGATGCGCTGCCGCTGGCCGCCGCTGAAGGCATGCGGGAAGCGGTTCAACTGGTCGCGCGACAGGCCGCATTTGGTCGCAATGTCGACGACGAGCGCGTCGATCTGCTGGCGGCTGCCATAGCTGCCCTTGCCGGCGCCCGCAACCAGCGGCTCGGAAAGGATATCGCGAACCGTCATGCGTGGGTTGAGCGAGGCGTAGGGGTCCTGGAAGATCATCTGCATATGCTGGCGAGCCGCACGCAGATCGCGTTTGTCGAGGCTGGTGACGGGGATGCTCCGGCCCTCGATCGCGAGCGTCACGCTGCCGCCGGAGGGTTCCGTGCCGCGCAGCACGGCAAGGCCCAGCGAGGTCTTGCCCGAGCCGCTTTCGCCGACGACGCCGAGCGTTTCGCCGCGCATGATGGTGAACGACACGTCATCGACCGCGTGCACGTGGCCGACGATTTTGGACCAGATGGTGCCGGTGCGGATGGGGAAACGGACAGAGAGGTGATCGACCGTCAGCAGGGCGCTCACTTGGCCAGCTCCCTCTCGCCGTGGATGCACTCGACGAAATGCTTCTCGACCTCGGCGCGCGGCGGCAGCTTTTCGGCGCAGCGCGGCATGTCCCGAACCGGGCAGCGCGGATGAAAGCGGCAGCCCGATGGCGCGTCGAAGATATTGGGCATGGCACCGGCGATAGGTTGAATGCGGCGACCCCGATCGATGTCGCCGAGCCGCGGCACGGCGTCGAGCAGCGCCCGTGTGTAGGGATGCACCGGATGCCGGAAGATGTCGCGCACCGGCCCGCTCTCGACGATGCGGCCGGAGTACATGATGGCCACGCGGTCGGCCATTTGCGCGACGATGCCGAGATCGTGGGTGATGAAGAGAATGGACATGCCGAACTCGCGCTTCAGCGAGCGCAGCAATTGGAGGATCTGGCCCTGGATGGTGACGTCGAGCGCCGTCGTCGGTTCGTCAGCGATCAACAGGCTCGGCTTGCAGATCAACGCCCGGGCGATCATGGCGCGCTGCCGCATGCCGCCGGAGAACTCGGTGGGATAGCGGTCGAGCGCGCCGACCGGATCGGGAATTCCGACCTTGCCGAGCAGTTCGGCCGCCCGGGCCCGGGCCGCAGCCCTGCCGACTTTTTCGTGCACCTGCACGACCTCGGCGATCTGCGCGCCGATGGTGTGGATGGGCGAGAACGAACTCATCGGTTCCTGAAAGATCATTCCCATGCGCGCGCCGCGCAGGGCCTCGATGGCCTTGCCCTTGGCGCCCAGGCGCACCACGTCGGTCCGGAAGCCGTCATGAGTCTCGAAGACGATCTCGCCCCTGGCGATGCGCAGGCCGGCGCCGAGCAGCTGCATCAAGGCGAGGGCGGTGACGCTTTTGCCCGAGCCGCTTTCTCCGACCAGCGCCAGCACTTCGCCGCGGCCGATCGTAAAAGACACGTCGTCGGTGATCGGCACCGGGGTGCCGTCATTGTCGACGGCGATCGACAGCTGGTTGACCGAAAGGACCGGGATTTCGGCAAGGGCAGACATCACGACCTCGAATAGGGGTCGGCGGCGTCGCGCAGGCCGTCGCCGACGAAATTGAATGCCAGCACGGCGACGATGACGAAGGCGCCGGGAATCATCAGCCAGGGCGCCTGATCGATGGACCGGATGCTCTGCGCAGCGAACAGCAGCACGCCCCAGCTTTCGACGGGCTCGCGCAGGCCGAGTCCGAGAAACGACAGCGACGTCTCGGCCAACAGGATTTCCGGGAATGCCACGGAGGTGTCGACGATGAGGTAGCTGAGGAAGGAGGGCAGCAGGTGCCGGGTGATGATGCGGGTGTCGCTGCAGCCCGAGAGGCGCGCCGCCAGCACAAAATCCTCCTGGCGCGTGGCGAGGAGCTTGCTCCGCACGGTGCGCGCCAGCCAGGTCCAGCCGAGCAACGATAATATGACGGTAATGGCGAGATAGGTCGCCAACGGACTCCAGTCGCGTGGCAGCAGCGCCGCCAGCGCCAGCCACAGCGGCAGTGTCGGGATCGAGCGGATGAACTCGATGATCCGCATGACGAGATCGTCGAGCAGGCCGCCGAAATAGCCGGCGGCGCCGCCGATCGCCGCGCCGAGGATGAAGGAGACGAGCACGCCGACCACGGCGACACCGAGCGAGGCGCGGGTGGCGTGGACCGAACGGGTGTAGATGTCGAGGCCGGTGAAATCGGTGCCGAAGAGGTGGATGAAGCCCTTGTCCGTGCCAAACAGATGGATATCGCCCGGGACGACGCCGAACAGCCTGTACGGCGCGCCCTTGACGAACAGCCCGAGCTCCCAGATCTGGGCGGTGTCCACCTGATAGGTCATCCGGAGCGAGACCTTGTCGCGCACCGGCTTCACGCCATAGACGAACGGGCGGAGATGGAATTTGCCCTCGGCGTCGATGAGCTGCGGCAGCATGGGTGGCCCCGCCACATAGGCGGTGTCGCGCTGGCCGGGCGGACCGATGCCGATCGCTTCGGCGAACAGCGCCATGACCAGAAACAGACCGAGCACGACGATGCCGAAGAGCGCCAAGCGGTGGCGCTTGAACTTCCACCACATCAACTGCCACTGGCTGGCAAGGTCGGGGCGCCGGATTTTCCGGCGGGACTTAGTGGTGGCGGCGGGGACGTCGATCACGCTCATTGCCGTCACTCCAGCCGGATGCGCGGATCGAGCAGGACCAAGAGGAGGTCCGACACGAAGGTGCCGATGATGGTGAGCGCGCAGAAGATGAAGATGAGCGCGCCGGCGAGCAGCATGTCCTGGTTGAGCAGAGCGTTGAGGAACAACGGACCAGTGTCGGGCAGGGCCAGCACATAGCCCACGATCGGCGCGCCGGAAATGACATAGGTGAGGCGCCAGCCCAGCGTCGAGGCGATGGGGTTGAGCGCCATCCGCACCGGATAGCGCAGCAGCAGCTGCATCGGCGAGAGGCCGCTGGCGCGGGCCGAGAGGACGTACATCTTGTTGAGCTCATCGAGCACCGCGGCGCGCATGGCGCGCGTCAGAAAGGCAGTGCCCGAGGTGCCGAGCACGACCACCGGAACGATCAGATGGGCAAGCAGATCCTGGACCTTGGCCCAGCTCCACGCCGCATTCTCATAGCCGGGCGAGAACAGCCCGCCGACGCTCTGATGGAAGTATTGCTGGCTGATGTAGAGCAGCACCAGCGCCAGGAGAAAATTGGGGATCGCGAGGCCGAGATAGCCGGCGATGGAGAAGGCGTAGTCGCCGAACGAGTAACGGCGCACGGCGGAATAGATGCCCACCGGGATCGACACCGCATACATGAAGATCAGCGTGGCGAAGGCGATGGTGAGGGTCAGCGGCATGCGCTCGGCTATGACCTCGCCCACCGGACGGCGCCAGGCCCAGCTGTAGCCGAAGTCGCCGTGCAGCGCGCCGGCCAGCCAGCGCCCGTATTGGACATACCAGGGCTGGTCGAGTCCGAGTTCGATCCGCATCGCCTCGATATCGGCCAGCGTGATGATGGCGCCCGTGGCGGCCTTCTGCGCCGCGAAGATCTCGGCGTAGTCACCCGGGGCGGCCTGGATGATGACGAAGGAAACGAGGGAGACCAGCAGCAGGGTCAGTGCCATGTAGGCGAGGCGGCGCGAGAGGAAACGGATCATCGTGCTGGCTTGCTGCTCTTTGACGGCTCGAGGGCGGGAGCAGCCGGGGCGCCATCGCCCCGGCCGAGTCTTGTGTCAGACTAGTCGCGTATCAGGCTAGTTCTTGTACCACTGGTCGGCGCGGAAGGGGTACAGGTAGCCGAAGTTGAAGTGCACCGTCCCCAGGTCCGCCTTGACGTTGCGGAGCTTGCTGCCGGTGATGACCGGTTTGGGCAACGCGCCGATCGTGCCGATCAGGGTCATGTTCTCCTGGTTCAGCTTGATCAGCTCCTTGCCGATCTCGACATAGCGCGCGGAACCCGGAAGAACGGTCTTCCACTCCTTGGCGAGGTCGAACATCCGCGTGGCCCAGGCCGGCGGCTCCTCACCTTCCTTGCCGGCGGTATTGTACCACTGCTTCCACTTCACGCCGAACAGCGGCGAGATATCGGAATAGTACGGCACGTAAAGACCGACATCGGCGATGAGCGTGGGCTCATAGGGCACGTCCCACTCCATGTTGATGTCGGACGTTGCCGCCTTGGCATTGTCGCGCGAGGCTTCCGAAGTGACTTCCTTGGCGTTGACGTTGAGACCGATGGCCTTGAGGTAGTCGCTCATCAGCTTGACGAATTCCGGGCCGGCGAACTGGCTCGAATACTCCCAGAGGATGGTGAAGGGCGCACCGTCCGGGAAGGTGCGCATGCCGTCGGCGCCCGCTTTCATCCCCATGTCGTCGAGCAGGGCACCGGCTTTGGCGACGTCGTACTCGGTCAGATAGGTCTGGTTCTCCGGCGTGGCGAAGCTGAGGTCGGCCGGAAGCGCCTGGCTCGGGCTGCCCAGGCCGAAGTAAAGGACCTGGTTCATCTCTTCGCGGTTGATGGCATGCGACACCGCCTGCCGGAAGCGCAGGTCGCTATAGACCGCCCGCAGTTTGGGGTCGGCGTGCGTGATGTTGAAGGCAAAGCTCGTACCGATCGAGCCGGCCGGCAGCGACACGACGTAGTTGCCCTTCGTCTCGTTGTCCTTGAGCGTCGGATAGCTGCTGAGTTCGTTGCCCTGAGCCTTGAAGTCGACCTCGCCATTGAGGATCGCGAGGACCTGCAGATCGGCGGTCAAGAAGCGTTCGTGGACGCGGTCGATATAGGGCAATTGCTGGCCCGAGCTGTCGACCCTGAAGTAGTAGGGGTTGGCCTTGAACACGCGCTGCTGCGTGTCGGGGACCAGTTCCACCACATGGGCTTCGAGGGTCGGAACCTCGAGCGCGGCGGCGGTCACGGTGCCGTCGTCATGCCATTTCTGGTAGTAGTTCTGGAACCACTTCTTCCAGTCGTCGAACCCGGCCGCTTTGGCGTCCGCGTCGGCGTTCGGATTGTATCGGGGCATGAACTTCTTGAAGAAGTGCGCCGGGGCGAAGGTCGAGAAATACGAACCGCTCGTCGCCATGTAGGTCAACAGACCCGGATCCGGCTCGTCGAACGACACTTCCACATGGGTCGGGTCGAGCGCCTTGGCGTGGACGTTGACGCCCCATTCGGCGGTGGTCTCCGGGCTCAGGTCCTTGTTCTCGATAATGTCCTCGAAGAAGAACACCACGTCGTCGGCGGTGAAGGGCTCACCATCGGACCATTTATGGCCCTTGCGCAGTTCGAAGGTGATCGCGGTGTAGTCGTCGTTCCATTTCCACGACCGCGCCACGTTCGGCACGATGGTCTTGAGGTCGTCGGAGATGCGGACCAGCACCGCCTGACGCCAACTCAGAATGTCGGACGTGCCGGAGGTCGGCGCGCGCGACGTGCCCTCGATGGTGCCGCCATAGGTGCCGCAGCTGTCATAGGGAAGAACGATCAGCGGCTGCTCGGGCAGTCGCTCGGCGACCGGCTTCAGTTTGCCCGACATCACATCCGCGGCAAAGAGCGGATTGTCGGAATAGGTGAGCGAAAGGCCGGCGGCCCTCGCCTCTTCGACTTCAACTTGCTGGGCAAACGCTCCCGTCAGCGTGCCTGGGTCGGCGACGGTGGCGCACGCGGCCAGTGCCGCGTTGTTGCCCAGCCAGCCGAGACTCAGCGCTGTGGCAAGAAGGACGGCGACACGGCGTCCTCGGTTAAGGCTCGATCGCATGCGTGTGACTCCCCGTTTGCGGCATCGCCGCGTGCAAATATGTCTGCGACGGGGAAAATAGGATGACTAAATGGTCACCAAGTCAACTGTCATATGACCATTCGGTCGTCGAATTTGTGCCAACCGTCATCACAGCGTCATGCGACGTGGCTCTCGGGCCTGGCGATGACGATCTGGACACCCGCGGTTTGGAGCAGGCCGGCCAGCGCCGGTTCGGGCATGCGGTCGGTGACGAGACAATGCACCTGATGCGCCTCGCAGACCTGGAACAGGGCATTCCGGTTGAGCTTACTCGAGTCGGCGAGCACCGTCGTGCGCCGGGCATTGGCGATCATCGCGCGCGCCACCAGCGCCTCTTCCGTGTTGAAATCCATGAACTTGCCGCGTGCGTCGATGGCGCCGATCGTGAGCACGGCGTGGTCGACATGGAGGCGCTGAACCTGCTCGACGACGAGCGGGCCGAGCACCTCGTGGCCGTCGCCGAAATACCGGCCGCCGGTCAGATAGACCTCGATGCGGTTGGGCGCCGCCCAGAGTTCGTTGGCAACCATCACGGAGTTGGTAATGACGGTGAAATTGCCTGCTCGACCCAGGGCTTCCGCAAAATATGCCGTGGTTGAGCCGGCATCGATCAGCAGACTGTCGCCCGGCTCGAACAGCGCCGCCGCGGCCTTGCCGATGGCGATCTTTTCGGCCCGGGCAGCAGCGCGGCGCTCGCCCAGGGGACTCTCGAGCGCCGTCTGCGCCTGCACGGCGCCGCCATGCACCTTGCGCAGCGCGCCCTGCTCCGAGAGCAGCGCCAGATCGCGACGCACCGTTTCCCGCGAGGTTCCCAGCATCTCGGCCAATTCCTCGACGCCGACCCGGCTGGCCTCGCGGACCAGCGTCATGATGCGTTCGCGTCTTTCCTCGGGTTTCATTCTACACAACCGCCATTGCCTGTTCGGTCATTCTGTGACATTCCAGTGACTATTCGGTCAACAGACGATGACGTTTCCAGATTCCAGATGCGCACCGCCCCACCCCCCTCGGCAGGACTCTACGACGTCGCCATCATTGGCGCGGGCGTCGTGGGATGCGCAATAGCGCGCTCCTTTGCGATCAGGGGAATGCGCACGGTCGTGGTGGAAAAGGCGGCCGACATTCTCGAGGGCGCGAGCAAGGGCAATAGCGCCCTGCTGCATACCGGCTTCGACGAGCCTGCAGGCAGCCTCGAGTTCCAGATGAACAGATCGGGCTACGCCATCTACCGCCGCATCTGCGAGCGGATGAACCTGCCCTTCGAGCGCACGGGCGCGGTGGTCGTCGCCTGGGACGACGAGCAGCACGCCAAGCTCGGTGCCATTGCGGCGCAAGCCAACGCCAACGGCGTCGCCGCGTCGATCCTGTCCCGCGAGGAACTGCGCGAGCGTGAACCCGGCCTTGCCGGGAACGCGCTGGGGGCCGTGCTCATTGCGGACGAAGGGATCATCGACCCGTGGAGCGCGCCCCTCGGCTATCTGCGCCAGGCCCTGCTGCACGGCGCGACAGTGCTGACCGGCACGGAAGTCAACTCACTCACCGCCGCCGGGGATCACTGGCGGCTGGGCACGACCCGCGGCGAAATCGCGGCCCGGATGATCGTCAACGCGGCCGGCCTTTTTGGCGATCGCATCGAGCGCCTTGCCGGCCGCGATCCGGGTTTCACGATTCGGCCGCGCAAAGGGCAGTTCCTCGTCTACGACAAGCCGGCGCACGATCTCATCTCCTCGATCATCCTCAAGGTGCCCACCGAACGCACCAAAGGCGTTCTGTTGTCGCGCACAATATTCGGCAATCTGCTGCTCGGTCCGACCGCCGAGGATCAGGATGACCGCGTGCACGCCCGCACCGACGAGGCCGTGCTGCGCCGCATCCAGGCCGAAGGCGAAGCCATGCTCCCCGTGCTCGCCGGCCAGACGGTAACCGCCAGTTTCGCCGGCCTTCGGCCGGCCACCGAGCACCGCGATTTCCAGCTGCGCGTGGACACCGCGAACCGGTTCATCACCGTCGGAGGCATTCGCTCGACCGGTCTGTCGGCGTCGCTCGGCCTTGGCGAATGGGCGGCCTCCGAAGGCGCGGCGATGCTCGGCGCGCGGCGTGATGCACCACCGGACGAGGACCTCGACTGGCCGCTAATGCCCAATCTCGCCCAGACGCGCGCCCGTCCGTATCAGGTCGCGGGCCACAGCCAGATCGCCTGCCACTGCGAATGGGTCACCGAAGGCGAGATCCGCGACGCGCTCGAGGCCGCGCCGGAGCCTGGCACACTGGGAGGCCTCAAGCGCCGGACGCGCGCAATGATGGGCGTCTGTCAGGGCTTTGGCTGCAGTGGGGCCGTGAGCCGGCTG
This sequence comes from Devosia nanyangense, assembly GCA_016213505.1. Taxonomy (GTDB): domain Bacteria; phylum Pseudomonadota; class Alphaproteobacteria; order Rhizobiales; family Devosiaceae; genus Devosia_A; species Devosia_A nanyangense. The sequence goes on from JACRAF010000018.1 coordinate 114,845, forward strand.
GCGCCGCATCTCTACTCGGGCACGCTCGCCGAGGCAGCGGAATGAAGTTCGGCCCCGACGTGCTTATTGTCGGCGCCGGTCCCGCTGGCCTCGCGGCGGCAGCGCGCCTCGCGCGACTTGGCGTCGACGACGTGCTCGTCGTCGATCGTGAACCCCAAGGCGGCGGCATGCCGCGCTTTTGCGCGCACCCAACCTTTGGGCTCACCGATTTCTGGCGCCCGATGTCGGGTCCGAGTTATGCGGCAGCCTGGCGGAAGCGCGTCGACCCCGGCAAGGTCATGACCTCGACGACCATTACGCGGATCGGGCGCAACGGCGAAGTGTCGGCGGCCACCGCTGAAGGAGAGCTGACGCTCACCCCTAAGCGCATCCTGCTGGCGACAGGCATCCGGGAGCGCTCGCGCTCGGCGCGGCTGGTGAGCGGCGATCGCCCCCGCAATGTGCTGACGACGGGCGCGCTGCAGCGCCTTGTTTCGGCGGGCACGCAGCTGCCATTCCGGCGTCCGGTCATTGTCGGCACGGAACTCGTCGCGTTCTCGGCCCTGCTGATGCTGCGCGAACACGGCGTGGTGCCGGTTGCGATGCTGGAGCGTCAGTCGCGCATCGTCACCTGGCGTCCGGGCGACGTCGTCGCGGGCACGATTTTCCATACGCCCGTCCTCTGCAATCATCGCCTGGTCTCGATCAATGCCACACCGCAGGACGCCTCGCGCCTGGAGTCGGTGACGGTGCAGACGGCGACCGGACAGCGCGATATCCTCTGCGACGCGGTTATCTTCACCGGCGAGTTCACGCCCGAGGCGTCGCTGCTGGGCGAGCTGCCCGAGCTGCTGCTGCCAGGCTCGGGCGGACCATCCGTCGATCAGGACTGGCGTACCGAGAGCCCGATGATCTTTGCCGCCGGCAATATCCTGCGGTCGGTCGAAACGGCCGCCTGGTCGGCACGCGAAGGCGCGGCGGCGGCCAGCGCGATCGCTGCCGATCTTGGTGGCCGCCCCAGCGGACGACGCATCCCCATTGAGGTTTCCGGCGCCGTGGCGTCGGTCGTTCCGAGTGCCATCAGCGTTCCAGCCAGCCGGCTCGGCGCCCTGCAGATGCAGGCGCGGATGAAGACCACCGCGCACGGACATTTCTCGCTCAGTGCCGATGGAACGGAGGTCTGGCGGTCGCGCCGGCTGACTGCCCTGCGCGAGCGGCGCTATGGCCTGACGCGGACTTTGCCGGAGCTCGCCAAGGTGACCGGGCTGACACTCTCATTCATCGGGGCCGACTGATGCGGGTCGCCGGGATCGACCAGGGAACCACCTCGACCAAGGGACTTGTCGTCGACGAGGCGGGCGAGTTTACCGCCCTGCCCGCGCTCGTCCACAAGCAGTACTTTCCAGCCCCCGGCTGGGTCGAGCACAGCGCCGAAGAGCTGCTCGACAACGTCCGCACTGCGCTCAGCGCTGCCGCCTCGCTTGGCGTCCGGTCATTCGGGCTCGCCAACCAGGGCGAGACGGTGGTCGCGTGGGATCGAGATAGCGGCAGGCCTCTGGCGCCCGCGATCGTCTGGCAGGATCAGCGGACCAGTGCCGAGATCGCCCGGATGGTGAGCGCCGGACACGCGCAGGAAGTCACCGCGCTCAGCGGCCTGCCGCTCGACAGCTATTTCTCGGCGAGCAAGCTGCGCTGGCTGCTCGACAATGCGCCTGGTGCCCGCGAGCTGGCGCGGCGCGGCCGCCTCGGGCTCGGAACGTCGGACAGTTTTTTCATCGAGCGTTTGACCGGGCGGTACGTGACCGACGTCACGACCGCGGCACGGACATCGCTGATGAATCTCGAGACCTCGAGCTGGGACGAAACCCTGTGTGCGCTGTTCGGGGTTCCTATGGAGCTGCTGCCCGCCATCGCCGCCGGCGACGGCCCCCTGGGCGAGGTTCGCACCGAGGCCGGCATCGTCACGCTTCAGGCCGCCGCGGTCGACCAGATTGCCGCGCTCTACGGCCATGGCTGCCGCGATATCGGCGACGGCAAGATCACGGTCGGCACGGGGGCCTTTGCGCTGGTGATTTCGGGCTTCACGCCGCCGGTCCCCCGGGCAGGAATTGTCACCAGTCCGGGCTGGCGAAGGGGCGCCGGCCGGGCCTACGCGTCCGACGGGGCGGTGCACTCTGCCGCCGCAGCAATCGAGTGGCTGGGACGAATCGGGCTGCTCACCGACCTCTCCGAGATCGAGCGGCTGGATGGGGCGAGCGCCGCCGAACGCGATCTGTTCTTCGTGCCGGCGCTCGCGGGGCTTGCCTGCCCGCATTGGGATCGCAGCGCCACAGGGCTCTTCATCGGCATCGACAGCGGCACAGCGCGCGAAGACATGATCAAGGCCGTGCTCGAGGGGGTCGCGTTCCGCATCGCGGAGGTCCTTCTGGCACTCGATCCGGCTGGCCGGTCCGAGCGCCCGATTCCTGCCGATGGCGGGCTCATGCGGTCACGCTATTTCGCGCAGTTCCTCGCCGATGTCGTGGAGCGGCCGATCGTCGACCGCAGCGGCGTCGAAGTGACCGCGCTGGGCGTGACCGGGCTCGGCCATGCTCAGCTCGCGGGTGCCGATCCGGGCGGGTTCGACCTGCCGGTCACCGGGCCGGTGCGGACGATCGAGCCGCGAGCGCTGCCGGGCGTCGCGGATTTGCGCTCTCGTTTCGGCGAGGCGCTTGAGCGCAGTACGGGGTGGCGCCGGTGACCGCCCGCGACCGCATGCTCGCCTTCCTCGCACAGAAGGCAAACGGAGCCACACCGTCGGTCGAGCCGACGCCATCGGTGGCGAGGCGACTGCTGGATCGGACCGCTCAGGTGCCGTTCTTTGCCCACAGCTACGCCTTCATCCTCAACATGGACCACGGCAGCTTCACTCCGGCGATGCTTGCCGAGTTTGCACACCGCAACCAGCTGGCCGGTCTTTGCCTTCATATCAATGACGGCAACGAGCACAGCGTCGCCGAGATGGACGCCGCCGGACTGGATCGCTTCCGCCGGCTGCTGGCCGATCTCGGACTTAAGCTGCATCTCGAAATCAGCTCCACGGTACGCGAGGAGGTGGATCGGGTCGTCGCACTCGCCGAGGCGCTGGCGGTGACCAACATCCGGCTCTACTCCCGTCACGAAGGACCGCTCGATCGGGTGATCGCGACCATCCGCGCCGATCTCCTCTACGTTGCCAGCATCGCCGAGGCGACCGGTCTTTGTTTCGACTACGAGCAGCACGAGGATTTGCGAGCCGATGAGATCGCCGGGCTGCTGACCGGCACCGACAACCCTCGAATCGGCGCCCTGTTCGACTACACCAATTCGTGGAATGCGCGTGAGGAACCCCTCGATGCCCTGCGGGTACTCGCCCCGTGGATCCGGCAGGCGCACATCAAGGGTGGGCGAAAGTCCGTCGAGGGAACCGGCTGGGGCCAGCTGGGCGTTCCGCAGGGCAGCCGCGAGGATGAGCTGCCTGCCGCGATGTTGCTCTACGAGCTGCTGCTGCTCGGGGATGAAAAGCCACAGGTCATCGCGCTCGCGCTCGAAAGCGAGGTCGGCTACTACGCGCCGCCGTTCCGGCGCGAAGGTGAGAGCGCCAATCCCACCATCGCCTGGCGGACACCGAGCCAGACCAATGTCGGCGATAGAACGACACTCAGGCAGCGCCTGATCGACGAGAGACGCTGGGCCGATGAGCAGGTCGGTTTCGATCGCGCCCTGGTCGCCCAATTGCGTTCTCTGGCGACGGAGATTGTCGCGGAAGCGACACAAACAGAGGCGCTTGGCGCCGGGAGAGGAAGATGAACCACGAGGCCCTGCGGCGAGAGATGATCGCCACCTGCAACTTCATGAACGATCGCGGCATCAACCAGGGGACCTCGGGAAATCTGAGCGTGCGGGTCGAGGAAGGCTTCCTCATCACGCCGTCCGGTGTGCCCTATGCCGAGATGGTGCCCGAGGACATCGTGACGATGCACCTCGACGCCTCGCACGATGGGGCCCGCAAGCCCTCGTCCGAGTGGCGCTTTCATCGCGACCTGATGGCGCGGAAGCCGGAGGTCGGTGCGGTGCTCCATCTTCATTCGCGCTTCTGCACTTCGCTGTCGATGCTGCGTCGCCCGATCCCCGCCGTGCACTACATGATTGCTGCCGCCGGCGGACCAACGGTTCCGTGCGTGCCCTATGTGACCTGGGGAACGCAGGAGCTGGCCGACCTCATCGTTGCTGCGCTGCAGGATCGGCTCGCCTGCCTGCTCGCCAATCACGGCATGGTCGCCATCGGTCCCGACCTCAGAAAGGCGGCGTGGCTGGCGGTCGAGATCGAGGCCCTCGCGGCGCAATACTGGCACGCCGCGCAACTGGGCGATCCCTACATCCTGCCCGACGACGAGATCGCCCGCGTGATCGAGAAGTTCAAGACCTACGGTCAGGGAGGCGACGAGACCAGTCTGCCGACGTGCTGCTGATGGTCGGTTCCGACAAGATCGCCGCCCTGCTGGCGGGCACCTATCGCGACCCAGACAGTGGCGGGCAGGTCGGTGTCGACACCAAGTCGCTGGTCATCGCGCCATCCCTGGACGGACAAGAGGACGAACTGCTCCGGAGCCTTTCATTGGGCCGTACGCTCGCGGTGATCAGCGACAAAACCACACACGCCGTCCTCGGCCAGCGCATCGAGCGCGCGGCACGCGGCGGAGCAAGAGTCCAGAGCATCGTCCTCGACAACGGCGTCCATCCGGACGGCGAGTCGGTCGCGGCGGTGCGCCAGGCGACGGCATCGGCCGACGCGCTGATCGCCGTTGGCTCGGGAACCATCAACGACATCTGCAAATATGCGAGCGCCCAGGACGGCAAGCCCTATGCGGTGTTCGCGACCGCGCCGTCGATGAACGGCTACACCTCCTACAACGCCGCCATCACCATGCACGGTCATAAGCTGTCGCTCCCGGCGCAGGTGCCGCGTGGCGCCTTCTTCGATCTTTCGATCCTCGCCGCAGCGCCGGTCCGCCTGATCCGGGCCGGACTCGGCGACAACCTCTGCCGCACCACGGCGGAGGCCGATTGGCTGCTGGCGCATGAACTCTTCGGCCAGACCTTCCGCGAGCTGCCCTACGACCTTCTCGCCGATGACGAGACACCGCTTTTCGATCACGCCGCGGAGCTGATCGCGGGCGATCTGGGCGTCATGGAGCGGCTGGTCCGCACCCTCGTGCTTGCCGGCTTCGGCACTGCCATTGTCGGCAACAGCCAGCCCGCGAGCCAGGGCGAGCACCTGATCAGCCACTACATCGACATGTTCGCTCCGGCCGAGCGGCCGCTGGTCTTTCACGGTGAGCAGGTCGGCGTGACGACGCTCTCGATGGTGCGGCTGCAGGAGCGCATGCTGGCCGAGCGCCCGACCGTCCGGCCGGACACCTCCACCGAAGCCGAGTTCAGGAGCCGCTATGGCGACGAACTCGGCGCCTCGTGCTGGGCCGAGTTCGAGCAGAAGCGGATGACGGCGGAACGGGCGGAGCGACTGAACGACCTGTTTGCGGCGGATTGGGCCGCCATCCGCGATCGCGTTCGCGCCGTGCTGCTGACCACGTCGCGACTCACCGCGGTGCTGGGCGCGGCGGGCTCCGACGTCACCCCAGAGGCCATCCACCTGCCCCGCGCCTTTTACGAGACCGCCCTCTTCCGCTGCCGCGAGATCCGCAATCGCTACACCTTCCTCGATCTGGCCGCCAACGCCGGCCGGCTCGAGACATGGATTGGTGCGCTATAGCCGGCGGGGCCGAACGCTGCTCGAGCGAACAGCGGTCTCATCTCGCGCCTCCCATGCGGATTGCGCCGCGACAGGTGGGTGCTCCGCCGCCCGGGAATGTCAGCTTCCAGAGCTTGCCGGCATAGTTCGGCTCGGCACTGCTCGCCAGCACGCTGGCGTCGGTGATCCACAGCGTCTCGCCGTCGAAGGCGAGATTGGTCGGGCAGCCACCGGTGCGGACGAACCCTTTGGGCGTGCCGTCCCGCGCGAGGACATGAAAACCTTCGCCGACGAGGTCGGTGACCAGCAGCGAGCCATCGGCGGCGATCGCCATGCCGTCGAGGATGGGGTTCTTGCCCGGCATCTTGCCCAGGTCCTCGATCCGGCCGTCGGGCGTCAACCGCTTGACGTGGCCGGTATAGGACTCGTCCCAGACGATCGAGCCATCGGCCTCGACGACGACGCCATTGGGAAAGCTCGGTGTCTCGAAGCGGACCTTGACCGACGCCTTGCCGTCCGGCGACAGCGCGAAAATGTAGCTCGGATCGGGATGGGCCGGATTGTAGGTGCCCGGATCGGTCCACACCAATGTGCCGTCCGGCGCAAACACCAGATCGTTGGGGCCGTTGAGCCTGATACCTTCGACCTCGGTGACGAGGATCTCCGCCTGGCCGCCCGGGCGCACGCGCTGGATCGAGGGCACCGACATCTCGGCTGCCCGCCATGGCCCGACCGTGCCGCCGTTCTGGCACACATAGAGCGCCCCGTCGGAACCGAGCACGCAGGAATTGGGAGCGCCGGTGACATAGGCGAGCCGCCGGGCGACGCCATCCTTGCCGACGACCGTGAGCTGGCTGCGATAGCTCTCGACGAACACGACGTCGCCATTGGGCAGCACGGTCGGCCCCTCGGGCCAGCCGAGATTCTCGGTCACCAGTTCCGGCTTCAGGTCATAGCTCACTTGACGGCTCCAGCGGTCAGCCCGCGCACGATGTAGCGCTGGACGAAGAGGGAGAAGATGAGAATGGGGACGACGGTGACCACGCCGACGGTCGCCGCGATGTTCCAGTCGATCGGACGCTGGGCGCTGATCAGCGTCGCCGCCCCCAGCGAAATGGTCTGGAAGGACCGCGAGTTGATGACATAGAGTGCCACCAGAAACTCGTTCCAGATGAACAGCGCGCCGAACAGCGCCGCGGTCAGCAGGCCCGGCCGCACGATCGGCAGCATGATGCGCCACAAGATGAGATAGTGGCTGGCGCCGTCGATCATCGCCGCCTCGTCGATCTCGCGCGGCACCTCGTCGAAGAAGCCGATCATGATCCACACCACCAGCGGGATCGAGAACGAGACATAGGGCAGGATCAGTCCAAGATAACTGTCCTGCAGCCCGGCCGACTTGACCATCAGGAACAGCGGAATGGCGACGGCGATGGGCGGCATGAACCGCATCGACAGGATCGTGCTGGCGATCGACTCGCTGTTGCGGAATTTGAGCCGGGAGAAAGCGTAGGCCGCCGGCGTGCCGATGACGATGGCGATGGCAGTCGCGACCGAGACCACGATCAGCGAGTTGAGCGTGAAGCTCAGCATGCCCTGGCTGAACAGCACCTCGGTGTAGTTCTTGACGATCTGGCTCCAGTTGAAATTGAGCGACGGCGGCACCTGCGAGGGAATCTCGATGCGCCGCTTGGTCGAGAGCACCGCGAGGTAGACGAAGGGCGCGATGCCGACGAGGCCGAGGCCGATGAGAACGATATAGGCGAGGATGCGCCCGGGCTTGAGTTTCATCGGCCCGTCTCCGGCCTTATCTGGGCGTACCGCAGCATGACGGTGGTGCCGACACTGAGGATGATCAGCATGGCGTAGGCGATGGCGGCCGCGTAGCCGTAGTTCTGGAACTGGAAGCCGTGCTGGAAGGCGAAGAAACTCAGCGTGGTGGTGCCGCGCGCCGGCCCGCCATAGCTCAGTCCGAACACCAGGTCGAACGAGCGGAAGGCATCGACGGCGCGGAAGACGCCGGCGAAGACGATGGCGGGCATCAACATCGGCAAGGTGATGCGCCGGAAGGTGACAATCGGCCCGGCGCCATCGACATTGGCCGCCTCGAAGATATCGAGGGGCAGCGCCTGCAGCCGGGCGAAGACGATGAGGAACACGAACGGCGTCCACTGCCAGCAATCGACCAGCACCAGGGTGACGATCGCCATGTTGACCGAACCCAGCCAGTCCGGCGGCTCGAGCCCAGTGAGGCGGATGGCCCAGTCGATCAGGCCCCAGTCGGGGTTGAGCAGCGCCCGCCACATCAGGCCGACGACGATGGGGGTCATCAGCATCGGCAGCATGAGGATGCCGCGGACGATCCACGATCCCTTGAGGTGGAGATTGAAGAACATCGCCAGCGCGACGCCGAGGACGATCTGGATGCCGACCGACAGCACCACCATGATGGCGCTGTTCTTGGCCGCGTTCCAGAACAGCGGATCGACCAGCAGATCGGCGTAGTTTTTTAGCCCGACCCAGTCGCCCCCGCCGGCGGCGGCGCTCATATCGGTGAACGACAGCCTCAGGCTGTGGAACAGCGGATAGATGCTGAACAGGACGAGATAGACGATGCACGGCCCGAGGAGGACCAGAACGGTTCTCCTCGGATTTTCGGGTTTCCCGAAGACAGAACGCGGCGGGGCGGGGGCCGCGGCGAGGCTCATGGGCAGGTCTTTCGCGTCACGTCCGTCCCAGTCTGGTCTCAGGCGAGATGACCGGCTTTCCTTAGCATGTCTTCCCACTGCACCTGCACTTTTGCGCAGGCGGTCTTGGCATCCTGGATGCCGAGCAGGGCGGAGTTGAACTCGACGTTCATCACGTCATTGAGCTGGAAGCATTCCGGGATGCGCGCCGTGGCCAGGCTTTCCGCGCTGGACGCCGCCGCCAGCGAGTCGGCGAGATAGGGGAACTTCGCCAGGAGGTCCGGATCGGTGAACGACGAGGTCCGGTTGGCGTCGATCTGGTATTTGTCGACCAGGTAGTTGTTGACCTTCTTGCTGGTGAACCAGGTGAGGGCGAGCCAGGCCGCGGCCTTCTTGGCGGGATCGGCGTTTTTGGGAATACCGATGCCCCAGCCGCCCTGGATCGCTCGCGGCGTCTGGCCTTCATCGGCCGGGACCGGCCCGGTGCCGGTCTTGTCGGCGACCAGCGATTTGTCCGGATCGAAGACCGGGCCGGCAATGGTCGACCAGAAGATCATCTGGGCGATCTTGCCGGTCGAGAACCCATCGACGTTCTCGGCGAAGCCGTATTTGGTCACGTTCTTGGGCGCGTAGGGCAGCAGGTCGATCATCATCTGCAGGGCCCGCACGCCCTCGGGCGAATCGACGTTCGGCTTGAAGTCCTTGGTGTGCGGATCGCCGGTCATCAGCGTACCACCGATGGTGATGAAGCGCGTGAACCAGTCCACCAGCGCCAGGGAGAAATCGTTGGCGCCGATGAAGCTGGCGCCGGCGACCTCGTCGGTGGTGAGCGCCTTTGCGGCGGCGTGGAATTCGTCCCAGGTCTTGGCCGGCTGCAGCCCGGCGGCCTCGAACAGATCCTTGCGGTAGAAATAGATCGCCGAGCCCGAATGCGTGCCGGGGACGCCGTAGACGTCCGTCCCCTTGCCGACCGTGCCGCTGGCCATGTCGAAGATGCCGACATTGCGGAGGGCCGGCTGCAGGAAATCGCCGAAATCCCAGTCCGGCGGGGTCAAGCCCGGATCGTCGATGTAGGAATTGAGTTGCTCGTAGTAGCCGGCGCCGACCTGCTGGGTGGTCAGGAAGCCGAGATACGAGATCACGTCATAGGCCGATTGCGGCGCCTGCAGGTTCTGCAGCGATTTTTCGATCAGCGGCCCGAGCGCCGGCGCTGTGATCTCGATCGTCATTCCGGTCTGGGCCTCGAATTCTGGGACCAGGTCGGCAAAGGCGCGATCGTCGCCCTCGCCGCCGACCATCAGAAGATTGATCTTGGTGCCGGCGTATTTCTTCCAGTCGAAGTCGGCGCCGAACGCCGCCGAGATCCCGAACTTGCCGAGCACGCCCGTCGTCAGTCCGAGCGCCGCCATGGCCCGCAGCATGTCACGACGGTTCGCCGCCATCGGCACGTTCAGTCTCTGACCCTTTTGCTTGTCCTGCATGTCTCCCCCTCCCAGGTGGTTGTCGGCCGGCGACTTGCTCGTCGGTCAGGCCGGAACGCTACCACCGGCCATCCGAATTAGTCAATCGATTGCTTAGCCACAAAATGCGATAGTCAATCGATTGGCTCTCGGATACTCAGTCGGAAGGGATGCGGTCCCGGGGTGGCGGAGGCCATGCCGGGCGGGGGTGGAGTATTGTTCTGAACCGGAGGCTGTGATTGACGTGACGGGCGAGCCCATTGCGGTGGATGGAGGATTGACCGCGCGCTCATACCGGTATGAACCTCGTGCACTATTTCTGGCTCACTATCGGAGCGCCAAGGTTTGACGGATGACTCGCAATCGAAGGGACCGCCGCGTCCGGCGACACTGAAGGACATCGCCAGGGCGCTGAAGGTCGACGTGTCGACCGTGTCGAAGGTGCTCAGCGGAGGTGGCATCTCGGTGCGCTCCGAGACGCGCCAGGCGATCATCGATGAAGCACACCGGCTGAACTACCGGGCGCATGCCTCCGCCCGCAATCTCAGGACCCGGCGGACCGGCGCCATGGGCATCCTGCTGCCCAATCTGATGAACCCGGTCTATGCCTCGATCGTGCGCGGTGCCGTGAGGCGGGCCGAGGAGACCGGTTATGTCATGCTGGTCGCCGACGTGGAGGACGAGGCCTCGACGACATCGGTGTATCTGAGGCTGGTGAGCGAGCGCCGCGTCGACGGGCTGATCATCGCCGTCTCGGCGCGCTCCAAGGAAATCATCTCGGTGATCGAGGACAACCCGATCCCGCACGTCTTCGTCAACCGGCGCGCCTCGATCGGACGCAGTGTAACGGTCGACGACCAAGCGGCCGGCTATCTGGCGGCGAAGACCCTGGTGGAGGCCGGCCACACGCGCCTCGGATTCATCGGCGATTCCGACGATCTCGACACGGCGCAGCGGCGGCGCGCAGGGTTCCTGCGCGGCTGCATCGAGGCCGGGTTGCCGCCCTTCCTCGACGTGGTGGGCCCCTATTCGCGCAAGGGCGGATACGAGTCCGCCCTCAAGCTCCTCGATGCCCCCGAGCGGCCGACCGGCGTGTTCGCCTCGAACCTGCTCGTGGGGATCGGCGCGCTGGCCGCGATGCGGGTCCGCAAGGTCAGGGTGCCCGAGGACATCTCGATCATCACGCTCGATGCCGAGGACGCCATCTACGCCTCGCCCCCCCTCACCGCCATCGCCACCTCGCTCCTCGAAATGGGGGCCCGCGCCGTCGACGAGGTCGATGCGATTCTCCATGGCCGCGAGCCGCAGGATGTGGTGATCGAATCGCCGCCGCGGCTGATCATGCGGGAATCGCTGGGGCCGCCGCCCAAACCGCCCAAACCGTCCAGGCCGTCCAAATAGAACTTTCTTCTATTTCCGCCCGGGTCCGGCGACGACGCCACGATCGTGCAGCTTGCCGATCTCGCCCGAGGTGAGACCGAGCTCGGTCAGGATTTCGTCGGTGTGTTCGCCGAGGCGCGGCGGCGGACGCGGCGGCAGCCGTTGTATCGCGGAGAAATCGAGCGGCGAGGAGGCTGTCAGGGTCTCGCCGATCCCCGGATGCGCGATCGATGCGAACATCGGGTTGCCGAGGCTGGCGCGCGGGTCTTCGGCAAGGAGTTGGCCAAAGCTCTGATAGGGTCCCCAACTGACCCCTCCCGCGTCCAGCAGGGTGTGCACTTCGGCGAGATCGCGCGCTGCGAACCAGGGGGCGAGGACCGTGGCGATGGCATCGCGCGCGGCATAGCGACCGCCCTCCGTCTCGAGGTCGGCGTCGGTCGCTTGGGCCAGCGTCGCGGCATCGAGGCCGGTCGCCGTCTTCAGCGCCGTCCATTGCCGATGCGTCAGGGCAACGACCATGACCCGGCGGCCGTCGTGGGTGGCGAAGTCGAGCCCGAAGGCGCCGTAGAGATAGTTGCCGTCGGGCACAACCTCCTCGCCCAATTGCGCCTGGGCCAGACGGCCGAGCGCACCGGCCATCGCCAGCGCCACATCCGAGAGGGCGAGGCGGACCAGGGACCCCGCGCCGCTGCAGGTCCGGTGCCGCTCGGCAGCGAGGATGCCGATCGCCGCCATCTCGCCCATGGCGATGTCCCAGGCCGGGAGCACGCTGTTGACCGGCGCCCGGCTGCCACGCGGGCCGGTGATGACCGGAAAGCCCATCGCCGCGTTGACGGTGTAGTCGACTTCACTGGAGCCGTCGGGATTGCCCGTCAACTGCATCATGATGACGTCGGCGCGGCACTCGCGAAGCGCCTCGTAGGTAAGCAGGTCGCGGGCCGGAAGGTTGGTGAGGAAGATGCCGGCGCCCGGGCCGGGCGCAGTCGCCAGACGAGCGACGAGCCGCTGGCCCTCCGGCGCGCGCAGGTCGATCTGGATGGAGCGCTTGCCCTTGTTGAGGCCGGCCCAGAACAGGCTCTCGCCCGATGGCGCAAGCGGCCAGCGACCTTGGTCGAGACCGCCACCGATCTGATCGAAGCGGATGACGTCGGCGCCAAGCTGCGCCAGCGTCATGCCGCCCAGCGGCGCCGCGACGAAGGCGGAGCCTTCGATAACGCGCAGGCCATCGAGAATGCCCCGGCTCATGGCACCAGCCCCACCAGCCGCCAGTCGAGCACGTCGCTTTGTCGCCCGGCCGCATCGGTGGCGCGGACCCGGGAGCGCAAATGCACGAAGCCGCCGCCTTCCGGTCGCGGCTCGCAGGCCGAGATGCCGACCTGCGAATGGAGCGTGTCGCCTTCCCGCACCGGCCCCAGATGATCGCAATCGTGCCAGGCGACGATGGTCGCCAGCGACGGGAGCGCCCGCGTGATCTGCGCGAGGGCAATGCCGATGGTGTGGCCGCCATAGACCAGGCGCTCGCCGGTCGCGCTGATGGTCAGGTCATGGTGAATGGCCGCAAGGTTCATCGTCAGCCGCGCCAGTTCGGGCGCGCTCGAGACCGCGTCGCCCCCGACCACGGGCAGGGCGGTGCCCGGAGCAAGGCTCTCGAACGACGGCGCCCATCCCAAGCCCCGGCACCGGGCGAGGCTCCAATTGCGCACCGCCGCGGACAACTGCTGGATCGAGAAGGCCGAGGCCGGGAGGTCGACGATGCCGCGCGGGCCCTTGCCGCTCTCGACGCGCGCCGGAAGCATGGCGCAGCGGTGAAAATCGAGCACGGCACGATCCTTTTGGTCGACCGTGCGGATCCGCATCACTACGAGACCGCGTGGCGGCCGGTCCGGCTTGGGCGTCAGCGGCCGCAGTCCGACGATGGTGGTCTCGGTGCTCAGCGTATCGCCAATGCACGGCGCCGAGAGGAAGGACAGTCCGCGGTAGAACAGATTGGCGATGGCGCGCTGGGTCACCAGCGTCGACTGCCCGATGGCGATGTCCCAGACCAGAGCGGGCGAAGCGAACGGCTGCGACGAGCCGGTGACCTCGGCGGCAAGCTCGGCGTCGAAGGCCAATCGCAGGCGACCGCCGACGATGGCGTGGTGAACCGCGGCCATGCCGGCCGTGAGGGTCATCCGGGGCGCCGAGGCGAACCGGTCGCCGATCTCCAGATCGTCGAAATGGGGAGCATCGACGGCGCTCACTGGTCGCCCTCCGTCCGCGACAGGACGCGCAGCGCCCCGAGCCGCATCGCCTCGTCGATCATCGCGCCGTCATGGCTTGCGGCGCCGTCGCCGCGGGCCTGTGCCCGGTCGAGCGCGGCGAGGATGCCGCGCGCTCGGGCAATGGCAGCATCGGGCGGCGTGTAGGCGGCGTTGATCGGCTCGATTTGCGCGGGGTGAATGGCCCATTTGCCGTCGAACCCCATGGCGGCGGTGACGCTGGACTCGCGGCCGAGGCGTCCGCTTTCGGGCGACAGATCGAAGCACGGTCCATCGATGGCTTGCAGTCCGTTGGCGCGGGCGGACATCAGGACCGTTTCCTGGGCGAACAGCCAACTCGCCTCGCCGGTGCGACCAAGCGAAGAGGCGAGATCGGCGTAGCCGACAATGAGGCTCCGCAGGTGCCGGCTCGCCGCGGCGATCGACGCGCAGTTCAGCAGCCCCGCCGCCGTTTCGACCAGCACCTGCAATCCGATCGCTCGAGCCGGCCCCAGCCGCGACTCGATCGCGGCAATCTCGGCCGCCGATTCGATCTTGGGCAGGACCAGGCTCAGTCTGTCGTCGTCGATCGCCGACAATGCGGCAAGATCATCGCCGTGCCACGGCGTGCCGAGGGCATTGACGCGTACCGCGACCTGCCGGCCGGCGAACAGTCCGGACCGGAGCGCGTCGACGACCAGTTGTCGCGCCGACACCTTGGCGTCGGGGGCGACGGCGTCTTCGAGATCGAGGATGATCTCGTCGGCCGGCAACCCCGCGGCCTTGCGCAACATCTTCTCGGTCCCGCCCGGGACAGTGAGACAGGAACGCCGGCGGGCATGGTATTGCATGCGCCTACGTCTTGGATTGCGGATCGTTCGGATGCGCGGCGAGCGGGCGAACGACGATCGAGAGCCAGGGGAAGAACGGCAGCGAGCTCAATGCCTGATGCAGGGCGGTCGCGTCCGGCGCTTCCCACAGGCCGACATTCTGCCAAGTGCCCGGAATGCGCCAGAGCTTCTTGAGGACGCCGGCGGCGGCGAGTTCGGCGGCGCGTTTGCTTTCGGCGGCAACCAGCTCGGCGCGACGCTGAGGATCGCCGTCGGGCGGCCACTCGGTCCTTATTTCGACCAGAAATTCCATCGCCGGTCTCCTCCGCTCGATTGAGCACTGACATGCGCCAGGATCTGATCGAGTTCGGGCGCCGGCGAGGCCAGCACCTCGCTCGTCGCCTCCTCGACCACTGCCCGCACATCGTGGGACAGCGAGGCGAGGCCGCCCGAGGCGATGACCTTCTCGCCTTCGAGCCGATCCGCGAACAGATTGATCGGGTCGCGCTTGAGCCAGGCGTCGAGCTCGCCTGGTAGCCGATAGGTCGCCGGATCCGAGCGCGAATGGCCGGAATAGCGGTAGGTCTTCATTTCGAGCAGGCTCGGCCCCTCGCCAGCGCGGGCCCGCGCCACCGCCGCCTGCACCGCCTTGGCCACGGCATCGACGTCCTGCCCGTCGACGACGACGCCCGGCATGTCGTAGCTCGTGGCGCGGATGGCGATGTCTTCGACCGGCGTGGTAAGGTTGATGCGGCTATATTCGCCATAGAGGTTGTTTTCGCAGATGAAGATGACCGGGAGCTTGCGGATCGAGGCGAAGTTCAAAGCCTCGTGAAAAGCCCCGATATTGGCCGAGCCGTCGCCGAAGATCGAGACCGCGACCCGGTCCTTTCCGCGGGCCCGTGCTGCCATTGCTGCACCACAGGCGACCGGCAGACCAGCGCCGACGATGGCAAATGTCGGCAGCAACCCGACGCTGGGCTCGACGAGGTGCATCGACCCACCCAGCCCGCCGGCGCAGCCGATGACGCGGCCGCAGATTTCGCCGATCACCCCGCTCGGTGTTACCCCGAGCGCC
>JACRAF010000017.1 GCA_016213505.1 Devosia nanyangense
CACGACGGGACCCAACAGCTACGGGCCCGACCCGCTGCAGGGCTGAGCACAGGACGGGATATGGCAACCGGACCATCGGCGGCCGATCCCGTCGCACTGCTCAAGGACCTGATCCGCTGCCCGTCGGTGACACCGGCCGAGGCGGGGGTGTTCGACGTGCTCGAGCGCGCCCTCAGCCCGCTCGGCTTCACCATCACCCGACACCGCTTCGAGGGCGGCGGATCGTATCCCGTCGACAATCTGTTCGCGACGCGAGGCACCTCCGGTCCGCACCTGCTTTTCGCCGGCCACACCGACGTCGTGCCGCCGGGGGACCGGGCGCTGTGGACCCACGATCCGTTCGGCGCCGAGATCGCCGGCGGCATCCTCTACGGCCGCGGCGCCTCCGACATGAAATCCGGCATTGCCGCGTTCGTCGCGGCGCTGGCCTCCGCCCCCGCGACCGGCCGCATCTCGCTCGCCATCACCAATGACGAAGAAGCCGACGGCATCAACGGTACGGCGAAACTGATGGAATGGGCGGCAGCCGAAGGCCACCGCTTCGATTTCGCCATCGTCGGCGAACCGAGCGCCACGGCGCGGGTCGGCGACTCGATCAAGATCGGCCGACGCGGCTCGCTCAACGCCCGCATCACGGTCACCGGCATCCAGGGCCACGTCGCCTATCCGCAGAAGGCGCTGAACCCCCTGCCGGTGGCGGCGGCGCTGGTCACTGCGCTCACCGGCAAGCTCGATGATGGCAGCGAACACTTTCCGCCCTCGAACCTCGAGTTCACCTCGATCGACGTCGGCAACAAGGTTACGAACGTCATTCCGGCCGCCGTGACCCTCGCCTTCAATGTCCGCTACAACGACAAGTGGACGCCCGAGACCCTCGAGGCGGCAATCCGCGACGGTATCGGGGCCCAGGACGCGGCGGGGACGACCATCGAGCTCACGGTCCCCCGCGTCCATTCACGCTCGTTCCTGTCCCCCACCTCCGGCGCGGTGAACCTGCTGGCCGACGTCATCGCCGAAGCCACCGGCAAGCGTCCCGAATTCTCGACCGCCGGCGGCACGTCGGACGCGCGCTTCATCGCGCAATACTGCCCGGTGGTCGAGTGCGGCCTGCCCGGCCCGACCATGCACAAAGCCGACGAGCAGGTCGTGCTCGCCGACCTCGAGGCGCTGACCGCGCTCTATGCGGCGTTCCTCCGCCGCTATTTCGCGTGAACCCGCTCGCCGACCTCGCCGATTCGCTGCGCGGCTGGGGCGAGTTGCTTACCGGCAAGCCCGACGCCGGCCGGTATTTCCGCACCACCGCCAGCGGCATCGCCGTCGCCGCAGGCTATTTCGTCCTGGCGCTCCTGTTCAGTGTCGCCGCGCAGTCGGCCGGGGCGGGCATGCCGGATCTCGCGCAGGTGGTGTTCGGGCTGCTCGCGCAGGCGGCGACCATCGCGGCCCTCGGCATCGCCATGGCGCAGACGCTGCGCTTCCTCAATATCGGCGTGCCACTGACGACCCTGCTCGTCCCTGCCCTCTACGCCCTTGCCTACAGCTTCGCCCTTGCCTACAGCTTCGCCCTCGCCGTCCCGCTGCTGCTGGTCGGGCCGGGCGCGGGCCTCATCGCGCTGGTCCTGCTCGGCGTCATGCTCTACCGGCTCGGGCGCGGGCTGGCGGGCATGACGCGGGGCGTCGCCGCCGCCTTCGCGGTGCTCTGCGTCTTAGTCCTTGTGGCGGTGCCCAACGCCCTCTACATGCTGGTCAGCCTCCTCCCCCCGGCCGCCTGAACGAGAATTCCCGTGTCGCAGCAATCGACGTTCCTCGAAGAGCTGATGGCCGCCGGGCGCGGCGTCATCGGCCTCTTGATCGGCAACCGGCAGGCGGGCAGCTATTTCGATTTCAGCTATCGCGGCCTCGCCGGCAGCTTCATCGCCTTTCTCGCCGTCACCGGGCTCAACGCCGTCCTGCCGGTCGTGCTCGGCATCAAGGATCCCGGCGGCATCGGCCGCGCCATCCTCATGGTCGCCATCCTCTTCGTCCTGCAGCTGGCGTTCTCGGCGATCGTCCTCAGGCAGCTGAAGCGGCTCGACGGGCTGGTGCCCTATGTCGTCGCCGACAACTGGGCGACGTTCTTTCTGACGCTGATCTCGGGGGGGCTCGCCGCCGCCGGCATCAACGGCGATGCGGTGCTGATTGTGCTGGGCATCGTGGTGATCGTCATCGAGGTCAACATCGCGCGGCTGATCGTGACGCTCAGCCCGCTGCAGATCGCCATGTTCCTGATCGCCCAGCTGGTCGGCGTTTCGATCGGGCTCGCCATCATCGGCCTTGCCTTCCCGCTGCCGCCGGACGTTGCGGCTCAGCTCGCCTCGCTGTCGTAGTCGACCCTGACGAGATAGAGCCCCTCGGGCGGCGCCAGCGGTCCGCAGTGCGAACGGTCCCTGGCGTCGAGCGCCGCCCGGAACTGCCGCGGGCTCCACTTGCCCTCGCCGACAAGTTTCAGCGACCCCACCATCGAGCGCACCTGCGAGTGGAGAAAGCTCCGCGCCGAGGCGCGCACGACGATCATCTCGCCCTCGCGGCTCACATCGAGCCGGTCGAGGGTTTTTTCCGGCGATTTCGCCTGGCACTCGGCGGCGCGAAAGGTCGAAAAATCGTGCTTGCCGAGGATCAGCTGCGCCGCCGCATGCATCGGCTCGGCGTCGAGAGCCATAGGGCAGTGCCAGACGCGGAACTGGTCGAGCGCCGGCCGGCTGCGGCGGTTGAGGATGCGGTATTCGTAGTGCCGCGCCCTCGCCGAGAACCGCGCCTCGAAACCGTCGGGCACGGCGGTGCAAGCGACGATCGCCACCGGATGCGGCTTGGTATGAAAGTTCAGCGCCTCGCGGATGCGAAACGGGTCCCACGCGCGGCTCAGATCGAAGCTGACCACCTGCCCCAGCGCATGCACGCCCGCGTCGGTGCGCCCCGCCGCCTGCACCGCGACGGTCTCGCCCGACATCTTGGCGATGGCCTCCTCGACCACCTGCTGCACCGACAGAATTCCCGCCTGCCGCTGCCAGCCGGCGAACGGCGTTCCATCGTATTCGAGGATGAGCCTATAGCGGCGCACTAGCTCGCCCTCTCCGGCAGCGGACCCGCGCCGCGCAAAAACGTCGCGGCGTCCATCGCGGACTTGCCCTCGCGCTGCACCAGCGTCAGCTTCACCGCTCCCTCACCGCAGGCGACGGTGAGGTCGGGCAGGATCGTTCCCGGGGCACCGCTGCCTTCGGCCCGCGTCGAGCGCAGGGCCTTGATCCGCACGGCCTGGCCGCCGAGCGTCAGCTCGAACCAGGCGCCGGGGAACGGCGACATGCCGCGAATGAGGTTGTGCACCTCGGCCGCGGGTTTCGCCCAATCGATCCGCGCCTCGGATTTCTCGATCTTTTTGGCGTAGGTCGCGCCGGCGTCGGGCTGCGGCGTGAAGGTGAGCGAACCGCGTTCCAGCGCGGCGAGCGACCGGCCCATCAGATCCGCGCCGACCAGCATCATCTTGTCGTGGAGCTCGCCCGTGGTCATGTCGGGGTCGATCGGCATCTCGTCGGCGAGCGCCACGGGACCCGTATCGAGCCCCTCGTCCATCCGCATCACCATGACGCCGGTGCGCTTGTCGCCCGCCAGCACCGCGCGCTGGATCGGCGCCGCGCCGCGCCAGCGCGGCAGCAGCGAACCGTGGAGGTTGAGGCAGCCGAGGCGCGGCGCATCGAGAATCGGCTTGGGCAGGATCAGCCCATAGGCCACCACCACCGCGACGTCGGCGTCGAACGCCGCGAACGCCGCCTGCTCGTCCTCGTTGCGCAGCGATTTTGGCGTGTGCACCGGGATGCCGAAGCCCTCGGCGGCGACATGCACCGGCGACTTGCGCTCGGCCTGCCCGCGACCGGCCGGTTTCGGCGCACGGGTGTAGACGGCGACCACCTCGTGGCCGGCCGAGACGATCTCGGTGAAGGCAGGCACCGCGAATTCCGGCGTGCCCATGAAGATGATTTTCACTTGCGCCTCAGCCTTTCCAACTCAGCCTCGGCTCGATGGCTGGCAGCAAAACCAGATGCCGCCCACCCCTCATCCGTCTGCTTCGCAGCCACCTTCTCCCACAAGGGAGAAGGAAATCCCGACTGACAACGCCGAGGGTCAGCTCGCCTTCTTGCTCAGCCGCTCGGCCTTCTGGAACTTCTTCAGCACGCGGTCGCGTTTCAGCCGCGACAGATAGTCGATGTAGAGCACGCCATCGAGTTGGTCGAGTTCGTGCTGGATGCAGATGGCGAAGCGGTCCTTGGCGTCGGTCTCGACGAGCTTGCCGTCGAGATCGGTGTAGCGGACCGTGATTTCGGCCGGCCGCTCGACGTCGTAGTAGATCTCGGGGATCGACAGGCACCCCTCCTCGGTGGTCACCGTCTCGTCCGAGTATCTCAGGATTTCCGGGTTGATCATCACCACCGGGGCCTTGGGCTCGCCCTCCTTGGCGAGGTCCATCACCACGATGCGCCGGAGCTCGCCGATCTGCGGCGCCGCCAGCCCGATGCCGGGCGCGTCGTACATGGTCTCGAGCATGTCGGCCGCGAGCTGCCGGATCGCCTCGTCGACCTTTTCGATCGGATCGGCGACGGTGCGCAGGCGCGCATCGGGCAGCACGAGGATTTCGCGTTTCGCCATCGGAGCGATGCCTTCCCTAGGGTTCCGGGCTCAATATGGTATTTCGCGGCGCCGGGTCAACTGCGGAACAAATCGGAAACCGAATCGGATAGACTGGCGCCATGGACAAAGTGCTCTTCCGCCTCGGCGATATCGCCGTCACGCTCGAGATGGCGCTCTATGCCGCCGTGGCGGTGGTCGCGGCGCTGCTCGTCGCGCTGGTGGTGATTTCCGTACGCGGCGCCCGGCAGCGGGCGGCGGATGCGGCGCAGGCCGATGCCCGGGCGCGCCAGGCCGAGCGGCATCTGGCGCAGATGCTGCAGGTGCAGAGCGAAATGACCGGCCGCATGCAGACCATGGCCGAAATCTTCGGCACCCGCACCTCGACGCTCGAAAAGATCGTCGGCGACCGGCTGGAGTCGCAGGGCCAGCGCGTCGGCCAGGCGATCGAGGCGGCAAACAAGAAGAGCGAAGAGTCCCTCAAGAACCTCGGCGAACGGCTCGCCGTCATCGACCGGGCGCAGGCCAACATCACCTCGCTGAGCAAGGACGTGGTGTCGCTGCAGTCGATCCTCTCTAACAAGCAGACCCGCGGCGCCTTCGGCCAGGGCCGTATGGAGGCGATCGTCGGCGACGGCCTCGCCAGCGGCGGCTACGCCTTCCAGTATACGCTCTCCAACAACAGCCGGCCGGACTGCGTGATCTTCATGCCCAACGGCGCGCCGC
The DNA here is from genome assembly GCA_016213505.1 of Devosia nanyangense. Classification (GTDB taxonomy): domain Bacteria; phylum Pseudomonadota; class Alphaproteobacteria; order Rhizobiales; family Devosiaceae; genus Devosia_A; species Devosia_A nanyangense. The sequence goes on from JACRAF010000017.1 coordinate 5,380, forward strand.
CCTTGGTGATCGACGCGAAATTCCCGCTCGAGAGCTGGCAGCGGCTGGGTAACGCGGCCGGTCCCGACGAGCACCGGCTCGCGGCGCTGGCGTTCCGCAAGGACATGCAGGTCCACGTCAACGCGATCTCGGAGAAATACCTGATCGCCGGGGAAACGCAGGACACCGCCTTTCTGTTCGTGCCGTCGGAATCGATCTTCGCGGACATCCACGAGCACTTCGAGGACGTGGTACAGCGCGCCAGCCGGGCGCGTGTCGTCGTCGTCTCCCCCTCCCTGCTGATGCTGTCGATCCAGGTGGTGCAGGCGCTGCTGCGCGACGTGCGCATCCGTGAGGAAGCCCACAAGATCCAGAAGGAAGTGCTGGAACTGCTCAACGATGTCGGCCGGCTCGACGATCGGGTAAAGGCGCTGCAGAAGCACTTCACCCAGGCCAACTCCGATATCGGCGACATCCTCACTTCGTCCGGCAAGGTCGCCCGCCGCGGCGAGCGCATCGCCGCGATGGAGTTCGAGGACACGCCCGAACCGCAGCGCCTCGCCGGGGAATAGCTAGAGGACGAAGTCCCATTTCGTCAGGCTGACCAATCCGTGCAGCTCGATCGAAAAGTCCGCGACGCCGTCGCCATCGATGTCGCCTGAGACGACCGTGCGGTCATTGACCGTGCCGGCGTTGTTCTGCTTGTCCCAGATGAGTTCTCCCTTGTGGTGACCAAAGGAGTGGCCTTCGGCGGCGATGAAGCTGAAGGCCTGGTTCCCCGACCCGATCTTGGCGTCGATGGTCGACAGGTCGATCTTGTCCGTCCCGTGCACGAAGTCGGCGATGATGTCCCGCTGCCCCAGGCTGAGGCCGATCTCGGCGACGCTGTTGAAGTCGAAGCGGTCTCCGGTTTGGCGGGTCTCCCCGGGACGCGCGCGCCGGCAGGCATTGGCGTGCCGGGCCGCGCGACTAGGCAGCGCCTCGGCGGGGAGTAACGCAGGACTCACAATCGGGTGAGTGTCATGCCATTGCCGCGCGCAGGCGGCTAACGTCCTCCGTTTCGAAACGTGAGGAAGTTGCGATGGACGAGACCCGCACGACCCGGACACCGGCGGTCACCCAGGAGATGATTGCGCTCTACGACGACTACACCCATCTGAGCCTCGACCGGCGCAGGTTCATGGACAATCTGGCCAAACTCGCCGGCTCGATGACCGCGGCGGCATCGATCGCCGGGCTGATGGGCGCCGACGCCCAGGCGGCGGGCCTCTCTGCCGGGGACGATCCTACCCTCACCATCTCGACCGTCACCTATCCCGGCGCCAAGGGCACTATGTCGGGCTATCTGGCGGCGCCCAAAACCGGCGGACCGTTCCCGGCAGTGATCGTCATCCACGAGAACCGCGGGTTGGTCCCCCACATCAAGGACGTGGCCCGGCGCGTGGCGCTCGAGGGGTTCGTGGCGCTGGCCCCGGATTTTCTCTCCGATCAGGGCGGCACGCCCGCCGACGAGGACGCGGCGCGTAACATGTTCAGCGGGTTGACAGCCGAGGACGTCACCGCCAACGGCGTCGCCAGCATCGCCTATCTCAAGACTCTCGCCAATTCGACCGGCAAGGTCGGCGCCATCGGCTTTTGCTGGGGCGGCGGAGCGGTCAACAATCTGGCCGTCGCTTCGCCCGAGCTGATGGCGGCGGTGCCCTACTACGGCGCGCAGCCCAAGGCCGAGGACGTGGCCAGGATCAAGGCCCGGATGATGGCGCATTACGGCGGGCTCGACACCCGCATCGATGCCGGAATTCCCGCTTTCGAGGCGGCGCTCAAGGCCAACAGCGTCGACCACCAGATCTTCGTCTATGACGGCGCCAACCACGCCTTCAACAACGACACGGCGGCGGCGCGCTACGACAAGGCGGCAGCCCAGCTTGCCTGGTCGCGCACAATTGCATTCCTCAAGGACACGCTGATCTAGGAACTCGCCGGGGTCGGGCGCGTTGTTTCCTGTTGCGAGGAGGGCAATCCGATGAGCAACGCCCATCCGGGCCGCATCATTCCACAGGATGTCGAACCCGAGGACGGGGGTGGCGAGATGCTGTCGGCGCTGCCGGTCAGCGAGGCCGAGATCGAGGAGCTGCTCTATGGCGACGACCGATCTGCCGCGGAGCGGGTTACGCGGCTGAAGGAACTGGCAGCCATCGTTCGCGATCAGCAACAGAGCGGGCTCGACAACCGCGACGTTGGCGCCCTGCTCGCCGGCATCGAGCAGGCCATCGCCCAGCTCAGCGACGACCTCGCCCGCGATCTCGACATCGTCGACGACACCACATCGATGGACGACGACCCGCTCGGCCATCGCGAGACGCTGTCGCCGGACTCCGACGAACTCGAGGAGATCGAGGCGGACGACAGGGCCTCGCTCCGCGATGGCACCGAGCCGCTCGACGACGACGCGCTCGACCCCGAACAATGGGACAACGGCGACGGGCTCAATATCGATCGCGGGGTCAACTAGGTCGCGATGCGCTAGAGAATGAAGTCGCCCTTGAGCATGTCGCCAAGCTTAGTGCCGGTGAGCAGGATCTGCATTTCATCCGTGCTGTCGGCGTCGAGGTTGACGTGGACGATCACGTCGCTGCCCGATGCGGTGACGCGCACCTGATCGGCGCCGGTGAAGGCGGAGATGCCGCGATAGGTCAGCGTCCCCGACCAGACGGCGGAGAGGTCGATCACGTCGGCGCCGGAATCCTGGAAATCGGCAATGGTGTCGTGGGCCGCATCGAGCCCGGACTCGCTGGCCGCCTTGAAGACAAAGCGATCGGCTCCCGAACCGCCAGTCAGCTTGTCGTGCCCGCTGCCGCCGATAAGGCTGTCATTGCCGCCGCTGCCCGACAGCGAGTCGTTGCCGCCGGCGCCGCTCAGGGCATTGGCCGCGCTGTTGCCGAAGATCTTCTCGCTGGCGGCGCTGCCGGTGAGGCTCATCGCCGAAATGCCCAGCGCGTGCAGTTCCTTGACCACGGTGCTCAGCGAGGCGACGCTGGCATTGGTCCACACCTCGGTGCCGTTGACCACGTCGACCTTGAGGTTGGCGCTGCCGAGCGTGAGCTTGACGCTCACCGCGCCGCCCGACAGATCGAAGCTGATGGTCTTGGCGCCGCCGCTGGTGAAGCCTAGTTCGTAGCCGCCGCCCGGTCCGGTCGAGTCGGCAAAGCCGCCGGTGACGGTGACGGCGCGGCTCGCGGTCTGCTCGCCGACGGTGAAGAAATTGTCGTTGCTGACGGTGTCGTTGTAGACGACGCCAGTGACGAACACCTTGCTGCCGCTGACGGTAAAATCCTGGGTGATCATCGAGCTGTTGTAGGTCACCCCGCTCTGTGTGAAGCCGCCATTGACCTGGCCGATGCCGACCTCGCGGAAGTTATCCATGAGCAGGTTCTGGCGGTGGCCGTGCGTCGACAAGAACAGGTTCCGGTGCTCGTCGTAGATCGCTTGCGTCGCATCGAGCGCACCGGTGGTGCCGACGAAGGCGATGTTCTCGCCGTTGCTCCAGCTGCCGGAGAATGCGTAGCCGGCCGCCGTCATGCGCGCCGTCGGGGTGACACCGGCGAAGCCGAGCGTGCCGAGCAGCTCGTTGTGCTGGAACAGGTCGTTGTTGATCATCCAGGCCGAGTGGCTGCTGGCGGCGGTCCGCAACTGGTCGTTGCCGGCGAGCACCTGCTTGGGCGTCGAACTGATGGCGCCGGCAGCCAGCCCCTGGTTGAGGGTGATGCCGTAACGCGCCGCCTCGCCATTGGGGTCCATGCGAGCCCGGTTGACGAGTTCGAGCATCAGTTGTTCGCGTGGCGTGAAGTTGGCCATGTGCACTCGGTTCGGGTTCACGACAATCGGCTCGTGCCCGCGAGCGCCAGTCCAGTCATCTCACATAGGTCCGGACGCTCAAGGCCGGGCTAAGACGAACGCTGCAATTTGGCTCGACATGTCGCGACCCGAGGCCGCGGCGCTACATCTCGGTGCGGGCTTTGAGGGCCTGGCTCAGCGTGCCCTCGTCGAGATAGTCGAGCTCGCCGCCCACCGGCACGCCGTGCGCGAGACGCGTGATCCGCACCCCCGCCCCGGCCAGCCGGTCGGTGATGTAGTGCGCCGTGGTCTGGCCCTCGACCGTGGCGTTGACCGCCAGCACGATCTCGGAAAACTCCGGCGCCCGCCTGAGCAGCGCCTCGATCGACAGATCGTCGGGACCGATGCCGTCGAGCGGCGACAGCACGCCGCCGAGGACGTGGTATTTCACTGCGCCCACCCCGGCGCGCTCCAGCGCCCAGAGGTCGGCGACGTCCTCGACCACGATCAGCATGCCGCTGCTGCGCCGCGGATCGGCGCAGATCGAGCAGGGCGAGCGCGTATCGACATTGCCGCACACCTCGCAGACTTTCACCGTCTCCACCGCGCGGTCGAGCGCCGCCGCCAGCGGCAGCATCAGTTGGTCCTTCTTCTTGATCAGATGCAGCACCGCCCGCCGCGCCGACCGCGGCCCCAGTCCCGGCAGGCGCGCCAGCAGCTGGATCAGCTGCTCGATCTCAGGTCCGGCGGCCATATCAGATGCCGTCAATGGTGAATGGTGAGTGGTGAATGGAGGGTAGGCGTCGCAAGCATATCGTCTTCCATTCACAACTCACCATTCGCCTCCTTCTAGAACGGCAGTTTCATGCCGGGCGGCAATTGCAGCCCGGCGGTGGCTTCGCTCATTGCCTTCTGGGTGGCGCTCTCGGCCTTGGCCTTGGCGTCGTTGTGGGCGGTGACGATCAGGTCCTCGAGCACTTCGACGTCGTCCTCCTTGAACAGCGAGGGATCGATCTTGAGGCCCTTCATCTCGCCCTTGCCGCTCAGCGACACGACGACCAGCCCGCCGCCGGAGACGCCCTCGACGACCAGCTGGCCGAGTTGCTCCTGCATCGTCGCCATCTTGGATTGCAGCTCTTCGGCCTTCTTCATCATGCCGAGAAAATCGACCATTACTCGTCCTCACGCTCTTCGGAAAATGCGTCTTCATAGGCCGCGTCCGGCACCTGCTCCTCGCGCAGCTTCACCGTCACTTTCGAACCCGGGAACATCTCGAGGATGGCTTTCACCAGCGGGTCCTCGACGGCCTCGGATTTGGCCTGGGCGATGCGCTCGTCCTTGACGTCGCGCAGCGTCGGGCCCTCGGCCGGCCGGGTCGAGACCGAGACGCCCCAGACCTGCCCCGTCCACAGCTTGAGCCGGGCCGAAAGCATCTGGATGATCGCCGGGTCGGCGCCTTCGACCAGCGCCACCTCGATCGATTTTTCGCGGAAGGCCACCGGCCGCATCTGCGTTTCGAGCGCGGTCTTCAGCAGCAGGTCGCGCTTTTCGCCGGCCAGCGTCACCAGCTCGAGATAGCTGCGCGGATTGGCGAAGCCCTGTGGCGCGGGCGTCGGCGCCGCCTCGTAGCGCCGCGCCGGATCGGGCTGGCGCATCGCCTGCGGTCCGCCGCCGATGGTGCCGCGATGCGGCAGGGCCTGCGCGCCGCCTGGTTGCTGCGCCGGCGCGTTCTGCAGTTTCGCGATCAGCTCATCCGGGCTCGGCAATTCGCTGGCATAAGCGAGCCGCACCAGCACCATCTCGGCCGCCTGCAGGCCGTTGCCGGCGCTTTTGACTTCGTCGAAGCCCTTGAACAGGATTTGCCAGGCCCGGCTCAGCGCCCGCATGCCGAGCTTGGCGGCAAGCTCCGGCCCGCAGCTGCGTTCGTCCGGGGTCAGCGAGATGTCGTCGGCCGCCGCCGGCACGATCTTCATGCGCGTCACAAGGTTGGTGAAATCGGCGAGATCGCCGATCACCGTCTCGGGGTCGGCGCCGGCGTCGTAGAGCTCGCGCAGGAGCGTCAGCGCCGTGGCGATCTCGCCCTTCATCAGCGCTTCGAACAGATCGATCGCCTTGGCCCGGTCGCCCAGCCCCAGCATGGCCTTGACCGTCGCCGCGGTGACTTTGCCGTCGCCGTGGGAAATCGCCTGATCGAGCAGGCTCTGGCAATCGCGCACCGAGCCCTCGCCGGCGCGGACGATCATCGCCAGCGCCTCGGGCTCATAGCCGATGGCTTCCTGGCTCAGCAGGTCGACGAGGTGCGCCGTCATCGTCTCGGGCGGCACGCGCCTCAAATCGAAGCGCATGCAGCGCGACAGGATCGTCACCGGCACCTTGCGGATTTCGGTGGTCGCGAAGATGAACTTCACATAGGGCGGCGGCTCCTCGAGCGTCTTCAAGAGGCCATTGAAGGCCGCCGTCGAGAGCATGTGCACTTCGTCGATGATGTAGACCTTGTAGGGCGCCGAGGCCGGTGCGTACTTCACCGAATCGATGATCTCGCGGATGTCGCCGATGCCGGTGTTGGAGGCGGCGTCCATCTCGATCACGTCGACGTGGCGGCCCTCGATGATGGCGCGGTCGTGGATGCCCTCCTGGTCGAGCTCGAGGGTCGGGCGGCGCCCGCTCTCGTCCTCGAAATTCACCGCCCGCGCCAGAATCCGCGCCGTCGTGGTCTTGCCCACGCCGCGGATGCCGGTCAGCATGAAGGCATGCGGGATGCGCTTGGCCTTGAACGCATTGCGCAGCGTCTGCACCATCGCGTCCTGGCCGATCAGGGTCGAAAAGCTCGACGGCCGGTACTTTCGCGCCAGCACCAGATAGGGGGCAGAAGCCCCCGTCACGGGCGGCGTCATCTCGCTGTCGGGAAAAAGTGCGTCGGCCATGGGAAGTATATAACGATGCCGGCCGCTAACCGCAAAACCGGCGCACCGCTGGGGCTGCAATACGTGTGGGCAAGTGAGAGGCTGGCAACGACCCGTGAAGGTCTCGTTGGGGCTGCTTCCTTCCGGACCTGACCCGGTTGGCGAGGAACACGTCCGCGCCAACCTCTCGAGCCGGTATATCGGACAGGATGGGCCCAAGCGCAAGAGCGGCGGTGTGGCCGCGACTTTCCCGCATGTGCGGCGTTAACCCCAAACGATAAAAACTCTCGCGATTTCGGAGGAAAACCGGTGTTGTCGGGCCGCCATTGGCTCCACATTGCGAGCCGAAGGAGTTCGCTATGGAACCCGAGACTGAACATCGCGTCGCGCAGCGCCGGACCACCCTCAAGGTCGGGCACATCGTGTTCAACAACGGCCGTTCGACCATCGATTGCACCGTCCGCAATCTCTCGGCCAAGGGCGCCAAGCTCCTCGTCGCCTCGGTGGTGGGCATCCCCGACACCTTCGACCTGATGCTCGACGGCCACAGCCGGCAGCCCTGCCGCGTCGCCTGGCGGCGGCTCAAGGAGCTGGGCGTGAGCTTCAACCTCGACGCCTGATGCGGGCCGTGGCGCTCGTGCCGCCTAAGCCGTTGATCTGGATCAATCTCCTGTCGCCCGGCGTCAGTAGCTAATTGACGCCAAGGGCGCCTGCCCGTTCCCGACTGGACGAGCACGCGCCGATGCGCACAGATTGCGCAGCGTTGGAGGCTCGTTGCGTGCGAAATCTGTTCGGCCTGATCCGGGTTGCTCTGATCGACCTCAGGGGCGATTTCCGCCGCTTCTGGGTGCTCATCGCCTGCCTGGCGCTGGGCGTCGGTACCATCGCCATGGTCGGCGCCGTCGGCGCCTCGCTGCAATCGGCACTCAACCGCGACGCGCGGCTGCTGCTCGGCGGCGACATCGAGGCCCGCCTCACCTATCGGGCGGCGACCGCCGACGAAGCGGCGCTGTTCGACCGGCTGGGCACCGTCAGCGAGGTGATCGACCTGCTCGGCCGGGCGCAGTTCGAGGGCGAGAGCGTGTTTGCCGCGGTGCGGGCGATCGACGCGAAGTATCCGCTGCTCGGAGCGGTCGAGTACGAGGGCGACGGCGCGCTGGCCGATCTGCTGGCCGTGAGGGATGGCGTTCGGGGCGTGATCGTCGATGCCTCGCTGCTCGAAAAGCTGGGCATCGGGATCGGCGACCGGATCGGCATCGGCGATGGCACCTTCGAGCTCCGCGGCGTGCTTCGGAGCGTGCCCGACCAGGTGAGCCAGGGCATCGCCATCGGCTTTCCGGTGCTGATGTCGAGCGACGGGGTCGGGGAGACCGATATCCTCAAGCCCGGCGCTCTGGCGCGCTACCGCTACAAGATCATCCTCCACGCCGGGACAGGGTTCGACGCGGCCTCCGCTGCGATCGCCTCGGCGTTCCCGGAGGCCGGCTGGCAGATCAGCGGACCGGATCACGCGACGGAGGAACTCGGCCGCTATTTCGATCTGTTCCAGCGCTTCCTCACCGTGGTCGGGCTCTCGGCCCTCCTGGTCGGCGGTATCGGCGTCGGCAACGCCATGTCGGCCTATGTGACCGAGCGTCAGCGCTCGATCGCGACGATGAAGTCGCTCGGCGCGACGCGGGCCCGGGTGCTGGCGCATTTCCTGATCCAGGCGATGATCCTGACCGGCATCGGCATCGTGCTGGGGACGGGGCTCGGCGCGGTGCTGACGCTGGTGGCGCTGCCCGTCCTCGGCCCGGCCCTGGGGCTGCCGCTGAGCCCCACCATCGACTGGCCCTCGCTCGGCTCGGCCGCCATATTCGGCCTCCTGATCGGCTTTGCCTTTGCCTACCTGCCGCTGCATCGCGCCGAAGCGATGCGGCCGGCGATGCTGTTCCGGGCCGTCGGCTCGGCGCCCGAGGGGGAGCTGACCTGGCGCGACGTATTCCGGCCGGGCCTGATCCTGCCGATGGCCATCGCCATCGCCGGCATCTTCGCCATGGCGCTGCTGGTCACCGGCCGTCCGCCGGTCGTCATCTGGTACGCTATCGGCGCCGCCGCCGCCTTTGGCGTGCTCGGCGCCGCTTCAGCGCTGCTGCAATGGGGGCTGAGGCTGATCCCGCCGGCGCCGAACGCCAGCCTCCGCAACGCCATCAAGGCCGTCTACCGGCCGGGCTCGCCGGCCCCGACCATCATCATGTCGCTCGGGCTGGGCATGGCGCTGCTGATCCTGATCGCGACCGTGGTCAACGATCTGCGCCATCAGCTCGACCCGGGGGTGCGCGTCGACGCGCCGACCTTCGTCTACCTCGACCTGTTCGAGGACGAGGTGGCCGAACTCGAGGCGTTCGCGAAAACCGAACCGAGCATCGAGCGTTTCACGAGCGTTCCGGTGCTGCGCAGCCCGACGCTGAGCGTCAACGGCAGCCCGCCGGTGACCATTCAGGAGATCCCGCGCGATATCTCGCTCTATTTCGGCGACGAGCAGCCGCTGTCGGTCTCGACCGAGCTGCCGGGCGGCAACACCATCGTCGGCGGCGCCTGGTGGCCCGCCGACTACAGCGGCGAGCCGCTGGTGTCGGTCGCCGCGCAGATGCAGGAGGCGCTCGATCTCGGGATCGGCGACACGCTGACCTTTCTCGTCTTCGGCGAGGAGGTCACGGCGACCGTCTCGAGCTTCCGCGAATTCGACTGGCAGCGCGGCCGCATCAACTTCCCGTTCGTTTTGTCGCCGGGTGCGTTCGATGAGTTCCCGCTCTCCTACTTCGCCTTCATCAAGGTCGCCGCGGGGGCCGAGCACGCGGTCCAGCGCGAGCTCACCGAGCGCTATCCGGCGCTCATCTTCATTCCGGTCGACGAGGCTCTCGACGTGGTGCGGGAGCTGATCGAGGGCATCTCCAACGCCATCTCGTTCGTCGGCGCCATCGCGGTGGTGAGCGGCCTCTTGGTGCTCGCCGGAGCGCTCGCGTCCGGACGGCACCAGCGCGAAGCCGACTCGGTGGTGGCAAAAGTGCTCGGCGCGACCCGCGCCGACGTCGTGCGCAGCTACATCATCGAATACGGGATGGTCAGCGCCATCGCGGCGGCGCTCGCTACGGCGCTCGGCGTCACCGGCGCCTGGGCCTTCGCGGTGCTGGCGCTCGATACGCATTTTTCCGTCGACCCGCTGCTGCTCGGCACGGTGATCGCGGGCGCCATCCTGCTGACCATCGCAGTGGGGGCGGCGACGACCTGGAGCGCGCTTTCGGCGCGGCCGGCGAAGTTCCTCAGGGACGAGTGAACGCGGCGTCCGCCGAGAGTTCTCCGATCATCGCGTCGAGCCGGCCGACCTGTGCGAGCTTTTCCTCCTCGATGAAGAAGTTGAAGGTCACCCAGTCGCGCCCCGGCACCACGATGCGGCCGACGACGCCGGGCATGGTGGTCCCGCAATAGACCGGCTCGAGCAGACCCGTGCTCAGCTCGCCGGCAAGCTGGTGCGGGGTCAGCAGCGAGAACACGAAATCGTGGGGCCAGAAGGCGAAGAATTTCGGTGCATAGAGGAAGGGCGCGATACGGGCGAGGCGGCGATGGAACCCCAGCGCCGTCGCCGAGCGCTCGTCCACGAAGCTGCTCCCCGCTGTCTCGTCCGCCGTCACGGCTTCTTCCACGCCTCGGGCAAAGCCACGGAAATCGGCCGCATTGCGGAACCTGGTGTAGAGCATCCGCATGCGCATGAAGCGGTCGCGGTGCTCGCCGCCGCCCGGCGCGAGGGTGGTGTAGGCACACGAGACCTTGCCCTTCCCTTGCGGCCTGCCGGCATTGACCATGGTGTGCGCGACCAGCGCCATGAACAGCGCGCGCTGGCCGACGCCGAGGTCGCGGGCGATCGCTTGCAGCAGCTGCCGCGGGACGGCGCGGCTGACGAGCCGCACGGTGCCCGGGTGCGGCGTGAACAGCCGCGAGAGGCTCAGCTGCAACAGCGCAAAGACGAGGGCGGTCAGCCGCGCCGGCAGCGCGATGTGCCAGGGCGCCGGAGCTTGCGGCCGCGCCACCCCGGCGCGGGCGGCAGAATGCGAGCGGGAGAGGCCGCCGAGTCGCTGCCTTCGGTCAGCGCATGCGCCACCTGGACGAGGATGAAGCTCCGCCGCCCTTCGGCGTCGGGCCCCGCGTTGCGTTGCGCCACCCGGATGCGGAACAGCGGCAGGTCGGGATCGCCCAGCGCTGCGGCGCCGTCGTCGAGCCAGCGATCGGGAAAGCCGTCGAAGCCGGTCACCGCCTCGATCGAGCAGATCCGGGCGAGCGTCGCGTCGGAGGGGACGGCGCCGGCTTTGCGGTAGCCGTCATTGTAGTGCGGCGCGGCCGCGATCAGCCCGCGGGCTATCCCGACCAGCGCCGGAAGATCATACGCCGCGGTCGAGAAGGCGCCGAAATAGGCGATGGAGCGCTGATGAAAGAAGTACCACTGATAGTCGCTGAACGCCGGCGTCGGGTCGAAGCCCCGTCCCGGATGGCCCGGGTGCAGCCGCTCATATTCGCTTGCCAAAGCTCCCCCGAATCCCGAATGGCCGACGCCACTCCGCGTCCGCCCGCTGTCCATAGCAGCCGCTCTCGGCCGTCGGTTGACGCGTGTCAACCGCTGGGCTGGGCCCCGGAAAGCACCGTTGCAGATCATTAACGACTAAACAGAGAATCGGGATTGCATGGCCGTTGCGAGGGTCCCGGTAACGCCCTCATAAGCCTTTCGTGGTGCAGTTCCGCCTCAGGCCATGCGCTTGGGGGCTTTTCATGGAATACGGCAGCGACCATTCCAACTCGGCGGTTCTCGGCAGCACGGGCGGTCCCATCGGGCATGTGCTTTCGGTGCGCGGATCAGAAGCCCATATCGGCCTCCCGGCGCCCTGGCCCGACGAAACGATGCGGGCGACGGTCGGCAAGTTCCTCGCCATCAAGGCCGGACCGCACGACCTGGTTGGCATGATCACCGAAGTCTCGGCCCGCCATCCCTCCGGCGAGATGGAGCAGCAGCACCGCGCCATCGCGCGGGTCGCGCTGATGGGCGAGATCGTCCGCGGCGCCGACGGCGTGCAGGCCTTCCGGCGCGGCGTTTCCGAGTACCCGGCAATCGGCGACGCCGCCGATCTGGTGAGCAGCGAGCACCTGAGGCTGATCTACACGCCGGCGGGGATGCGGACCATCAATGTCGGCCATCTCATCCACGACAGCTCGATCCCGGCCCATATCGATGTCGACAGCCTGGTGTCCAAACATTTCGCCATTCTCGGATCGACCGGCGTCGGCAAGTCCAGCGGCGTCACCATCATCCTCGAGGAAATCCTCAAGGCCCGCCCCGACCTCAGGGTGTTCCTGCTCGACGGGCACAACGAATACGGGCGCAGCTTCGGCGATAGGGCCAACGTCATCAGCCCGCGCACGCTGAAGCTGCCGTTCTGGCTGTTCAATTTCGAGGAACTGACCGACGTCATCTATGGTGGCCGCCCGGCAGTCGCCGAGGAAATCGAGATCCTCGGCGAGCTGATCCCGATCGCCAAGAGCGCCTACCTCCAATACAAATCGGCGAGCGACCGTTTCGGCATCAAGAAGAACGATCCCAAGCGCACCGGCTACACCGTCGATACGCCGGTTCCCTACCTGCTGCAGGATCTGCTGGCGCTCATCGACGACCGCATGGGCAAGCTCGAGAACCGATCGTCGCGGATGAACTACCACCGGCTGATGATGCGGATCGAAACGATCAAGAACGACCCGCGATACGCCTTCATGTTCGAGAACGCCAGCGTCGGCGGCGACACCATGGTGAGCCTGTTGAGCCACCTGTTCCGGCTCGAGCCCGACGGCAAGCCGATGACGATCATGCAACTCGCCGGCCTGCCGGTCGAAGTGGTCGACGCGGTGGTCTGCGTGCTGTGCCGGCTGGCCTTCGATTTCGGGCTATGGAGCGACGGCGCGATGCCGCTGCTGTTCGTCTGCGAGGAGGCGCATCGCTACGCCGCCGCCGACCGCTCGATCGGCTTCGGCCCGACCCGCCGAGCGCTGGCCCGCATCGCCAAGGAGGGCCGCAAATACGGCCTGTTCCTCGGGCTGGTGACGCAGCGGCCGGCCGAGCTCGACCCGACCATCATCTCGCAATGCTCGACGCTGTTCGCCATGCGCATGGCCAACGACCACGACCAGGCGCTGCTGCGCTCCGCCGTCGCCGACGCGGCGCTCAATCTGCTCGATTTCGTGCCCTCGCTGGGCACCGGCGAGGTCGTCGGTTTCGGCGAAGGCATGCCGATGCCGGCCCGGCTGACGTTCCGAACGCTGGCCCAGGAAGCGATACCGCACAGCGACTCGGCCGTCGCCGCGGCGGCCGACAGCGATGGCCGCTCGCAGCACGAGTTCATCAAGGCGGTTGTCGATCGCTGGCGCGGCGCGTCGAGGGACGAGACGGCCTCGGCCGGGCGCGAACCCCAGCCCGAGGTACCGACCGAGCAACCGGGCCTCGCCATATCGCGCCTGCTCGACGACGCGCGCATGCAAATCCTCAAGCGCTAGCGTTCCGGTCCCGCCGGCGATGACCGATCCGCTGCCCACCGCTGCCCTGCTCGAGCTGCTCGACGGCCTGCCCGTCGGCATCGCCGTGGCGCGCTCGGGGGTGCCGGTCTACGCCAACGCGGCGGGCCTCGCGCATGCCGCCCTGCCGGCCGGCGCCGGCAATGCGGCAACGACCGACGGCCGCACCCTCAGGGTCGAGCAGCTGACGCTGCCGGTCGCCGGTGCGCCCCTCGAGGTCCGGCTCTCCACCGATGTCACCGAGCAGCGCCGGCTCGAGGACGATCTCTACCGGCGCGCCTATTTCGACGGGCTCACCGGGCTGCCCAATCGTGACCTGATGGAACGCACGGTCGCGGCGATGGTCGAGGCGAGTGGCGGCTCGCAGGTCTTCGCCCTCGCCTTCGTCGACCTCGACGGCTTCAAGGCCATCAACGACTATTTCGGTCACGCCATCGGCGATGCCCTGCTCGTCAAGATCGCCGAACGGCTCTCGGCCCAGCTGCGGCCGACCGACATGCTGGCCCGGGTCGGCGGCGACGAGTTCGTGCTGCTGCTCTCGCCGGTGGCCTCGAAGGAGGCGCTGGCCATCGATATCCAGCGCTTCCTCGAGCGGCTCAAATCGCCGTTCTTCATCGAGGGCAGCGAGGTCCTCGCCTCGGCCTCGATCGGCATCAGTCTCTATCCGGCGGACGGCGCCAGCTACCAGACGCTGTGCGCCAATGCCGACCGGGCGATGTACCGCGGCAAGGGCGGCGCCAAAGGGACCGTGCACTTCTTCAATCAGGCCGTGGATCGCGCCGCCAGCGAGCGGGCCAGGACCGAGCAGCGCCTGCGACTGGCCATTCGCGACCGCCGGCTCACCTGCGCCTATCAGCCGAAAGTGGATTTTCGCTCCAACGAGATGGTCGGCTTCGAGGTGCTGCTGCGCTGGCGCGACGAGGAAGGCCTGATCCAGCCGCCCGGCGACTTCGTCAACCTCGCCGTCGAGCTCGGGCTGATGGACGAGATCACCCATCTCGTGCTCGCCGAAACCATCGGCTCGATCGACCGCATCAACGCGGCGTTCGGGCCGACCTCGACCATCAGTCTCAACGTCGCGGCGCGGCAGGCCGACGAGCCGGTGTTCATGCGCTCGCTCTGCGAAGCGATCGCGGCCACCGGCTATGCCGGCCGCTTCATGCTGGAGCTGACCGAGGAAACGTTCCTCTCCCGCGGCCGCTTCCAGTCCGAGGTGCTGCCGATGGTGCGCGAGATCGGGGCGCGGGTGTCGATCGACGATTTCGGGGTCGGCTATTCGTCGCTGGCGGCGCTCGCCGATATCACCGCCGACGAGATCAAGGTCGATCGCTCGTTCATCACCGCCATCCACCAGCGGCCACGCAGCCAGAGCATCCTCAAGGCCATCGAATCGCTGGCCAACGCGCTGGGCATGTCGATCATCGTCGAGGGCGTCGAGACCTACGAGGAGCTGCTTTACCTCCAGGCGGCCACCCGCATCCGGCTCGCCCAGGGGTTCTATTTCGCCAAGCCGATGTTCCTCGACGAGCTGTCGCAGGGCGGCACGGTGTCGCACGACCTGCGGCAGGCGGCCGAGCCGGCACGCGCAGTCGAGGGCCGCATGGCCCGGTCGCGGGGCTGACGCGGACGCCTAGACCTTGCCCGCCGGGTAGACGCCCAGCACGTGGAAATGGTCGGTGAAGAACCCCAGTTCCTCGAAGGCGAGCTGCACCGAGCGATCGTCGGGGTGGCCCTCGATGTCGGCATAGAACTGAGTGGCGGTGAACGAGCCGTCGAGCATGTAGCTTTCGAGCTTGGTCATGTTGACGCCGTTGGTGGCAAAGCCGCCCATGGCCTTGTAGAGCGCCGCCGGCACGTTGCGGACGCGAAACACGAAGGTGGTCTTGACCTTGGTCTTACCGCGCCGGGGCGTCTCGGGGGTCTTGGAAATCACCAGGAAACGCGTGGTGTTATGGCTCGCGTCCTCGATGTTGGAAGCGAGGATATCGAGGCCATAGACTTCCGCGGCATAGCGCGAGGCGATCGCCGCCGCCGATTTGTCGCCACGCTCGGCGATCTCGCGGGCCGAGCCGGCGGTATCGGCGGCGTTGACGGTCCTGAGCCGGTGCTTGCGGATGAACTTCCGGCACTGGCCGAGCGCCACGCTCAGCGACTGCACCGACTTGACGTCTTTGAGCGTCGCCCCCTTCACCCCCAGGAGGTTCATTTCGACCCTGAGGAAGTGCTCGCCCGTGATGAACAGGCCCGATTCGGGCAACAGGTGGTAGATGTCGGTGATCCGCCCATAGAGCGAGTTTTCTACCGGGACGACGCCGTAGTCGGCTTTGCCCTTCTGCACCGCAGCGATGGTGTCCTCGAAGCTGACGCAGGGCACCGCCTGGCCGCGCGGGAACAGCGCGTGCGCCGCCGCGTGGCTGAAGGCGCCCGGTTCGCCCTGGAAGGCGATGAGTTTGGCCATGAGGATGCCCCCGCGTTCACTGGGCGGCTCTATGAACCCGCCATCCGCGTCAAGTCAACAAAGCCTTGAGCAAGCGGCAGAATCGGGGGGCTACGGGGAATTGTCGCAGGCGCCCGAAGGCCGTTGCGCGGGGTTGGGCGGCAGACTATCTTGCCGCCCGCATCGGGACGGGGGCCCCGCTCTGCCACCTGGCAGACGCGGTATTTGCAGCCTTGACGCCCGTCGTCTATACCCCGGCGAACAAGGCTCAAGAGACCGCAATGGATTCGTTCGAACTCAACAAGATTATCGGCGCCATTCTGGGCACCCTGCTGTTCGTCATGGGGATCGGGTTCGTCGCCGAGGCGATCTACCACCCGGTCACCGGCCAGGGCCCCGGCTACGATCTGCCCGCCCCGCCCGAAGAGGGCAATGACGATGGCGGCCCGCCGCCGCCAGCCGAAATCGTATCGATCGGCACGTTGCTCGCCGCGGCCGATCCCAAGGCCGGCGAGGCCTCCGCCAAGAAGTGCCAGGCCTGCCACGATCTCACCAGCGGTGGCCCCAACAAGACCGGCCCGAACCTCTACGACGTGGTCGAGCGTGTGATCGGCAGCCATCCGGGCTTCGGCTATTCGCCGGGCATGGTCGAGCATCAGGGCAAGGGCGACACGTGGACCTACGACGCCCTCAACCAGTTCATCATTTCGCCCAAGGCGTTCGTGCCGGGCACCAAGATGGCCTTCGCCGGCGTCAAGGACGACAAGGAGCGCGCCAACATCATCGCCTTCCTCGCGACGCTGTCGGCTTCGCCGAAACCGTTCCCGCCGGCCGACGCGGCTCCGGTGCCGGACGCCTCGGCCTCGTCGGAAGCACCAGCTGACACTTCGTCGGAAGCGCCCGCGGCTTCGTCGGAGGCACCGGCCGCTTCATCCGAGGCTCCGGCTTCGTCCGAATCGTCGGCGGCGCAATAGGCGAGAGCTTTCGCATCACACGAATTGGAGCCGTGCCCCCCGGGCGCGGCTCTTTTGTTTGAGGGGCTCCGATGACGACGCTGCTGCTGCATCTCTCCGATGTCGACGAAGCCGGGTGGACCGAGCGCTACCGCGAGGCGCTGCCGGAGGTGCGCGTCGTTCGCCGCGACGACGACTATGATCCGGCGCGCGTCGACTACGTCTTCGTCTGGAAACCGACCCCCGAGGCCTTCGACGGTCTGAGCGGCCTCAAGGCGGTGCTGTCGCTGGGCGCCGGCGTCGATGCCCTGCTCAAGCATCCGCGCCTGCCGCAAGCGCCCATCGTCCGCTTCGTCGATGCCGATCTGACCGAAAAGATGAGCGACTATGTCGTGGCGCAGGTGACCATGCATCAGCGCCTGTTCACGCGCTTTTGCCGCGACCAGCGGGCACGGCGCTGGACGCAGATCTATCCGCCGGCGGCGTCCAACACCAAGGTCGGCATCATGGGGCTGGGAGCGCTCGGCGCCGACGCGGCGCGACGGCTGCTCGGCCTCGGCTTCGGCGTCGTCGGCTGGAGCCGGACGGCCAAGGCGATCGAGGGCGTCACCAATTTCGCCGGCGAAGCTGAGTTCGATGCCTTCCTCGCGGCGACAGATATCCTCGTCTGCCTCTTGCCGTTGACCCCCGACACCACCGGCATCCTCAACTACGAGATGTTCGGCAAGCTGCGGCGCAAGCTCGACGGCGGCCCGGTGATCGTCAACGCGGCACGCGGCGGGCACCAGCGCGAGGCCGATATCATCAAGGCGCTGGACGACGGCACGTTGGGCGCCGCAAGCCTCGACGTGTTCGAAGTCGAACCGCTCCCCGCCGCGAGCCCGCTCTGGGGCCTCGACAATTGCTACGTCACCCCGCACATCGCAGCGATCAGCAACATCGAGACGGGCGTGCGCTACTTCTCGGCAATCATCCGCGCCCACGAGGCGGGCAAGCCCCTGCCCAACGTGATCGATCGCGCACGGGGATATTGAGGTCGACACTCTCTTTCCTCCCCGCTGCGCAGGGGAGGAACCCGACTGCACGGCCAGCGCGTGCAACTAGACCACTGATCTACAATTCCAGCTCCCAGAACTCACTGACCAGGTCTTTGCCAAAGCTGTGGTGCGGGCTGGCCTCGACCATCGTGAACCCTGCCGCCGCGTAGATGCGGCGGGCCGCTTCGAGGTTGGCCTGGGTCCACAGCCGCATTCGCCGGTAGCCGCTGTCGCGGGCGAAGGCGACCGCCTGGCGGACCAGCGTCGTGCCGAGCCCCTGCCCCCTGGTCTCGGGTTCGACATAGAGCATCCTGAGCTGCGCCGTCCCGGTGCTGCCGGCCAGCGGAATGACGAACACCGAGCCAACGATGCCGCCGTCGTGCTCGGCCACCCACAGCGCCTTGGGCGGGGTGGCGGGCAGATCGTGAAACTCGCGATAGATGCCGGCGGCCAGCGCCTCGAAGCCGATGTCCCAGCCGAACTGCTGGTTGTAGAGCAGCCCCTGGCGGTGGATCAGCCAGCCGTATTCGCCGACACGATGCGGCCGGAGGATGATCGGACCCCGTCGCGGCGTATCGCCGAGAATGCTGCGGATAGTCGACATGGCGGCGACCAGCGCCGGACGATCGGCAGGAGCAACCGGCGCGAGGACGGCTTCGATCGCTGCGTCGTTGAGGGTTTCGAGCTCCGCCATGGCCACGTCTCCGGCCTCGCTCAGCGTGATCCGGTTGGCGCGGCGGTCGGTGGGGCTGGGCGAGAGCAGCACCAGCCCCTGGCCGAGGAATTTCTGCAGGATGCGGCTCAGATAGGCCGGATCGAGACCGAGAGACGCGGCCAGCTCGGCGCCGGTGGTGTGGCCGCGCTGGGCGATCTCGTAGAGCACGCGCCCCTCGCCGAGACTGAAGCGGCTGCGGGCGATGACCTCGTTCAACAGCCCGATCTGCCGCGTGTAGAAGCGGTTGAAGGCGCGGATCCGTGCAACGTCGTCATCGGCCATAATGCTGACATAAGCACCTATATCGTTGACTCTGTCAACTATTTCCACCTGCCCTCGCGTCCGGCGTGGCCGCCTTAACCCCCCATTAGGGTTAATCAATTATTGCTCGGCGATGGCGCAGCCGGCGCCAGACGGGAATGAGTGCTGCCGTGTTCGCGCGTGTCCTTCGTCCTTCGCTGATCTCCTTGCGGACGCTGCTCCTCGCCGGGGTCGCCGCCATGGCGCTCGGCGCCTGCGCGACCAATCAAACCACCATGGCGCAGCCCGATTTCTCCGGCCAGAGCGCGGCGCAGTCGCAGGCGGCGCTGACCGAACTGGCAGGGCGCTACAAGGCGCGGCCGCAGGACAAGACCACCATCATCTACTATGCGGCCGCCCTGCGCGCCGCCGGCCAGCCCGAGCAGGCGGTGAGCGTGCTCGAGGCCGGTCTGTCCATCTATCGCAACGACGTCGACATCAAGGTCGCCTACGCCAAGGCGCTGGCCGCCGCGGGCCGCTTCGATCAAGCGATGAACGTCGTCGACGATGCGATCGATCCGACCGTGCCGGATTGGAACGCGCTTCTGGTCAAGGGCGCCATCCTCGATCAGAGCGGCCGCAACGAGGAGGCGCGGGCGATCTACGGCCAAGCCCTGCTGGTGGCGCCCGGTCAGGCCTCGCTCGAAGCCAATATCGGGCTCTCCTACGCCATGACCAACGAACTCGATCAGGCCGAGGCGCATCTCAGGAAAGCCGTCGCACTGCGCGGCGCCAACAGCCAGATCCGGCAGAACCTGGCGCTCGTCATTGGCCTGCAAGGCCGCTTCGACGAATGCCGCCAGATGTTCGCGGCCGAACTCCCGCCCGACCAGGTCGAGGCCAACATGGCCTATATCCGCGCCCTGCTGACCCAGCAGAACCGCTGGGATTTGATCAAGGGCGCGACGTAGCCGGAAGCGTGAATGGTGAATGGTGAATGGTCGCGAGAGACCGTTTCATCCCTCCATTCACAATTCACCATTCACGCCCCTCGCGTCACTTCCCCATGAAGCTGAAGCCGCCGGTCATCGAGATCTTGATGATCGCGGGGGCGATGATGACGATGAACAGCACCGGCAGGAAGAACAGGATCAGCGGCACGGTGAGTTTCGGCGGCAGCGCCGCGGCCTTCTTTTCGGCCTCCATCATGCGTGTCTCGCGGCCCTCCTCGGCCATCACGCGGAGCGACGTCCCGACCGCCGTGCCGTAGCGATCGGCCTGGATGAGCGACGTCATCACCGATTTGACGCCGTCGAGGCCGGTGCGCTTGCCGAGGTTGTCGTAGGCGCGGGTGCGGTCCTCGAGGAAATTCAGCTCGGCGGTGGTGAGGGTCAGCTCCTCGGCCAGCTCCGGGCTCTGCAGCCCGATCTCCCGCGCCACGCGCTTGAAGGCGTGTTCCACCGACATGCCCGCCTCGACGCAGAGCAGCATCAGGTCGAGCGCATCGGGCCAGGCGCGGCGGATCGATTTCTGCCGCTTGATGGTGCGGTTCTTCAGCATCAGCGTCGGCAGATAGGCGCCGATCAGGCCGATGAACACGGCATAGATCGCATTGAGATAGAGCGGCTTGTCGGCAAACACCGTGAAGCTCAGATAGGCGAAGGCCAGGACGAACAGCCCGAACGGGGTGACGAAACGGAGGAACACATAGGTGTTGAGCGGCCCCTGCCCGCGATAGCCGGCGCGGGCCAGCGCATCGATGGTGTTCTCGTCGGCAAAGGCCTTTTGCAGCGAGAAGCGCTCGACGACGTTGCGGACATATTCGCGGCCGGCGACGCGGCGGATGGTGCCGCGCTGCTGGTCCTGCTGCGGCCCCTGCCCGCGCAGGCGCACCATCTCTTCGGCCCGCATCTTCTCGCGCTCGAGCGCGACGCGCTTGATGCGCTGCTTGACGGTGGTGCCGCCCCGGCCGAGGAACGCGAAGCCGAGGGTGAACACCACGGCCGCCGCCGAGATCGCCGCCAGTGCGGCGATCAGGAAGTCACGGGTTATCAGTTGTTCGATAGCGCCCATGTCGGCCTCAGAAATCGAACTGGATCATACGGCTCATCACCCAGACGCCGAAACTCATCATGATGACGGCGATGCCGAGCCAGATCTGGCCGATGGTGGTGGTGAACAGCGGCACCATGTAGCTGGGCGTCGTCAGCGACACTAGGATGCCCACGATGAAGGGCAAGGAACCGATGATGCCGGCCGAAGCCTTGGCTTCCGACGACATCGCCTTGATCTTCTGCTTCATCTTCTTGCGGTTGCGCAGCACACGGCTGAGGTTGCCCAAAGCCTCCGACAGATTGCCGCCCGCCTGCTGCTGAACCGTGATGACGACGACGAAGAAGTTGACCTCCGCCAGCGGCATGCGGTCGAACATGATCTGTACGGCGTCGGTGGTGGACTTGCCCAGCGATTGCTGGTCGAGGACGCGCTGGAATTCCGTTTTGATCGGCTCCTTGGCTTCCTTGGCGACGAGCCGCATCGAATCGTTGAGCGGCAGTCCGGATTTGACGCCGCGCACGATCGCCTCGACGGCGTTGGGCAGTTCCTCGAGATAGGCGTTCTGGTGCTTCTTGCGCCGCCGCCCGAGATAGAGCTTCGGCAGCAGGTAGCCGCCGGCGATGCCGAACACCGGCAAGAACAGAAGCGGCACCTGCAGCACGAAGCAGATAACAACGATGATCAGGCCGACGATGATCTGGTTGCGGATGAAGTCGCGGGCCTTGATCTTCATGCCCGCCTGGTAGATTTGGTCCTGCAGCGGCACGCGCCGCCTGGCTTTGCCAAGCGCCTCGTTCTGCTGCTTCAGAGTCTCGGCGATCTGCTTGCGGCGGCTGTCGCGGGTGCGGACCACGTCGGCGTCGCGCCGGTTGGCCTGGATGTCGCCCTGCAGCGCCTTCATGCGTTTGTCGGCCCGGCTCGAGCCGACCAGGCCGGGCACCAGCGCGAAGCCGACGGCCCCGACACCCACCACCGCCAGCATAACGTAGACGAGGACATCCATTCGAGAACTCAGCTCTTGAGCAGCGTCTGCTGCTCGATGTTGGACCGTTCGAGGGCTTCGACGAGGTTGGCTTCCTCGTTGAAGTAGCGGGCACGCTCGGCGAACTGCGGCTTGGTGATGCCGGTCGAGTGATGGCGGCCGGTCAGGTTGCCGCTCTGGTCCTCGCCGAGGATGTCGTAGAGGAAGATGTCCTGCATGACGATGGTCTCGCCTTCCATGCCGAGCACTTCGGAGATGTGGGTGATGCGGCGCGAGCCGTCGCGCAGGCGCGCCGCCTGCACCACCACGTCGATCGAGGAGGTGATCATTTCGCGGATGGTGCGGCTGGGCAGCGAATAGCCACCCATGGTGATCATCGATTCGAGGCGGCTGAGTGCCTCGCGCGGGCTGTTGGCGTGGAGCGTGCCCATCGAGCCGTCGTGACCGGTGTTCATCGCCTGCAGCAGATCGAAGGCCTCGGGGCCGCGGACTTCGCCGACGATGATGCGCTCCGGCCGCATACGCAGGCAGTTCTTGACCAGATCGCGCATGGTGATCTCGCCTTCGCCCTCGAGATTGGGCGGGCGCGTCTCGAGGCGCACCACGTGCGGCTGCTGCAGTTGCAGTTCGGCCGAATCCTCGCAGGTGATGACGCGCTCATCGCGGTCGATGAAGGCGGTCAGGCAGTTGAGCAAAGTGGTCTTGCCCGAACCGGTACCGCCCGAGATCAGCACGTTGGCGCGCACCCGGCCGAGAATGCGCAGCACTTCGGC
Organism: Devosia nanyangense; assembly: GCA_016213505.1. Taxonomy (GTDB): domain Bacteria; phylum Pseudomonadota; class Alphaproteobacteria; order Rhizobiales; family Devosiaceae; genus Devosia_A; species Devosia_A nanyangense. The sequence goes on from JACRAF010000017.1 coordinate 27,876, forward strand.
GCCCTCGGACGAGATCGAGCCGTACTTGACCAGCTGCTGCAGCGTCAGCTTGTCCTTCTTGAACTTGCGGATGGTGAGCGCGGCGCCGTCGATGGCGAGCGGCGGGGCGATGACGTTGACGCGGCTGCCGTCGGGAAGGCGCGCATCGCAGATCGGCGAACTCTCGTCGACGCGGCGACCGACCTGGCTGACGATGCGCTGGCAGACGTTCATCAGATGGCTGTCGTCGCGGAAGCGGACATTGGTGAGCTTCACCTTGCCGCCGACCTCGATGTAGCATTTCTGGCTGCCGTTCACCATGATGTCGGCGATGTCGTCGCGGGCCAGCAGCGGCTCGAGCGGGCCATAGCCCAGAACGTCGTTACAGATGTCCTCGAGCAGATCCTCCTGCTCGGAAATCGACATGACGATCGATTTGAGGGCGATGATCTCGGCGACGATGTCGCGGATTTCCTCGCGCGCCGCCTCCTGCTCCATGGTGGCGAGCTGGCTGAGATCGATCGAGTCGATCAGGGCGTTGAAGATCGCCGACTTGGTCTGGAAATATTCCTTGTCGCGGGCGATCGCGTCGGCCGAGCGGACGTCGACAATATCCTCGTTGCGCAGGCGGTTGACCGCCGCATCGACCACCGGCTTGGGCACTGCCTCGGTGCGCGCCGGCACCGTCAACGACCCGCTGGCGGGGGCGCTCGGCTGCGGGCGCGGCGCGACGCCCGCCCCTGGGGTGTTGCCGCCGAACGTCTGTCGTTTGCCGAACATCTCAGGCCTTCTTGAGCTTCAGGAACGAGGGCATCTTGAAGGCCGAGCCTTTGCCTGCCGCCTCGGGCGCCGAGCGCCCGGTGACGTGCATGCCGATGGTGCGGAAGATATCGTTGATGCGGTTGTTGGGCGCCACTTCGGCCAGCATCTGGCCGTTGTTGGCGGCGGTGCCGAAGGTCACGGCGTCGAACGGGATCTGCCCCAGCAGCTTGCACTCGATCGAGGTGGCGAACTCCTGCGGGGAAATCTCGGGGCGCTTGGGCACGCCGATCTTGTTGACCACCAGCAGCGGCTCGGACTCGGTTGGGCGCAGGGCCTTGATGGTGTCGCTGAGATTTTTGGCATTGCGCAGGTTGGCGAGGTCCGGCTCGGCGACGATGACAACCTCGTCGATGGTCGCCAGCGTATGGCGCACCCAGGCCGTCCAGGCATGGGGAATATCGAGGATCACCACCGGCGTGGTCTTCTGCGCCAGCTCCATCACTTGCTCGAAATCGCGCTCGCCCTGGTCGAAGGTCTTGTCGAGCATGGCCGGCGCGGTCAGGAGGTTTATGTGGTTGGCGGCTTTGCTCATCAACCGGTCGAGCATGGTCGGATCGACCTTGCCGGTGGCGGCGAGGACGTCGGCCATGCCGTGCGGCGGGTCCTGGTTGAAGTTGAGCCCGGCGGTGCCGAACGGCAGGTCCATGTCGAGGATCAGCACGTCCTGCTTGAGGTGCTGGCTGATGGCCCAGGCGACATTGTGCGCGATGGTCGAGGCGCCCGCCCCGCCCTTGGCGGTAACGAAGCCGATGGTGCGGCCGATCGGGGCCGCGCCCTCGGCGGCGAACAGGTCCGAGATGGCGGAAACGATGGTGTGCGCGTCGGTGGGCAGCACCAGATATTCGGAGACGCCCGAGCGGATCAGTTCGCGATAGAGCAGCACGTCGTTGACGTGGCCGAGCACGATCAGCCGGGTCGAAGCGTCGCAGACTTCGGCCAGCCGGTCGAGGGCGTGCGGGATCTCCTCGGTGGGCAGCGAGGTCTCGACGATGATGAGGTTGGGCGTCGGGTTGGATTTATAGCTCTCGACCGCGCCTTCGAGGCCACCATTGTGGGTGGTGAGCGCGACTTTGGACATGCGCCGGTCGTGCGCCGCCGCTTCCACCAGTTCGGCGGTCTGCGAATGCTCGCAGAATGCCTGAATGGTGATGCGCGGCAACAGCCGCGCGCCGGTGGCGACTTCGGTGGCCGGTTCTTCGGCCGGCTTGGCATCCTTGCCCGTCAGGAAACTCATGCTCTAACACTCCATGGCAACGGTTACCGTTGGGTCATCAGTCGAGGACAAATCCAACCGAACCGCTGTAGCTGCCCCGCATCCCGTCGCTGCCGACGCCGTACATCTGTTCCATGTGACCCAGAAAGATCGCTTCGGCGTCGCCCGCGACGAGGAAATTGTCGGTGGGCTTTTCCGGCTCGGGGCCAGAATTGGCCAGATACGGGGTGACGAGGATCACCAGCTCGGTCTGGCTGTGGAGGAAATCGCGCGACCGGAACAACGCGCCGAGGATCGGGATGTTGCCGAGCCCGGGCAGCGCGTTGACCTGCTGGCGGATCGAATCCTGCAGCATGCCGGCGATGGCGAGGGTCTGGCCGGCCGGCATTTCGACCGTGGTGATGGCCTGCCGGTTCTTGGTGGCGGGGATGGTGATGGTGCCGGCCGAGATCGCGCCTTCGGTGGTCAGCTCCGACACCGAGGTGTCGAGTGCCAACGAGATGATGCCGTTCGACTTGACGGTCGGGGTGAACTTCAGCTTCACGCCGAATTCCTTGAAGGTGTAGCTCACCTGGCCGTCCGCCGACACGTCGGTGGGCACCGGGAATTCGCCGCCGGCCAGGAACGAGGCTTCCTTGCCCGAGATTGCCGTGAGGGTCGGCTCGGCGAGGGTGCGCAGGGCGCCGCGGCGCTCGAGAGCCTTGAGGCTGGCCTCGAGGCTGAAGAGGCCTGCATCGATGCCGACGCTCACGCCGTTGGAGTTGGTGACGCCCGAGGCGCCGCCCAGCGCCGGCGAATTCTTAAGGCCGAGGGTCACGGCCCCGACGGTGATCGAACCGTCGAGATTGATGCCGAGCTGCTTGACGGTATCGCGGCCGACTTCGGCGACGGTGACCTTCAGCTTCACCTGCTGGTTGCCGACGACCTGGATGATATTGGCGACGTTCTTTTCGTCGCCGGCGAACTGCACCGCCATGGCGACGGCCTGGTCAGCGTCGTTCTGCGACAGCGTCGTGCCCGAGAGCACCACGCGATTGGTCTGGCCGTCGAGGATCACCGACTCGACCTTCACCCGCGAGCCGGGCAGCGTGCGGGCGATCGCCGCCTCGAGGGCGTTGCCGACGTCCGAGCGCGGCTGGAACACCTTGATGTCGAGCACGGCGATGTTGTTGCCGGCGCCATCGAGGAAGAACACATTGGTGTCGCCGCCGGTGACGCCCTGGACGATGGCGCGGGTCTTGGACCGCATGATGACGGTGGCGATCGCCGGAGCGCTGGCGATGACCTCGCCGACATTGGTCGGCAGGTCGACGATGATCGATTTGTTGACCTCGAGCGCGATGGTCTGGGTCGATCCCATAGCGCGGTTGGCGACCTTCAGATAGCTCGGCTCGGATGCCGCTGCCGCCGGTGCGAGGCAGAGCGCGGCGATGACCGCCAGGGCCAGCCGCCATCTCGACGGGGCGTCCGCGCGGATCGGAAGAAGAGCAGACATCATGTTGTCCTCGCGCGCTTTCATCAGCTGAGCGGTGCCACGGGCGAAACGCCGGTCGTCACGGTGACCGGAGGCTGGGCCAGTCCATTGAGGTCGGTCGAGCTCGGCGCGCCTGCATTGGAAGTCGTGCCGGCCATCACGTTGGCTTCGAGGCCGTAGCGGATGAGCCGGATCGGCGCGTTGCGCTGGGTATCGGACGTCCCCGGCTCCTCCGCGAAATCGACGATCGAACGCAGCGATAGCGACAGCTTGCCCATCTGGCCGGCGTTGGCCACGGTCTCGGCCTGGCCCGGATCGAGCTCGAGCGTGGCGATGGCGGCATCGGCGAACACCTCGGCCCGCGGGTTGTTGGGATCGTCGGGCGCGCCAGTGGCGCCGAGCTCACCCAGGCGGGTGTTGATGGCGAGCACCCGGACGTTGGAGAGGATAGTTTCCGAGATGTCGCCGTTCTCCGTGTTGCGGGCGAGGATCACATCGACATGGTCGTTGGGAACGATGAAGCCGCCCGACGCGGACTCGGCGGTGACGGCGATCGAGACGCCGCGCATGCCCTTGGCGAGCACGGCGCTGAGATAGCCCTGGTCGGAACGGACGAGCTTTTCCTGGCGGATCGGCTCACCAGTGAATATCTCGAAGCGGGCGACGGAGCCCTTCATGTCGGTGATCGCCTCGGGCGTCGCCGCGGCGGTGATGTATTCGGGGCGCAGGGCGCCTTCCGGCCAGTCCTGCCATTGCAGGTTCACATCGGACAGCCGCTCGCCGACGCCGATGGGCGTCTTGGCCACAAGGATCTGCGCGCGTGCTTCCTGGATCACCTGGGTAGGTGGTGCATTGTCCGGCTGACCGCCGCCGCGGGTGGCGAGGTAGGCTGCCAATCCGCCCGCGAGCAACGCCACCAGCAGGAGCAGGATTCGCGAGACTCTCATCGCCAGACTCCACTCAACTCAAACCAATACCCAGAACTGTCGGCGGATAATGGGCGTCAAAGGGTCAAAACTTGGTTAACCGATGCTTTGCATTTACGGTTAACCGAACCTTGTTCCAGTCGCAGGCTGTAAAATTCAGCCGATGAAGTGCTGGAAGATCGCCGTCTCCGGGTAGACCAGCAGCGCCGCGATCGCCAGCGTGATGCCGTACGGCACCCCGGACTTGTTGTCGTGCAGCCGGTCGATCCATTTGTGCCGCGCCAGCCATGGCGCCAACGGGTAGCGCCGGATGGCGAGGATCAACAGCGTCAGTCCGCCGCCGAGCAGCGCCGCGTAGATGACATAGGGCAGCAGCAGCCCGAACCCGACCCACAGCGTCGTCGCCGAGACGAGCTTGGCGTCGCCGCCGCCGATCCAGCCGAAGGCGAAGAAGGCAAAGGCGATGGCCAGCACGATCGCCGCCGCGGCAACGCTCGTGCCGATCTCGTTCCAGCTGAGCTGGGCGACGAGCGCCAGCGCGAAGTAGGCCGCGGCGATGAGCAGGACCAGCCAGTTGGCGATGCGCATGGTCAGCAGATCCGACGACGCCGCATACGCCATCAGCACCGGAAACACGAACAGCGCGAGAGTGAAGAGCATGGTGGACCCGGCCGCGGCGCCGAAGCGAGAGTCGCGCCAGGGCCGGCCGGGAGTGTCGGCGCGCCATGGTTAACAAAGCGCAAAAGCAGAAGGGGGCGCGAAGCCCCCTTCGATATGCCAGCCGATGGGACCCAGGAGGTCCCGCCGGATCAGCCGGTAGCGCCGTTCAGCTTGGTGCTGATGCGGCCGAAGAGTGCCGACAGGCTCCCGCCGAGGGTGGTGGCTGCGGCGATGATACCGACGGCAATGAGCGCGGCAATCAAGCCATACTCAATCGCAGTCGCGCCGGATTCGTCGTTTGCGAAACGAGCGACAATGTTCATTCCAGGCTCCTTGCACACGTCATATTCGTTGACAGCATCATCCGACGCGTCAGGCATCGAACTTGTGCTTACGCTAGGTTAACTGGGTTGAGATTGAGTTAATCGCAAGCTCCGGACGGCCCCGTACGAAGCCTGAGTTTCGGCATGGATAGCAGCGACTTGCCCGGTTTGTTACAATTGGAATCATGTTCGACGCCGGGCCGGACGAACCCCCGGCGCGGCGGCCCGGTGCCTGTCTTGGCTGGGGGTTTGTCAATTTATTCACCATTCACGCCGAAACTGCTTGGTGAGCGTATCAAGTACCGGGTTCCACCATGCCGCTTCTACGTCCTCTCGTCGCCATCGCCGCCGCCGGCCTGATGCTGGCGCCGCTTGCCGTCGCGGCTGAAACCGGCGAGCCGATCAGCGTCAAGGTCAACATGGCGCGCATCCTCAGGATCAGCGCCCCGGCGGCCACCGTCATCATCGGCAATCCCGGCGTCGCCGACGTCACCATCCAGGATCCGCAGACCCTGGTGCTGACCGGCAAGAGCTATGGCCAGACCAACCTCATCGTTCTGGACAACATGGGCAACCCGGTCGCCGACACGATGATCACCGTGGTGCAGGCGCAGACCGATCTGGTGACGGTGTATCTGGGCACGGCGCGGACGACGCTCTCCTGCGCGCCGATCTGCCAGCCGACGATCATGCTCGGCGACGACGTGCCCTTCAGCACGGGCGCCTACGCCTCCTCCAGCCTGGTCGAGACCGCCGCCCGCCCGAAATAGGCGCCCGCGGTAAGCTCTCGTTAACCTCCGGACAATCGCGGCCAAATGCGCGGGCTCGCCCTAACCTCTGGTTAGCGAAGGCTGAATTAGCATGGCGAGCGTTGCAGCTCTGCGCCCGGACCCCATGACGCGACCAGCCTCATTGCTGAGACGGCTCGCCGCTCCCGCGATTGCGCGGGGGCGCGCCTTCGCACGCGACGAGCGCGGTGTCACGGCCATCGAGTTCGCCATCCTGGGCCTGCCGTTCTTCACCGTCATCTTCGCCATCCTCGAGACGGCGATGATGTTCTTTGCCAGCCAGGTGCTCGACAGCGCCGTCGAGGATGCGAGCCGGATGATCCGCACCGGGCAGGCGCAAACGGCCGGCTACGGCATCGGTGATTTCCGCACATTGATGTGCGGCTACACCTTCAACCTGTTCAGCGACTGCTCGGCGATCAAGATCAAGGTCGTGGTCATCTCGAACTTCTCGAGCGCCAACACCAACCCGACGGTGCAGGACTGCACCGAGACGACCTGCGACTGGACGCTGACAGAGACCTACGCCTCCGGGGCCGGACGCGATGTCGTCCAGGTCTCGGCCTTCTATCGCTGGCCGCTTCTGGTGGTGCTGCCCTACTTCAATCTCAAGAACCAGCCCGACAATTATCGGCTGCTCTCGGCAACGCGCGTGTTCCGCAACGAGCCGTTCTGATGATCCGGACACTGGCCCAACGCTTCGCCGAAACCATCCGCCGCTTCCGCAGCGAAGAGCGGGCCGTGGCGGCCGTCGAATTCGCGTTGATCGTGCCGTTCCTGATGACGCTCTATTTCGGCTCGATGGAAGCCAGCGCGCTGTTCACCGCCGACCGCCGCGTCAACACCATCTCGGCGACGATGGGCGATCTGGTCTCGCAGTGGGACGACGATGACGGCGCCATCCCGGCGGCGACGATGACCGATTATTTTGCCGCCTCGCAGTCGCTTATCTTTCCGATGTCGACGACGGGCCTCAAGCAGGTCATCACCTGCGTCCAGGTCAATGCCGACGGCACCACCAAGGTGATCTGGTCCAGGGGATTCGGCGGCGGCGTGGCGCGCACCGTGAACGCCACCTATCCGCTGGCGGCGACCACGATGATGAACCAGGTGGCGCGGGGCGGCTATTTGATCGCGTCAGAGGTTTACTACCCCTATCTGCCGCTGCTCGCGCAGGTGTTCACCAGCAGCGTCAATCTCTACCACGAGAACCTCTATCTGCCGCGCTTCGGGGCGCTGATCAGCGCCGCCTGAGGCGGCTTGCGGCGCCCCGACGCGCATGCCATAGCCGGAGCGCGCCAACCGCTTCCGCGAGTTCCCATGACCGATATCCTCGTGCCCGTCTTCGATCTCGGCGGCGTGTTCGTCGAGTGGGACCCGATGTTCCTGTTCCGCAAGCTCTTTGCCACCGAGGAAGAGGCGCAGTGGTTCCAGGACAATGTCTGCACCAAGGACTGGAACCTCGAGTTCGACGCCGGCGACATCTATGCCGAAGGCGTCGCCCGGCTGATCACCCGCTTTCCGCGCTACTGGCGCGAGATCCAGGCCTACGACACGCGCTGGAAGGAGACGCTCGGCCCCTTCATCGAGGGCACCATCGCCATCCATGACGAGCTCGTCGCCGCCGAGGTGCCGACCTTCGCGATCACCAATTTCTCCTGGGAGAAATGGGTGAGCTGCCTCGGCGACTGGCCGTTCCTCGAAAAGTTCGACGGCGTCATCGTCTCGGGGCTCGAGCGGCTGGTGAAGCCCGATCCGCGTATCTTCCGCGTCTTCTGCGAACGCTACGGCGTCGGCGCACAATCGTGCGTCTTCATCGACGACAGCGAGATCAACGTCATCGCCGCCCGCCGCTTCGGCATGCAGGCGATCCACTTCACCGACCCCAAAACCCTGCGCAAGGAACTGATCGGCATGGGCCTGCCGCTCAAGGCGAAGTAGACAGCCGCATCTATCCACGGCGGACGAGCGAAGCGAGGACCCCGCGCGTGGCGCGGCCCGGCCGGAGCGCCAGCGCAGCGCCGGAGGCGCGAAGCGGTGCGGCGCGTGAGGCCTATTTCGTCCCGTACATCCTGTCGCCGGCATCGCCGAGACCCGGCACGATGTAACCCTTCTCGTTGAGATGGTCGTCGATGGCCGCGGTGAACACCGGTACGTCGGGGTGCGCCTCGGTGAATTTCTTGATCCCCTCGGGCGCCGCCAGGAGGCAGAGGAAGCGCAGGTGGTTGGCGCCGCGCTTTTTCAGCTGGTCGATCGCCGCGATCGAGGAATTCGCCGTCGCCAGCATCGGGTCGACGACGATGATCAGCCGGTCCTCGAGATTGGACGGCGCCTTGAAATAGTATTCTACCGGCTGCAGCGTCTCGTGGTCGCGGTAGATGCCGATATGGGCGACGCGCGCCGCCGGCACCAGGTCGAGCATGCCGTCGAGCAGCCCGTTGCCGGCGCGCAGGATCGAGGCGAACACCAGCTTCTTGCCCTTGATGGTGGGCGCATCCATGTGCGCCATCGGCGTCTCGATCGGGATCATCTCGAGCTCGAGGTCGCGCGTCACCTCGTAGCACATCAGGTGAGCGATCTCGCGCAGCAGCCGCCGGAACCCCGCTATCGAGGTGTCCTTGTCGCGCATGATGGTCAACTTGTGCTGGATCAGGGGGTGATCGATGACGGTGACTTTTGCCATGACGGCCCCCTGTTGTGCTGGCTAGAGAAACGATCGCCCGTGTCGGCCCGGCGCGAGGCCGAGCCAGTGAGCGATGCTTTCGCCAATATCGGCGAAGGTGGGCCGAATGCCAACCGTTCCGGCCGACAGGCTTGGGGAAAAGCAGAGGATGGGCACCTGCTCGCGGGTGTGGTCGGAGCCGATCCAGGTCGGATCGTTGCCGTGGTCGGCGCTGATCACCAGGAGGTCGTCCTGCCGCATCTTGGCGATCAGCTCGGGCAGCCGCGCGTCGAACGCCTCGAGCGCCGCGGCATAGCCGGGCACGTCGCGGCGGTGGCCGAATTCCTGGTCGAAATCGACGAAATTGGTCATCACATAGGCGCCGTCCGCCGCCATCTCCAGCGCCTCGAGCGTTTTGTCGAACAGCACCATGTTGCCCGAGGCCTTGATCTTGTGGGTGACGCCCGACCCGGCGTAGATGTCCGAGATCTTGCCGATGGCGAACACCTGCCGGGCCGCCGCCTTGGCGCGGTCGAGCAGGGTCGGCTCGGGCGGCGAGATGGCGAAATCGCGCCGGTTGCCGGTGCGCTTGAAGGTGTCGCACGTCTCGCCGGTGAAGGGCCGGGCAATGACGCGGCCGATCATCATCGGCGCGGTCAGCTTGAACGCCTCCTGGCACACCTCGTAGAGCCGCTCGAGCCCGAAATGCTCCTCGCTGGCGGCGATCTGGAACACCGAATCGATCGAGGTGTAGCAGATCGGCTTGCCCGTTCGGATCGACTCCTCGCCGAGCTCCTCGATGATCGGCACGCCCGAGGCATGCTTGTTGCCGAGGATGCCGGGCAGTTTTGCGCTGGCGATCAGCGCATCGGTCAGCTCCCTGGGAAAGGTCGGCACCGTCTGCGGGAAATAGCCCCAGGCGAACGGCACCGGCACCCCGGCGATCTCCCAATGGCCGGATGGCGTATCCTTGCCCTTGCTCACTTCGCGGCCGGCGCCGTAGCGCCCGCCCTTGGGCGTGTCGGTCAGCCCCGGCGCCAGCGTGCCGGACGAAAGCTTGCCCGCCGCCCCGAGCCCCAGCGCATCGAGGTTGGGCAGGCTGAGCGGCCCCCGCCGCAGCCCGTCGCGGTCGCCGCCGCCCGCCGCGCAACGCTCGGCGATATGGAGCAGCGTGTTGGCGCCCTCGTCCGAATGGCCGTGGCCGTCATTGTAGTCTTTGGCGTCCGGCGCGCCGCCGATGCCGAAACTGTCGAGGATGCAGACGATGGCGCGGGGCATTATTTGAACTCCACTGGGTCGACCCGCTCGGCGATGAGCGGGTGGCTCGGCACCGTATCACCGAACGCATAGGCCGCGATCAATCGCGCCGTGGCATCCGCTGCGCTCGTCTCGTCGCGGGCGTGGAGCCGCGCCAGCGGCGTCTTGCCGTCGACCTTGGCGCCCAGGCCCAGCAGCCGGTCGAAGCCGACGGCGTGATCGATCGTGTCGGTCGGCATTCGCCGCCCGCCGCCCAGCGCCACCACCGCCATGCCGACGCCGCGCGTATCGATGGCGGCGATCGTCCCCTCGCCCGCAGCGAACACGTCGCGGACGATGGGCGCGGGCTGCAAATGCTGGCCCATGCGCTCGACGAAATCCGCCGGCCCGCCGAGCAACGCCACCATCTTGCTGAACCGCTCCGTCGCCTTGCCCGACGCCAGTGCCGCATGGGCCGCGTGGCGCGCGTTGCCGCTGAACCCGGTCAGCTCCAGCGCCGCAGCGCTCAACGCAATCGTCACCTCGAGCAGCCGCGGGTCGCGATGCGCACCGGTGAGGAACTCGACCGCGTTGCGGATTTCGAGCCCGTTGCCCGCGGCGCTCGCCAAGGGCTCGTTCATGTCGGTGATCAGCGCCGCCGTCTTTGTGCCCGCGCCATTGGCGACGGCGACGAGGCTCTGCGCCAGCTCGCGCGAGCGGTCGAGGGTGGGCATGAAGGCGCCCGAGCCGGTCTTGACGTCGAGGATCAGCGCGCCGAGCCCCGCCGCGAGTTTCTTCGACAGAATCGACGCCGTGATCAACGAGACGTTCTCGACCGTGCCGGTGACGTCGCGGATCGAATAGAGGATCTTGTCGGCCGGCGCGAGATCGGCGGTCTGGCCGATGATGGCGCAGCCGGCCTCTTTGGTCACCTTGCGGAACAGCGCGTTGTCGGGCTGCGTGGTGTAGCCGGGGATCGAATCGAACTTGTCGAGTGTGCCGCCGGTGTGCCCGAGCCCCCGCCCCGAGATCATCGGCACATAGACGCCGCACGCCGCAAGGATCGGCGCCAGCATCAGCGAGACATTGTCGCCGACGCCGCCGGTCGAGTGCTTGTCGACCACCGGGCCGCCGAGGTCCGACCAGTCGAGCACCGTTCCAGAATCGCGCATCGCCTCGGTCAACGCTACGCGCTCGGTCAAATTCATGTCGCGGAAAAACACCGCCATGGCAAACGCCGCCGCCTGCGCAGCGCTCACCGAGCCGTCGGTCAACCCGGCGATGAACTGCCCGATCTCACCGCGCGTGAGCACCTCGCCGTCGCGCTTGCGGACGATGATTTCCTGAGGGAGGAAGACCATGAGTATTTTCCTGCGGCTTTGGCCGCCGGCACTCAATCATCCGAGGCGGATGGGTGCAAGTCGGCCGCGTCCGCCGCGGCGCGATAGGCCCGCTCCAGTTCCGCCAGCACCGAGCGGGCCGGAGCCGGCGCGCCGAGATGGAGGTGGCGCAGCTCGTCCATGAAATCGGCCCACATCGCCGGCCCGCCGGCGTCGAGGGCGATCGAACGTGCCGCGAACTGCGGGCTGGCGGGCAGGAAGCGCACGCCCCAGGCGCCGAGCGCCGCCATCACCGGCACCAGCGCGATCGCTTTTTCGGTGAGGCTGTAGATGGTCCGCTGCTTGTGCCCCGGATCGGACGCGGCGACGATCAGGCCCTCATCGGTCAGGCGCTTCAGGCGGCTGGCGAGGATATTGGTGGCAATGCCCTCGAGCGAGTGGCCGTGGATGTCGCCATAGGTGCGAAAATTGCCGAACATGATGTCGCGCAGCACCACCAGGCTCCAGCGATCGCCGAGCACCTCGACGGAGAGATTGATCGGGCATCCGGATCTCAGATCCACCAACGGCTCCTCAGTTTCCGCTTGCACTTTACAAGCAGTCTTGATCTGGGTATACTACTTGCATTCTACAAGTGGTCAGGAACCCGTGAGGCGCCGTTGTCCGCGCCGCCGAAGCGAAAAACTCCTCACCGGGTGTCGATTCCCTGGCCTCCCGCTCGTCTGGGAGTCAGGATCAAGCAGCGGGAGGTGAAAAATGGAATCACGGTACGGATGGGTCATCGTTGCGGCAGGCGCAGTGATCACCTGTGTGGCGATGGGGGCGTTGTTCGCCCTGCCCGTTTACCTGCAGCCGATGGCGGACGACACCGGCTGGACGCGCGCGGGCATTTCCGGGGCTATGACCATCGGCTTCATCGTCATGGGCATCGCAGGTTTCGGCTGGGGCGCACTCAGCGACCGCATCGGCGCCCGGCCGGTGGTGCTGATGGCGTCGGTCCTCCTCGGCGCGGGGCTGATTTTGGCCAGCCGTGCCACCGAGCTCTGGGTGTTCCAGTTCGCTTACGGCGCGCTCGTCGGCGCCGCCGGCGGGGCGTTCTTCGCGCCGATCATTTCCGCCACGCTGAGCTGGTTCGACAAACACCGCAGCCTCGCCGTCTCGCTGGTCTCGGTGGGCGGTGGCATTGCGCCCATGGTCATCACCCCGTTCGCCGCCTTCCTGATCCAGAGTTACGGCTGGCGGAGCGCGATGCTGTCGATCGCCATCGGTGCCCTGGTCATCGTGATCCCCACGAGCCTCCTGATCCGGCGCGCCCCTGAGGCTGCCGAGGCGGCGGCTCCCGCCATGAACGCCGGACCGGTCGAGCGCAAGCCATCGGCTGCGTGGTCTGTCCTGCGCACCCCACAATTCATCGTGCTCGCGTCAGTGGGTTTCCTTTGCTGCGCGGCACATTCGGGCCCGATCTTCCACACCGTCAGCTACGCCATCATCTGCGGCGCCACGGCGATGGGCGCAGCTGCGATCTACAGCGTCGAGGGTATTGCGGGGCTGTTCGGCCGGCTAATCTTCGGCGTGGCGGCCGACCGGTTCGGCGTCCGCCGGGTCATCGTCGCCGGCCTCGCGCTCCAGGCCGCCGGCATCTATGCCTACATCTACCTCACGCAGATCAACCAGTTCTACATGCTCGCCTCCGTGCTCGGCCTTGCCTATGGCGGCGTCATGCCGTTGTATTCGGTGCTCGCCCGCGACTATTTCAGCCAGAAGGTCATGGGCACCGTCCTCGGCGCGACGACCATGACCATGAGTCTCGGCATGGCCTCCGGCCCGCTGGGCGGCGGCTGGCTCTACGACACGTTCGGCACCTACCACTGGCTCTACATCGCCTCCGCCGCCATCGGCCTTTGCGCCGCCGCCCTGGCGCTGGCCTTTCCGCCGCCGAGCAAAAAAGCCGAGAGCGGAAGCGGCGAACTGCAGCCGGCGTGAGACAGGGACTGCCCGCAGCCATCGGTCAACCCAATATCAGGGTGACCTAGCCTTGTGCGCGCGGCCCCCACCCCCGTCCCCTCCCCGCAAGAAGGAGGGAGACCCGACTGAGGCACCGAGCGCTGGGGGTGGGGGCCACAGCCACCGGCGTAGACCCTACGCCCCGTATGGCACCCACACGTTCTTCACCTGCGTCGCGCGCCGGAGGAAATAGTCGCCCTCGAACTTCGCCTTGTCGCTCAAATCATAGTACAGCCCGCGCGAGGTCCAGGTCTGCTTGAGGTTGCCGACCGAGGCCTTCTCGACCATCGTCGAGGTCGCCGCGTCGCCGGCGAACCAGATCGCGTCGATGCCGTCGTGCTCGGCCATGGTCTTGGCGAGCCCGGCCGAGGCGCCGGTGACGATGTTGATGACGCCCGCCGGCACGTCGGAGGTTTCGATCACCTGATAGAGGTCGGTCACCGAGAGCGGCGCGGTTTCGGAAGGCACCAGCACCACCGGATTGCCCATCGCCAGCGCCGGGGCGATCAGCGCGATCGAGCCCAGCAGCGGCCGCGACGGCGGCGCGAGGATGCCGATCACCCCGATCGGCTCGACCATGGCGAGCGCGATGGTGCGGCTCGGCGGATTGTGCACCGCGCCGTCATATTTGTCGGCCCAGCCCGCGAAGGCGAAGAGCCGCTCGACCGAGGCTGCCACCTCGCGGTGCGCCGAGGCCAGGCTCTCGCCGGTCTGCTCGCGGAGGCGCTTGGCGAATTCGTCGGAACGGTATTCCAGATTTTCGCCGAGGAAATAGAGGATCTGGGCCCGCGCATGCGCCGCGGTGGTGCCCCAGCCGAGGGCGCCGCGCGCCGCTTCGACGGCGTTGCGGATGTCCTTGCGGTTCCCCTCGCCGACTTCACCGACGAGCCCGCCGCCGGGGCCGCGCACTGGCCGCGAATAGCCCGAATCCGGCCGCGCCTGCTTGCCGCCGATATAGATCTTGGCGGTCTGGTCGATGCCGTCATGGTCGTCGGCCGGCACGGGCTGCGCCACCTTGGGTGCGGCGAAGGGCTTCAGGTCCTTCTCCCATTTCGGCTTGAGGTAGGCGCCTATGCCTTCCCGGCCACCCTCGCGGCCGAAGCCGGACTCCTTGTAGCCGCCGAAGCCGACGGCGGCGTCGAAATTGTTGGTGCCGTTGACCCACACGACGCCGGCCTTGATTTTCGGCGCTATGTCGAGGGCGAGATTGATGTTTTCGCTCCAAATCGTCGCCGCCAGCCCGTATTTGGTGTTGTTGGCGAGCGCCACCGCCTCCTCGGGCGTGCGGAAACTCATCGCCACCAGTACCGGCCCGAAGATCTCCTCGGTGACCACCGAATTGGCCGGCGACACGTGGGTGATCAGCGCCGGCCGCAAAAAGCAGCCGCCCTTGGGCAGGTCGATATCGGGCTCGTAGAGCTGGCCGCCCTCGGCGACGCCCTTCTTGACCAGGTCGCGCACCCGCGCCACCTGCACCGGCGCCACCAGCGCACCGATGTCGACCGCCTTGTCGAGTGGATCGCCGACCCGAAGGCTCGCCATGCGCGTCTTGAGCTTCGCGATAAAACGCTCTTCTATCGATTCCTGCACCAGCAGGCGCGAGCCGGCGCAGCACACCTGCCCCTGGTTGAACCAGATGGCGTCGACCAGCCCCTCGACGGCGCTGTCCACATCGGCATCGTCGAAGACGATGTACGGCGACTTGCCGCCGAGCTCGAGGGACAAGCCCTTGCCCGAACCGGCGGTCGCGGCGCGGATGATCTTGCCGACTTCGGTCGAGCCAGTGAAGGCGATCTTGTCGACGTCGGGATGGTTGACCAGCGCGGCGCCGGTACCGCCCTCGCCGGTGATGATGTTGACCACCCCGGGCGGCAGCTTTGCCTTCTCAACGATCTCGGCAAAGAGCAGCGCGGTGAGCGAGGTGAACTCGGCCGGCTTCAGCACCACGGTATTGCCCGCCGCTATCGCCGGGGCGATCTTCCAGGCGAGCATCAGCAGCGGAAAGTTCCACGGAATGACCTGCCCGCAGACGCCATAGGGCGTCATGCCGGGGAACTCGCGCTCGAGGTGCTGGGCCCAGCCGGCGTGATGGTAGAAATGCCGCGCCACCAAGGGGATATCGATGTCGCGGCTCTCGCGGATCGGCTTGCCGTTGTCGAGGCTCTCGAGCACCGAGAACAGCCGGGAATGCTTCTGCACCAGCCGAGCAATGGCATAGAGATATTTGCCGCGCTCATAGCCCGAGAGCGCGCTCCACGCCGGAAACGCCGCCCGCGCCGCCTTCACCGCCTTGTCGACATCGGCGGCGCTGCCGTCGGTCACCTCCGCCAGCTTCTTGCCGCTCGCCGGATTGTCCGAGGCGAAAGTCTTCCCCGGCTTGGTCCATTTGCCGTTGATGAAGTGCCCGAATTTGTTGCCGTGGCTCGCAAGCCACGCCAACGCCGGCTCGGGGCTCTCGGGGGCCGGGCCATAGTCGAGCGACTGGAAGATTTCCGCGATCTTGTTCATTCGTGTCCTCCGGTGGGCTTGGCCTCACCCTCATCCGCCCTTCGGGCACCTTCTCCCATCCAGGGAGAAGGCCACTACCTCCGGCCTCTCGGCTCGATTGCCTTCTCCCCTTGTGGGAGAAGGTGACGAAGCCGGATGAGGGGGAGGCCACATGCTCAGGCCCATCGGCCCTACACCATCGGCATTCTGTAGTCGGCCGCATAGTGCCCGGTGAGCCCGTGCTCGAGCTGCCGCTCGATATCGGTCAGGAGCGAGCTCGCGCCGAACCGGAACAAGTGCGGCGTCAGCCAGTGCGTGCCCAGCTCCTCCTTCATCAGCGCCATGTAGTCGAGCGCCGTTTTAGCCGAGGCGATGCCGCCGGCCGGCTTGTAGCCGATTTCGATGCCGGTCTCGTCGGCGAACCAGCGGATCATGCGGACCATCGCCAGCGACGTCGGCAGCGTGGCGTTGACCTTCTCCTTGCCGGTCGAGGTCTTGATGAAATCTGCCCCCGCCAGCATGCAGACCAGCGAGGCTTTGGCGACATTGTTGAGCGTCGCCAATTCGCCGGTGCCGAGGATGGTCTTGAGGTGGGCCTCGCCGCAGGCTTTGCGGAACGCTTTGATCTGCTCGTAGAGCGCCGGCCAGTCGCCGGTCAGCACCATCTGGCGCTCGATGACGATGTCGATCTCGCGCGCCCCCGCCGCCACCGATAGCTCGATCTCGCGCAGCTTGGTCTCCAGCGGCGCCAGCCCATGCGGAAACGCCGTCGACACGGCCGCCACCGGAATGCCGGTGCCCTCCAGCGCCTTCACCGCCGTTGCAACGAACGCGTGATAGACGCACACCGCCGCCGGCTGGATCGTGAGATCGCCGACCCCTAGCCCGTCGAGGATGTCCTGCCGCACCGGGTGCCGCGCCTTGGCGCAGAGCCGCTCGACGCGGCCGGGCGTGTCGTCGGAATTGAGCGTCGTCAGGTCCATCAGGGTGATAGCGCGCAAGAGCCAGGCGGCCTGCCACTCCTTCTTGACCGTCCGCCGCCCGCCGATGGTTGCGGTCCGCCGCTCGAGCGCCGAGCGGTTCATGCGGATGCGGCCGACCCAATCGAGATCGAGCGGAAACCCCGGATTGCGCCCCAGCGGAGCCAACGGGCTTGTCCCCGCCTCCGCCCCCACCGGCTTCATCGGCTTCGCCGGCGCGGCCGGCGTATCCACCACCCTCAGGCTCATAGCTCCTCCACCAGCGCCGGGATCAGCCGCTTCAGCTTTTTGGCGCCCTGCACGGCCATCAGCTTGGTGTGCTCGTGCGAAATGTGCTCGTCCGACAGGCCCGCGCCCATGTTGGTGATCGACGAGCAGGCCCAGACTCTCAGCCCGAGCATGCGCGCCAGGATCACCTCGGGGGCGGTCGACATGCCCACCGCATTGGCGCCGAGGCGGATCGCCATCTGGATCTCGGCGACCGTCTCGAAGGATGGGCCAGAATACCAAAGATAGACGCCCTCCTTCAACGAAATGTCGAGGCGGGCGCCTATCGCAATTGCCCGCGACCGGAGGGAAGGGTCGTAGGCGTTGACCATGTTAACGAAGCGCCGGTCCGAGGGTTCCCCGATCAGCGGGTTCATCCCGGCATAATTGATGTGATCGGCGATCATCATCAGATCGCCCGGCCGCGTGCCCGGATCGAGCGAGCCGGCCGAATTGGTCAGCAGCAGCGTCGTCGCGCCGAGCTCGCTCAGCGTCTCCAACGCCGGCCGCATCGCGGCGGCGTTGCCGTGCTCGTAATAGTGCTCACGCCCGGTGAGGACGGCGATGCGCTTGCCGCCCAGCGTGCCGACGAACAGATCGCGCCCGTGCCCCGAGACGCCGCCGCCCGGAAAGCCCTTGAGTTCCGAGAACGGGATCGCCACCCGGTCGATCAGCAGATCGCCCAGTTCCGACAGCCCCGAACCGAGGATCACCCCAGCGACGATCGGCTCGTTCCCGGCGATCTTGCGAATAGTTTTTGCGGCTTTGCTCATCGACTTGCCCCGTGACCTCGAGCGCGGGGCCAACCCCTCCTCCGCCCTTCGGGCACCTTCTCCCACGCTAGCGGTTGGCGTACGCCAGAGCGCAACGCTAGCGGGAGAAGGCCATCGAACCTGGGGTCCTCGGTCGGCGCTCCCTTCTCCCCTCGTGGGAGAAGGTGGATCGGCGAAGCCGAGACGGATGAGGGGGAAGCCCCACATGCCGTCATTTCGGCAAAAACTCCGGCCCGAACGAGTGCGGCAGCAGTTGCGCTACCGTCTGGCTCAGCGCCGCGCCGTCCACCCCGTGCGAAATCACCACCACGTCCGGGTCGGCGAATTCGCGGATGCGCTGGCGGCAGCCGCCGCAGGGGGTCACGGGCGCCGCGCCCGGCCCGGTCACATAGAGGCGGACGATGCGTCGGCCGCCGCCAGCCACCATCGCGGCGATCGCCGAGGCCTCGGCGCAATTGCCGATCGGGTAGGCGGCGTTCTCGATGTTGCAGCCGGCATAGATTTTTCCGTCGTCGGCGAGGATCGCCGCGCCGACGGAAAAGCGCGAATAGGGCGCATAAGCCCTCGCCCGCACCGCCTCCGCGGCGGCGAACAGATCGGCGTCGCTGACAGCCATGGTCATTTGCGTCTCGCCTCGCTGGAAAACCCGGGCCCGCACTTCGCGGCCATGCCCTAGTTTTCCTTGGTATAGGGCACGCCGCCGGCCTTGGGTCCCACCGCCTTGCCGATGAAGCCGGCGAGCAGCACCACCGTCAGCACATAGGGCAGCGCCTGGATCGCCTGCACCGGGACCTGGCCGACGAGCGGCAGATCGACGCCCTGCAGACGGATCTGCACGGCATCGAGGAAGCCAAAAAGCAGGCAGGCGAACATGGCGGGCACCGGCCTCCACTTGGCAAATATCAACGCTGCGAGCGCGATGTAGCCGCGGCCGCCGGTCATGTTGTTGCCGAACCCGGACCCCTGGGCGATGGAGAAATAGGCACCGGCGACGCCGCACAGCAGCCCGGTGATCAGCAGCGCCTGGTAGCGCAGTTTCACCACCGAAATACCGGCGGTGTCTACCGCCTTGGGGTTTTCGCCGACGGCGCGCAGGCGAAGCCCGAAGCGGGTGCGATAGAGCACCCAGGCGGTCAGCGGCACGGCGAGGAAGGCGAGATAGACGAAGAGATTGTGCCCCGAGATCAGCCCATCATAGATGGGGCCGAGGACGGGAACCGATTTGAGCTCGAAGGCGAAAGGCAGATCGAGGCCGAGGAAACGCCCGCCCTCCGCAAGAGCCGGGGTGCGCCCGCCCTGATGGAACCAGGTGAGCCCAAGCAGAGTGGTGAGTCCGGCTGCAAGGAAGTTGATGGCCACACCGGAAATGATCTGATTGCCCTTGAGTGAGATCGAGGCGACGGCGTGGATCATCGACATGCCGATCGACACCAGAATGCCGACAAGGAGTCCGGCCCACATATTGCCGGTGACAGCGGCCATGGCGGCAGCGGCAAAGGCGGCGGCCAGCATCTTGCCTTCGAGACCTATGTCGAAAATGCCGGAGCGTTCCGAATAGAGGCCGGCAAGACAGGCCAGAAGCAGAGGGGTAGTCAGCCGCAACGTCGCGGCAAGTACCGAAATGATGGTATCGAGATCCATCGGCTCAGCTCCCCGGGCCCGCGGGCGCCGCGGCCTTCTGGCGCGCGCCATAGAGCATGAAGGCGGATTCGAGCCCGGGCCGCAGCAGGCCCTCCATGGCACCGGTAAACAGGATCACGAGAGCCTGAATGACAACGATCATGTCGCGGGTGATGGCCGGCATCGAGAATTGCAGCTCGAGCCCGCCCTGATAGAGCGCGCCGAAGAGCATGGCCGAGAGCGCGATGCCGATGGGGTGGTTGCGGCCCATGAGCGCTACGGCGATGCCAACAAAACCGTAGCCCGACGGGAAGTCGAGCTGCAGCCGGGCCTGTACGCCCAACACCTGGTTGACGGCGACCATGCCGGCCAGTGCGCCAGAGATGGTCATGGTGATCATGATGAGGCGTGAATTGGAGATGCCGGCATAGCTCGATGCGACGGGGTTGTGGCCGAGCGTGCGCATCGCGAAGCCGAGTCGGGTGTGCCAGATCAGGACATAAACGAGGATCAGTGCGGCAATGGCTATGAAGATGGTGATGTTGAGCGGCGCATAGCCGAAGAACGACATGAAATCACGGAGTTGTGGCAGCTTGCCGGCCCCGGTCACGGCGGCGCTGGTGGGGTCCATCTGGCCGACGGGCTTGAGCACCCGCGTCAGCAGGTAGACCATCAGCGCCGAGGCGATGAAATTGAACATGATCGTGGTGATGACCACGTGGCTGCCGCGCTTGGCTTGGAGGTAGCCGGGAATGAGGGCCCAGAAGCCGCCGATTGCCGCCGAGGCGATGATGGCAAGCGGCAGGACCAGCAGCCAATGGGTCTGGTCCATGGTCAGTCCGACAAGGATCGCGCCGATACCCGCTACATAGGCCTGGCCCTCGGCGCCGATATTGAAAAGCCCCGCATGCGCGGCAACCGCGACGGCAAGCCCGGTGAAGACGAAATTAGTGGCGAAGTGAAGCGTGTAGCCGAAGCCCTCGCCATAGCCGAAGGCGCCGTAGGTGATGATGCGCAGCGCGTCGAGCGGGTTCTGGCCAATCAGCATGACCACCGCACCGGAGATGATCAGTGCCAGCAGCAGATTGAGCAGCGGCAGGAGGGCAACGTCGGCCCATCTGGGCAATGGACGGCGAACACTCATGGGGCGGCCTCTTTGGTGCCGATGCCGGCCATCATCAGGCCAAGTTCGCCTTCCGTGGCCGTCGCAGGATCGGCTTCGCCGACGATCTTGCCGTCGAACATGACGAGGATGCGGTCGGAGAGAGAACGGATTTCATCCAGCTCGACCGAGACAAGCAGGATCGCTTTGCCGGCATCGCGCATCTTGATGATCTGGTTGTGGATGAATTCGACGGCGCCGATATCGACGCCGCGGGTCGGCTGGCCCACGACCAGCACCAGGGGGTCGCGTTCCATCTCCCGAGCCAGGACGATCTTCTGTTGATTGCCGCCGGAAAAGTTGGCGGTCTTCAGCCTCACATTGGTGGGGCGGATATCGAACTTCTCCATGCGCTCTGCGGCCTGGCGCCGCGCCGCGTCGATATCGAGCAGCACGCCCTTTCCGTAGGCCGGATCATCCTGATAGCCGAGGATGGAATTCTCCCATTCCTCGAAATTGATGACGAGGCCCATGCGCTGGCGATCCTCGGGGACATGGGCGAGCCCGGCGAGGCGCGCCCTGGCGGCGCCGTCATCACCTTCGAGCGAAAGCTTGCTGCCATTGAGGACGACATCGCCCGATTTCTGGTCGCGGATGCCTGAAACTGCTTCGAGCAGCTCGGACTGGCCATTGCCGGCGACTCCGGCAATGCCCACGATCTCACCCGCGCGGACCTTGAAGTTGATACCCTTGACCCGCGGCACCTTCAAATCGTCGGTAACGACGAGATCCACGACTTCGAGCAGAACTTTTCCGGGGTTGGCGGGGCCCTTTTCAACGCGCAGCAGGACGCGGCGGCCGACCATGAGTTCCGCCAGCTCCTCGGGGCTGGTGCCGGCGGTCTCGAGCGTGGCCACCATCTCGCCCTGGCGCATCACGGAGACGCTGTCGGTGATCGCCATGATCTCGCGCAGCTTGTGGGTAATGAGGATGATCGTCTTGCCCTGCTCGCGCAGCACCCGAAGGACCCGGAACAGGTGATCGGCCTCGGCCGGGGTGAGCACACCGGTGGGCTCGTCGAGGATCAGCACTTCGGCACCGCGATACAGCGCCTTCAAGATTTCGACGCGCTGCTGCAGGCCGACAGACACATCCTCGACGATGGCGCCGGGATCGACGTCGAGGCTGTATTCGCTGGCGAGACGCTTCAACTCAGCCCGCGCCTTGGCGAACGTGGGAGCTAGCAGCGGCGAATGCTCAACGCCGAGTACAACGTTTTCGAGGATGGAGAAATTGTCGACCAGGGTGAAGTGCTGGTGCACCATGCCGATGCCGAGCTGCAAGGCATGGCGGCTGTCGGTGATGGCGTGGGGTGTGCCGTTGACCAGTATCTGACCGCTATCGGCCGTGTAGAAGCCGTAGAGAATGGACATCAGCGTCGACTTGCCGGCACCGTTTTCACCGACAATGCCGTGAATGGTTCCGCGCTTGACCTTCAGGTCGATATCCTTGTTGGCATGAACTTCGCCAAAGCGCTTGTTGATGCCGATCAGCTCTATAGCCCAAGGAGTCACAGCGGCCGTTCCCGGCCGCTGTGCTTGAGTGCTGTCACTAGGGGACATTGCCGTCAAAGGCCCACGGCTCAGGGGCAGCTATTGTCCGAACTATAGTCGTGGACGACGATTTCGCCCGCGATGATCTTGGCCTTGAGATCGTCGACCTTGGCCTTGATATCGTCGGTGATCAGCGGCGC
Source organism: Devosia nanyangense (assembly GCA_016213505.1). GTDB lineage: Bacteria > Pseudomonadota > Alphaproteobacteria > Rhizobiales > Devosiaceae > Devosia_A > Devosia_A nanyangense. The sequence goes on from JACRAF010000017.1 coordinate 50,285, forward strand.
GTTGTACTCGTCGAGCGCGTAATCGATGCCCTGATTGGCAAGGCCCATGGCCTGAATACCCGACGTCCAGGTGCCACCCGCCGTACCGTCCTTGAAGGCGTTCTCGACGGCAACGTCGACGCGCTTGACCATGGACGTCAGCACAGAGCCCGGCTGCAGGTAGTTCTGGTTGCTGTCGACGCCGATGGCGAGCTTGCCGGCGTCCTTGGCAGCCTGCAATACACCGAGACCCGAACCGCCAGCGGCGGCAAACACCACGTCGGCGCCACGGTCGAAATCGGCCTTGGCCAGTTCGCCGGCAGCAACCGGATCATTCCAGGCGGCCGGGGTGGTGCCGGTGTAGTTTTCGATCACTTCGGCACCCGGAGTGATGGCCTGTACGCCTTGCTTGTAGCCGCAATAGAACTTGTGGATCAGCGGGATGTCCATGCCACCCACGAAGCCGACTTTGCCGGTCGTCGATTTCAGCGCTGCGATGGCGCCAACGAGGTACGAGCCGGTGTGCTCGTCGAACACCACCGAGCGCACGTTCGGGGCATCGACCACCATGTCGATGATGGCGAAATTGGTGTTCGGGAACTCGGCCGCGACCTTGGCCAGCGGATCGCCATAGGCAAAGCCGGTGACGACGACCGGGTTGAAGCCGGCGGCGGCGAACTTGCGCAGGGCCTGCTCGCGCTGGTCGGCATTGGTGATTTCAAGATCCTGGAACTTGCCGCCGGTTTCGGTGGCCCACTTGGTGGCGCCGTTGAAGGCTGCTTCGTTGAAGGATTTGTCGAACTTGCCGCCGAGGTCGTAGATCACTGCCGGATCGGCCAGTGCCGCGCCGGCCAGCAGCGCCACCGCGGCAACGCCCGCGGTCAAGGCACCGAGGTGCCGCTTGAGATTGGTCATGAACAGTCTCCCTGGTTCGCGGGAGGAAATGGCCCAAATCGCCTGACGAGCCCTCACGCGTTGGTGCCGATACAATCTTGCAAATCGGCGGTCGGCAAGAGGGAAAACCGCAGATTTTGAACGTTTGGTCAAAATCTGTGCGGGCTTAGCCGGGTGGCAGCGCTGTCACCTCGACACCCATCTGGCGGCCGATGGCTTCGAAGAAGCCGTCGATGACGTGCTGGGCCGAGTTGCCGATCAAAGCCTTGCCCAGCCGCATGATGCCGCCGTCGGCTTTGCCGATCGCGTCAAAGCTGAGGATCGTGCCGTCTGCGTCGTCCGTAAGGGTAATCTCGGCGGCGGCGTGCGCGAGGCCGAGCAGGCCGCCCTTGCCGCGTCCGGTGAGGGTGTAGCGCTCGGCCGGGTGCACGTCGCTCAGTTCCAGTCCGCAAACACCGGGTGGACGAGGCCGAAATTGACCTTGATCCTCAGCTCCAGCGTCGCCGGACCGGTCCAGGCGATGGCCTCGCAGCCGGGAATCACTGCCTTGAGGATGGCGGCATCGTTGAGCGCCGCCCACACCGCTTGCCGCGCCGCGCCAAACCGGTACCGCCCCCCGAACTGCATCGTTTCAAACCCGTTTCATGCGTCTTTTCCGCACCATACCATTTGTGCAACGGTCCAACTGCCCTAGACTGGGGCCATTGACCACTGCCGCGGGCAGCAGGCGCTTAGGGTAAGGCCGAGCGACGGACAAGGGCGTGAGCGCAACCGACGAAATGAACGCCGCAACGGCCGCGGACGCTCCGCTGAGCGACATCATGCTTGCCATGGACGTGGCGGACACGCTCCGTCACAATCCCGAACTGGCGGCGCTCGCCGGCGAGGCGCGTGAACGCCAGCTCGTCGACAGGCTTCGCGCCCTTTATCGTGGGCAGGGCATCGACGTCTCCGAGATGGCGGTGAAGGATGGCCTCGCGGCCCTCGGCGAAAGCCGGTTTGCCTATGCGCCGCCCAAGGCCGGCCTCGCGGTGGCGCTGGCGCGTCTCTATGTGGTGCGGCGCAAATGGCTGCCCGCAACGACCGCTGTCGTGCTGATGCTGATCGTCTTTCTCAGCGGGTACTTTCTCGCCTGGCGGCCCTATCGCGACGCGCAGATCGAACAGGCACGGATCGAGCTGGCGCAGACCATGCCGGCCGAGATGGACGCGCTCTACCAGACGATCTTCGAGGAAACCAAGATCCAGCAGGCGGCCAACGACGCCGCCGCTATCCGCGACCGCGGCAAGGCGGCCGCGGCGGCCGGCGAGCGGGAGGCTGCCACCGCCGCCATCGCCGACCTCACCCGTATCCGCGACACGCTCCGGCAGGACTACCGCCTGCAGATCGCCGGCGGGCGGGGCGTCAAATGGGGGTTCTGGACCTTTCCCAGAGTCAACAGCGAGGCGACCAACTACTACCTGGTGGTCGAGGCGCTCGACCCGAACGGAACGCCGCTGAGCCTGCCAATCCGGAGCGAAGAGACCGGACAGGTCGAGACCGTGCAAAGATGGGGCGAGCGCGTGCCCGAGGGAGTCTACCGGGCCGTCGAAGCGGACGCGAACGACGACGGCGTCATTCAGCACAGCCTGGTGGGCATCAAGCAGTTCGGCTTCCTCGACATAGACTACGTCGTCCAGATTCTGGGCGGCGAGGTGACGCGGTGGTAAGATGAGCCTCGCCGGTCCCGACGCGCTCCGCTCGCTCGAGGAGGCCCTGCGCGACATCCGCCGCGAGGAGGATGAGATCGCGAGGCGCCTGGCGCGCAGCACCGAACTCATCGAAAAGCTTCGCGAACAGGAGGGCGACCTACTGCTGCAACTGGCGGCGGGCCGCTTCGATCCAGCCGATGAGGCGGCGCTTGCCGCCGCGCTCAGCGTGGCTGGGCATCAAGCGCGGGAGGTGTTGAAGGGGCACGGCGACGACCTTGCCGCTGTCGAGACTCGGCTCGTGTCGCTGGACGCCGAGATCGCGCGAGCAAGCTTGGATCGGGCCGGGCTGCGGGCCGAGGCGGAAACGTACAGAACCGAACTCGAGACACTCGCCGCCAAGGTCCGCCCGGAGCTCGTCAAGGACAGCAGGTATACGGCCCAGTCGGCCGAAGCGGAGGAGCTCGCGAGCATCGCAGAGGAGAGCCTCCGAAAGACGGCACAAGCGGATGCCGATCGCGAGCATAGAGGTCGCCCCTATCGTGACGATCCGCTGTTCATGTATCTTTGGGATGCCGGCTATGGAACTCGCAACTACCGCGCCAGCAGCCTGATCTCGTTCCTCGACGGCGGCTTTGCGGCGCTTGTCGGGTTCGCCAGAGCGCGCCCCAATTTCTCGATGCTCAACGAGATCCCGCTGCGCCTTCGCGAACACGCGGTGAAGCAGGAGGAACTCGCCGAAGCAGCCCGCGGCGAACTCCTCGCGATCGAGAATGCGGCGATCGATGCGGCCGGCGGCAGGGCGTCGCGCGATGCCCTCGCCCGGGTTCTCGCCGGCATCGAGGCAGCGGAGAGAGCCGTCGTTTCTCTGCAGGATCAGCGGGACGAGGCCGCCAGGGCGCAGCGCGAGTTGGCGCAGGGGAGCGACGCCGCATTCGTTTCGGCGATGGACAGCCTGAGCGGTCTCCTCGGCCGCGGCGACCTGCGGGCGCTGCTATCGGAGTCGCGGGCTGGCGCCGGGCAGGACGCCACTGTGATCGAGCAGATCGACGACGTGCGCCAGCGGGCCAACGAGGAAGACTACGAAACGCGGGACCATAAGGCGCGGCTCAAAACCCTTGCAGCGCGGCGGCGGGAACTCGAGGACATTCAGTATGAGTTCAAGCGGGAGGGGTTCGACCATCCCGGGGTGGTCTTTGCCGACGAGCGGCTCGCGAGCGATCGGCTTAACGATTTCCTCCGGGGCGGCATCGCGGCGACGGCCTATTGGGAGCTGTGGCGGCAGAGCCGGAGCGTCGCGTCCCCCACCGGTTGGAGCATCGGCCTGGGAGGTGCTGGCACGGGTATGGTCTTTGGCCGCCCGCGCGATGGGCGCGGCTAGTCAGGCGCAGGCCGGCAGATCGCTGCCGCCGGACGCCGCAAGGACATCGGCGAGCAATTGCTGGTCGACCAGCGGCGCGAGCTGCGTCTGACCGGGCAACGCCACCAGCACCGAAATCGTCACCTGCGTCGGATCGAGCGCGCCGGACTTGCAGAAGCGCGGGACAAGAGCGATCGTCGCGTGCGAACTCGCTCCAGTATCGCCGTGCGCCCAGCTTTGCGCGGCGCGGATCGCCGCCTGGTCAGCCTTGGCGAAGCCGAACAGATGGTAAGCGCGGCCAGCGCCGGGCGCCGCAAGATTGGCCGCGACGTCGTCCACTTCGGCGCGAACCAGTGCTGCCTTGATGTGCCGTTCGCCCTCGCCGGGGACGACTACGTCGAAGTTCAGTGTCGAGACGTCTTCGATAGGCGCCAGGCCGCGCGGTACGTCGAAGGCGATCAGCAGGCTCGCGACATCGTCGCGCAGATAGTCAAGCGCCCGGAGTTTGGCGGCTGTGTCGAGGTTGACCGTCGAACAGCCGCCGAGCAGCAGCGCAAGACAAAGCCCGGCGATCAGGTGGCGCATCGTCCCATCCCCTCGCCCGCTGCTGTATCGGATTCGCGCCTATTTCGCGATATCGGCGGCCCAGTCGAGCGCGGCCTTGGCCACCTCCTCCCAGCCCTTCTCGACGCAGAGGAAGTGCGAGCGATCGGCCAAGGTCTTGAAATCGGTGCGGGCCGGTGAGGCCCTCTGGATAGCGTAGGCCTGCCGTGCCAGCGGCGGCGCGACTGTCCGGTCCTTGTCGGCCGAAGTGATCAGCAGGGGCGCGTTGCGTCGCGCCGGACGAATCCCTGTGCCGCTCATCAGCGCCGCCTGATAGAAAATGCGGCCGGGCGCCGGCACCACGAGCCGGTCGTAGTAACCGCCCAGATCGGCCGCCGGCACCGTATTGGCGAAGCGGTTCGCGAAGCCCTCGCGGCTGAGCATGAACGGAGTGTTCCAGCCGTTCCAGCGCAGCACCGCCGGCAGCGCCGCGCCGAGCGATGTCGGATCGGCGGTCACGCCCGCGATCGGGGCCGGATCGAATGCGATCCCCGCCGCGCCGATGCCGCGATCGAGCAGCATCTGGACGATCAACCCGCCGAAGGAATGGCCGACCAGCAGCGGCTTTTCCGGCAGCGACCGGATCAGCGCTTCATGGTGATCGGCGATCTCGCCGACGCCGAGCCTGCCGAAATCGGGATGTGGGCTGGCGCGCAGTTCCGCCACCGGCCGATCCATCAGCGGCCAGGCCGGGGTCAGCGTGCGATAGCCAGCCGCGCCGAAGGCGCCTTTGAAGCCGTCCCACGAGGTGGGCGCCATCCACGCACCGTGGATGAAGACGACTGTCCTAGTAGCCATGAGCCGCGCTCCCGAAGCTCCAATCGGCCATGAGGTTGCCTGCACACGCCGCCGCAAGCAACCCACCCAAAGCGCATGGCTCGAGCGGGGCCAAGCTTGAGCCGACCGGCCAAGATTGTCTGAGTCGCGGGCCGGTGCTATTCTTTGTGCGCCACAGTCGTTTACTAGATTTATTGTAGAGGGGAAATATCATGAACGAAGCAGATCGGAAGGCAAGAAACGTGCAGCGTCTACAGGAGCTATATCCGACGTTCGCGGCGCGCGTCGCGCAGGTGATTGCAGCGCTCGAGGCGAGGCACATTCGCCCCCGCATCCAGGACGCCTGGCGCTCGATCGCCGACCAGAAGGCCGCCTTCGACGCCGGACATTCCAAGGTTCTGTTCGGCTTCCACAACGTCACCGGCGCCGGAGGCAAGCCAGAGAGCCTTGCGGTCGACATGCTCGACGACGATTCGCCGCTGGCGCTGAGCAAGAGCTATCTGCTGCAACTCGCCGATGCTGCCGAGCAGGCGGGCCTGATTACAGGCATACGATGGGGCGTGCCGGAGGCGATGGTGGGCGCCATTGATGCCGCGATAGCCAGTCAGAACTGGACGGCCAACGTCAAGATCGGCTGGGACCCGAGCCACATCCAACCGGTCGGCATCAGCATCGACGGAGCCAGGAACGGCAAACGGCCCAAATAATAGGCCGCTTATCCGAAGACGCTGGCGCCACGGTCGGCGGCGCCGACCAAAGAGCGGAAGCCGGCGAACAGCTCGCGGCCCATGCCGGAATGCGCGCCACGCAGATCCTCTGTCGCCGGGGTGCGCGAGAAGAACTCGCGCTCGTCGCCGACAAACTCGAGCGTGCCCTTCTCGGCATCGAGCCGGATCAGGTCGCCGTCGCGAATCTTGGAGATGGCGCCGCCGTTCATCGCCTCCGGCGTCATGTGAATCGCCGCCGGGACCTTGCCGGAGGCACCCGACATGCGCCCGTCGGTCAGCAGAGCCACCTTGAAGCCGCGGTCCTGCAACACGCCCAGGGCCGGCGTCAGTTTGTGAAGTTCGGGCATGCCGACAGCGCCGGGTCCCTGGAAGCGGACCACCGCGATCATGTCGTGGTTGAGCTCACCGTTCTTGAACGCCGCCTGCAGACCATCCTGGGTGTGGAACACGCGGGCCTTGGCTTCGACCACACGGTTCTCGGGCTTCACAGCGGAGATCTTGATCACCGACTTGCCGAGATTGCCGGTCAGGAGCTTCAGCCCGCCGGTCCTGGAGAAGGCGTCCTTGACTGGCGCCAGCACTTTCGCGTTGCCCGATTGCCTCGGCGACGGCTCGAATGCCAGCTTCTCCTCAATCAACTTGGCCTCGACCGCATAGCCTGACAGGCCCAGCCCCCAAACGGTCTTGACGTCGTCGTGGAGGTGCCCACTCTCGATCAGCTCGCGGATCAGAAATCCCATTCCACCCGCGGCGTGGAAGTGGTTCACGTCGGCAACACCGTTGGGATAGACGCGCGCCAGGAGCGGCACCACCTCGCTGAGATCGGCCATGTCCTGCCAGGTCACTTGCAGCCCTGCCGCCGCAGCGATCGCGATCAGGTGCAGTGTGTGGTTGGTCGAGCCGCCGGTCGCGTGCAACCCCACCAGACCGTTGACGATCGCCTTTTCGTCGATGATGTGGCCGACCGGGGTGTAGTCGTTGCCCTCCGCCGTCAGCGACAGCGCACGCCTCGCCGCCTCACGAGTCAGCGCATCGCGCAGCGGCGTGCCGGGATTGATGAAGCTTGCGCCCGGCAGATGCAGCCCCATGATCTCCATCAGCATCTGGTTGGAATTGGCGGTGCCGTAGAAGGTGCAGGTGCCCGGCGAATGGTACGACTTGGCCTCGGCCTCCAGCAGTTCGGCGCGGCCGACCTTGCCCTCCATGTAGAGTTGGCGGACGCGGCTCTTTTCGTCGTTGGGCATGCCCGAGGGCATCGGCCCGGCCGGAATGAACACCGCCGGCAGGTGGCCGAAGGTCAGCGCCCCGATCAAGAGGCCCGGCACGATCTTGTCGCAGATGCCGAGGAACACCGCGGCATCGAACATGTTGTGGCTGAGCGCAATGGCCGTCGCCATGGCGATCACGTCGCGAGAGAACAGCGACAGGTCCATCCCCGGCTGGCCCTGGGTGACGCCGTCGCACATCGCCGGCACGCCGCCCGCCACCTGCGCCGTGGCGCAGATCTCGCGCGCCGCAGCTTTGATGATGTCGGGATAGAACTGGTAGGGCTGATGCGCCGACAGCATGTCGTTGTAGGAGGTGACGATGCCCAGGTTCAGCGCCTTGTTGCCCGCGAGCTTTGCCTTGTCGGAGGGCGAACAGGCGGCGAAACCATGGGCGAGATTGCCGCACGAGAGGCTGGCGCGATAGACGCCGTCTTCACGGGCGCGTTCGATGCGACCGAGATAGTCGCGGCGCGTTTCGGCGCTGCGCGCGCCGATGCGATCGGTGACGTCCTGGACGGCCTTGAGGACAGACATCGGAGGGCTCCTTAGTGGACCCCGCTCAGGGGCACCAGAAAATCGTCAATGGCGTTTGGGTCTGGCGCAGGATAGCACGGACGGGCATGTCCTCGACGGGACCTTCTGCCGCCGCGCGCTCCAGCGTTTCGACCTTCTCTTCCCCCTCGATATGCAGATAGAGCGCCCGGGCGGCAAGCAGCCGTTTGAGCGTCAATGTGACCCGCGGCTCGCCAGCGCCTGGAGCGCGGATGGCGACGACCGGTCCGTCCCCCGTCAACGCCTCCTCGAGCGTATCGCCGCCTGGAAAGAATGACGCCGTGTGACCGTCATTTCCCATACCGAGAATGGCGGCATCGAGCGGCTGCGGCACCCTGGACTGCGCAACGCCGGCCTTGCCGGCGTCCGGCTCGGCCCCGCCCTGGAAGAGCGGCACAAACGTCGCCGCCAGGGCACGGCCCTGCAGCAGACCGGCCCTGACCAGTCTAGCGTTCGAGCGGTCCGAGGCCTCGTCCACCCAACGCTCGTCGACGAGCGTCACCGTGACCTTCTCCCACGGCACGTCGGCACGGGCCGAAAGCGCCTTGAAGAACCGCGCCGGGGTGGTGCCGCCCGACACCGCAAGCGATGCAGCGCCGCGCGCCTTGACGCCCGCCTTGAGGTTGCCGGCGACGGCATCGGCGAGGGCTTCGGCCAGTTGATCCTTGTCGCGGAAGTTCCGGCGCGCCGGCCTCAATTATCGTCCTCGTGCCAGGTGCGGCCGTCGCGCTCGATCAGCGCCACTGCGCCGCTCGGGCCCCAGGTGCCGGCCGCATAGGCCTGCGGCGAGTCGGTCGCCTGGTCCCAGGCGTCACGGATCGGATCGATCCAGGACCACGCCGCCTCCAGTTCGTCGCGGCGCATGAACAGGGTCTGCGATCCGCGGATGACGTCGAGCAGCAGCCGCTCGTAGGCCTCCGGCGTGCGCTCGGCGAACGTCGCCGCGAAGCTCAGATCGAGCGGCGCTTCGCGCAGGCGCATGCCACCCGGGCCCGGGTCCTTGATCATCAGGAAGAGCTTGACGCCCTCGTCGGGCTGGATGCGGATGATCATCCGGTTTGGGCGGGGCGCACCCTCGGCGTGGTCGAACATCGAGTGCGGGATGTTGCGGAACTGGATGACGATTTCCGAGGCGCGGCTTGCCATGCGCTTGCCGGTGCGGAAGTAGAACGGCACTCCGGCCCAGCGCCAGTTCTCGATCTCCGCCTTGAGCGCGACGAAGGTTTCGGCCTTGGAGCCCTTCTTGTCTGCGGGGAGTTCCTCCTGGTAGCTGGCCACAGCCTGGCCGTCGACGGAGCCGTTGCGGTATTGCCCGCGCACCGTCACCTTGCCGACATCGGCACTGGTGATGCGCTTGAGCGAGCGCAGCACCTTGAGCTTCTCGTCGCGTAGCGCGTCGGCGTCATCGGAGGCAGGCGGCTCCATCGCCACCAGACAGAGCAGCTGCAGCATGTGGTTCTGGATCATGTCGCGTAGCGCGCCGGACTCATCGTAGTAGCCGCGCGTGCCGGCGCCGACCGACTCGGCGACCGTCAGCTGGATGTGGTCGATATGCGCGGAATTCCAGATCGGCTCGAACAGGATGTTGGCAAAGCGCAGCGCCAAGAGGTTCTGCACCGTCTCTTTGCCGAGATAGTGGTCGATGCGATAGACCTGATCCTCCGCGAAGATGCGGCTCACTTCGTTGTTGATCGCCATCGAGGATTCGAGGTCGTGGCCGAGCGGCTTTTCGATCACGACGCGGGCATCGCGCCGGTAGTAGCCCTGCTTTTCGATGTATTCGCAGGTCGGCCCGAACAGGTCGGGTGCGATGGCGAGATAGAAAGCCCTCACGACCTTTGGATCGTCGCGCAGCTTGGTCGACAGATCCGCCCATTTTGCCGGGTCGGAGACATCGTTGGGAATGTAGGAGAACACCGAAACGAAGCGGTCGATCACCTTCTCGTCGCGGTCGGCCTTGGCGACGAACTGGTCGATCGATTCGCGCGCTGCCTTCTGGAAATCGGCATCGCTCAACTTGGAGCGCGACACCCCGATGATCCGCGACTGCTGGTCGAACTGTCCGTCCTTGAAGCGGTGATAGAGCGCCGGAATAAGCTTGCGTTTCGTCAGGTCGCCCGTCGCGCCGAAGACCACATAGTCGAAGGGTGGGACGGGAATGATGCGGCTGGACACGCTCTTATGTCTCCGTTCGATGTAGTTCATGCGGCGAAGTTCTGCTTTGCGAGGATGACGGCCCCGTGCAGGGGCTCGTGCTTGGGAGTGACGATGAACTCGCCATAGCGGGCAATCATCAGCGGATAAAGGCGGGTGCCGAAGCCGCCGACGGCGGCCATCTTCTCGACGCCGCGGGCCTTGAACCAGCGCACATAGTTGTCGATGTAGCTCAGTTCCAGCTCCATCAGCTCCTTGGCCACGGCGTCGCCCTTCTCGAAATACTCGAAGAACAGCGGCATCAGCGCGCCGAACTCGGCTGGAGCGCGGCCAAGCAGCGTCTGTGGTGCCCCGGCACCGGACACAACGTGCGACTCTTCCTTGGGGAACGACCAGTCCATGATCGCGTCGATCGTGCCGCCGAATCGGGCCAGCACCGCTTCGGTCAGCGGCGAGCCGCTCACCAGCCCGTCCGTCGCCTCGACCGTGCGGCGCATCAGTTCCCGGCCGAGAATGGCGCCCGACATCTGGTCGCCGATGTGAAAACCCCAACCGCCGCACTGATGGCGCTGGCCTTTGACGATGGCCATCGCGGCCGAGCCGGTGCCGACGATGATCACGGCGCCGTCCTCGCCTCCATGCGCACCAGCCCGGGCGATGTCGATGTCGTCATAGACCTTGACCGCCGCAAACGGCCAGTCGCGCGCCTCGAAGTCGGTACGCGCCGAAGCCAGGCGGCCGCCGGCCATGCCGAAGCAGGCATAGGTGTTTTTGGTCTCGGCGAAGTCGATGCCGGCCTTGGCGAACACCTCTTTGGTGCCCTCGGTGATCGAACGATAGGCCGGGTCACCATTGTCAATCTGGAGGTTGGAGCGGCCGCCGCCGGCATCGGCCAGGGTCGCCAGGGTCTCGTCGGCGAGCCGGATGCGGCAATTGGTGCCTCCCCCGTCGACGCCAAGATAGTATCTGGTCACGTCCGACCCCGGTTGGCGCGTTGCTCGACGGAACCGGCCTCGCCTCTCGAAAGCGGGGAGAAAGCCGGTTTCCGCACGGCAAACGCGAAAGAACAAACGCCCCCTTGGCGCGGGCGGACCATAATGCCAATGGCATTTCGACGAAAGTACAATATGCAATCGATTTCAGCGAGCAAGCGGCCTTGTCGCATGGTCCCCATGCGACCAATCTTGCCTGCGTGCGTTTGAGCCGAGTGGGAGGCGGAGATGAACGGACACGTCCTGGTGCTGGGCGGCGCGCGATCGGGCAAAACCGGCTTTGCCGAGCGCCTCGCGATGCGGGCGGGTCAAACCCCGCTCTATCTCGCCACTGCCCAGGCGCTCGACGCCGAGATGCGTGAACGGGTCAAACTCCACCAGCAGCAGCGGCATGGCCGGTTTGCCACGCTCGAGGAGCCGCTGGCCGTGCCGGCGGCACTCAGGGCCGCCGCCAGGAAGCATGATGTGATCCTCGTCGACTGCCTGACGCTGTGGATCACCAACCTGCTCGGCGCCAACCGTAATGTGGCCGAGGCGGTCGAGGAACTGGCCGCAGCTCTGGCGCAGATCGACACGGCACGGATCATTCTGGTTTCCAACGAGGTCGGCCTCGGCATCGTGCCGGACAACGCTCTGGCCAGGACTTTCCGCGATCTTGCCGGATCGGCGCACCAGCGCCTCGCCGAAATCTGCGCGGAAGTGCACTTCATTGTCGCCGGCCTGCCGATGACCCTCAAGGGTCCCCGGCTGACCGAGAGCAGCACGGAACTGCCGCGGGCGGAGGGGTAAGAAGCCGCGGAGCGGCGGCGGCTCCGGCTAAGCGAATCTCCACAGCGCCAGCACCACTACCACCGTTGCCGCCAGAAGCACGTTCATCGCCATCCAGTAGAGTTCGAGCGATTTGAGGATATCGAGCGCATTCAGGTCGGTGCGGCCATCGCCGAACGCCGGCAGATCGTGCGTCTCGCCATCATAGTCGCGCGGGCCGCCGAGCGAGAAACCGAGCGCCCCGGCGAACGCTGCCTCCGGCCAGCCGGCATTGGGCGAGGCATGTTTTCTGGCATCCCGAAGCGTCGTGCCCCAGGCGCCCTCAGGGTCGGCCCGGCGGACCAGGAACGACGCTCCGGCGATCAGAAGTGCTGTCAGACGTGCCGGGATCCAGTTGGCAACATCGTCGAGTCGGGCGCTGGCCCAGCCGAACGCGGCGTAGCGCTCGTTGCGATGCCCGACCATGGAATCGGCGGTGTTGATCGCCTTGTAGAGCACAATGCCGGGCAGGCCGCCGACAAGCAGCCAGAAGAGTGGGGCGACGACGCCATCGGAGGTGGACTCGGCAAGGCTCTCGATTGCGGCCCGCGCCACGCCCGGCTCGTCGAGCACGTGCGGATCGCGGCCGACGATGTGGCTGACCGCCGCTCGCCCCGCTTCGAGCGAGACGGAGAGGCCGTCGGCGACGGCCTTGACGGCGCGGCCCAGTTCCTTTTGCGCGAGAAGCGACGAGGCGAGTCCCGCCTCGAGCACGAAGCCGAACGGCATCCGGCGCGTCACGGCAATGATCAGCAACGAGACCGCAAGGCCCGTGGCGACAAGCAGGACGAGCATCGCCGCGCCCTTCCAACGCCGGTTATCGCCGGTGTTGAGCCGCGCCTCGAGCCAGCCGATCAACGCTCCCATCCAGGTGACCGGATGCCCGACAAGCTTGAACACCTGCGGCGGATAGCCGGCGAGGCGCTCGATCAGCAGTGCCAGGGGCGCCAGCAGCCAGGCCATCAGGCGTCTGCCGCCAATGCGAGCACGGCATCGAGATCGAGGTGCCGTTCGAGGTGCGCCGCCAGCCCGTCGAGTGCCGCCTCGACCCCCGTCTCATAGCTCAGCGCGGGATCGGCGACCGCCCCGAGAAACGCCCGCCGGAAGCTATCGGAGGCGAACAGCCCATGCAGATATGTACCGGTCACCAGCCCGTCGGCCGACACAGCGCCCTCGGGCTCGCTGCCCACATGCGCGAACGGCCGGCCGCGATCGTGCCCGCCTGTCACGCCCATGTGCATGTGGTAGCCGGAGATCGGCGCGCCGGAGGCGGCATGGATAGCGTTTTCGATGCGCAGTTCCTTCACCTCACCGAGCGTCGTTTCGACGTCGAGCAGACCGAGCCCGCGGCTGATTCCCGGGTCGCCCTCGATGCCCGCCGGATCAGAAATGGTTTTGCCCAGCATCTGATAGCCGCCACAGAGTCCCAGCACCGGCTTTCCGGCGCGATGATGCGCCAGAATGTCGATGTCCCACCCGAACTTGCGCAAAGCGCCGAGATCGGCACGCGTCGCCTTGGAGCCGGGAATAAGGATCAGATCAGCCGATTGCGGCAAGGGTGCGCCGGGCTCGACCACGACAACGCTGACATTGGGCTCGGCGCGCAGCGGATCGAGATCGTCGAAATTGGCGATGCGCGGCAGGCGCGGCACGGCGATGATGAAGGGGCCCGCGCCCTTGGGCTGATGGTCCAGCGCCAGCGAATCCTCGGCCGGCAGCCTCGCTGCGTGGGCGAAGAACGGCAGCGGACCGAAGCACGGCACGCCGGTTCTCGCCGCGATGACGTCACGGCCGTCGATAAACAACACCGGGTCGCCGCGGAATTTGTTGACCAGCGTCGCCCGGATCAGCGCCGCATCGGCCGGATCGATCACGGCGAAGGTTCCGGCCAACGCGGCGATCACGCCGCCGCGGTCGATGTCGCCGATCAGCACGACGGGGACGTTCGCCGCTCGCGCGAAGCCGAAATTGGCGATATCGGCGGCGCGCAAATTGACCTCCGAGGCGCTACCGGCGCCTTCGACCAACACGAGGTCGGCGCTCGCCGCCAACTCGTGGAAGGCGGCCAGCACCTCGGGCAGCAGTCTGCCACGCATCCGCCAGTAGTCGCGCGCCGGGAACGAACCGATCCGCTTGCCGCGCACGATCAGTTGCGCGCCCGATTCGTGCTCGGGCTTCAGCAGCACCGGATTCATTGCGGTCACCGGCTCGCGCCGGGCGGCGCGGGCCTGCAGTGCCTGAGCCCGGCCGATCTCACCGCCATCGGCGGCGACGGCCGCGTTGTTGGACATGTTCTGCGGCTTGAACGGGGCGACGCGCAGCCCGCGATCGGCGAAAGCGCGGCAGAGCCCAGCGACAATCAGCGATTTGCCGACGTCGCTGCCCGTGCCCATGAACATCAGCGCCCTGGTCATGGCGATCTTCTTAATGGTCGCGCTCGCGAACCGCAAAACCGGAAACCACTTCTTGCTGCTCGCGCGCTTGAGCCACGTCGATCACGTGCGCATAAGAGCCCATGACGCGGCCGACGACCGACCCCATCGGCGGCGTAGGCTCACCGGCGGCGTCGGTCGCGGTGAACAGCGGCGTGCCGCCGGCGTCGCGGCCCGACGAATAGTGGAACTCGTGGCCGCGCAGATCCTGCGGCCAGGGCAGCGCGCCCGCATGATGCAGCCGGCGGTAGCCCAGCGTTCGCCGCGGCCGGCTGATGTCAGTCTCGACCGGCAGCAGCGCCGTCATGCGGTGGGTCGCGCCGGCCTTGTCGGTCAGGCTGTGGCCGAGCGCCATGTAGCCGCCGCACTCCCCATAGATCAGCGCTCCGCGGTCGCGCGCGGCCCTGAGGCCGGATTGGAAGTGGTGCGCCGCCGCCAGCACGGCACCATGCAATTCCGGATATCCTCCCGGCAGAAATACTGCATCACTATTCATTTTCGCAGACTCGTCCGCGAGCGGCGAAAAGAAGCTGAGTTCGGCACCCTGCGCCCGCCAGTCGTGCAGCCAATGGGGGTAGAGGAAGGCGAAGGCGTCATCTCGGGCGATGGCGATGCGCTGGCCGAGCGGTGGCAATCGCCGGGGTGGTTCCATAATATCCAGCGCCTCGAGTGCGCCTGAGAGGCTCAGCAGCCGGGTGATGTCCACATAGTCTTCCACAGCTTCAGCGGCCGCTGCGACGACGTCGGCGAAGCCAGCGACCTCGTCGGGAAGGACCAGCCCGAGGTGCCGCTCGGCAATGGCCAGCGCTTCCCGTCGCGGCAGGACGCCGAGCACCGGAATGCCCGTCGGCTCCAGGGCCGTCCGCAGCAGCCGTTCGTGCCGCGTGGTCGCGACGCGATTGACGACTACTCCCGCAACTTCGACGTCCGGCCGGAAGCGGGCGAAGCCCTGCACCAAGGCCGCGATCGACTGCCCCTGCTTGTCGGCGTCGACCACGAGGAGCACCGGCAGGCGCAGCGCCGCGGCGAGGTCGCCGGTGGAGCCGGTGCCGTCGGCCGCGCCGTCGAACAGCCCCATCACGCCCTCGATCAGCAGCAGATCGGAGCTCGCCGCGTGTGTCGCGGCCAGTGATCGCAGCCGCTCCGGAGTCATCGCCCAGGGGTCGAGGTTGATCGCCTCGACGCCCGCGGCGCGCGCGAGAATCGCCCGGTCGATGTAGTCCGGGCCGGTCTTGGCCGGGACCACGGCAATACCCCGCGCCCTGAGGGCCGCCAGCAGCCCGAGCGTCACCAGCGTCTTGCCGGACCCCGAGCGCGGCGCGCCGATGATGAGCCCGTTAGCCAAGGGCATTCCCCCTGAGGTCGGGCGTGTACCAGTCGAGCACCTCGCGATAGGCGCTCACCGGGCCGAGCACCACGATGGCTGGCGTCTCGAGGCCGTCGAGGCCCGCCGCTTCGCCGAGGGTCGCTTCGACCACGATCTGCTCGGGCAGCGCGGCGTGGCTCACCACGGCCAACCGGTCGGCAGGGTCGCGGCCGGCGGCGATCAGCTTGTCGGCGATCGCGCCCAAGTGCTTGACCGCCATGAACATGACGATCACCGGCGCGGCGTTGGCGACCGCCGCCCAATCCACCGATTGCGGCAGCGCACCGGTCTCGTCGTGGCCGGTGAGGAAGATCACGGCGTGGTTGGTATCGCGGTGCGTCACCGGAATGCCGGCATAGGCGAGCCCACCGAGCCCTGAACTTATGCCAGGTACTATCCGGAAGGTGATGCCCGCCCGCGTCAGGGCGCCGGCCTCCTCGCCGCCGCGCCCGAACATGAACGGATCGCCGCCCTTGAGCCGCGCCACACGCTTGCCCGCCCGCGCCAGTTCGATCAGCTTCAGCGAGATGTCGGCCTGGCTGGGCGACGGCTTGCCGCCGCGTTTGCCGGCAGGGAGCCGCTCCGCCGCAGGACTGGCGAGCGCCAGCAGCGCGTCGCTCACCAGCGCGTCGTAAACCACCACGTCGGCCTGCTGCAGCGCGTGATAGCCGAGCAGCGACAGCAGCCCCGGCGCGCCCGGCCCGGCACCGACCAGCCAGACCGTGCCAGGCTCGAATTTGGGGAAATCCAGCGCGTCGAGCGCGGCAAAGCCCATGCTATAGAGCCCCATGGCCGAGACCGAGGATTTTGCCCCCGACGAACGCCCGCTGCGGCGCGGCTGGACGACGGGCGCGTGCGCCACGGCAGCCACGAAATCGGCGCTGAACGCGCTGCTCACTGGCCATTTCGAGGATCCGGTGACGATCACCCTGCCCGGCGGCCAGACCCCGGCGTTCGCTCTCGCTCACGAGGCGCGGGGCGACGGCTTTGCCGAGGCCGGCATCATCAAGGACGCCGGCGACGATCCCGACGTGACGCATGGTGCGCTGATCATTGCGCGGGTGGCGCCGGGCGGCGCAGGAACTGGAGTGACGTTCTATGCCGGCGACGGCGTCGGCACGGTCACCAAGCCCGGCCTGCCGATCCCGCCCGGCGAGCCGGCGATCAACCCGGTGCCGCGCAAGATGATGCGCGCGGAGATCGAGGCGCTGTGCGCGGCGCATCGCGTACCGCCGGACTATGCCGTCACCATCGCGGTCCGAGACGGCGCCAGACTCGCCGAGAAGACCTGGAACCCGCGGCTCGGCATCGTCGGCGGGCTGTCGATCCTCGGCACCACGGGCATCGTGATCCCCTATTCCTGCGCGGCCTGGATCGCCTCGATCCAGCGCGGCGTCGACGTCGCCCGCGCCGTGGGCCTGACCCACGTCGTCGGCGCGACCGGCGATCTCTCCGAACAGGCGGCGCGCGCCAGACTCGGACTGCCGGAGGAAGCCTATCTCGACATGGGCGATTTCGTCGGCGGGCTGCTGAAATATCTCAAACGCCACCCGGTCGCGCGCGTCACCATCGCCGGCGGCTTCGCCAAGATGGTCAAGCTGAGCCAGGGCGCAATGGATCTCCACTCGGCGCGGGGGACAGTCGATTTCGCGGCGCTGGCCGCGCTGGTCCCGGCCGATCTGCAGGAGAGCGTCCTCGCCGCCAACACCGCCAACGAGGTGCTGGCCCTCGCAGGCCCGGCGCTCGCTGCGACCATCGCACAGCGGGCCCGTGACGAAGCGCAGCGGATCGTGGGAGAAGCGTCCCGCGTCGATGCGCTGGTCGTCGACCGGAGCGGCACCATCGTAGGCGAGAGCGACTGAATGAAGATCCTGGTCCTTGGCGGCACCGGCGAAGCACGCGACCTCGCGGAGCGGCTCACCACGCTCGGCCACGCCGTCACCACCTCGCTCGCCGGCCGCACCCGCGAGCCGCTGCTGCCGGCCGGGGAGTTGCGCGTCGGCAAGTTCGGCGGCATTCCCGGTCTCGTCGGCTATCTCGGGGCGCGGGGCTTCGACCGGCTGGTCGACGCCACCCATCCCTATGCGGGGCTGATCTCGATCAACGCCGTCGCCGCGGCGCAGCAGAGCGGCACTCCACTGGTGCGGCTCATGCGCCCGGCCTGGATCGAGCCGGAGGGCGCCGACTGGCGGCACGTACCGGACATCGTTGCCGCCGCCGACGCCCTGCCGTCCGACGCTGTGGTGCTCGTCACCACCGGCCACGAGGGACTTGATGCACTGCTCGCCCGCGACGACTGCCGGTTGCTGGTGCGGCTGATCGAGCCGCCCGACGCCGAGCTGCCGCGTCACGCGCGGCTGCTGCTGTCTCGTCCGCCCCATAGCTTCGATGACGAGCGCGCCCTGTTCGCCCGCGAGGCGATCACACATCTCGTCACCAAGAACTCGGGCGGCGCGCAGACGTCCGCCAAGCTCGCCGCGGCCCGCGAGGCTGGGGCCGAGGTGATCATGATCGCCCGGCCGGTCTATGGTCCGGCGGTCGAGGTGGGGACGGTCGGGGAAGCCATCGCGGCGCTGCGGCTCTAGGCCTGCACGTCGATTGGCGCGCCGCGCGCTCAATTGTCCACCCTCAGCTTCTTCTTGCCCGCATTGCGCAGGACGTGCGCGAAGTCGGGGGCGTAGAGCCGGCTGTCGCGGAAGCGCGTCTGGCCGAACACCCGGCCGACGAACACCAGAGCGGTGCGGGTGATCTTTTCCTCGCGCGCTCTCCCGCGCATCTCGCTCAGCGTGGTGACGATGATCGCCTCGTCCGGCCAGGTGGCGCGATAGACGATCACCACCGGGCAATCGGCGCCGTAATGCGGGGTCAGCGCGGTCTCGACGTAGGCGAGATTGCGGATGCTGAGGTGGATCGCCAGCGTCGCGCCGCTCGCGCCGAGGATTTCGAGGCTCTCGCGCTCGGGCATGGGCGAGGCCTTGCCGGAGGTGCGGGTGAGGATGATGGTCTGCGAGATTTCGGGCAGAGTGAGCTCGGTCGCGAGCCGCGCCGCGGCGCCGGCGAAGGCCGGCACGCCGGGCACGACCTCGTAGGCAATGCCGAGTGCATCGAGGCGCCGCATCTGCTCGGCCACGGCGCCATAGATCGAGGGGTCGCCGGAGTGGACGCGCGCCACGTCCTCCCCCCGCGCCTCCGCCGCCGCCATCTCGGCGATAATTTCGTCGAGATGCATCGGCGCGGTATCGCGCACCAGCGCGCTCGGCGGGGCCGCGGCGACGATCTCGGCCGGCACCAATGAGCCTGCGTAGAGACAGACCGGGCAGCGCTCGATCAGTTTTTGGCCGCGCACGGTAATGAGGTCGGGCGCGCCGGGACCCGCGCCGATGAAGTAGACGGTCACTGACGAACCTCGGCCGTAGAAACCCAACATGGGATCGACAGCGCACGCGGCCTCCCCCTCATCCGCCCGCTTTTCCTGCGCTCTGGCCGAGCGATCCCAAGCGGGCTCGTTCGGCCAACCGCTCGGGCGGGCACCTTTTCCCACGAGGGGAGAAGGCGATCGAACCTCGGACTCTCAGTGGGGCCTTCCTTCTCCCCTTGCGGGAGAAGGTGGATCGACCCGTTTGGGCCGAGACGGATGAGGGGAAGGCCATGCTCACCGACCATCCGTCGCTCCCTTCTTGTCATACCCACGTGGCGTGAACGCCACGGTCTTGCCATCGCCGCGCTTGAACGTCCGCGACGCAGACGAGCCGATCACGACGATGCTCAGCATGTCGACGCGGCCCGGATCGAAAGCCCAGAGCGTGGTGATCTCGACCGCTTCAGCCGGCCGGCCGAGACTCTTGGCGACGATCACCGGCGTCTCCGGCGGTCGGTGCTCGAGGAAGACCGACTTGGCCTCCTCGATCAAGCCGATGCGCCGCTCCGAGCGCGGGTTGTAGAGCGCGGTGACGAAATCGGCTTCGGCCGCAGTCTTGAGGCGCTTGCGGATGTCCTTGGCCGGGGTCAGCAGATCGCTCAGCGAGATGCAGCAGAAATCGTGGCCGATCAGCGCGCCCGCCGCGGCGCTTGCCGCCTGCACGGCGGAAATGCCGGGATGGATGTCCACCGCGACGCGCCGGGCCGCATCGCTCAGCTTCCGCTCGCCGGTCGCCTCGAGCAGCTCGTAGACCAGCGATGCCATGGCATATATCTGCGCGTCGCCCGAGCAGATCAGCGCCACCGTTCTGCCGGTCGATGCGAGTTCCAGCGCGTGGCGGACCCGAGCTTCCTCGTCACCCAGCGGAAAGCGGTGCTCGGTCTGGCCGAAATGGAGATCGTCGACGAGGTCGAGATAGAGCCCGTAGCCGACCCAGTCGTCGCTCGCCGCCAGCGCCGCGACGGCCGAGGCCGTCCGGCTCGCCTTGTCGCCCGGTCCGACGCCGACGACATGCAGCAGGCCCGGAGCGCGGCCGAAGCGCGACGGGTCGAGCGGCTGTGGTGCCCGGCCGATGGCGCAGGTGGCGCGCGCCGATTTGCGCTTGGGCACCACCAGCGTTCCCGCCTTCAGGGCCGCCGCTTCGGCGACGCCGGGGGTACCGGTCTCGGCTTCGACGATCGCCGAAGGATGCACCAGCCGGTAGCGCTCCTGGTTGAGTTCGGCGACCGTGAATATCCTCAGCGGCACGCCGAAATGCGCCGCCGCCTCGTGAAACGCCGTTTCGTCCGACTTGAGGTCGATGGTCGCGAGCGCCGCCAGGGACTGCGGCGCGAGCTTCTGACTGTTGAGCGATTCCTCGACCAGGGCGATGACTTCGGCAGAGCTGACGCCGCGCTCAGCGCCGACGCCGGCGACTAGCGTCCTGGGGTGATAGAGCAGCTCGCGCTCGTGCTTTTCGGCGAGATCGGACACCCGCACCCTGATGCCGCCCGAGAACGACACTGGATAGCCGGCCTCGGCGATCCACGGCGCCTGGCCCTCGAGCCCGATCTTGCCACCGATGGTCAGGGCCAGCATGGCGGGCTTGGCCGCAGCGGGATCGGCGAGCACCCAGCCGGGCGGCGGGTCGTCGAGCCCGCGCGAATATCTCAGATCCGACGCTGTGGTCAGCGCGGCACTCCCGCCCAGCTTCTCGGCGATCTCGCGCGCCAGCCGGTTGGCGCCGTGGTGGCCGCCGAGGAGCGGCACGACATGGGCGCCGTCCTGCGACAGCGCCAGCACCGGCGGCTCGGTCTGCTTGTCGCTGAGGCAGGGCGCGAGGATGCGGATCAGGATGCCGGCGGCGCAGATGCCGAGGATCGGCCGGCCCTCGCCGAAGAGGCGCGGCAGCAGGCGTTTTGCGTCCTCGCCGTTGAAGCCGCAATGAAACACCTCAGCCTCGAGCAGCGCCGCGAGCTTGGTCGCCAGCTCTGCGCCACCGGCCGAGAAGGTGATGACGGCCGGGATCACGCCCACGCCTCCTGGCCGCGATAGCAGAGGATGGTCGAAAAATACGGCCGTTCATCGTGGACGAAATCGGCGAGCCGCGTGATGCGCTGTCGCGATGTCGTCGCATGCTCGACGATGATGGCGTTGGCTGCGTGCCCGGTCTCGTCGAGCAACAAGCGGATACGATCGAAGTGGCGTCCGACCTTGATGATCGCAGCCGCTTCCGCGGTTTTGAGTTCGGCGCGTAGAGTCGCGTCGTCGAGCGGCGCCGGCAGCACCTTCAGCATCTCGTTGCGGGCCGCGAGCGGGCGGACGATGGCGGCGGCCGCGGCGGTCAGCGACGTCACGCCCGGCACGACCTCGACCGGCGCGTGTGGCGCGACGCGGGCCAGCACGTACATCGCCGAACCGTAGAACAGCGGGTCGCCCTCGCACAGCCAGGCCACCCGACGGCCGCTTCGCAGATGGCCGAGGATCGCTTCCGCCGCAAAATCGTAGGCGGCCTGCGCCGGCGCGCGGTCGACGGACATCGGGATTGTCACCGGCAGGTGGATGGCGCCCGGAGGAACGTGCGCAGCGGCTATATCGAGCGCGAGCGCCGCATCCTCGCCGGTCGAAGGGTAGGCGATCACATCGGCGTCGCGCAGCACGCGCACGGCCTTCAGCGTCAGCAGCTCCGGATCGCCCGGGCCAACGCCGACGAGGTGCAGGGTGCCAGTGGTCTGCGTTCTCATGGCTTGGTCACCGACCATTGCGTCACCGCCATGCGCGGCCGCAGCGCGCGATGCTCGCCGATGCTGTCGAGGATGGCGACATCGATACGCACCAGGTCGCCACCGAGTCGCCCCTGCCGGGCATAGAGCGCCTGTTCGCCCTCGAGCGTCACCGCATTGGCGACGAAGCGGCCACCGCGCCTGAGCGCCGTCCAGCAGGTGTGGAACAGCGTTTCGTCGGCGACGCCGCCGCCGAGGAACACCGCGTCGGGCACGGGCATGCCGGCAAGGCTGTCGGGCGCCTCGCCGTTCTCGATCCGGATGCCGGGCACGCCGAGCCTGGCGGCGTTGACGGCGATCATCTGCAGCCGCTCGCCCTCGCGCTCGAAGGCGACGGCGTGCGCATCGCGCGCCGCCCGCATCCATTCGATGCCGATCGAGCCACAGCCGGCGCCGACATCCCAGAGCAGGGCGCCGGGATAGGGGGCGAGCTTCGCCAGCGTCGCGGCGCGCACCTCACGCTTGGTGAGCTGGCCGTCGGAGACGAATGCGTCGTCGGGCAGGCCCGGCACCGGCGGCAGCAGCGCGGCACCGGGATCGGCGGCGCAATCGACGGCCAGCACGTAGAAATCGCCCGGGGCGAGATCGAACCCGAGCGCTTCGGCCGAGGCGATCCGCTCGCCCGCGCCGCCGAGGTTTTCGAGCACGGTGAGGATGCTGCGGCCGTAGCCCCGCTCGGCCAGCAGCCGCGCCACATGCGGGGCGGTGGTTGCGTCGCTGGTCAGCGCCAGCACGCGGTTGCCCGGCGCGACATGCGGATGGAGCAGTTCGGGTGGGCGGGCGTGCAGCGAGACCGTCGCCAGATGCTGCAGCGGCCAGCGCAGCCGCGCAGCCGCAAGCTGGAACGACGAGGGGGAGGGATGCACGCCAAATTCGGCCGCGTCGAGGTGCTTCGCCAGGGTCGCACCAATGCCGAACCACAGCGGATCGCCCGAGGCGAGGACCACTGTGGCCGTGTTCCGCCGCCGCTTCACCTGCGCCAGCATGGCGTCCAGCGTGGGCTCCCACTCGACCTTCCGGGCCGCGCTGCTGAGCCCATCGAGCAATCGCTTCGGCCCCAGCACGGTCTTGGCCGCCGTAACGATCGCCGCGGATACCGGCGGCAGATCGCTGACGCCCCCCTCGCCCACCCCGACAATGTCGAGCCAGGCCGTCACGGTGCGATACCCCGGGCGATGGCGTTGAGCGCCGCGGCTGCTATGGCCGAACCGCCGCGGCGGCCGAGGAGCGTGATGAACGGCACGCCATGGATGTCGAGATCGAGCTCGGCCTTGGCCTCCTCGGCGCCGACGAAGCCGACCGGGGTGGCGATGATCGCTGCGGGCTTCGGCGCTCCGGCGTCGAGCATTTCGAGCAGATGGAACAGCGCCGTCGGCGCATTGCCGATGACCACGATCGCGCCCTTGAGCCGGTCGCGCCAGAGGTCCACCGCCGCCGCTGAGCGGGTGGTGCCGAGCCGCTTCGCCAGCGCCGGCACCGATGGGTCGTTGAGGGTGACGATCAGTTCGTTGCCATGCAGGTATTTTGGGATGATCGCGGCGCGCACCGCCTCGACGTCGCAGAAGATCGGCGCCCTTTCGACCAGCGCGAACTCGATCTTCTCCACCACGTCCTCGCTGGCGCGGATGTGCGGCGCGATCTCGACCATGCCGCAGGCATGGATCATGCGGACAGCGACGTCCTGCATGTCCTCGCCCAGACCCGCCAGATCGGCCTCGGCGCGGATGGTGGCGAAGCTGCGCGCATAGATCGCGTCGGGGTCCTTGAGATAGTCGATCATTCGCCCCGCTCCTCGCGCGCCAGCCTGCCCGGCACCTTGGGCAGTGTCACCGGCCCGAGCGGGTGTTTCGCGTGCGGGTATGGGTGGTGGTGATGATCATGCGGATGGTCATGGGAGTGCGCTGGCGCGAAGCTGGTCAGCGCCTGCGCTGCCTTCAGCAGTGCATGGGCGATCGGATACGGGTGGTCGTGGTCGTGTGCAGGAAGCGGGGTCCACGGCAGCCCGTGCCGTCGGCAGAACGCCTCGTCGCGGCAGGAGCTATCGCAGTCGCCGCCGCAGGGGCAGTTCTCGAGGCCGCCGCCGATGCCCTCGACGTGGTGGTGATGGCTCTCCTGCGCCAGCCCAACCTCTGCCTCGAAGCCCAGCACCTGCTCGCGGTATTTGCACATCGCGCAGTTCATCAGGTTCCGGCCGACGAGCATCTCGCGGATGCGGTCGAGGAGCGTGTCGATCACCAGCGGATGATCGTCGAGATAGGGGGCGTTGAGGATTTCGATCCCCGGATACTTCAGTTGCGCCTCGTCCGCCGCGTCGTAGATGCGCTTGACCAGTACGCCGGTGAACAGGAAGTACGGGAACACCACCATGCGCCGGTAGCCGAGCTTCGCCGCATGATCGAGCGCCGGGGTCACCAGGGGGAACGTCACCCCGGAGTACGCCACCTCGCCCCAACCGAAGCCCATGCCCTCCCACAGCATGCGCATGACTTTCGCCACATTGGAGTTGGCGTCGGGGTCAGAAGCGCCGCGACCAACCACAAGCAGCAGCGTCTCGTCCAGCGGGATCGTCCGCGGCGAGGTCCGCAATCCCTCCTTGATCCGATCCCCCGCCGCGCGCAGCATCCTGAGGTCCACGCCGAGTTCGCGGCCGTAGGTGATGCGCATCCCGCGATGGCTCGCCTCGTAGGTTTTGAGCACCGATGGAATGTCATTCTTGGCGTGCCCGGCGGCGAACAGCATGCCGGGGACCGCCAGAACGTGCCTCACCCCTTCGGCCCGCAACTGGTCCAGCCCGGCATGAATCACCGGGTTGGCGAATTCGAGATAGCCGTATTCGACCGGCACGCCGGGCAGCTTCGCCCGCAGGGCCTCCGCCAGCCGCGAGAATTCGCCGACGGCGCGCTGATTGCGGCTGCCATGGCCGCAAAGCATGACGCCTGTGCCGGGCGGCAACAGGGGCAGATCGGTCATTTTCCCTCCGCAGCTCCGGCCTTGGTCCCCGATTTGGGTCGACCGCACCGGACATGTGTTCCAGCCGGGTGAGTCCGGCTGCCGCGCGAGCGGCTGTTGTAGTCGCGCGCAATCCTTGCGGTCAATCAATGGCTTGGCCGGGTCCGGGCCGCGTCCCGAATGCAGTTGAAAATCAATCGCGGAAACAAGCACTTGCCCAGCGCATCCGTCGTCGCTATGGGCATTGTTCCTCACCGACTGGCCAGCGGAGGCGTCGCGCATGGCAAACGACTCCACATCGATGGTCGCGCGCCTCGCCATGGGCAGCCTCGCCATCGGGCTCACTGTACTGGCGCTGAAGGCGCTGGCCGCCTGGCTCACCGGCTCGATCGCGCTCTATTCGGATGCGCTCGAGAGCGTGGTCAACGTCGTCACCGCCATCGTCGCTCTGGTCGCGGTGCGGCTCGCGGCGCGGCCGGCCGACGCGGCACTGCCCTACGGCTACGGCAAGGCGGAATACTTCTCGGCCGTGGTCATCGGCGTCTTCATCGCGGTCGCGGCGCTGCTGATCTTCGCCGAGGCCTGGCGCGGCTTCATCGATCCGCGTCCGTTCCGCGCCGACCCCTGGGGCATCGGGGTCAGCATCGCGGCCACTGCGATCAACGGTGGCTGGGCCTACGTGCTGATCCGCACCGGCGATCGCGAGCGCTCGGCATCGCTCAGCGCCGATGGCCGACACCTGGCGACCGACGTGGTCTCGACGCTGGGCGTCCTCGTCGGCGTGCTGCTCGCCATTGCCACCGGCTATGCGGTGCTCGATTCGGTCCTCGCCGCCTTCGTCGGCGTCGCGATCCTGTGGTCCGGCTGGCGGCTGATCCGGGAGAGCGTCATCGGGCTGATGGACGTGGCGGTCGACCCCAAGCACCTGGCCCAAATCCGCGACATCATCGCCGTCAACGCCGAGGGCGCCATCGAGGCGCACGACATCCGCACCCGCCGCGCCGGCCGTATCACCTTCATCGATTTCCACCTGGTTGTCGCCGGCACGATGAGTGTCGAGGCCGCCCATGCCATCTGCGACAAGATCGAGGCGAAGCTAAAGGACACGGTGGACAACGCCCAGATCACCATTCACGTCGAGCCCGAGAACAAGGCCAAGCACGCGGGGATCGTGGTCGTTTAAGACTTCGCCGCCTTGAGCGCGTCGATGACCCGGTTCATCATCGCAATGAACGCCACCAGCTCGTCCTCGCTCAGCGCCGCGGCGGCGGTCTGGTTGGCGCGCCGCGCGGCAGCGATGGCGGCGTCGCGTGCGCCGCTCCCCTTGGCCGTCAGCACCAGCGGCGCCGTCGTCTCCGCCGGGACCGCCTCCACCAGCCCGTCGGCGGCAAGCGAGCCGACCAGCGCATCGACTCCTGCCGCATCGAGCTCAAGGCTGTCGACCAGCGACGCCTGCGACGCGCCCGGCCCGAACCACAGCTCCACCAACACCGGAAACTGCTCCGGCCGGATCCCGAGTGGCGCGAGCCCCTCGCCCGATACCTCGTGGAACAGCCGGGCCATCAGGTTGGCGAGATAGCCAGGGGCGGCGGGGCGGTCGCGGTGCATGGCGCGCTCCTCGTCTAGCCGTGCCCGTGCCGGTGGTGCAGATCGGGATAGTGCGGATGGCTGTGAGCCATTGGCTCATGCCGGTGCAGGTGGGAATGCGGCTCGGTTACCGGCCCCTCATGGGTGTGCCGATGGTGCGCATCGTGGACGTGCCGGTGCTCGTGCTCGAGCGCCTCGTGGCGGTGCTGGTGTGCATGCCGCTCGCTGAGATGCAGCCAGAGGCCGAGGCCCATCAATGCCGCCGCGATCGCCAGCATCGCCGTCGGCGGCTCGCCGAGGACGATCAGCGCCAGCACGGCGCCGATGAACGGGGCCAGCGAGAAGTATGCCCCGGTCCGCGCCGCACCGAGATGGCGCAGCCCGAGCATGAACAGCACGAGGCTCACCCCGATGCCGAAGACCCCGAGCACGGCGCCCGCCGCGATCAGCCCCGGTGCGGGCAGCGTCGCGCCGGTCGCGAGCGCGAGCCCCAGATTGACCGTGCCGGCCACGACGCCCTTGATCGTTGCGATCTGGACCGGGTCGGCGGCCGAGAGCTTTCGCGTCAGATTGTTGTCGATGCCCCAGGCGAGGCAGGCCCCCGCGATCAGCAGCGCTCCCGGATCGAGCGCCACCGTGCCGCCGTTCCAGCTCAGAAGCACCGCGCCGGCGAGGATCGCGCCGGCGCCGAGCAGCAGCTTTCGATCGACGTTTTCGCGGAACACCAGCCAGGCGATCGCCATCGTCGCAAGCCCCTCGAGATTGAGCAGGAGCGCGCCAGTCGAGCCGGTGGTGCGCGACAGCCCGAACATCAGCAGGACCGGCCCGAGAACACCGCCGAATGCCACCACCGCTGCGAGCCAGGGCCAATCCTTTCGGGTCAGCGGTGCCTCGGCATTGGGCAGCCCGATGAGTCCGCGGACGGTCTGCAGCGCGGCGAGCCCCAGCCCTGCCCCGAGATAGAGGATGGCCGCCAGGAGCCACGGATTGACGGCGCCAAGCAGCAGCTTCGATAGCGGCGCGGTTGCCCCGAACAGCACGGCCGAAGCAAGCGCCAGCGGCACGCCGGGAAAGAGCGGGGAGCGGTGGGAGGGGCTGATCATGAGGGGGACAATAGCAGAACCCGGCGACGGCTTCGACCTACCGCTTCGTCCGCTTCTTGGGCGTGCAGTAGATGCCGTGGAGCGTGGTGAGCACTTGTGCCACCTCGCCGGAGGCCAGCTTGTAGCGGACCGACTGGCCGTCGCGCCGGGCGCTGACCAGCTTCAGCGCCCTGAGCTTGGCCAGATGTTGCGACAGCGGCGACTGGCCGAGCTCCACCCGCTCCGACAACTCGCCGACGCTGAGTTCATTGTCCAGCAGATGGCACAGGATCAGCAGCCGCTTGGGGTTGGCCATGGCGGTCAGCAGTTCGGCGGCCTCATCGGCGCGGGGTTCCAGTTCGGTGATTTGCATCTTGTCACATTAGAATATTCGAATATATATGTCAAAGATCGATCCTGAGAAGGCGACCATACATGTGGCCCTTCCGCCGAACCAGTGAGAGCACGATGAACTTCCGCCGTATCGATGCCGATTTTGCCATCGCCGGCCAGATTCAGCCCGATGAACTCCGAAGCGTCGCAGACGCCGGGTTCCAAGCGATCATTTGCGCCCGGCCCGACGACGAGGAGATGGGCCAGCCGAGCTTCCGGCAGATCGCCGAAGAGGCTCGCAAGGTCGGGCTCACGGCCGTGCACATCCCGGTTTCCGGCCAGCTCACCGAGGGTGCGCTGATCCGCATGGAGCAAGCGCTCGAGGACCTGCCGCGGCCGATCCTGGGCTATTGCCGCTCGGGCGCGCGGGCCGGTTCGCTCTATGGCGCGATCATGCGCGCGGCGGGCTGAACTTTGCGGCAGATCAAACCAAAGGGGGAAACCGGCCCCTAAGGTCGGCATCCCCGCGAACAGGAGGACGAGATGGCGAATGTGGTGGTACTGGGTGCCGGACTCGGCGGCACGATCATGGCTTACGAGCTGCGCGACGACTTGGGGACGGAACACAAGGTCTCGGTCATCACAAAGGGCACGCAGTATTCGTTCGTGCCCTCCAACCCCTGGGTCGCGGTGGGCTGGCGCGAGCGCGAGGCGGTAACGATCGACCTCGAGCCGGTGTTCAAGAAGCGCGGCATCGCGCTCTTTTCGCAAGGCGCCAAGCGGCTCCATGCCAGCGAGCACCGCATCGAATTGATGGACGGCTCGTCCGTCCCCTACGACTACCTCGTCATCGCCACCGGCCCCGACCTCGCCTTTGACGAGATCGAAGGGTTCGGGCCCGAGCACTATACGCAGTCGGTGTGCCACATCGACCATGCGCTCAGGGCCAAACCCGCCTTCGACGAGCTGGTGAAAAACCCGGGGCCGGTGATCATCGGCGCTGTGCAGGGCGCCTCGTGCTTCGGGCCGGCGTATGAATTTGCCTTCATCCTCGAAAAAGCGCTGCGCGACGCGAAAGTGCGCGACCGGGTGCCGATGACGTTCGTCACCTCCGAGCCCTATATCGGGCACCTCGGGCTCGACGGGGTGGGCGACACCAAGGGCCTGCTCGAAAGCGCCATGCGCGACAAGCACATCAAATGGATCACCAACGCCAAGGTCGACAAGTTCGAGGCCGGCAAGGTGCACGTCACCGAGATGGCCGAGGACGGCACGGTCAAGACCACGCACGAACTGCCGTTCGCCTATTCCATGATGCTGCCCGCCTTCCGCGGCGTCGAGGCGGTGCGTGGCATCGAGGGACTGACCAATCCGCGCGGCTTCATCCTCGCCGACAAATACCAGCGCAACCCGGGCTTCCCGGACATCTTTTCGGTCGGGGTGTGCGTCGCCATTCCGCCGATCGCCAAGACCCCGGTGCCGGTGGGCGTGCCCAAGACCGGCTTCATGATCGAATCGATGGTGACGGCGACGGCGCGCAATATCGCCAGCCTCATCGCCGGCAAGCAGCCGGCCGCGGTGCCGACCTGGAACGCGGTGTGCCTCGCCGATTTCGGCGACAGCGGCATCGCCTTCGTGGCGCAGCCGCAGATCCCGCCGCGCAACGTCAACTGGTCCTCCGAGGGCAAGTGGGTGCACGTTGCCAAGGTGGCGTTCGAGAAGTACTTCCTCCACAAGATGCGCTCGGGCCGGTCGGAGCCATTCTACGAGCACCTCGCCATGCAGACGCTCGGGATCGAGAAGCTGAAGGCCGTCGCGATGGAGAAATGAGCGTCAAGGTCACCTACTACTCGGATGTGCTGTGCATCTGGGCCTTTGTCGCGCAGGCGCGGGTCGATGCGATCAAGGAGGCTTTTGGCCGCGACGTTGCCGTCGACTACCGGTTCGTCGCGGTGTTCGGCGACGCGCGCACCAAGATCGCTGCGGCGTGGCGTGATAGCGGCGGGGCGGAAGGCTACAACAAGCACGTGATGGGGATCGCCAGGCGCTTCCCGCATGTGAAGGTCGACCCGCGCGTGTGGATCGACCAGCAGCCCGCCTCGTCGGCAGGCCCGCATCTGTTCCTCGCGGCCATGCGCGGGCTCGAGCCGGCGGCGGGCAATGCAGTCGCGAGCGGCGCGCCGTCGCGGCTCGAGAGCGTGATGTGGGCGTTTCGCCGCGGCTTTTTCGAAGAGGGCCGCGACATCGGCCGCTGGGACGTGCAGGCGGAGCTGGCCAAACCGTTCGGCGTCGATATCGAGGAGGTGAGTGACGCCGTGCACAATGGAACGGCGTTCTCCAGGCTCTCGGCCGACTATGCCGAGGCCGAAAAGCTGAAGCTCGAGGGCAGCCCGACGTTCGTGCTGAACGAGGGCCGGCAGAAACTGTTCGGCAATATCGGATTCCGCATCATCGAGGCCAACATTCGCGAAATGATGCGCGAGCCGAACGTGGACCAGGCGAGTTGGTGCTGATCCTTCGAGGCTCGCTATGCTCGCACCTCAGGATAAGGGCGAGCCCTTCGAGGCTCGCTTCGCTCGCACCTCAGGATATGGGCGAGCCCTTCGAGGGTCGCTTTGCTCACACCTCAGGATGAGGACGAGCGGAAGGACCCGACAGCCTCGCGGCTTCAGGGTTTGGCTTGCCGTGGCCAAGAGGGGGCCACGGACGGAGAGCGCCGGGCGCCTCCGAAATGTTTTTGCTAGGCGAGACGCCCAGCGCTGCTCCGCGGCGGGGGTGTCGGAACCGTTCGGTCAAAGCGGCAAGAGCCGGTAAGCCGA
>JACRAF010000019.1 GCA_016213505.1 Devosia nanyangense
GGGTGTCGGAACCGTTCGGTCAAAGCGGCAAGAGCCGGTAAGCCGAAGAAACCCAAGCGATGCGACCACCGCCCCCGTCACGTCCACCGGCACTTCGTCGGTACCCCGCGTTAGAGGGTGAACGCGAGGGGGAGAATAATACGGCTGGAAAGCGCGGGGATAAGTCAGCGTGTGGGCGATCTAGTCCATTGATCCACAAGACGTTTTCGAGTGGATCACGAGTCACTTCGATTGATGGCTAGCTCGTCGGCGTCTCGCTGCTGTCGATGTAGCCGCGGCTGTAGCGGCCCTTGAGCGAGGTGAGGATCTCGTAGCCGATGGTGCCGGCGGGGTCGGCCTGGTCGTCGACCGAGATGTTCTTGCCCAGCACCTCGACCATTTCGCCGGGCAGCGGCAGGTCGGCGCCCAGTTCGGTGAGATCGATCGCGCACATGTCCATCGAGACGCGCCCGATGATGGGCACGAGTTTGCCGCGGACGAAGGCGCGGCCGCCGCCATGCTGGTTGCTCGAACTCAGCGAACGGAGGAACCCGTCGGCATAGCCGATGGCGATCACCCCGATGCGGCTGTCTCGGGAAAGCGTGTAGGTCGCGCCGTAGCCGACGGATTCGCCGGTCTTGGCGTCGCGCACCTGCAGGATCGGCGCCTCGAGTGTCACGGCCGGCATCATCGGGTTGCGCCGGCCGTTGACGGCGCGGCCGCCATAGAGCGCGATTCCGGGCCGGACCATCTGGAAGTGCATGTCGCGGCTGGTCATGGTGGCGGCCGAATTGGCGAGCGAGGCGGGGATGCCGGGGAACTGCGCCTTCACCGAAGCGAACAGCGCCAGCTGCGTACGGTTCTTTTCGTGCTGCGGCTGGTCGGCGCAGGCGAGGTGGCTCATGATCATCTGCGGCGCGTAACCGATCTCGTCGCACATCCGCTTGACGATCGAGGTTTCGCTGAGGCGGAAGCCGAGGCGGTTCATGCCGGTGTCGAAGTGCAGCGCTGCCGGCAGCGCCTCGTTGCGGGCGAGGCAGGCGACCAGCCATTCTTCCAGCATGGGCAGCGAGCTGAGCACCGGCATCAGCCGCTCGCCGACATAGAGCGGCGCGGCGCCGGGAAACAGCCCGTCGAGAACAAAGATGAAGGCGTCGGGGAGGGCGGCGCGGACAGCCAGCGCCTCGTCGGGCGTGGCGACGAAGAAGAACCGCGCTCCAGCAAAGTAGAACGCCCGGCTAGAAGCATCGATGCCGGTGCCGTAGGCGTCGGCTTTGACGACCGCGCCGGTCAGGGCGCCGTCCGACACCTTGTCGAGCGCCTGCCAGTTGCGGATCATCGCACCGAGATCGACGGTGAGGCGGCAGCCATAGCCCGTCGCGACGGCCGGTACGGGCATCACTCCATCCGTTCCGGCAGGTAGGAGTCGCGGGCGAGATTGCCGAAGCGCGTGAATTGCGCCTCGAACGACAACTGCACGGTGCCGGTGGGGCCGTGGCGCTGCTTGCCGATGATCACTTCGGCACGGCCATGCACTTTTTCCATCTCGCCCTGCCAGGTCAGATGTTCGGGCGTCCCTTCCTTGGGCTCCTTGTTCTTGAGGTAGTACTCCTCGCGGTAGATGAAGAGCACCACGTCGGCATCCTGCTCGATCGAGCCCGAGTCGCGAAGGTCGGCGAGCTGCGGGTGCTTGTCGTCGCGCTGCTCGACGGCGCGGCTGAGCTGGGCGAGGCCGATGATCGGCACTTCGAGCTCTTTGGCCAGTGCCTTCAGCGTCGTGGTGATCTCGGTCAGCTCCTGCACCCGGTTCTCGTTGGCCTTGCGCGACGAGCCCGAGAGCAGCTGGATATAGTCGATGACGATGAGGTCGAGGCCCTTCTGCCGCTTGAGGCGGCGGGCCCGCGCCGTGAGCTGGCTGATCGACAGGCCGCCCGTGTCATCGATGTAGAGCGGGATCGTCGACATCATGTTGGAGACATCGACCAGTCGCGAGAACTGGCTTTCGTGGATGTTGCCGCGGCGGATATCGGACGAGGAAATCTCCGATTGCTCCGAGAGGATACGGGTGGCGAGCTGCTCGGCGCTCATTTCGAGCGAGAAGAAGCCGACCTGCCCGCCGTCGACCGTCTTGCGGTGGCCGTCGGGGGTGGTCTCGCCCTTCCACGTCCGGGCGACGTGGAACGCGATGTTGGTGCCCAGCGACGTCTTGCCCGAGCCCGGACGGCCGGCGAGGATGATGAGGTCGGACTTCTGCAAGCCGCCCATCATGCGGTCGAGATCGGCGAGGCCGGTCGAGGTGCCCGACAGCGTGCCGTCGCGCTGATAGGCTTCGCTGGCCATGGTGATGGCGTCGCGCAGCGCTTCGTTGAAGGGCTGGAAGCCGCCATTGTACTGGCCCTTCTCGGCGAGATCGAAGAGCTGTTTTTCGGCTTCCTCGATCTGCTTGGGCGCCGTCATTTCGACGTCGGCGTCGTAGGCCGTCGAGGTCATGCCTTCGCCGATCTGGATCAGCGTGCGGCGGATGGCGAGATCGTAGATCGACTGGCCGTAATCGGGGGCGTTGATGACCGTCGTCGCCTCGGCGGCGAGGCGCGCCAGATATTGCTGCATGGTGATATCGGGCAGCAGCTGGTCGGGCAGGTAGGTCTTGACGGTGATCGGGTCGGCCTTCTTGCCGGCCCGGATAATCTTGCCGGCGACCTCGTAGATCTCGCGGTGCACCGGCTCGTAGAAATGCTCGGGGAAGAGGAAATCCGAGACGCGATAGAACGCCTCGTTGTTGACGAGGATGGCGCCGAGCAGCGCCTGCTCGGCCTCGACGTTGTGCGGCGCGAGGCGGAAGCTCTTGTCGTCCGTCGGACGGATGCGTGCGACGTTGGTGTCGGCCATGTCGTAGATGCCCCCTTAGGGCTTTGTTAACCCACCCGGCGCGAGCCGCAAGACTCAGCGAGAGATCGAATCGCGGAGCCTGTGATCATCGAAGTTTAGCGTGGATAAAAGGTTGAACGTAGGCAAAGCAACGCATCTACGAGCTTGCGCCGCGGAGGCGAGGGGCGGGCCGAGTCGCTCAGGTCCCGTCGGCGTCGAGCATGGCGATCACCCGACGCAGCATGTCGAGAAAGGCCTCGCGTTCCGCGGGCGTGAGAGGCGACAGCGCCATCGCATTGACCTCGATCGCCGCCGCCATCGCCTGCGCCGCACGCTGGCGGCCGAGCTTTGTGAGTGTGAAGAGCACGCTCCGCCCATCCTCCGGATCGGACCTACGGACGACCAGCTCATCGCGCTCCATCCGGTTGAGCGTGTTGGCCATGGTGGGCTGCTCGACCGCCGCCAGCCGCGCCAGCTCCTTCTGGGGGAGGGTGCCGCCATCGATCAAAGCGAAGAAGACCGGCATCGGACCAGCATTGCCTCCCGTCAGCCGTCGCTCGATGGCACTCGCGAACAGGCGTCCCGCCCAGTTCACCAGATAGCCGGCAGATTGCTCGCGCCGATAGATCATGTCCATAGCTTGCTATTTAAGTCCATAGTATGCTATGCATTCACGAGTCGGGTGACGAAGCAAGGAGTTTCGGATGGACCTTAAGAGCACTGATACGCGCTATGGCAAAGTCGCGATTCTCATACATTGGGCGAGTGCGGTAGCGGTCGTTCTGGCCTTCGCGGCTGGCGCGGTGACCGCGGGCACAGAGCCGGCGCCACTCGGACCGCTCGTGGCGCACATCGCGCTGGGCGTTTCAGTGCTGGTCCTGACCCTGCTGCGGATCGTCTGGTGGCTGGTAGCCGACCGGCACCCGCCGCCTGCCGTCGATCAGTCGCGCTGGCAGCAGATTTCCGCCGGGGCCGTGCATTGGCTGCTCTATGCGGTCCTCATCCTGATGGGCACGAGCGGGATCATGACGCTGCTGCTGTCGGGTGCCATCCCGGCGTTGGTGGCGGGAGGACCCGTCCCGGATTTCTCGACAGTGCTGCCCCGCATTGCGCATGGCGCGATGAGCAAGCTTCTGCTGGCGCTGTTTGTCGGCCATGTGGGCGCCGCGCTCTATCACCAGTTCGTCCGGCGCGACCATCTGCTGGCGCGGATGGGGATTGGGCGGGCGTAGCGACGGCAGCAAAGAAAAAGGCCGGGATGAACCCCGGCCTCTTCCATCCCTGCGAGGGGAGATGCTTACTCGTCGCCGCCGGCGTCCGTGATGGCCGAGCCGGCTTCCGCCTGGCCTTCGGCAAAGGCTTCCTTGGCTTCGTCGTCGAAGGTCGGGACGGTGAGGTCCTCGCCCTTGGCCTGGCGGGTGGCCTCGTCTTCCGAGCGGGCGACGTTGACGTTGACCGAGACGGCGACTTCGGCGTGCAGGTGCAACGCCACCGAGTGCATGCCGACGGTCTTGATCGGGTTGGCGAGGTCGACCTGGCTGCGGGCGACCGAAAAGCCGTCAGCGGTGAGGGCGTCGGCCACGTCGCGCGAGCTGACCGAGCCGTAGAGCTGGCCGGTCTCGCCGGCCTGGCGGATGATCACCACGGTGCGGCCGTTGAGGCCGGCGGCGATCCCGGCGGCGGCATCGCGGCGCTCGGCATTGCGCTTTTCGATCGAGACGCGCTCGACCGCGAACTTCTTGCGGTTGGCTTCGGTGGCGCGCAGCGCCTTGTGCTGCGGCAAAAGGAAATTGCGGGCGTAGCCGTCCTTGACCACGACTTCGTCGCCGATGTGGCCGGACTTGCCGACGCGCTCGAGCAGAATGACTTTCATCTGGGGATACTTTCTGTGCTGTCCCGGCGGGAAGGCCGGTTAGAGGCGGCGGACCATTCCGTCACCCCAGCGATCGACGGCGAGTTGGCGCGCATCGTCGGCGCCAACTGCCATTGGGAGATCGGCCTTACGCGACCGTGTAGGGCATGATGCCGATGAAGCGGGCGCGCTTGATGGCGCGGGCCAGCTCGCGCTGCTTCAGCGCCGAGACGGCGGTGATGCGCGAGGGCACGATCTTGCCGCGTTCGGAGACGTAGCGCTGCAGGAGGCGCACGTCCTTGTAGTCGATCTTGGGCGCGTTCGGGCCCGAGAACGGGCAGGTCTTGCGGCGGCGCTGGAAAGGACGGCGGGCCTGCGAGGTGGTGAGGTCTTTGATTGCCATTTTCTGGGTGTCCTCTCTTAGAACCGGCGCGGACGGCGTTCGCCGCCGAAGCCGCCACGATCCGGACGGCCGCCACCGGGGCGGTCCCCGCGATCGTCGTCGCGATCGCGCTTCTGCAGCATCGCGGAGGGGCCTTCCTCGAGCTCGTCGACGCGCACGGTCAGGAAGCGGAGGATGTCTTCGTTGATGCGCATCTGGCGCTCCATCTCGGCCACGGCCGGAGCCGGCGCGTCGATGTTGAGCAGCGAGTAGTGCGCCTTGCGGTTCTTCTTGATGCGGTAGCTGAGGGACTTGAGGCCCCAGTACTCGTTCTTGGTGACCTTGCCGCCACCCTGGACCAGGACCTCGGTGAGGGCGTTGGTCAGTTCCTCGACCTGCTGGGGCGAAACGTCCTGGCGGGCGAGATAGATATGCTCGTAAAGGGCCATGCGGGCGCCTTCCTTTCGAGTGGTTTCACACTGCCTTCGCTTGGCGCGGAGCCCCTTTGAAGCCGGAAAGGCGACAAAGCAGTCTTCTAAAGAGCGGGAACACGGGAGGCCGGGATGAACCCTATCCGCAAATAGCGGACCCTCCGTTCAGCCCCCGGCCGAACGAATGCGAGGCGGGATGTAGGGGAAAAGGGGCGGGAAGGCAAGGGAGTTGGCGCGTCAGTCGCTAGTCGCGTCAATCCCCAGACGGTGCGCCACTGCGGCTAGGCGGCGATCCCTGGTCCAGAGCAGATCGTCGCCGACCAGAAGGGTCGAAGCGATCAGATGGGCGTCAATCAGGCCGATTCCCGATCCCGCAAGCTCTTGCTGGTGAATCAACTCGAGCACGTCTTCGTTGGCGACCATCCCAGCTGCAGGAATTGTGTCGAGTTCCGCCAAGACACGTTTTCGATCCTTGAGGTTTCCGAGAGCGATCTCACCAAGGACGAAGGGATGAAGGACCACCGTGTCCTCTCTGAGCAAGCGATCCATCACGGGGTCGCCCGTGTGTAGATGATCGATCCAAATCGAGGTATCGACGAGGATCATTCAGCCGCTCCGGGCCGCCGACGCGGAATATACTCGAGGCCGGGCTGAGTCCCGCCCATCTTGGCGAGGCGACGGGCAGCTTGCCGCTGGACATAGGCCTCCAACCCCATTCGGACCAGGGTCGACGTCTCTTTGACGCCGGAATAGGTCCGCGCCTTTTCAAGCAATTCGTCGTCGATGGTAATGGTGGTGCGCATGGCGTATCTCTCTTGCGCATCAAAAGTAGCATCAAATGATGCGAAATTCAATGCGCGCCGACGCGCCTACGCCG
Organism: Devosia nanyangense; assembly: GCA_016213505.1. Lineage (GTDB taxonomy): Bacteria > Pseudomonadota > Alphaproteobacteria > Rhizobiales > Devosiaceae > Devosia_A > Devosia_A nanyangense. Next base: position 6,390 of record JACRAF010000019.1, read on the forward strand.
CAGGCCTCGGCACCTTGTACCCGTTGGCCTTCAGCAGCTCGGCGATCGAGGGCGTCACCGCGCGGCAGCCGCAGTGGAGCGCGTGCTCGTAGTGCCACTCGGCGCGCTGTGCCTCGGTCGGGTTCTTCGCCATCACATGCGCCCGATGCCACTCGGCGTTGATCTTGCCCATGATCGGACCTCCTTTGTGCCGACCCTCTGGACCACGTCCGCGGCGATCCGGCTTTGATCCAGGGCAAGCAACCTTGACTCGCGGCGCCGGCTCCTGCAAACGCCGCCAACTTTACGGCGGCGGTGGGCGAGCCTAGGCTTCCCGGACAAGAAAAAGACCAAGAGGGACCCATGGCCAAGCGCGCATTCACGTTTCCGGGGCAGGGCAGCCAGGCCGTCGGCATGGGGAAGGAGCTTGCCGACGTGTTCCCCGAGGCGCGTGCGGTACTGGCCGAGGTCGACGAGGCGCTGGGCCAGAAGCTTTCGGCGATCATGTTCGAGGGACCAGCCGAGACGCTGCAATTGACCGAGAACGCCCAGCCGGCCTTGATGGCCGTCAGCATGGCAGTCATCCGCGTGCTCGAGGCCAGGGGCGTGACCATCAAGACCCACGCAGCCTATGTCGCCGGTCACTCGCTGGGCGAGTATTCCGCACTCTGTGCGGCCGGGGTGTTTTCCATTGCCGATACGGCGCGTCTGCTGAAAACACGCGGACAGGCGATGCAGCAGGCCGTGCCGGTCGGGCAGGGCGCCATGGCGGCGATCCTCGGGCTCGATGTCGAAACGGTGCTGCGCGCCGTCGACGAGGCCGGGCAGGGCGAGGTCTGCGGCGTCGCCAACGACAACGCGCCGGGCCAGGTGGTGATCTCCGGCCACGTCGGAGCGGTCAATCGCGCCATCGAGCTGCTCAAGGCCGCCGGCGCCAAGCGGGCGCTGCCGCTGCCGGTGAGCGCGCCATTCCATTGTGCCCTGATGCGCCCGGCCGCCGATGCAATGGCGCACGCGCTGGCGGCGGTGACGATGCATGCGCCGGCCGTTCCGGTCGTCGCCAACGTGCTGGCGCGGCCGATCAGCGATCCCGGCGAAATTCGCCAGCGTCTCGTCGAGCAGGTGACCGGCATGGTGCGCTGGACCGAAAGCGTGCAGTGGCTGACCACCGAGGGCGGGGTCACGGACCTTTGCGAACTCGGCGCCGGCAAGGTGCTGACCGGCCTCGCCAAGCGCATCGCGCCCGCGGCGGTGGCCACGGCAGTCAATACGCCGGGCGATGTGGATGCGCTGGTCGCGGCGCTCAATGTATAGCCGCCAAGGCCCCCTCACCCGGTCCTTCGGACCGACCTCTCCCCCAACGGGAGAGGTGGACGATGCGGCTTCTGCCGTGAACACCACTCCCTTTGGGGGAGAGGTCGGCGCGCCAGCGCCGGGTGAGGGGGCCTTGGCAGCGAACGGCGAACTTGAATCAATCACTCCGAAGGAGCCGCCAAATGTTTGATCTATCTGGCAAACGCGCGCTGGTGACGGGCGCCTCGGGCGGCATCGGGCGCGAGATCGCCATGGCATTGTCGCAGGTTGGTGCCCGTGTGGCGCTGAGCGGCACGCGGGTCGGCGCGCTCGAGGACACGGCCAAGGCAATGGCCGGCGCGGACCACCCGATCCTGCCCTGCAACCTCTCCAATCAGGACGATGTCGACAAGCTCGTGCCCGCGGCGGAGGCGGCGCTGGGCGGGCTCGACATCCTCGTCAACAACGCCGGCATGACCCGCGACAATCTGTTCATGCGCATGAAGAACGAGGAATGGGACGAAGTGCTGGCGGTTAACCTGACGGCCGCCTTCCACCTGACCCGCGCCGTGCTGCGTGGGATGATGAAGCAGCGCTTTGGCCGCATCATCTCGATCACCTCGGTGGTGGGTGTCGCCGGCAATGCCGGCCAGGCCAACTACGCGGCGTCCAAGGCCGGGCTCATCGGCATGAGCAAGTCTCTTGCGCAGGAGGTTGCGTCGCGCAACATCACGGTCAATACCGTGGCGCCGGGCTTTATTTCCTCGGCCATGACCGACGAACTCAACGACAAGCAGCGCGAGACGATTTTGGCCAAAGTGCCGGCCGGGCGGCTCGGCACCGCGGCGGAAGTCGCCGCGTGCACGGTCTTTCTCGCCTCGGACGCGGCGGCCTACGTCACCGGGCACACGCTCAACGTGAATGGCGGAATGCTGATGATCTGACGGCCAAAGCCTGCTGTGGGCGTGCAATTCCGCAATATGGTCAAAGCCAATCTATTGTGTTAGTTGCCGCCGCTGACAGCGGGACCACGGCTCACTTGCGGGCTTTGGCAAGCCCGCCTAAAGTCGCGCCGGGCGGGATAAGCAAGCGCTCGCAGGCGACAAGAAACGAACCGAACCAGCCTCTGAAAAGGGAAGTCAAACTATGAGCGATATCGCTGACCGCGTCCGGAAGATCGTTGTGGAGCACCTCAACGTCGATGCGGAGAAGGTCGTCGACAAGGCCAGCTTCATCGACGATCTGGGCGCCGATTCCCTGGATCAGGTCGAACTGGTCATGGCCTTCGAAGAAGAATTTTCCGTCGAGATCCCCGACGACGCGGCCGAGTCGATCCAGACCTTCGGCGATGCCGTCAGCTACCTCACCAAGGCCGTTGGCTGACCGGGGCATTTTGGCCCCGAACCGACGGAACGGCACCACCTGATGGAACTGCGCCGCGTTGTCGTAACGGGTATGGGGGCGGTCAGCCCCCTCGGATGCGGCGTTGAAACCACCTGGGCCAACATCCTCGCATCCAAGAGCGGCGCGAAGCGCATCGACGATTTTCAGGTCGATGACATCGCCTGCCAGATCGCCCACCGCATTCCGCTCGGTTCGCTCGCCGAGGGCAAGTTCAGCCCCGACGACTGGATGGACATCAAAGAACAGCGCAAGGTCGATCCGTTCATCGTCTTCGCGATGGCGGCGGCCAGTATGGCCATCGCCGACGCCGGCGCCGAGCCCAAGACCCAGGACGAGCAGGAGCGCACCGGCGTCCTGATCGGCTCGGGCATCGGCGGCGTCGGCACCATCTACGACGCCTCGGTGACGCTGCACGAGAAGGGCCCGCGCCGCGTCAGCCCGTTCTTCGTTCCGGGCCGCATCATCAACATGGCGTCCGGCAACGTCTCGATCCGCTTCGGCCTAAAGGGACCCAACCACTCGGTGGTCACCGCCTGCTCGACCGGCGCACACGCCATCGGCGACAGCTGGCGGATCATCGCCATGGGCGATGCGGACGTGATGGTCGCCGGCGGCGCCGAATCCCCGGTCAACCGCCTGTCGATGGCGGGTTTCGCCGCCTGCCGGGCCCTGTCCACCGGCTTCAACGATCGCCCCACCGAGGCCTCGCGCCCCTATGACAAGGACCGCGACGGCTTCGTGATGGGCGAGGGCGCCGGCGTCGTCGTGCTCGAGGAGTACGAGCGGGCCAAGGCGCGCGGCGCCAAGATCTACGGCGAAGTCATCGGCTATGGCATGTCGGGCGACGCCTACCACATCACCGCCCCGGCACCCGATGGCGACGGCGGTTTCCGCTGCATGCAGATGGCGGTCAAGCGCGCCGGCATCTCGCCGTCTGAGATCGACTACATCAACGCCCACGGTACCTCGACGCCGCTCGGCGACGAGATCGAACTCGGCTCGGTCACCCGGCTGCTCGGCGACGCCGCCGGCAAAGGGGTGATGTCCTCCACCAAATCCGCCGTGGGGCACCTGCTGGGTGCTGCCGGCTCGATCGAGGCGATCTTCTGCCTCCTTGCCATGCGCGACGGCATCGCGCCGCCGACCCTCAACCTCGACAATCCGTCGGTCCAAACGCCGATCAATCTGGTGCCCAAAGTGCCGCTGAAGAAGCGCATCGACGTGGCGCTCTCCAATTCCTTCGGCTTCGGCGGCACCAATGCGTCGCTGATCTTCCGCAAGGTGGCGTAGGCGATCGGCAGTCGGCAGTCGGGTAACTGGTTTCTACTGCCGCCTGCCGATTGCCCAATCCCCGTCCTTGTTTTGCCCGCTTCATTCGGGCAAATGGCTCCGGCGAGGGGCAATACAAGCATTGAGGTAGACATGGCGGCCGACCGGAAACGCAGGCGCAAACGCAGCAGTGCGGTGATGCTCCTCAATGGCCTGTTGACCATTGTCGTAATCGGCATGGTCGTCGTCGCTGCCGCCACCTATTTTGCCGTCCGCACGTATTACGCCGAGGGTCCCCGGGCCGAGGAGACAGCGTTCCTCGTCGAAAAGGGCACCGGCATCGGCACCATCGCCAACCGGCTCGAGGAGCAGGGCCTGATCGAGAACGCGCTGCTGTTCCGCGGCGCGGCGCAGTTGACCAAAAACAACGCCAAGATCCTTCCCGGCCAGTACATGGTGCCGGCCCACGCCTCGATGGCGGCGATCCTCGACATCATCACCGAAACCAAGCCGATGGAGTTCTTCGTCAACGTCATCCCCGGCGAGACCTCGTGGCAGGTGGCCGAGCACATCAACGACCCGGCGCAGAACCTGACCGGGGCGGCGGTTCCGGCGCCGATCGAAGGGACGTTGCTGGCGGTGAGGCACGATTTCTTCCCCGGCGACAGCCGCAAATCGCTGATCGAGGCCATGGAGAAGGCGATGGCCGACCAGGTTGCGGCGATCTGGGCCGCCCGCGACCCGGCGATCGACGACGTGGTCAAGAGCCCCAAGGATCTGGTGACGCTCGCCTCGCTGGTCGAGAAGGAAACCGGGCTCGAGACCGAGCGGCCGCAGGTGGCCTCGGTGTTCGTCAACCGGCTCAGGAAGCACATGCGGCTGCAGACCGACCCCTCGGTGATCTACGGGCTGACGCTGGGCAAGGGCAAGCTCGAGCGGGCGCTGACCACCGCCGACCTCAAGGCCAAGACGCCGTACAACACCTATCAGATCGACGGCCTGCCGGCCGGCCCGATCGCCAATCCGGGCGTCGAGGCGCTGAAGGCCGTGGCGCATCCGGCCGGCGCCAGCTTCCTCTATTTTGTTGCCAGGAGCGCCGACCCGGCCGATGGGCATCTGTTCGCCGCGACCTATGCCGAGCACAAAAAGAACGTCGCTCTCTACCGCAAGGCCGCCGCGGCGGACGAGGCGGAGGCCGCCAAGGAGGCGCTCGAGGCGGAGCAGGCCTCGGAAGCCGGAGACACCACGCAATAAAGGGTGTATCGCCCGCAGATGGCAAATTCCCTTTCCAGCATGACCGGGTACGCCCGCGCCGCCGGCAGCGTGCCGGAGATCAGCTTTTCGGTCGAGATCAAATCGGTCAACGCTCGCGGCCTCGATATCCGCATGCGGATGACGCCGGGCTACGACGCGATCGAAGGCGAAATCCGCCGCCGCGTCTCCAAGGCGCTGGCGCGCGGCTCGGTGACGGTGAACCTCAATGTCGATCGCGAAGGCGAGGGCGGCCGGGTGGTGATCAACCAGCAGGCGCTCGATGCGGTGATGGCGGCGATCAAGGAAATCGGCATCCTCACCAATTCGCCGCGCCCGACGCCCGACGGCATCCTGGGCCTCAAGGGCGTGCTCGAGCAGCATGAGGCGCCGCTCAGCACCGAAGCCGAGGAGGCGCTCCACGCAGCGATCCTTGCCGCCGTGGACATCGCGCTCACCGACCTCCAGACGGCGCGGCAGGCCGAGGGCCAGCACCTCTTGGCGATCCTCTCCCGGCAGATCGACGAAATCGCCGCCCTGCGCGAACAGGCCGCCGCGCATCCCGGCCGCAGCCGCGACGCGATCCTCGCCCGGCTGCGCGAGCAGATCGCCGATCTGGTGGCCTCCGGCGCGGGCGTATCCGAAGAGCGGCTGGCGCAGGAAGCGCTGCTGCTCGCGACCAAGGCCGATATCCGCGAGGAGCTCGACCGGCTGGCCGCGCACATCGCTTCGGCCCGGCAGCTGATCGCCGAGGGCGGCCCGGCGGGACGGAAACTCGACTTCCTGTCACAGGAATTTAACCGCGAGGCGAATACCCTCTGCTCGAAATCAAATGCCGTGGAGCTGACGGCGATCGGCCTCGATCTGAAGGCGGTGATCGATCAGTTCCGCGAGCAGGTCCAAAACCTGGAGTAGGCCGTGGAGTTTGCGCGGCGCGGCGTGATGATGGTGCTGGCCTCGCCCTCGGGGGCGGGCAAATCGTCGATTTCGCGCGCCATCTTCGAGCAGGACCCCAACATCTCGCTGTCGGTGTCGGTGACGACGCGGGCCCGGCGTCAGGACGAGATCGACGGCACCCACTACACCTTCATCGACATCCCCGCCTTCGAGCGCATGCGCGAGGAAGGCGAATTGCTCGAAAGTGCTCAGGTGCACGGCAATTTCTACGGCACGCCGCGCGCCCATGTCGAAGAAAAGCTGGCCCGGGGCCGCGACATCCTGTTCGACATCGACTGGCAGGGCACCCAGCAGCTCTTGAAGCGCGCCCGCGCCGACATGGTCACGATCTTCATCCTGCCGCCCTCGATCCGCGAGCTGCGCAAGCGCCTCGAACGCCGCGCCCAGGACAGCAAGGAAACCATCGCGCAGCGGCTGCACAATGCCCGCGTCGAGATGGAGCACTGGAAAGAGTACGACTACGTTCTAGTCAACGAGGACCTCGACCAGAGCTGCGCCCGCGTCCGCTCCATCCTCGCCGCCGCCCGCCAGCGGCGCGACCGGTTTACGCAGATGGACAGCTTCGTCAAGGATCTGCAGAGCCAGATCGACTCGCTCTAGCGCAGGCGGCGCGTGAACGCGGTGTCCAGATTGTGCTTGAGCCCGGGCGTCACCTCGGTCCGCAGGCTCGACGACTTGCTGGTGCCGCAGGCCTGCAGCGCCATCGCGTAATTGTTGACCGCCTGGGAGAGGCATGGCCCGCGCCCTTCGGCAGGTATCGCACCGCAGAGGGCCTGATCGAGCGTGAACTGCAGCTGGGCCTTATAGAAGCAATCCTCGATCGACCCGGCGCTGCCGTTCGGCGCAGCGACGGCGGCGGAAGCGAGCAGGGCGATCGAGAAGGGCAGCGCGCGCCGCGCGACTTTGGCGGCCAGGATGAGTAGTGTTTTGCCGAGAGCGGTCATTCGCGATCTCCATTGCAAGCAAGTCTGAACACCAGCTCACATTGCGTGTCCGCAGATGAACCACCGCTGAAGCGGATCGACAGAAGCAGATGCCTGGCGTGGTGGAGGTGGCGGGACCGGACTCGGTGTCTCCGGCCGCCCCTCTGCCGCCGGCGGCACCTCCCCGCTTCGCAGGTGGAGGACGGGCGCTAGCCCCGCAGCACCTTTGCCATTGCCAGGAACGCCTCGACGGGGAGCTGCTCGGCGCGCTCGTCGCCGCGCAGGGAGGCGGCAGCGAGCAGGGTCTCGACTGGAACGCCGGTCGACTTGAGGCTTTGACGCACCATCTTGCGGCGCTGCCCGAAGGCGGCTTTGGTGATCGCCTCGAGATCGCGCACCCGCGCGTCGCCGGCGATGGCCTTCGGCACCAGGTGGACGACCGAGGAGGTGACGCTGGGTGGCGGGATGAACGCCGTGCGGGCGACGTTGAAGGCGATCCGCGCCTCCGTCCGCCAGCCGCAAAGCACGCCGAGCCGGCCATAGGCGTCGTCGCCGGGTTTGGCCACGATACGTTCGGCCACCTCGCGCTGGAACATCAGCGTCAGGCTCTCGAAGAACGGCGGCCAGGGATCGAGCGTCAGCCAACCGATGAGCAGCGGCGTCGCGATGTTGTAGGGCAGGTTTGCGACAATCCGCGTCGGCCCGTCGGCAAGCGCGGCGTAGTCGGCTTCGAGCGCATCGCCGGAGATCACCTCGAGCCGGCCGGGATAGGCCGCGGCGATCTCGGCGAGGGCGGGGAGGGCGCGCTCATCGCGCTCGATGGCGACGACCTTCTTCGCGCCCGCGGCGAGCAAAGCGCGCGTCAACCCGCCCGGTCCGGGGCCGACCTCGATCACCGTGAATCCTTCGAGCGACCCCGCGGTGCGGGCGATGCGTGCGGTGAGGTTGAGGTCGAGCAGAAAATTCTGGCCGAGCTGTTTTTTGGCGCTGAGACCGTGGCGCGCGATGACCTCGCGCAGCGGGGGAAGATCGTCGATCTGCATCCGATCCGCATAGCAGGCATTGATGTCGGCGGGAAACGGGCTTGACCTTGCCACGGTGGGAAGGTCTAGGCGGGGTGGACCGAAAGAGGAGTCCGTCATGACCAGATCGCTGATCGTCTTTGCCGCTGCCCTGCTGCTCGCGGCGCCCGCCACCGCGGCCGAGCTTCCGCCCATCTGCCTCGTCAATGCCGGGATGGCCGATATGGCTGGTGGGGGCGGCATGGCGATGGGTTCGCCCGACCAAGCGCATCAGGACCTGATGGCGGGGATGGATGCGATGAACAAGGACATGAACGCCGGCGCCACCGCCACCGATCTCGACGTCGCCTTCATCTGCTCGATGATCCCGCACCACCAGGGCGCCATCGACATGGCCAAGGCGGAGCTGGCGCATGGCGACGACCCGTGGGCCAAGGAGCTGGCTGAGAACATCATCGCGGCGCAGGAAAAAGAGATCGCCGAGATGCTCGACTGGCTCGGCAAGCAGCCGAAATAGTCAGACCGCCAGTTTGTCGGCCATACGGATCGCGGCCAGCATGCTGGCCGCCGATCCCTTGCCGGTTCCGGCCAGATCGAATGCCGTACCGTGGTCGGGCGACGTGCGCACGATCGGCAGGCCGAGCGTGACGTTGACGGTCTCGTCGAAGGCGACGGCCTTGATCGGGATCAGCGCCTGGTCGTGATACATCGCGATTACCGCGTCGTATTTCCGCCAGTTGGGCATCAGGAAGATGGTGTCGGCCGAGATGGGGCCTTCGACGTGGGTGCCGTTGTGCTGGAGGTCCAGCACGGCCGGCAGGATGATGTCGCGATCCTCGAGCCCGATGCTGCCGGCCTCGCCGGCATGCGGGTTGAGGCCTGTGACGGCGAGATGCGGCGTCTCGATGCCGAAGCGCGTTCTGAGGTCATGCTCGACCACCAGCACGGTATCGCGGATCAGCTTGCCGGTGATCAGACCCGGCACGTCGCGCAGTGGCACGTGAATGGTGAGCGGCACGACCCGGAGCTGGTCATGCGCCAGCATCATCACGGCCAGCGGCGGCGACCCGCCCCTGTCGCAGAGGGCCGCCAGGTATTCCGTGTGGCCGGGATACTTGAACCCGGCCTTGTAGAGCGCCGCCTTGTGGATCGGCGCGGTGACGACGGCGCGACAGGCGCCTTCGAGCACGCAGTTGACTGCCTGGGTGATCGCCTCCACCACCACCTTGCCGGACAGCGGGCTGGTCTCGCCCGGCCGATCCGGCACCAGTCCCTCGATGTGAGAGACCGGCAACGCCACGGGAAACTGCGCCACGGCCTCGGACGGTTTGGTGGCGGCGAAGGTGATGTTGAGTCCCAGCCGGCGGGCGCGGGCGGCAAGGAATCCCATATTGCCGTAGACGATGAAGGGCGGCACCTGGTGTTCCGCCCGCTCGGCATAGAGCCGCAGAATGAGGTCGGGCCCGATGCCGGCCGGCTCACCCATGCTGACCGCGATGGGACCGGTGCCTGCCATCAGCTGTAGATGATCTGTGCCTTGGCCTTGAGATCGGCCAGGTACTTGTCGGCCTCCGCCTTCAGCGCCCCGTTGCCGACGCTCTGGCGCAGGTCGCCTGCGATGAACGTGGTGTCCTCGGCGACCTCCTTGGAGCAGACCGCCAGCATCGAGACGCCGCCCTGGACGACGCGCGGCTTGGTGATGCCGCCGACATTGAGCTTGGACAGTTCGTCGGCAATGGCCTCGGGCATCTGCGTGGCGTGGCGCCGGCCGATGTCGCGCACCGCCGCGTCGGTGTAGGACAGCGACAGCTGCACGGCGCTGTCGCAGCCCGAAAAGCTCTTCTTGTACCGGTTGGCCTCGGCCGTCCGCTTGCTCGCCGAGCCCTCGCCCCCCGGCATCAGGAACAGCACTTCCTTGAGGATGTAGTCGAAGCTGTTGGCGGCCGTCAGCTTGGCCTTGGCTTCCTTGTCGATATCGGCTTCCGACACCGTCACCTTGGCGCTGACCACGGTCGAGGTGACCTTGCCCCAGGCGACGGTGGCCTTCAGCCGGTCGCGCAGCGTCTGCACGGCGACGCCGTTGTCGGTCATGATCTTGTTGAGGTTGCTGGCGCTGATCTTGAGCTGGCGCGCCACGCCCAGATAGGCGTCGTCGATGTCGCCCTCGGACACCTCGAAGCCGAGACGCTTGGCCTCCTGGATTTCGAGCGCTTCGTTGACCAGTTCCTCGATCGCCAGCTTCTGGCCGGAGCGGCGCTCGAGCTTCATCAGTGCCAGGCGCTGCGAAATCTGGATGTCGGTGATCGGCTCGCCGTTCACCGTGATCTTGACGGTCGCGGCGTCGGCCGGCGCCACGGCCGCGACGAGCAGCGCCAGACCGAGAACGAATGCGCCCAGAACGCGAAGCATCTTCATATTCTGCCTATCTTGAGAAGCCCGAGCTTCCTGTGGTCGAAAATTACGGCTGAAATCGGTGCGTCAGAACGCGACTTCCCCGTCCGGACCCTTGAGTTTGAAGCTGATGCCGAAGCCCCAGCTGGTCGGCGTCAGGTTGGCGTTGCCGCCGAACAACAGGTAGCCGTCGTCATAGGTGACGCTGGTATTGGCTTTGATCCAGTTGTTGGTCGCGATGTTGTAGGTGATGCCGCCCGCGACGGACCAGTAGTCGGTCACCGGTACCCCGACCCGCCCGGCGAGCTCGTGCTGATCGTCGACGGTGCCGACCGCGGGATCGGCGGCGATGTAGATGTAGTCGGCGCCGGCCGAGAACCGGTCAGCATTGGCATAAGCGACGCCGACACCCGCGCGGGTGACGCGCGGCGTGGCCGGGTCGACCTGGATTTTGCCCCCCCGCACTCAGGCCGTTGGCGAAACCGCCGCGCGCGCTGGCGACGATGTAGGACGCCGTGCCGCCAAGTCCGCTGTCGATCCCAGCCAGCACCTGGTCGCTGACCCCGAACGCGTTGGTGCCCAGCAGGTGGAACGATTCCCCGGCGACCAGGTCCAGCCAGCTGCCGTCGGCGAAGCTGCCCAGATAGTGACCGCCGATATTGGCCCGGAGGCCGGTTTCCTGCCGGTCGATGCCGGAGAAGTGGTTGTAGGAGAACAGGTTCGACGTATCGAAGACGAAACTCTGCGCGTCGTCGTTGGTGATGCCCACCTCGGTGGCCGACGAGCCGCGATAGACCAGCTGCGCGATGGGCTCGAGCAGATGTGTGTCGCCGCCGTTCCTGGCGAACAGCGGCCAGCGCACATCAATTGCCGCGATCGGCGTGGCGCTGAGCAGCATCGACGCCGGCGGCGAGTCTACGTCCGAACTGGCGCCGTCGTACCAGGCGCCGTCGAGCCGGGCGCCGAGATAGGGCGTTGCGACGAGGCCGCCGGGGACGATCCACTGGTTCTCCCAGGCGCCCTCGAGCATCAGGTGGGCTTTGTTGCCTTCGTAGCCGAAATCGTACGGCACGCCGTTGTAGGTGATCGACTGATCCGCCTCCCGGTGGATGCCCAGGGCCTCACCGGACAGATGCAGACGGCCCCAGCCGGGCGCCAGATCCTGGACGTGGTCGAAGGTGACCTTCGGCGCGGCCATGGCCTGCTTCGCGTCGTCGGCCGCCGAGTAGTTGCCAAGGCGGTTGAAGCGCTGGACCCGCGCGTCGAGCCATGTCGGGCCGTTGAGGTAGGTGGCGTAGACCTGGTTGATCGAGCTGTCGCTGTCGGTCAGCTCGTAGTCCTTGAGGTAGGCATTGTCGGAAAAGACCGAGTACGACCAGCCTGCGGTCCAGTCCTCGATCGGCGTGAAGCGGCCCGCCGTCTGGATGGCGCCTCGCCAAGTCGCGGCTGGAACGTTCGCCGTTGCGAAGGCAGCCGGATCGAGCTGGTAGAGGCCGGAGGCCCTGATGTCGATCTCGCCCAGACCGGGGAAGCGCCAGTTGAGGTCGCCGCGCATCAGGAAGCCTTGGCGGCTCATCAGCGTCGGGCTCAGGATGAGATCGACGTCCTCGCCGACCGGCACGAAATAGGGAACCGTGAGGATGCCGCCCCGCTTCTCGTCGTAGTCGACCGAGGGCATGCGCAGCCCGGAGGCGCGCGGTTGCGTCGGGTCGGGAATCCAGAACCAGGGCAGCCACGCGACCGGAACCCCGAGCAGTTCGAGCGAAGGCTGCTCGAGCGTCACCGAGGCGCTTTCGCGATCATAGATGATCCGCGCCGCCTTGACCTTCCAGCCGATCTTCTGTCCTTTGCTGTCGATGCAAAGCCCGCACGGCGAGTAGGCCGCATCGGTCAGCATGGTCTGCAGCGCGTCGGTGAAATGAACGTCGCGAGCGGTGATGACAGCGCCCTTGGCGGTGGTCAGCGTCAGCGAGTTGATGAAGGCTTCCTTCATCCCGCCGGTCACCTCGACGCTGTCCATCTGGAACACGTCGCCCTGCGGATCCTGGATCGAGACGTTGCCGGTAGCATGGAGCGCGCCGGTCTGCTGGTTGAAGTCCAGCCGGTCGGCGCGGATCACAAAGCCCTGATAGGAGAGGATCACCCCGCCTTCAGCCGAGATCACGTCGTGCTGACCGTCATAGCTCAGCCGGTCGGCTTCGACCGCCGCGGCGCCCTGGCCGGGCGTCACCACCATGTCGAAGAACCCGGCGGGGAGCAGCGCTGCTTCGGCGGGCAGCACAGCGGCCGAAAGCAGCAGGAATCCGGCGAGAACGCAGGCCAGCACAGCGCGCGGCGGGAACCGATTATTGTTGCCACGGCGCAAGACCATCACGCTCGCCCGTCTTCCTTGTAGAGCAGCACTGTCAGCCCAATGACAATTGCCACAAATGCCGGCCCAGCGGCGGCAAAGGTGGGATCGAGGACGCCGGCGAACCCGGAACGGTTCGCCAGTTCGGTCACCACATAAACCACAAATCCAAGAACGATGCCATAAAGGACCGCACCACCATACTTATTTGTCCTTCGATAACCTGAGGTAAACGCGAAACCGATGAGCACCGAGCCGACCAAAAGGGCCGGCGTGGCCGCCAAGTGCAGGAGGCTCGTGATGGCAGCCGCGCGCAGGGCGGGATCGGCGACCCGCTGGCCGACGGCGCTCAGCAATTCGCTGAAGGTCAGGTCGCGGGCCGAGGTCAGCCGAACCTGCATGTCGCCCGCCGTCGTGTTGGTCGAAACCCTCAATTCGGGCAGCGATTCGGGCGGCACGCCCGGCCGGTAGCGCACCGCCTCACTCAGCACCCACGCGCCGCCGGACAGCTTGGCCGACGCGGCGGTGACCCGGTCGCGCTGATCGGCCTCGGTGAAAAACAGCGACACGCCGTCGAGCACCCGTCCGCTCAGTCGCGCGTGCTCCGCCACGAGGATGTAGGGACCATCGGCGCCGCGCTGTTCGAGCCAGACCTCGCCGGAACTCGCGTTCGAGCCGGAGACCGGCAGCGACCGGTTGAGCTGGATCAGAAACGGGGCGGCGGCGAACGACGAGGCGAGACCGAGGACGAACGCCGCGATGAGGGGCGCCCGCATCACGCGCCAGATCGAGACGCCGGCGGAGCGGATGATGGTCAGTTCACTCCGCGATTGCAGGTCGAGCACCCCTATGATCGTGCCGATCAACAGCGTGATGGGGAGAATCCCGACCGATGTTTTCCCGGCGCCGGTGACGATGGCGAGCACCGCGAGCGGCAGCCCGCCGATCTTGGTCAGCGCCTGGAACCGCCAGATATCGAGCGACTCGACCAGCGCCATCAACCCGAAAAACACCGTCAGGGTGAGCGCGACGCGGGCGCCGAGGCGTTTCATGACGATCCAGTCGATCCGCCTCATGCCACGGCTCTCCCGAACCGCACCGGCGGGAAGATTCTGAGCCGGGCCGCATTGATCGCGAGCGCGACGGCGAGAAGGAGCAGCGAGCCGATGCCGATGCCGAGCAGGCCGGTCTTCGGCAGGAACGACGTGATTGCTCGCTCGAGGAAGGCGGCGCCCAGCACGACGAACTCGATCGGAATCTCGAACCGCCGGCGCTTGCCGGAAGGGAAGGCCGCGACCCCGACGACGAGCGCGCACATGGCGATGACCCTGAGGCCCTCGCCGGTGCGCTTCAGCAGCGTGCGCAGCATCGCCGTATCCCATTGTTGCGTGGCGAGCGCCTGGACCACCAGGTCGTTGCTCGGTGTCTGCGCCAGCGGATCGTCGTCCGTGGGGGCACCGGTCAATCGGTCGAGCGCCAGGTCGTAGCGGTCGAACGACACCTGCGAGAAGCGCTGGTCGGGACCGAAATACTGCAGTGCGCCCTTTTCCATCCGCAGCACATACCCTTGCTCGTCGCGGGTGATGATGGCGGATTTGGCGAAATAGGTCCGCCGCGAGTTCTCGTCGCGCCGGTCATCGGCGAAGAAGTCGGTGATGTTGCCGCCCGCATCGCGCGAGCCGATCACCATCGACACGTCGCCCACGACCTCGGTGAACCGGTGCGGGATCATGCTGCGCGACACGAGGTCCGCCGCAATGCTTGCCGACCACTGGCTGGTGGCGCGCACGCTGAGCGGCTCGATGATGTGGGCGAGGATCAGCACCGCGATCGTCCCCAGGAGCGCGTAGAGCCCGACCGCCCGGTAGAGCGCCCCGAGCAACGCCCCGGCGTGGATGATCTGCAGCTCGCTGGTCGCCTGCAGGTTGCGCAGCGCCCGGCCGAGCCCAATGCCGAGGCAGACATAGAGGAAGACGATGCCGAGTGCCGGCATGCCGAGCATGGCCTGCCCGAGCAGGGTCAGCAGGTTCTGTCCCTTGTCGGAGACGACATCGAAGAGCCTGAGGCACTGGATCAGGAACAGCAGGAAGCCGGCGACACCGAACAGGGCCATCGCCTCGACCGAAAAAAGCCTGAGCAGATATCCGCTTAGGCGAGCCAATTGCGGCCCCTGGTGAAGTTCTGAATCACGCCGTCCCGGTGCTCCCTGCGGCTGACTCTGGGGTGCTTCCGTGACGATGGCAAGGCGCGGGGCGGCGGGCCGGGACCGACCAGGCCGCCGTGTTGCGGGATTGACGCGGTGGCGGAACACCTGTTGCTTGGCGGCATCACTTCCTCCCGGATTCCCATGCCGCAAACCCTCACCATCCGCACTGCGCCGCTGCCCGTAACGCCGGCCGGCATCATCGTCATCTACGCCGGGGAGGGGATGCCGCCGCGCGGCGCCGCCGCCGATGTCTGGGCGACGACCGGGCTCGATTTCGCGCGGGTCGCGGCGGGGGCTGGGTTCAAGGGCAAACAGGGGCAAGTGCTCGATATCGCGGCGCCCAACGGGCTCGAGGCGCGCCGGTTGTTCGTCCTCGGCGCCGGCAAGATCGACCCTGACAAGCCCGCGACTGCTGCCGCCTGGACCGACCGCGGCGGCTCGCTCGCGGCAAAACTGCTGGCGGCCAATGCCGAGACCGCAGCGGTCCTGCTCGACGGCCACGAGGCGATGCCGGCCGCGATCGCCGAACTGGCGGCGGGCCTGCGCCTGAGGCAGTACCGCTTCGACAAATACAAGGCCCGCAAGAAGGACGACGAATCGGCGAACAGCCTGACGGTGACGCTGCATGTCCCCGATCCGGCGGCGGCCGATGCGGCCATCGCCTCGCGCATGTCGGTGGCCGAGGGCACCATCCTCGCCCGCGATCTCATCAACGAGCCGGCCAATGTGCTGGGCACCGTCGAGTTCGCCGAACGCGCCGCGGCGCTGGGCGCCCTCGGGGTCGGCATCGAGGTGCTCGGCGAGGCCGAACTGCGAGCGCTGGGGATGGAGGCGATGCTGGCCGTGGCGCAGGGATCGCCTCGGCCGCCGCGGCTGGTGGTGATGCGCTGGACCGGCGGAAAGCCGGACGTCGCCCCCATCGCCTTCGTCGGCAAGGGCGTGGTGTTCGACACCGGCGGCATCTCGATCAAGCCGGCGCTCAACATGGAGGACATGAAGGGCGACATGGGCGGTGCCGCCGCCGTGACCGGGCTGATGCAGGCTCTGGCGACCCGCAAGGCCAAGGTCAACGCCGTCGGCGTCATCGGGCTGGTCGAAAACATGCCGAGCGGCACCGCCATCCGGCCCGGCGACATCGTTCGCGCCGCTTCTGGGGTCACGATCGAGATCGTCAACACCGACGCCGAGGGCCGGCTCGTGCTGGCCGATGCGCTCTGGTACACGCAGGAGAAGCTGAAACCGCTGGCTATGGTCAACCTCGCGACCCTGACCGGGGCGATCGGCGTGGCGCTCGGCTCGGAGCATGCGGGGCTGTTTTCCAACAATGACGAGTTCGCGGCAAAACTGCTCGCGGCGGGGCTCGCGACCGGCGAGAAGCTTTGGCGCATGCCGATGGGGCCGGCCTACGACAAGCTGATCGAGAGCCGCTTCGCCGATATCAAGAATTCCGGCGGCCGGCCCGCCGGATCGATCACCGCCGCGCAGTTCCTCGCCCGCTTCGTCGGCAACGTGCCGTGGGCCCATCTCGATATCGCCGGCGTCGCGCTCGGCAGCCCGTCGAGCGAAACCAATGCCGGCTGGACGTCCGGGTTCGGGGTGACCCTGCTCGACCGGCTGGTGCGGGACAACTACGAGGACAAGTGACCGAAATCCTGTTCTACCATCTCGAGGCGCAGCCGCTCGAACGGGTGCTGCCGGTACTGCTGGAGCGGAGCCTCGAGCGCGGCTGGCGGGCGGTGGTCGAAACCTCGAGCCTCGAGCGTGCCGAGGCGCTCGACACGCTGCTGTGGACCTTCCGCGACGACAGTTTTGTGCCGCACGGCATCGCCGGCGAGCCGGCCGATCCCGACCAGCCGGTGCTGATCGCCATGGACGAAGGCAACCCCAACGCCGCCAACGTCCGCTTCTATGTCGACCGCGCCGTGCCGCGGACGAGCGAGGGTTACGAGCGGATCGTCTACATGTTCTCGGGCCACGACCCCGACGCCGTCACCGAGGCGCGGGTGGCCTGGAAGGCGCTCGGGCCGGGCAACGAACTCACCTATTGGCAACAGGACGAAAACGGCCGCTGGGTGAAGAAGGGATGAGCGAGGGGGAGGCTGGCGGCTTTGCGCGAGCGGCCTCCCCCTCATCCGGCTTCGCCACCTTCTCCCACCAGGGGAGAAGGCAATCGAGCCGGAGGTTCTCGTTGGTGCCTTCTCCCTTGATGGGAGAAGGTGCCCGCCTGAGCGGTTGGCCGAGCGAGCCCGCTTGGGATCGCTCGGCCAGAGCGCAGGAAAAGCGGGCGGATGAGGGTGAAGCCCCACCAGCCTGTTCTCCACTTGTCACACGTCCTCAGAAGCGTAGCTTCGGCCTCGGGGGTATACATGCCGCGCTGGCTCCGCATCACGCTGATCGTCGTCGCGCTCCTGCTGGTGGCAGGCGGCGGGGGCTACTACTGGTACATCGGCGACGGCAATCCGCCGGGGAATCTGCCGGCGTTCGCGCTCGACATGGCGGCGGTGCGGGCCAAGGCGGAGGAACTGCCCGGCGGCAAGGCCAGCGACGTGCGGGCCGAGACGGTGGCGCGCTTCGCCTTTCCGGCGGTGGCCTCGGTCGCGGGCGACGGCTGGGACAGCACGCCCATGGCGGCGTTCTCCTACCAGCTGATCCTGCCGACCGACACCATCATCATCGACAGCGCGCTCACCGCGGCGCAGGGCGCTTCCCTCGGCGCCAAGATCGACGACGATGCCTATGCCCGGATGGATATGGCGCTGGCGGCGGCGACGCAGATCGTCGTCACCCACGAGCACTCCGACCATATCGGCGGCATCCTCGCATTTGGCGATCCGGCGGGCCTGGGCAAGGGGCTGCGGCTCAACAAGGAACAAGCGGAGAGCCTGCCAAGATATGGCCTGGCCTTGCCCGAGGCCCTGAAGGACTATTCGCCCATCGACTACGACGACATGCTCGCTATCGCGCCGGGCGTCGTGCTGATCCGCGCGCCGGGGCACACGCCGGGCAGCCAGATGGTCTTCGTCAAGCGCGAGGACGGGCGCGAGTTGCTGTTCATCGGCGACATCGGCTGGACGCTGCGCAATGTCGAGACCGGCAAGGGCCGGCCGCGGCTGCTCGCGCAGTTCATGCTCAACGAGGATCGCGATGCGGTGTTCGCCGAACTGGCGACGCTGAAGGCACTGCACGCGGCCGAGCCGGACCTGCTGATCGTGCCCGGCCACGATGTGGCGGCCATCGACGCGCTGGTCGCGTCGGGGGCGATGGCGGCCCAGTTCAGGCCTTAGCGACGGCCGATCTCGCCCGCGGCCAGCCGAGGCGCCTGACGAAGCCGAGGGTGAAAACCTCGACGGGAAGGAACGCCGTCGCCGCCAGCAGCGCCGCGGCCGTCGAGACGACGGCGACGCCCAGCGCCGTCCATGGAGTGAGCAGCCCTGCCGCGTCGAGCTGGATGATCGACCACGAGGTGACGGTGATCAGCACCGCGTACTGGATGAGGTAGAGCGGGAACGAAATCCGCCCCAGCCAGCCCGACAGCGGCATCGACAGGACGGCGTGGGCCGGCTTACTCCGGGCTGCCCCGATGAAGACGAGCGTGCCCGCGAACGCCGCCGGCATCAGCGACGGGAAGACGATCTGGAAGCTCGCCGCCGCGAGCAGGGCGGCGACCAGGAGGGATGACGAGACGAAGCTCTCGAGCGGGCCCGGCTCGGTGCGCCAGATATGGCCGTCGCGCTGCAGCAGCGCGATGATCGCGCCGGCCGGAAAGCACGCGGCGAGCGGGAAGAACCGCAGCAGCAACACCAGGAAGAGCAGGAGCGGGGTGTACGCCTCGCGGAACAGCTTTGGGCTGTGCGACAGCGACAGCACGAACACCGAACCCCAGAGCTCGATCGCCATGGTCCACAGGAACGGGCCGTAGACGTGGTCCTTGGCGATCCAGTAGACGCGAACCAGGCCGTACCAGACGGCATCGAAAAGGTTCGGCGGGAAATTGGCGAAGGTGCCGAGCCAGTCGCCGCGCAGCACCACCTTCGCGGCCTCCCGGTTCGGCGCCAGCCCCAGGCTCATGATCGCCCAGGCGACCAGCACCGCGGCCATGATCGGGATGCCCAGCCGGAAGTAGCGGCGGACGAGGACGAGCAGCAGGTTCGGGTTGTCCGTGCGATGCCAGCGCCGCAGCGTCAGCACGTAGCCCGAGAGGGTGAAAAAGATCGCGACGGCGAGACTGCCGTTGCCGAGCAGCGAGGCCGCGGGCGAGCGGAACGCCGGGAACACGATGCCGAACGTCTCCCAGGTGGCGTGGTAGACGACGACCGAGAGCGCCGCCCAGCCCCTGAGGCCGTCCAGCGTTGCCAGTCTCGATGCACTGGATGTCCCCGGTTCCACCGCGGCTCGTCTCCGCCCTCAGATTGACGGCTGCTTTGAGCCGAGCCCGCGAGCCACGTCAACTCGCGGCCGTCGGCCTCAGGTCGACGGCACCGCCGCGCCCCGCGCCTTCGGTTCGCGCCAGCGCTGCCAGGCGGAGTCGATGCGGCGCAGCAGGCCCAGCGTCAGCAACTCGACCGGCAGGAACAGGACGGCGAGGCCGACGCTGGCCGCAATCGACGCCAGCGCGGTCAGCAAGGCCGTCGTCAGGTTCAGCATGCCGTTGGCCTCGAGCCAGACGATCAGCAGCGCGCTCAGCGAGATGATCACCGCATACTGCACCAGGTAGAGTGGGAAGGAGAGGCGGCCGAGCAGGGTCGAGACGGGAAGCTCGAGGAACCATTGCGCCGGCAGGCTGCGCTTGACCGCAAGGAAGACACCCACACCCAGCAGGGCCGGCAGGAGGAGGCCGGGCAGGTACATCTGCACCAGAGCGCCCGCGACGAGGATCGCCAGCAATGCGGCGGTCGCAATCCGGCTCTCGCGTTGGCTCGGCTCGCCGCGGAACAGCACGCCGTCGTGCTCCAGCAGGGCGATCAGGGCGCCGATGGGAAAGCATGCGGCGAGCGGGAACATGGCGAGGCACAGCACGGCGACCAGCAGCAGCGGCGTATAGGGCTCCCGCAGAGCCCGGCCGCTTTGCGAAATGGCAAAGACGAGGAGCGAACCCCACAACTCCACCACCATCGTCCACAGGAACGGGCCATAATTCTGGGTGAGGGCGGCGCCGTAGACGCGCAACGTCGCGAACGAGAGCGCGGCCATGAGGTCGGGCTTGAAGCGGGCGAAGGTGTCGTACCAGCTGTGGACCCCGGTGATCTCGAAGGCGCGTTTGGTCGGCGTCAGCTGGAGACTCATCAGGACCCAGACCAGCAGCACCGCGGCGATGATGGGGAGGGTCAGGCGGATGTAGCGGCGCACGGCGCTGAGCAGCAGCGGCGGGTTGTCGTTCCGCCGCCAGCGGCGGGTCGTCAGCACGTAGCCCGACAGGGTCAGGAACACCGCTACCGCCATTAACCCGTTGCCAAGCAGGGCCGGGATCAACGTGTGGGTTTCGGGGAAGAGGACCCCGAAAGTCTGCCAGAAGCAGTGATAGACCACGACCGAAAGCGCCGCCCAGCCCCTGAGGCCATCAAGCGCGCCGACTCGCGTCGCGCGCAGCAGCGGCCCTGTATTCGGCATGCCCGTTTTGCCCCTCACCCCTCGAGCGAGCATGGCTCTCCGCCGGGCCGCGCGTCAATGGCCGCCGGGGATCAGGCCGCAGGGTCAAACCCCGGCGGAGCGAGCTCGAAATGCGCGAATTCGAAGCCGGGGGCAACGGAGCAGCCGACCAGCGTCCACTCGCCGAGGCTGCGGGCCGACTGCCAGGCATGTGGCGGCACCACGGCTTGTGGCCGCTCGCCGGCGACAAGGTCGTTGCCGAGCGTGAGCGTCTGTTTGTCGATGCGCAGCTGAAGCGGCGCGCCGGCGTACCAGTGCCACACCTCGGCGCTGTCGACGCGATGCCACGCGGATTGGTCGCCGCGCTCCAGGAGGTAGTAGATCAGCGTCGAATGGGCGCGACCGCCGGGCACGTCGTCTCGGAAGGTCTGCCGGTACCAGCCGCCCTCCGGATGCCGCTCGAGTTGCAGCAGGGCGATGACTTCGGCGGCCGTCATGCCTGCTCGGATTCTTCCAGTTGGGCGCTGAGCGCCAGCCAGCGCTCCTCGGTGGTCGCGATGTCGGCGGAAAAGCGCGCCTTGTCCTTGCCGAGCAGGATGATGCGTTCGGGGGCGCCGTCGTAGATCTTGGGATCGGCGAGCAGGGCCTCGACCTTGCCCAGTTCGGCCTTGAGCCGGAACAGCTTCTGCTCGGCGTCCTTGATCGACTTGCGGATCGGGGCGACTTCGGCGCGCCGGTTGGCGCCATCCTGCCGGGCGGCCTTCTTGTCGGTGTTGGCGGGGCTGGACTTGCCGTTGCCCTTTTCCTTCCCCGAGGTCAGCATGCGCTGGTAGGTGTCGAGGTCCTCGTCGAACTCCTCGATCGTGCCGTTCTGGGCGATCCAGAGCTTGTCGACGGTGGCGTCGATCAGATGCCGGTCGTGGCTGATGATCAGCACCGCGCCGGTGTAGTCGTTGAGCGCCTGCACCAGCGCGTCGCGGCTGTCGATGTCGAGATGGTTGGTCGGCTCGTCGAGGATCAGCATCCCGGGGCCGCCGAAGGTGATGAGCCCGAGCAGCAGGCGGGCGCGCTCCCCGCCACTGAGCTTGTTGACCTTGGTGTCCATGCGCGAAGTGGTCATGCCCATCTGCGCCAGCCGGCTGCGCCGCTTGGCCTCGCTGTCGTTGGGCATCAGTTCGATGACGTGCTCGAGCGGCGTGTGCTCCGGCTTGAGGCTGTCCATCTGGTGCTGCGCGAAATAGGCGATGTCGAGCCCGCGGCTGCGCCGCATTTCGCCGCCCATCGGCTTCAACTCGCCCGCGAGGAGTTTCGCGAAGGTCGACTTGCCGTTGCCGTTGACGCCGACGAGCGCAATGCGGTCGTCCGGATCGATGCGGTTCGAGATGTGGCGGAGGATCACCTTGTCGCCGTAGCCCACCGACACATTGTCGAAGGTCAGCATCGGCGAGGCCGGCTCCTTCTTGGGGTTGGGGAAGGTGAAGGGCGCCGCGTACTCGTCGAACATCGCCGCCGGCGGCTTCAGCTTGGCGATCATCTTGACGCGGGCCTGGGCCTGCTTGGCCTTGGCGGCAGATGCGCTGAACCGGTCGACGAATTTCTGCAGATGCGCGACCTGGTCCAGCGCCTTCTCGCGGCTCTTGTTGTTGAGCTCCATCTGCATGCGGCGGGTGTTTTCGAACGTGTCGTAATTGCCCTTGTAGAAGGTCGCCTTGCCGCGCTCGAGATGCACGATCGCATTGACCGCCTTGTTCAGGAGGTCGCGGTCATGGCTGATCATGAACACGGTGTAGGGATAGGTCGCGAGGTACTTCTCGAGCCACAGCGTACCTTCGAGATCGAGATAGTTGGTCGGCTCGTCGAGCAGCAGCAAATCGGGCTGGCTGAACAGCACACCCGCCAGCGCCACGCGCATGCGCCAGCCGCCCGAGAGCTCGGAGGTCGGGCCGAGCTGGCGGTCCTGCTCGAAGCCCAGGCCCTTGAGGATGGTCGCGGCGCGGGCTTCGGCGGTGTGCGCGTCGATGTCGGCGAGGCGCATGTGGATGTCGGCGATGCGGTGCGCATCGGTCGCGTGTTCGGCCTCCGCCATCAACTCGGCGCGCTCGGTGTCGGCCGCCATCACGGTTTCGAGCACCGAAAGGCTGGTGGCCGGCGCTTCCTGCGCCACACCGCCGATCTTCGCCCGCTTGTTGATCTCGATGGTGCCGCCGTCGAGGACGAGCTGGTTCTGGATCAGCTTGAACAGCGTGGTCTTGCCGGACCCGTTCTTGCCCACGAATCCGGCCTTCACTCCGTCTGGCAGCACGAAGCTGGCGCCCTCGAACAGCGGACGGCCTTGGATACGATAGGTGATGTTCGTTACGGCGAGCATGGCAATTCCGGGGTGACGGCGCCACATATAGGCAGACGGCTAGGATGTCCAACGCCTCCACGTCACTGGAGCCATGCAGGCCGTCTTGCCTCATTCACGCCTCTTGGCTACAAGGCCCCACCTTTTCCGCCACTTTCAGGACATTTCTCATGGCTCTCGAGCGCACCTTCTCGATCATCAAGCCCGACGCGACCCGCCGCAACATCACCGGCAAGATCATCGCCAAGATCGAAGAGGCCGGGCTGCGTGTGGTGGCCTCCAAGCGCATCCACATGACCCGCGCCCAGGCCGAGGGCTTCTACGCCGTCCACAAGGACCGGCCGTTCTACGGCGAACTGGTCGAGCAGATGATCGCGGCGCCGGTTGTGGTGCAGGTGCTCGAGGGCGAAAACGCCATCATCAAGTACCGCGAAGTGATGGGCGCGACGAACCCCGAAAAGGCCGCGCCCGGCACCATCCGCAAGGACTACGCGCTCAACATGGGCGAGAATTCGGTGCATGGCTCCGACGCCCCGGAAACGGCGGCGCAGGAGATCAAGTTCTTCTTCGGCGACGACGAGATCGTCGGCTGAACGACCAGGGGCCGGCAGCGATGCCGGCCTTTCCATTTTGGGGGAGGGGAATATGCCTTACGTCCGCGTCGAGATCACCGGCGGCGCCACCACGGCGCAAAAACTCGCCATCCACAAGGGCATGACCGACGTGCTGGTCAATGTGCTGGGCAAGAACCCGGAGTACACCTTCATCGTCATCGAGGAAGTGTCGAGCGACAACTGGGGCCACAAGGGAACCTCGGTGGCCGAGCTGCAGAAGCTTGCCGCCCCGAAGCCGCGCCCGCCCCGCGTCACGGTGGGCCCCAAGAAGGCTGCCGCCAGGAAGCCCGCCGCCAAGAAAGCCGCGCGCCGGTAATGCCCGAAATCCTCGTCCACATCGTCGAGGGGCGGACGGCCGCGGCGAAGAAGGCGCTGATGAAGGACATCACCGACGCCGTGGTGAAGCACTTCGGCGTGCCGCCCGAGCGCGTCGTCGTGCAGATCGTCGAATCCCCGCGCGACAGTAAGTCGCGCGGCGGCGTGCCGTTCAGCGAGCTGTAGCGCCGCACCTCAGGTCCGCGGCGCAACCATCGCCCTGCTTGTGCGTTTGCTGACCAAGCGGCGCTTGATCGGGGATCGGGCGGGGTGGCCGCATCGCCTCCCTCCACGCCGTGGCAATCCGCGGCCTGAGGAGTACCCAAATGCGAACGCAGGAGAATATGCCCGTTGCGCGCGGCAGCAATGGCGGCCATGCCTCACCCATTGGTATGCTGCAAACGCGCATCGACCGGATGTTCGACGACTTCACGCGCGGCTTCGGCATGATGGACGCCGCGTGGGACAATGCCGGCTCGCTCGGACTTTGGAGCGACAGTGGCGTCCTGATGCCCTCGCTCGACATGCACGAGACCGATAAGGAGATGGTCCTCACTATCGAGCTGCCGGGCGTCGACGAGAAGGACATCGAGGTCGCCGCCAAGGACCAGACGATCATCGTTTCGGGTGAGAAGAGATCGGAGTTCGAGTCCAGACAGGGCGACGGCTACCGCTCCGAACGCGCCTATGGACACTTCGCCCGATCGGTCAATCTGCCGTTCGCCGTCGACGCCTCCAAGGTCAAAGCGCGCTGCGACCGGGGCGTGCTCACGCTGACCATCCCCAAGCCCGCCGAGGCGATGCAGCAGGTCAGGAAGATCCCGATCACGCACTGACCGGGCGCCGACCTTTGCCGGGGCCGACATGGGCCGGCCCCGGGCATCGCCGAGCGGCCGGGCGCCGAGTTCCGCTAAGCGGCCTCGGGAGCCGGGGGTGCCTTGAACACCCGGTGCGCGGCAAACAGGATCGCTGCGCCGGCGACCGCAAGGCTCGCGGCAACGACGAACATCAAGGGATAGTTCGGGCCGGATGCGGTCAGCGCGCCGAACAGCGCCGCCGAGGCCAGCGCCGAGGTGACGCCGGCGACGTCGAGCAGCGAAGTCGACAGGCCCACGCGGCCTCGGATCGCGTCCTGCAGGTAGCTGATGGGGATGCTCATAAGCGCAGCCGTGGCCGGGCCGTTGAGGAGCTGCAGCCACAGGATTTCGGTGATCGATCCGGCGCGACTCAGCAGCACCAGATAGAGCGCATAGAGCAGGGCGGCCCCGATGATGATGGTGTACTTGCCGACCCAGCGCAGCGCATAGCCCCACAGAATCATGAACGGCAGTTCGAGCGCGGCGGCGAGGCCGGCAAAGATGCCCAGTTCGCCGAAGCTGCCCTTGAGAGTAACCGTGACCAGCAGCGGCACCGTGACGGTGTTGATGTAGGTCGCCATGAAGATCAGCGTGACCCCGGCGATGCCCACCAGGATGACCGGCTCGATCCGGGCTCTCGCCTGAACCGGGCCAGCCTCGCCCTTCTGCCGCTTCGGGATGCCGACCTTGGCGTCCGGGTTGCGCAGCAGCACGGCGTAGATCGCGGCGCAGACCAGGTAAGCGGCGGCGGCGATGCCGTAGACGTTGAACACGCTCGTCGCCGCGGCGATCCAGCCGACGAAGGGCGGCACGATCGCCCAGGCGACGGCGAAGATCGTCCTCAGCACCGAGGTCAGGAACTCGGCGCGGGCCGGATTGCGCAAATTGTTGTAGGCGCGCGCGAACGAGAACGACTGGGAGAACAGCGCGCCACCGAAGGGCATGATCACGCAGATGGCCAAGACGAAGACGAGCTGGTTGCGGAACAGGAAGATGAGCCCGAACCCCAGCGCGCCCATCAGCGCGCAGCCGACCACCAGGATGCGGCGGTCGGGCACTCTGTCCGAGATGTAGCCGAGCACCACCGAGGCCGCGGCGCCGACCAGCGACGCCGCCATCAGCAGCACCGCGTAGGTGGTGTTCGGGATGCCGAGCGTGTCGATGCCCACGATCGCGCCGTAGTTGAGCGTCGAGGCGTAGGTGATGCCGGTGAAGAACAGCCCAGCCGCGATCATCGAGATGGCCGGCAGGCGCGGCACGGCGACGGCTTCGGTCATTTTCGATCCCCCACTTAGCCGCCTAGCCGAGCCGCCTGCGGTTTACCAATGAAACCTGCGAGGCCGATCGATCACCGTTTGTGATCGGCCGGCCGCTCCGGGGATGGCTGGCATGCGCGCCAGCGGATTGCGCAGGCGAGCGGCGGTACCGATGTTGGGGCGTGAAAGGAGAACCGTCATGGGACTCATCGATACGCTGAGATCGGCGCTGCGCACGCCTTCGCGCCGTGAGGCGGAACTGGGCTATCTCAACGAGGCGACGTCGCTGATCGACCTCGAGATGCGGGAGCGCGAGATCGATCGCGGACGTTTCCGGCACCTGCCGCGCCGCCGCTGATCTCTAGCGCGGGACGGCCGGATGTTGCGGCGCAGCAACGCCGTGCGACATTTTTGCATGCCCCGCAAATCTTAATGGAACCTTCTGGGCTTTCGCGTAAGCGTGAGGTTTGCGGGCGTTTCGGCCCGCGAGCAACCCCTCGCAACGGCGAAGCGTCGGCCAATGCGGTTTGTTGAAAGGCAAACCATGCCCATTCGCGTGCCCGAAGTCGCCTCCGTCCTGGCGCTGGTCCTGTTGCTCCTGATCGGCAAGCATGTCCCG
The DNA here is from genome assembly GCA_016213505.1 of Devosia nanyangense. Classification (GTDB taxonomy): domain Bacteria; phylum Pseudomonadota; class Alphaproteobacteria; order Rhizobiales; family Devosiaceae; genus Devosia_A; species Devosia_A nanyangense. The sequence goes on from JACRAF010000019.1 coordinate 33,029, forward strand.
ATCATGGACGCTGTACCGCTGACCAATATCACGGGCATCGTCTGTTTCGCGTTCGCGATCTTCCTCGCCCTCCGGCTGTTCCAGTTCGAACTCAGGCGCATCCGCGCCGAGGAGTGATCGGTCCGATCACAGCAATGAATGGCCGGGCCTGCTGACAGGCTGCCGCCCCCCGCCTAAACTGCGGGGATGAACAAACCTCTCGTCCATCATGTCGCCCGTTCGGTCTGTCCGCACGACTGCCCCTCGACCTGCGCGCTCGATGTCGAGATCATCGATGCGCACACCATCGGCCGTGTGCACGGCGCCAAGGACGACCCCTACACCGCTGGCGTGATCTGCGAGAAGGTCGCGCGCTATGCCGAGCGCATCCATCACCCGGAGCGCCTGACCTACCCGATGCGGCGTGCCGGCCGGAAGGGCGAGGAGCGCTGGGAGCGCATCGGCTGGGACCAGGCGTTCGACGAGATCATCGCACGCTGGGCGGCGATCGAGACCGAGCACGGGCCCGAGGCGATCTGGCCGTATTTCTATGCCGGCACGATGGGCCACGTGCATCGCGACGGCATCGACCGGCTGCGCCACGCCAAGGGCTATTCGGACCAGTATGACACGATCTGCACCGGGGCGGCCTGGCCCGGCTTCATCGCCGGGGCCGGCAAACTGGCGGGGCCCAATCCCGAGCTGATGGCCGAGAGCGATTGCGTCGTGATCTGGGGCACCAACGCGGTCAGCACCCAGGTCAATGTGATGACCCACGCGACCCGTGCCCGCAAGGAGCGCGGCGCCAAACTCGTGGTCGTCGACATCTACCACAACGACACCATGAAGCAGGCCGATATGCCGATCCTGCTGCGGCCGGGATCGGATGGCGCGTTCGCCTGCGCGGTAATGCATGTGCTGCTCCGCGACGGGCTGGCGGACCGGAAATACCTCGCGGCGTTCACCGACTTCGATGCAGAAGTCGAAGCGCATCTCATGGCCAGGACGCCGGAATGGGCGGCCGCGATCACCGGGCTGACGGTGGCGGAGATCGAAGCGTTCGCGCGTCTTGTGGGCACCACGCCCAAGACCTATTTCCGCCTCGGCTACGGTTTCACGCGGCAGCGCAACGGCGCGGCCAACATGCACGCGGTGCTCTGCATTCCGGCGGTGACCGGCGCCTGGCGGCATCGCGCCGGCGGGGCATTTCATACCAATTCCGACATCTGGCATCTCGACAAATCGCTGATCCGCGGGACCGCCATGGGCAAGGCCGGCCGCGAGCTGGACATGTCCGAGATCGGCAAGGTGCTGACCGGCGATGCCAAGGCGCTGAAGGGCGGCGGACCGGTCAAGGCGCTGTTCATCCAGAACACCAACCCGATGAACGTCGCGCCCGACCAAGGCCTGACGCGGCAGGGTCTTGGGCGCGACGACCTGTTCACGGTCGTGCACGAGCAGTTCATGACCGACACCGCCAAGATGGCCGATATCGTGTTGCCCGCGACCATGTTCCTCGAGCACAACGACTACTATCGCCGCGGCGGGCACACGCGCCTGCTGGTCGGCCCCAAGCTGGTCGAGGCGCCGGGCGAATGCCGTTCCAATTTCGAGGTGGTCAGCGAGCTGCTGCGCCGCCTCGGCGTCGAGGACGCGTCGCTCGGGATGACCGACCGGCAGATGGTGGCCGAAACCCTCCGCCGCTCCAACTATGGCGAACTCGACGAGATCGAGAAAGTCGGGTTCATCGACGAGGCGCCGACGGACGCAGAGGCGCGCTTCGAGGACGGCTTTGGCTGGCCGGACAGGCGGTTCCGGTTCCGGCCGAACTGGCAAGGCGCGGCCGACAAGAAGGGTTATCTCTGGACGGTGGCGCCCGAAACGCTGCCAAAGCTGGTCGAGTGGTGGGACATCAACGAGCGGACCAGTCCCGAGGTGCCGTTCCGGCTGGCGACCAGCCCGTCGCGGGGGTTCCTCAACTCGTCGTTCTCGGAAACCGCCGGCAGCCGGAAGCGCCAGCCGGCGCCGACGGTGCTGATCCGCGCGGATGATGCTGCTGCGAACGGCATCGCCGATGGCGACCGGGTGCGGCTCGGCAATCATCGCGGGACCGTGGAGCTGACGGCGAAAATCTTCGACGGCATGCAGCAGGGCGTGCTGATCGCCGAAGGCATCCATCCCAACAAGGCGCATGACGGCGGGCAGGGGATCAACACCCTGATCGGCTCCGACCAGGTTCCACCCTTCGGTGGAGCGGCGTTCCACGACGCGGCTGTGTGGATCGCGAAGGTCGACTAGGCGTAGGTCTTCCAGAAGAAATACGCCGTAAGCCCGGCGCCGTAGACGATCACAAGCCAGCGGATCACCCGCGTCGGGATGTGGTGGGCCAACCGCGCCGCGACATAGCCGCCGGTGGTGACCCCCAGCAGCGCGATGGTGCCGTGGTACCAGTCGATCGAGCCCGAGATCGCAAAACGGATCACCGCGACGATCGCGATCACCGCGGATATCCAGAGCTTCAGCCCGTTGGCGGCGTGGAGGTCATCGATCCCGGCCAGCACCAGGAACGCCAGCAGCAGGATGCCGAGACCGGCGTTGAAGAACCCGCCATAGATCGAGATGCCGCCGAGCAGCGCCACCAGCACCATCGCGCCCGCCACTTTGGCGCGGCGGCCCGTCCCGGCGCGCGCCGAAACGAACGCCGTGATCCGTGTGCCGAAGACGAAAAGCACCACCGCGAACAGCATCAACCAGGGGACGGCGAAGGAGAACTGCGCGTTGGAGACGCGCAGCAGCAGCTCCGCGCCGGCGTAGCCGAAGATCGCGCCGACGATCGAATAGCCCGCCAGCCGGTCCCGATATTTCACGATGTGCGACCACAGCCCGAAGGCGCCCGACGCATATCCCGGAAGCGCCGCGTAGGTGTTGGACGCGTTCGCCAGCACCGGCGGAACCCCGACCGCCAGGAGCGCCGGAAAGACGATGAACGAGCCGCCGCCCGCCAGCGTGTTGACCGCGCCGCCCAGAAGGCCCGCGACGAGGAGGATGAATTCGTTCACGACAAGCGGGCTAGCGCGCTGCGCTCTTGGAGGCAAACGCAATTGCGTGATTGCTTCAATCAGGAGCGATGATTGACAAGTGGGGTCGTAGCCTCCACATACCGCCCCGGTTGCTGGCGCCAGCCGCTCGCCGGGATGTCCCGATGGTGAAGCCAGCCCCGCCGATGGCGGGTTCGTTCGCAGTGGTCGCTCTCCTTCGAGGCGCTCATGGCAAGGCGAGCGCCCATGAACCGAAGCCTCGTGCAAGGACGTGCGCCGTGCCGACTCCGATGATCTCGAGCTTCTCGCTCGATACCCCCTCCATCCAGACCCTCAAGGCCGAAGCCAAGGCTCTGCGCCAGGAACGCGCCGTCGCCGGAACGCCCCTCGGGCAGGGCGAGGCGCTGGAGGAGATCGCCCGCGGTCACGGCTACCGCGACTGGAACACAGCGAGTGCCGCCCTGCCCGAGCGGGTTGCTGTGCCGGTGCAGGTCGGCCAGCGCGTCAACGGCAAATATCTCAGCCGGTCGTTCGCGGGCATGGTGGTTGGCGTAAAACTTCTCGCCGATATGCAGCACTACGAAGTGACGGTGAAGTTCGACCGGCCGGTCAATGTCAGCAAGTTCGCCTCGATGGTGATCGAGCGGCAGCGCGTCACGGCGACCGTCGGCCTCGATGGCATCTCGATGTCGCACACCTCGGACGGCGAGCCGCATATGCGGATTTCGCGGGCGTAGCCGTGCGTTGCCACGTCGGAGGCGGAAGCCGGCATTGCCTTCCACCGGCCCGGCTCCTATCGAAAAGTTGATCCGCCCCAGCGGGTTGCAATCCATCGGCCATCGCCGATATAAGGATGGTAGACCTCCTCCCTGGCGGCGCGTCACGAGTTCGTGGCGCGCCGTTTCCTTGTCGGCGAGCCCATGATCAGCCAGCCCATCGCTCTCTACTATTTCGGCTCTCCCAACAGCCGGAAGGTCACCATCATGCTGGAGGAGCTGGGGGTTCCCTACAGCATCGTCCCGATCAGCATGTCGCGGAAGGACCAGTACCGGCTGGACTATTCGGCGCTCTCGCCCAACAACAAGATGCCGGTGATCGTCGACCCGGAGGGGCCGGACGGCCGGCCGATCTCGGTGTTCGAATCCGGTGCGATCCTCAAATACCTTGCCGAAAAGCACGGCCGCTTCTACGGCGCGAGTTGGGCCGAGCGGGTCAAGATCGACGAATGGCTGTTCTGGCAGGTCGGCGGCTTCGGTCCGCTGCTCGGGCAGAACGAGCACTTCACCGGCGGCGCGCCCGAACCGATCCCGTACGCCATCAAGCGCTTCGTCGACGAGACGCGCCGGCTTTACGGCGTGCTCGAGGGCCAACTGACCCGCCAGCGGCAGGACGGCGTCGACTTCGTCGCCGGATCGGGCCTGTCGATTGCCGACTTCGCGATCTTCGGCTGGGCGCGAAAGTGGAAGGAACTCGGCATGGGCGAGGACGAGTTCCCAGAAGTCTATCGCTGGCGCGATGCCATCAATACGCGTCCCGCGGTGCAGCGGGCCCTGGCCATCGCCGTGCCCAAGCCGGTGCCCGACCCCGGCGAGACGCTGGCCACGCACCTCAAGCTGTTGGGCCTGCGCTGAGCGTGGCTACGGCCGGCAGGTGAAATCCGGCGCGTCCGGCCGGGGCGGCACGCGCGGCCAATCCTGGCTCACGACGCAGACGTTCATGACGCAGCCATTGCCCAGCCGCAGCGTGTTCTGGGCAAGGACGGTCGCGGTGCCTTCATAGTTCTTGCCGTCCTCGGCGTTGTAGATCGTCGCATTGAACGTGGTGGGATCGGCGGTCGGCGCCAGCGTCATCATCCGCAGGCCGACGATCTGGCGCAGCTTCAGCGCCATGTCGGGATTTTGGTAGTCCAGCATCAGGGCGCCGAACCCCGGCTTGTCCTTCTCGCATTCAGCTGAGTGTTCCTTCGGGATCACCACCCAGCTCAGCGTGCCGCAGAATCCGGCGTCGCACGGCGAAATTGTGATCTCAGTGCCGTTCTGCGTCTTCCACGAGCCTTCGATCGGTGAGGTAAGAACCGACGACAACGCAACCGGTGCGGCGCCGGCCGACCCCGCGATCCCGCCGGTCAATCCCAGTAGAGTTAGCCGCGCAAAGCTGCGGCAATGGTCAAAAAATGCCTCGAGCAACACGACGTCACCTCGCGCTGAACGCCACGGCAAAAATGTACAAAGCAATCGTCACCGGTGACTGCGCCTGATTCGCGCCGATATTGCGGCATTCTGGCCCGGTCGGTCAGCACAAGGAAGCGGCGGACGGTTTTACTCGGTGACGCGGGGCGATCCTTGCGTCACAGCGGCTCCAATATCGCGACACAGGATGAGGCGGTGACGGGCGCCACGCCCTCGGCCATCCACTGGGCGCCAAACCGCACCTCGGTTGGGCCGACGCCATCGGGCGACAGCGGCCGGAGCCGGTAGCTGCGATCCGGCGCAAGCGCGCGTGGCCTGAGCGCGAAGCCGCCCGGCGTCGGCCCGATGCCGAGGCCCTCGCCGATTGGCCCCAACGAGAAGCCAAAGAGAATATGGCGGTCGCCGAGAGACAGTTGGAAGGCCGGCGTCGTCGCACCGCCGCCGCGACGCAGCGGCGTGTCGGTCAGGCGCCTGAGATCGCCATTGCGGACGAAGGGCACGATGGTCTCGGCGTAGATCGCCAGGTGCGCCTTGAGCCGCCGGCGCAGGTGCCGGGGCAGATCGGGCAGACGCCATGAGAGTCCGAAGCGGTGCATGAAGGCGGAGCGCACGATGGTGTCGAACATGTCCTCGGTGAGGGCAGGATCGCGCAGGCTCAGCGTCTGCTGCGGGTGCTTGCCGCGCCATTCCGACATCGGCCAATGCAGCATCGCGGCGGGCGGCAACAGACGCGAGGTGCCGTGGACGACTTGCAGATGGTGCGGCGTCCAATCCGGATCGGAGAGGAAGGCGCAGTGGACGTGCCTCAGCAGCCCGGCGTCGATCCTGAGGCCGCCCGACGCACAGGCCTCGACGATGATTTCCGGGTGGGCGGCGCGGAAGCCGTCGAGCAGATCGTAGAGGCCGCGGTAGTGGGCGTAGAGGCCGTCGCCGGGGCCGTGCCCGTGATCGCGGCACGAGCAACCGGCCTTGGGGTCGAGGTTGAAGTCGACCTTGATCCACTCGCACGCGGTCTTGTCGACCAGCGTCTCGAGCAGCCCCCTGACGTGGGCCCGGCCGGCCGCCGAGCCAAGACAGACATAGCCAAGAAACCCCGGATCCTCCGGATCGAGCGGGGTCTCCGGCGGATCGTCGTCGCAGCGGGCCATGATGTCGGCGCGCTCCTTGCGCACCGCGGCTTTGAGGCCGACCGCCTCGATCTCCATCCAGATGCCGAATTTCTGACCGCGCCGGCGGGTTTCGTCGGCGAGATGGCCGATGCCGCCGGGAAAGCGCGCGCGGTTCTCCTCGCCGAAATCGCCGCGGATGTCCCACCAGAACGTGTCGCTATCGGCGGCACCGAACCACCCGGCGTCCAGCGTCGATACGGCGAGGCCGAGCTCGGTGGCGATCCCGGCATTGGCGAGGAAGATGTCCTCGGTGATGTCCTTGTCCTCGTAAGGCCACCAGTGGTTCCACTCGAGCGGGATCGCCTCGCTCGCCGGCGAACGGGGCAGGGTGGCGCCGACGGCGCGGGTCAGCGCCAGGCTCGCCTCCTCGAGGTCCGGCCCGACGGCGAGAAGCACCGCGGGCGCTTCGAAGCGCGTGCCGGGGGCGAGTTCATGGGCGAACTTCCACGGCGATAGACCGGCCGCGAGGTCGATCCCGCTACCGTGCGGCGCGAGCAAAATGTGCCAGTTGCCGCTCCAGACCGGCGCGACAACCAGGGCCCCTCGATCGACGGCGCTGAGCCCCAGCCAGGGGCTGTGTCCCAGCGAGGAGCGGCCGGTGCGCACTTCGAGCGTGCGGGGCGCGTCGAGCAAAAAGGGCTCGGGCTCATACTCGTCGCCCCATTTCGAGCTGAAGCCGAGGCCCTGCCAATCGCCGGGGACAAGCCGGGCGGCGAGGCTGTCGGCGGTGGTGATGGTCACCGCGGAGACGCCCTGATTGCGGATGCTCAGCGTGAACTCGAACGCTGCGTCGCCGGTCGGGGTCACAATCTGCAGCTCGGCCGTCAGGCCGTCCGCCACCACTCCCCGGATGATCGCCTTTCCGGCGGTGCCGACGAGGTCGACGTCGCGCCAGGCGGTGTGGGTGACGCCGTCGACGACGAGGTGCAGCGGCGGCGCGGGCAGCAGCAGGGCGTTGCCGTCGAGGTCGAGGCTGATTTGTCCGCCGGCCTCGGACGAGACGGTCAGAGTGGCGGAGCCGGCATGCAGCAGGATGGTGGTCATAGGTGGCCGTTCATTTGCCCAGGCCGGCGGCGATGCCGCTGACCAGGTACTTTGACAGGAAGGTGAGGACGATGATGGGCGGCAGCGAGGTGAGCATGAGGCCCGACATCAGGATGGGTTGGTTGGAGACGAACCGCCCACCGATGGATGCCATCTTCGGGGTCAGCAGATTGTTGGCCTCGCTCGGCAGCAGGATGAGGCCGAAGATCAGTTCGTTCCACATGGCGAGGAAGACGAGGATGGCGAGCGTCAGGATCGAGGTGCGCAGGATCGGCACCACGATGTCGATCAGCGTGCGGAGCGGCCCGGCCCCGTCCATCTTGGCGGCTTCGATCAGCACATCGGGCACCGAGCGCATCACCGTCATCATGAAGAACACGGCGAACGGCAAGTTGGTGGCGATGTAGACCAGGGTCACGCCGGGGAGCGTGTCGACCAGGCGGAAATAGGACAGCAGTAGATAGACGGGGATGATGAGCACCTGGCTCGGCACCAGCATCACCGACAGGAAGCTGCCGGCAAAGACCCGGCGGAACGGCAGGTCGAGCTTGACGATGGCGTAGCTGGCGAGCGTCGCCAGCACGAGGGTCACCGCGAGCGCCACCCCGATGACCAGAGCGCTGTTGATGAAGGCGCGCCCCACATCGTAGTTCTCGATCAGCCGGACATAGTTGTCGAGCGACCAGCTTTCGGGCCAGCGATAGGGCGCCCGCAGATAGTCCGCCTTGTGACGGAACGAGGTGCTGGCGACGAAGCCGAGCGGGTAGAGCGTCGTTATAGCGAGGAGCAGCAAGGTGACGAACGGGGGGATGCGTCCCGATTTGCTGGTGACCGCAGCCATCTCAATCGGCCTTGCTGCGCGCGACCCGCGCCTGCAGCAGCGTCAACAGGCCGATGAGGCCGAAGACGAGGATGGCGAGAGCCGAACCCGAGCCCATGTCGGCGCTGGAGAATGCCTTGGTGTAAATCAGGTAGTCGAGGGTCGTGGTCGAGTATCCCGGACCGCCCGCGGTCATCACGAAGACGAAACCGAACAGCGAGGTGAAGGTGTAGATGACGTTGATCACCGACACGAACATCAGCACCCGTCGGATCTGCGGCAGGGTGATGGTCCATAGCCGCTGCCACCAGCTGGCGCCGTCGAGCTCGGCCGCTTCGAACACTTCGCGGTCGATCGAGGACAGGCCGGCGAGGATGATCAGCGTCGCATAGCCGAAGCCCGACCACACCAGCGCCAGGATGATGACCGCGACGCCCAGCGTCGCAGTCGAAAAAAAGCTGACCGGGGCGCCGCCGGCGGCGACGATCAGGGAATTGACCGGGCCGTCATAGGCGAAAGTCGATTTGAACATCAGCCCGATTACCGCCGTCGACAGCACGGAGGGGATGAAGAACACGATGCGGAAGAAGCGCCAGCCCAGCACCTTCTCGTAGAGCAGCACCCCACACAGCGTCGCCACCGCAAGCACGAGCGGCACGGCGATGAGGAACTGCAGGTTGACCAGGAAGACCGCGTGGACCAGCCGATCGGTGAGGATCGAAGCGTAGTTGTCGAGGCCGACGAAACGCGCCGTCACCCCGTCGGTCTTGAAAAACGAAATGACCAACGCGCCCAGGATCGGTACCAGCAACAGCAGAAACACGATCAGTGCAGCGGGCGCCACGGCGAGCAGGGCAAACCCCCGCTCACCGCTTTGCCCCGTGGCCGGGTGGGAGGACCCCGCCGCGGCAGCCGCTTCCGACCCTGTCGCCGTGGCGGCCATTGGTTGCTCAGCCCTGCTTGTCGAACTCCGCCTGCAGCTGCGCCACCGCATCTTCAGCCGTCTGGGCGCCGGTGAACACCGTCGCGTTGACGCGGTAGAACAGGTCGATCACCGGCTGCGGCATGATGTTGTCGAACGGATAGACGGTCTTGACCGATTTGATGCGTTCGCCCTGCTCGCGCAGCAGACGGTTGGTGATGAGCGAGGGATCGGCGTCCTTGTGGTTGGACGGCTCGACCTGCGTCAGCTGCACATAGAGATCGATGGTCTTGGCCTCGGCGAGATATTTCAGGAACTTGAACGCGCCGTCCTTGTTGGCGGCGTAGTTGGTGACGAACACCGCAATGTTCGGCCCGCCGGCGAGCACGCCCGGTTCCTTGGCGGAGGCGAGCGTCGGGATCGGGAACATGTCGACGTCGTCGCCGAGGGTGTCGAGCAGTTCGCTGTTCGACCACGAGCCGCCGATGGTCATAGCGCCCTTGCCCTGGGCGAAGCCGGAGACGGCCTCGCCATTGCCCACCTGGCCGGCATCGGGGTTGGTCAGGCCGCGCGCGAAGAGTTGGGCGAAGCCCTTGTATGCCTCGATCATCCCCGGGCTGTTGATGGGCTGGTTGCGCAGCACCATTTCGGTGAAGGCATTGGCGCCCAGCTGACCACCGCCGAGCGCGGCGAGAACCCAGGCGCCGACATAGCCTTCCTGGTTGCAGACCCAGAACGGGTTGACCCCGCCAGCCTTCAGCTTGTCGCCCAGATCGAGCATCTCTTCCCAGGTCTTGGGCTCGACGAACTCGACCCCGGCCTGCTTGAACAGCGAGGGGCGGTAGAAGACGTAGAAATAGGACCCGGCGCCATAGGGCAGGGCGAGGATGTTCCCATCCGTCTTGTAGCCGTCGCGCACTGTGTCCCAGCCGCTGATCTTGGCCTGCTCCTCGGGCGAAAACACCGCGTCGAGCGGCTCGAGGAATTGCGAGAAGGAGAGCACGTTGCCGCCGGCATAGGCGCTCTTCATGTCCGGGCCGTTGCGGGCGATGGACGCGGCGCGGAACTGATTTGAGGTGGCGGTCAGATCGCCCGAGGTCTCGGTGATCTCGATGGTCTCGCCCGGGTTGGCAGCCTGGTAGGCCTCGACCGCCTTGTAGATGAACGACTTGCTCTTATCGAGAATGCCGTCGGCGGAGACCGCGAACAGGCCGGGGTCCCAGAACTTGACGGTGGTGCTCTGCGCACCGGCGCGGCCACCGAGAAGCAGCGTTGCCGTGAAGCCGACGCCTAGACCCAGTGCCCGCCGGCGATCGAGTACGGCAAGTCCGGTTGCGCCACCAAAAATCCTGTTCTCGCTCATTGTCTACCTCCCTGGATGGTTCTAATGACCTGTTCCCTGCATAAAATCATATGTATCGAAGAAACGTCAACATCCGACTCGCCTGAATGCGCTGCAAGTCACATACAAAAGTATGATCTTATGGCGATTGCGCTTTCCTGTCGTCCAGCGCCACGAGGGCATTTGTCAGGGCGCTCTTGCCTTGGAGGATCACCTCGAGCATGGCCGTGGCGGCGGCCTCGGGTTCGCCCTTGTTGATGGCGTCGAAGACCCGCCGATGCTCGGCGGCGTCCTTGGCGAAATCGGTTCCGGCCTCGCTGAGCGAGCGCTGCTGGATCGAAAAGCTCATATGCAGGAAATCGGCGACCAGGTGCCCAAAGCGCTGCAACAGCACATTGTGGGAGGCTGCGAACACGGCCATGTGGAACTCGACGTCGCTCTCGGCGTAGCCGATCGGATCGGTGGCATGGGCCGCCATCCGCGTATGCGCCTGCTCGATATTGCGCAGATCCGCCATGGTGGCGCGGCCGGCCGCGAGGCGGGCGGTCGCCGGCTCAATGATCTGCCTGAGCTCGATGAGGTCGTGCATGACGGCTTGGCTGAGGCCCTGCTGGTGGTGCCAGGCCAGCACGTCGCTGTCGAACACGTTCCACAAATCGCGGGCCCGGACGCGAGTGCCGACCTTCTGCCGGATCTCGATCAGGCCCTTGGCGGCGAGCACCTTCATGGCCTCGCGGATGGAGGTCCGACTGACGCCGTATTCGGTGGTGAGCTCGGCCTCCCTGGGCAGCAGCACCCCCGGCGCGTAGCGCCCGCCCACGATGTCGCGGCCGAGCGCCCCGATCACCTGACCCTGGAGGCCGCGCAGCGAGTAGCCCGAAGCGCCGTCCCGCTGGCGCGTCGCGGCCGCCCCGCGCGGCCTGGCCGGGTTCCGGCGTCTGGTCTCGACCTTGGCGGCATCGGGCATGGCTCGTCCTCAGGAAATGACCGGGCTCGAATAGAGCAGCTGGTCCGCGACACGGATTTCGACCGATCGCTGATAGGGCTTCAGCCTATCCAGATCGACTGTCATGCCAAGGCCGGGCGCATCCGGAACATGGACCTCGCCATTGCCGTCGGGCAGCAGGTGTTCGCGTGTGATGTCGACCGCCAACGCCTTGGGGGCGGCGGGATATTCGCAGATTCGGCTGTCGCGGAGCCCGGCGAAGGGCTGCAGCGAGGCGGAGAGTGCCAGGTGCGAGGTGAAGGTGTGGTTCACGTAGGCGACGCCCTGGCCGACGGCGTAGTCGGCGACCGCCTTGGCGGCCGCGATGCCGCCGATGCGGCCGCAGTCGATCTGGATGAAACCGACCCCGCCGAAATCGATGAGATGCTTCGCCATGTGCACGTTGTGAGCGCCTTCGCCGCCGGCGAGTTTCACCGTCCCCGATCGTTTCGCCAGCTGGCCATAAGCCCCGTAGGCGCTTGCCTGGAACGGCTCCTCGAGCCAGGTGGCGCGAACCGCCTCGAGCGCCGGGATGCGGGCCGCCGCGGCCTCGACGTCCTCCACCCAGATCTGGCCGGCATCGACCAGCAAATGTCCATCGGGGCCGAGCCCTTCCCGCGCCGCATGCAGGTGCTCGGCATCGCGATCGACCGAGCCCTCGCCGAACCCGGCCCAGCCGAACTTGATGGCACGAAAGCCGCGCGCGACTGCGGCCTTGCCGGCCTCCAGGGTCTCCTGAGCCGTGTCGCCGAACAGCAACGAGGCGTAAGGCGACTTGCCGTAAGCCCGGTCGTAGCCGAGCAGCTTCCACACCGGCTCGCCGCGCGCCTTGCCCAGGAGGTCCCACAGCGCCATCTCGACGCCGGAGAACGTGTGCGCCGCCTGCAGCAGGTCCATGGAGTTCCGCTCGACCAGCGCGGCGATGCGGCGGATATCGGCGGGCTCGTCGAGGGTCTGTCCCAGCACCGAGGCAGCGACGGGCTGGCAGACGCCGTGCGAGCGCGGTGTCACGAACGCCGCGATCGAGACCAGCGGCGATGCCTCGCATTCGCCCCACCCCTCGAAACCGCCGCCCGTGGCGCGGACCAGCAGAGCGTCCTGGCTGCCGTCGGCCTCGAGGGTGATCTCGGGCATGGACAGGTAGAAGAAATCCACGGATTCAATCCGCATCGTCGACACGACTCCGGTCGGCACACGCACGCGCCAGCACGGTCCTGGCGTCGCAATAAATACGATGTTTCGCAGAGTCCGAACGGAAATGGAAGACCAGACTGCCAGAACCTGCGTGTAAAGTATGATCTAATGCCAAGACAACGAAAATGCGAGGCGAGCCTCGAACACAGCCATGGGCTGCGTGCCTGGCGACGGCCCGGCCGCTGCGGCCTCGTTCAGTTGACCTGCGCCTGCGCCTGGGCGACGATGTCCATGCCGACCAGTTCGCTCCAGGCTGCGAGCAGGCGCCTGGTGATCGGCCCGACCTTGCCGTCGCCGACGGGCAGGGTGTTGAACTTCGTCGACGGCATGATGCAGTAGGGCGTCGAGGTGAAGAATACCTCGTCGGCCGTGGCGAGGTCGTAGGGCAGGAGCACCGTTTCCTCGGTCGGGATTCCGAGCTTCTTCGCCAACTCCAGAGCGGTTGCGCGGCTGATGCCGGCGAGGCAGTTGACGGTGGTCGGCGTCTTCAGCACGCCCTTGCTGACGCAGAAGATGTTACCGCCCTTGTTCTCGGCGACGTGCCCGTCGAGATCGAGAATAATGCTCTGCGCCGCCGGGTCGACGAGCTTGGCCTCCATCTCGGCCAGCGTGTAGGGCAGGCGGCTGCGGTTCTTGATGCGCGGGTCGAGCGACTGCGAGGGGACCATGCGGCTCATGGGCGTCACGCCGTGGCAACCGTCGGTGTAGAAGCGGGCCCAGGGTTTGAGGTCCATGAGCTGGGTGAAGATCATGACCGTTGGGGCGCCGACCTGCACGGTCGGGTCGGCTCCCGCGATGGCAATGCCCCGCGAGATATTGTGGACGATCCAACAGTCCGCGTGCTCGCGGTAGTTGTCGAGGTTGGCCTCGAAAACGTCGAGCGTGGTGCGCAGCATCTGCGCAGCGCTCATCTGCGGATCGATCCGCGTCAGCTTCAGCGACTGGTAGAGCCGCTCGATGTGCTGCTCGAGCTTGAACGGCTTGTGGCGAAAGGTGCGCGTCGACTCGGTCATCGTGTCGGCCAGCATGATGGCGCTGTCGAAGATCGAGATCTTCGCCTCCGCCTCGGGCACGAGCTTTCCGGAGATATAGACTTGTCTCGTCATGACCATCCTCGTGAAGGGGTGTGCCGCCGACCGGACTCTCGATCTAGCCGGCGGACAGTACGATAGGTTGGGGGAGATCGAACACGATGCCGTCGTCGCCCGCGTCGGCGCGCCACATCATCATGCCGAATTCGGCCGGGCGGTCGAGCACGGTCAGGCCCGCGTGCCAGACGTTCCGGCCGATGCAGATGGCATCTTCGGGGCCGGCGACGACGGCCCGCATGTTGGGAACGTCCGGTGAGCCGTCGTCCGAGGTCGGCGCCACGACGACGATCCAGCGGCCGGCCGAGATCGGCACGAAGCTCTGGGTCGAATGCGGATGGCGCTCGAGGCTGGCGATGGAAACGGTCGTGCCCATCGCCGGTTGCGGGCAGAGGATGGCGAAGGCGTGGTGCCCGGGCGTGTCGCCCCGCTCCAGCACCTGGGGGAAATCGGTGAACTTGCCGTCCTTGGCGCGCAGCACCGTGGCGAAAGGGGCAAGGGCTTCGGCCGTGAGGGCGGGGAGGGGCATCTGCGCAGGCCTCAGTTGAGCCGGGTGAAGCCGCTGTGGGCCACCGGGCCCTTGAGCAGCGCCATGACGTCGCGACCGTCCTCGCATTCGCGGATCAGGGCGAAGATCGGCTCGAGCGCCTCGAAATAGTCATCGACGATCTTGGGCGTGTGCTCGGTGCAGACGTAGACCATGTTGGCGGCGAGATAGCCCCTGGCCAGCATCTCCTGGGTGATCAGCGTACGGTAGGCCTGGGCCTTCGGGCTCTTGAAACCGAAGCCGGTGAGGGCAGGGAGGCCCGCGGTGGTCAGCGGCAGGCCGTACTTGGCCCCGAGCTTCTGCCAGCGGGCGGTGATGTCGCGGCCGGTCGCGGTGATCTTCTCCCACGACCGTTCCTTTTCCATCACCTTGAGGGTCTCGATGCCGGCGACCGAGCCGATCCGCTCGGTCCAGAAGGTCGAGGAGATGAAGGTGTTCTGCGCCGCCTCCATGATCTCGCGCTTGCCGAGCACGCCGGTCACCGCATAGCCGTTGCCCAGCGCCTTGCCGAACACCGCCATGTCGGGATCGACGCCATAGACCTTGTGCAGGCCGCCCAGCGCCTGGCGGAAACCGGAGGTGCACTCGTCGAAGATCAGGACGATGTTGCGCTCGTCGGCGAGCTTGCGGACGTTCAGCAGAAATTCCGGTGCAGGATCGAAGTTGCGCGACACCTCCATCTTGATCACGCCAATGTTCTGGGTGCGGACCAGTTCTTCGAGCATGTCGAATTTGTTGTAGGTGAACGGAAATACCGAGCCGCGCAACGATTGTGGAACGCCGTTCGGGCTAAGGCCCGGCAGAAGGTGGCCGGCGAGCTGCTCCTCGTTGCCCAAATTGGCCGCGAGATACCAGTCGTGCCAGCCGTGATAGCCGCACAGCGCCACGCCGTCGCGGCCGCTGGCGGCCCGGGCGATGCGGATGGAGATGGCATTGGCCTCGCCGCCGGAGCGGGCGAAGCGGGCCATGTCGGCCCAGGGATGGAGCGCGATCAGGCGCTGCGCGAGCTCGACCTCCTCAGGCGCATTGAGCGTCGACATGTTGCCGAGATCGACCGTGCGCTTGACCGCTTCGTCGACTTCCGGGCGGCCATAGCCCAGGGTGTTGCAGCCGATGCCCATGATCGACATGTCGACGTATTGGCGGTCGTCGAGATCCCAGACGCGGCAGCCGGAAGCCTTTGAGAAATAGGCCGGCCATTGCTCGGGGAGGAACATCTCGGGGCGCTTGGAGAGCAGCATGTTGCCGCCGGGTATGACGGTCTTCGCCGTCTTCCAGAGGTCCTGCCCCTTGCCCATTCCCGTCTCCCCCATCGCCCGTCATGCGGGGCGTTGACCCAATGCTATCTTGTTATAAGAATAACACGATAGCAGTCAAGCACGAGGCAGCATGGCCAAGCTCGAGAACTGGCGCAAGGAGCCCGGCGCGCGTGTCGAGGGGAGCCGCGATCTCGACCGCTCGAAGGTGCAGGCACCGTGCATCGTGCGCGCGCCGGAGGGCGGCTATCGATTGTTCTACACCGGGGTCGGACCGGGCAAGCCCTTCGCCGATTGCCAGGGCTACATTCTCAGCGCCGTGTCGAGCGACGGGCTGGATTTCGAAGTCGAGCCCGGCATCCGGGTCGCGCCGCGCCGAGACCTGCCGCAGATGTCGTTGCGCGTGCTCGCGCCGAGCATCGTGGCCCTGCCGGACGGGCGCTGGCGGATGTACTTCGAGGCGCGTGGAAGCGCTGATCGGCCAACCGCGATCTGCAGCGCCGTGTCGCGCGACCAACTCGCCTGGGACACCGAGGACGGCGTCCGGCTGACGGCGCCCGGCGGGGTCGGCGCGCCGCGTTTTTTGCAGCTGGGGGAGGGCGCCGGCCGGCTCTACTGCTTTGCGTCCGAGTACGGCAAAGGCGGGTTGGCGGGCGGCCAGAGGCTCGGCAACCCTGTCGTCAGCGCGGCCACCACGGACGGGGTGAACTTCGTGCTCGAACCAGGCTATCGCCTGCGCGACCGGCAGGACGCGCTGGACGGCGCCGGTATCACCGCTGCCGAGGTCATGCCGCCCGACGCGCCCGGCGGGCCCTGGACGATGCTCTATTCCGCCTGGCAGGACCTGCCGTCCGGTACCGTCGCGCCGCTGCATCCAAGCCTCGACGCGGCGGCAGTGGCGAGCGGACGCAGCGCCGATTTCGCGGCGGCCTCGATCGCGGCCGATATGTCGGGCTATCGCTCGCGCATCCTCGTGGCTCACTCTGACAACGGCCTCGACTGGGTCCGCGACGGCGTCGTCATCGAAGGCGACGGCTACGGCGGCGACGACATCGATGCGGTCCATGCCGAGGACATGTCGCTGATCGACCTCGGCGACGGCCGCTATCGGATGTACTACGCCGCCTGCGACGCGTACGGGGTGTGGCGCATCGCCAGCGCAATCAGCGCCTAGCGCGACGGCAGCCAGGCCGGGAAGTCTGCCGCAAGTTTCGCCCGATACTGCTCGTAGATCGCCTCGGTCGTCGTTTCGTAGGGCGGCAGCAGCGCCAGCGGGAAGTCCGGTTCCGCCAGCTTGTGGATCACCTTGTCATAGGCGCCATCGATGAAGCCGGTCCCGGCGGCGTCGAGCAGCGCAAGCAGCACGCCGCAGAGCTCGCGGTAGAGCTCGGCGAAGCGCACCGCGTCGCCGTTGGCGCCGGCCTCTAGGTACTCCCGCGCCCGCTGCGGATTGCTCGACGAGATCGAGGCGAGCAGCGCGCATTCGCCGAGCGGTGCGCCGATGTAGAAACCCTGCTCGGTGAGGAAATGCCGGAGCTGCGGCGCATGGGTCATCAGCCCGGAGATCATGAACGGATCGCCGCCGCCATACTTGGTCGCCACCAGGTTCGGATGGGCTTCGGCCAGCTCGGCATAGTCGCGCGGCCGCACCAGGCGGCCGGAGCGCATGAGGTTGTAGTGGAGGAATTTGCAGTCGGGGAACCGGCCGCAGATCTCGGCGAAGACGCGGCGCATCTCGGTGTCGGAAGTCGCCGCCCAGTTGGGCAAAGAGAACTGGAAGGTGTCGATGCCGAGCGTCCGGCAGAACGCGATGCGTTCGATCATGGTGGCAAGCGAGAGGCTGACCACGCCGACCATCGGCGATGCCCCGCCCGCCTCGCGCATGGTCTCGGCAAAGACCGTCGCGACGCGACGGAACACGGTGTCGGTGACGGCATAGCCCTCGCCCGCGGTGCCGAAGATGTAGAGGTCGGGCAGGCCGGCGGCGACGAGGTTGACGATGGTGCGCCGGAACAGCGGCTCGTCCAGCGTGTGGTCGTCGCGCCAGGGGAGGCAGACGGTGCCAAGGACCGTGCGATTGTATCGCGTCATCGCCGGTCTCACTCCGCGAAGTCGATCTGGATGCGGTCGATCTCGACAAAACCCTGCGCGATGCTCGACGGCCAGATCGGGTAGTCGCGTCCGGCGCGGAGGATGTGCGGGTCGCCGTCGATCCGACCCATCGGCCGCGGCTTCACCGGGAACATGATGATGTGGATGTTGACGTCGACGTTGCTCAGCACGGTGCACAGCGGCTTCTCGCCATAGGTGTCGGTGCGGTCGTGCCGCGAGCCGAGGCTGGTCCATTGGCCCGGGTCGGGCACGCAGGCGACAGTGGTCTCGGTGTAGTCGGGAGTGACGGCGACGGTCTGGCCGGTCAGCACCCAGCCCGAGCAGATGCCGTCGACTGAGCCTTGGGCGAGCAGCGACAGTTTCGTGCCGGCCGCTTCGAGTTCGCCGCGCACACGCAGGGTGACTTTCGCGTTGGTGAAATCGGTGGGGAAGTTGCCGGCGGTGAAGCGGTTCGGACCCGCCGCCTCGCGGGTCGACTCGCCGGCGGCGCCGCGCGTGACGAGGCACATCAGCAGTTGCAGGTAGCCGCCGCCGGGTGGCGCGTGGTTGTAATCGACCCACCAGGGTCCCTGGCAGCGCACCGCGCCGTCCTCAATCGGCAGCGCGGCAGGGCCGTGGAAATTATCGACGACCCGCATCCAGCCGCCGGGGCCGTCGTCGAAGTCCTCGACATAAGTTGCCATCGCTGCCTCTTGATCGAGATATTCGCTTATCATTATAACAGTGACAGCACGATGATGTTGTCAAGAGGGCGAGAGCATTCCTAGGGCATCGTTTCGGACGCCTGGCCTGCCGCCGTTACTGAAGGGACCACCAATGGCCGCCATCGATCTCGCCGACATCGCGCCGACCGATCTCGATACCCGCGTCTGGCAGGAGGAACTCGCCGACTTCGTGCCGGACAAAGTGTTCGACGTGCACACACACATCTATCGCTGGGCCTTCGACCTCGACCCCAACCGGGCGACCGGGCCGTTCGCCGGCAACATCGGACGCTACTTCCCCGAGGTGACGTGGGAGCTCGCCGACGAGGTGGATGCGGTGCTGATGCCGGGCCGCAGGATGGAGCGGCTGGCGTTCCCGTTTCCGTTCCCAAAACCCTGCGATTTCGAGGCGTCGAACACCTACGCCGCCGCCGAGGTGCGCAAGGGCGGGACGTCGCGCGGGCTGATGCTGACCCATCCGGGGATGAGCGCGGACGACATCGAGGCGACGGTGCGCCGCACCGGGCTCATCGGGCTGAAACCCTATCGGTTCTATGCCTCGACCGGCGATGCGGTGCAGTGCCGGATCACCGATTTCCTGCCGGAGCATCAGATCGCCGTCGCCGACCGGCTCGGGCTCATCATCATGATGCACGTGTCCAAGCGCGATGCCATCGCCGACCCCGACAACATCGAGGACATGCTGCGGCTCAGCGACAAATACCCGGGCGCCAAGTGGATACTCGCCCACTGCGCGCGCAGCTACTCGGCCTGGGCGATCGAGAAGGCGGCCGCAAAGCTCCGCGGCCTGCCCAACGTCTGGTACGACACCTCGACGGTGTGCGAGTCCGATGCGCTCGATGCCCTCTACACCGGCGTCGGTGTCGATCGCGTCATGTACGGCTCGGACGACATGATCGGGCCGATGCGCGGCAAGTATGTCGCCTTCGGCAAGGCCTGGGCGTACCTGTCGCCGGACAATCACTCGCTCGGGCTCAGCCACTGCGACTCCCGCATGACCTATGTCCGCTACGAGCAGCTGCGCGCCATGAAGCGCGGTGCGCGCCAGCTCGGGCTCACCACGGCGCAGCGTGAAGCGCTGTTCTACGGAACAGCGCGGGCACTGGTGGACTCCGTCGAGGTGCCTCAGTAGGGCTCAGTGCCCGTGTGGCGCGATGAGGTCGTTGGACTCGATGTTGTGGGCGCCGAGCGTGGTGACATCGGTTTCGCCCATCAGCCCGAGGGTGGTGTCGGCCTCGGCCCGGATGATGTCGATCACGCGGTCGACTCCGGCTTCGCCGGCGACGCCGAGGCCATAGAGGAACGGCCTGCCGATGAACACGGCGCGGGCCCCGAGCGCCACCGCCTTCAGCATGTCGTGGCCTGAGCGCACGCCGCTGTCGAGATAAATCTCGCATTTGCCGCCAACGGCGTCGACGATGCGCGGCAGCACGCGAATGGTGGAGGGCGCGCCGTCGAGCTGGCGGCCGCCATGGTTGGACACGATGATCGCATCGGCGCCGTGAGCGACGGCCTCACGCGCGTCGTCGGGGTGGAGAATGCCCTTGACCACCAGCGGTCCGCCAAAGCGCTTCTTGATCCACAGCAGGTCGGTCCAGGTTAGGGTGAGGTCGTCCTGCTGCGACATCCATTCGGCGAGAGCAGCAACGGTCGTCGCGCCGGGGACGTGGCCGGCGAAATTGCCGAAGGTGCGATGCCGAGTGCGCAGCATCGCGAGGGACCAGCGCGGTTTCATCGCCATCTCGGCCACGAATTTCGGGGTCATCTTCAGCGGCACAGTGAGGCCGTTGCGGACGTCTTTGTGACGCTGGCCGCCGAGCTGGCAATCGAGCGTGACGACGATGGCGCCACATTTGGCGGCGCGGGCGCGATCGATCAGCCGCTCGTTGAAGTCGCGGTCCTTGCGAACATAGAACTGGAACCAGAACGGCACGCTGGTGGCTGCGGCGACATCCTCGATCGAGCAGATGCTGACGGTCGAGAGCGTGAAGATGATGCCGGCCTTTTCCGCAGCCCGCGCCGCCTTGATCTCGCCGTCGGCGGCCTGCATGCCGGCGGCGCCGGTCGGCGCCAGCGCCAGCGGCATCGACACCGTCCGCCCGAGCATGGTGGTGGTGAGGCTGCGGCCCGCAATGTCCCGGCCGACCCGCTGTTCGAGCCGAATCTTGCCGAAGTCCGCGCTGTTGTCGCGGTAGGTGCCCTCGGTGTAGGCGCCCGAATCCGCGTATTGGAAGAACATGCGCGGCACGCGCCGCTCGGCTACCTTCATGAAATCGTCGACGGTCAGAAATCGGTCGAGCCGCGTCATCTCAGTCTCCGGAAACGAACCAGCGCATGTCGTAGCGGTGCGTGCTGCGGTCGAAAGCGAGGGTGTAGGGATTGCACAACCAGCGCTCCACCTGACCGTCGGTGCGCGCCACCAGCCAACAGAAATCCCATCCTCGACTGCCGTAACGAAGCGGGATTGCGGGCTTCACCCGCACGGCCGGATGCGTGCCGGTGATAAGGAGCTTGCGGTCAGTGTAGTAGTAGCACGAGCCGGCGTGGATGAAGGCCTCATGGTCCGGCGCGGTCTGTCCGGGAGGCACCAGGCCGACGCAGAAGCTGCGGATCGCGACCTTGACCGGCGACCCGCGCATGAAGGCGTCAACGAGGGCGTCGACCGAACCCGAGATCGGCCGGCCCGTGTGGTCGTGCGACAGCACCTCGCGCCAGCGGTCGTTGACCATGAAGCGGTAGCTGTCGAAATCGTAGATGAAGTTGCTGGACGGCGCGTTGGTGCCGGCATCGAAACTGGCAAACTGATGGTAGCGCGGCATATCGCTGGTGTCGTCGAGCGCCGCGTTGCCGGGCTCGGCCGTGGCCGGATGGCCGTCGAGATAGGGACGGGCGATCGCCTGCGTGCAGTCCTGGTTGTAGAGGAAGAAAGACATCGACGGCCGCGGCCCAAAGCCCTCCGGCAGCTCGACCGGCATGCGCAGCGTCATGATGCCGGCCGCCCAGCGATCGTCGAGCAGCAGGGTCTGACGAAACTCCGCGACCTCCTCGATCAGCTCAGTGCTGGCCGAAGAGGTGTCGATATGCTCGTTGTGCCGGAACGCCGTGCCGATGCGGAGATCCGCGCCGCGGCGGATCGCGTCGACGAGATCGGCAGTGCTGCCGCTGCGGACCGAGCGGTCCTCGTTCAGCGTCAAGACGGTGCGGACGGTGCCCCCCATCGCCGGCCCCGTCAGAGCGCGTCGAGGAAGGCGACGCCGCTGAGCTGGCGGTCGTCGCGCAACTGGCGGAACTCGTCCTTGAGCTTGTCCTCGGCGGCTTTGTCGATGAAACCGCCGAGTGGACGGCGGACATAGCCGGCGTCGCAGCCGAGCCAGGCCATGCCGCGCTTGATGCAGGTCATCGCGCTACGGCCGAGCGCGAAGAAGATCACCGCGTTGCCGATTTCCTGCAGCCGCTTGGCTTCGGCAAGATTGCCGGCCGCCACCGCGTCACGCAGGGACAGCCAGATCTCCGGCATCAGGTTGTAGAACGAACCGATGATGCCGTCGGCGCCGAAGGCGAGGCCCGACATCGCCATCTCGTCGGCGCCTGAATAGACGATGAAGTGCTTGCCGATCTCCTCCTTGATGCGGATGATCTCGGCGTGGGTCGCGGCGGTGTACTTGACGCCGACCACGCCTTCGATGCTCGAGATGCGTTTGATGACGTCGAAGCCGAGCGCGGCCATGGGCACGTTGTAGGCGATCATCGGCAGCTTGGTGGAGCTGGTTACGTCGGCGTAGTAGCCGTGGATCTGGTCGGCCGAGAACCCCCAGTAGAACGGGGGCACGGACGAGATCGCATCGACTCCGGTTCGCTCGGCGTGCTGCGCCATCTCGATCGAGTGGTAGGTGCTGATAGCGCCGATGTGCGCGATGATCGGGATGCGTCCCTTGACCTCATCGACGGCGATCTCGACGACGCGCTTGCGCTCCTCGGGCGACATCAGGAAGGATTCGCCAGTCGAGCCGGTGATGTACAGGCCCTCGAGCTTGCGCTCGATGAGGAACCGGATGACGGCGCGCAGCCGCTTCTCGTCGAGCCTCTCGCTCTCGTCGAACGGCGTCACCATCGCGGGAATGACGCCCGTGATGGACTTAATGTCGAAGGCAGGCATGGAAGGCTCCGTGGAAAGGGCGTCGCCGCTAGGCAGCGGCTTCGGGTGCGTCGATCAGATGGCAGGCCGCATAGTGGTCGTCGCGGCCATCGATAGAATAGCGTTTCAGTGTCGGTACCACCGTCTTACACACATCCTGGCGGAACCGGCAGCGCGGGTGGAACGGGCAGCCGGATGGCGGGTTGACCGGGCTGGGCACGTCGCCTTCGAGCACCACGCGTTTGCTGCGCTTGTCGAGGTCGGCCACCGGAATGGCCGAGAGCAGGGCCTGCGTGTAGGGGTGGAGCCGGCGCGCATAGAGGTCTTCGGAGCGGCACAGTTCGACGATGCGGCCAAGATACATCACCGCGATGCGGTCGCAGATGTACTCGGTGACGCTGAGGTTGTGGGTGATGAAGACGTAGGTGAGGTTCTTCTCGCGCTTGAGCTTCATCAGCAGCTGCAGCACCTGCGCCTGGATCGAGACGTCGAGGGCGCTGACCGCCTCGTCGCAGACGATGAGTTCCGGATCGACACAGAGGGCGCGGGCGATGCCGATGCGCTGACGCTGGCCGCCGGAGAATTCGTGCGGGTAGCGATCCATATATTCGGGCCGCATGTTCACCGCCTCGAGCAGGTCACCGATGATCTTGCGGCGGGCGGCCCGCGTCTTGACGCCGAACTTCTTCAGCGGGTCTTCGAGCGAGCCGTAGATGGTGAAGGCCGGGTTGAGCGAGGAATGCGGATCTTGAAAGACGATCTGCAGGCGCTTGCGATAGGGATCGAGCTCGCGGGCATTGAGCCCGGTCAGTTCCACCTCCTCGGTCGCGGAGGAGTAGGTGATTTCGCCGGCCGTGGCCTTGACCAGCTGCAGGATGGTCTTGCCCAGCGTGGTCTTGCCGCAGCCGCTCTCGCCGACGAGGCCCAGCACTTCGCCGCGGTAGATGTCGATATCGACGCCGTCTACCGCCTTGACGTGTCCGACGGTGCGGTGGAACACCCCCGCCTTGACGGGAAAGTGAGCCTTGACGCCCCTCAGCTTGAGGATGATTTCGGCGTCATGCGCCATCGGCCGCAAGCTCCTCGTAGCGCCAGCACATCGTCCGGTGCGTGGGGGTGGTGTGGGTTTCGGCCGGCATCGTCGCGCAGGCGTCGACGCGGTAGGGGCAGCGGGGCGCGAACTGGCATCCGGGCGGCCGGTCGAAGGGGTCGGGGGTCGAGCCGGGAATGGCCTCGATCGACTGGTTCTTGCCCTTGCCCAGCACCGGCATCGAGGTGAGCAGGGCGCGCGTATAGGGGTGCACCGGGTGCCGCAGCACCTCCTCGACCGTTCCGGCCTCGACGATGTTGCCCATGTACATGACCGCCACGTCGTCGGCGAGCTCGGCCACCACGCCCATATCGTGGGTGATCAGCATGATGGCGGTGCCGTGCTCGCGCTTGAGCCGATCCATCAGCTCGAAGATCTGGGCCTGGATGGTCACGTCGAGCGCCGTTGTGGGTTCGTCGGCGATGAGGATCTTGGGGTTGCACGCCATCGCCATGGCGATCATCGCCCGTTGCCGCATGCCGCCCGAGAACTGGTGCGGGAATTCGCCGGCGCGGCGCTCGGGCAGGGGGATGCCCATGGTCCTGAGCAGATCGACGACCTTGTCGCGGAGTTGCCGGCCGCGCATTGCCGTATGGTAGCGCAGGTTTTCCGCGATCTGAAAGCCGATCGTGAACACCGGATTGAGCGCCGTCATCGGGTCCTGGAAGATCATGCTGATCTCGGCCCCGCGGATGGCGCGCATCTGGCTGCCGTTGCGCGCCAGCCGTTCGATGTGAATGTCGCCATGGTCGCTGTGATAGACGATCGAGCCGTCCTCGATGCGCGACAGGGTCGGCAGCAGCTGCATGATCGCCGCCGCGGTGACGCTCTTGCCGCAGCCGCTCTCGCCGACCACGCACAGCGTCTTGCCCTTCCTGATCTCGAACGAAACGCCGTTGACGGCCTTGTTGCAGCGCCGGTTGGTGTAAAAGAAGGTCTTCAAATCCCGGACGCTGAGCGCGACGTCTGACATCGGCCTATCCCTGCTGCGTGGGGTCGGAGGCGTCGCGCAAGCCGTCGCCGATGAAGTTCACGCTGAGCACGAACAGCGAAATGAAGATCCCGACCGGCAGCCACAGCCACCAGTTGTTCTGCAGCACGGCAAGGTCCTGCGCCACGTTGAGGATGTTCCCCCAGGTCGGCATGCTGAGCGGCACGCCCAGCCCGAGGAAGCTCAGCCCCGCCTCGGCGAGGATGAAGGCCGCCGTCGACAGCGTGATGTTGACCATCACCGGTCCCAGCGCGTTGGGCAGCATGTGCTTGAAGCTGATGAGCCCCCGGTTGAGCCCGAAGCTGCGCAAGGCGAGGACGTACTCTTCCTCGCGCAGGGACAGCATCTGGGCGCGGACCAGCCGATAGATGCCGCACCAGCCGCCGAGGATGAAGATCGCC
Organism: Devosia nanyangense; assembly: GCA_016213505.1. Lineage (GTDB taxonomy): Bacteria > Pseudomonadota > Alphaproteobacteria > Rhizobiales > Devosiaceae > Devosia_A > Devosia_A nanyangense. Next base: position 58,056 of record JACRAF010000019.1, read on the forward strand.
ATGATGTTGAACAGCGACTGGCCGACGATCGACACCAGCATCAGCACCAGGATGATCTCGGGAAACGCCATGATCGCTTCCGAGACGCGCATCGCGATGGTGTCGAGCCGGCCCCCGACGTAGCCGCAATAGCAGCCGATGATGACCCCGATCGCAGCCGAAACCAGGGCGCTGCCGAGGCCGACCAGGATCGAGATGCGACCGCCATAGAGGACCCGCGCGAACACATCGCGTCCGGTCTTGTCGGTGCCGAACCAGTGCTCCGGCGATGGCGGCTGCGCGATCGCGCGCAGATTGATCTTGGTCGGATCCCACGGCGTGAGGAGCGGCGCGAAGATCGACATCAAAAGGATGACGGTGAAGACCGTGAGGCCGATCACGGCCAGCCGGTTGTTGAGGAACTTGCGCACGAAGCGGCTGCCGCCGGCGGCACGCAGCGCACCGGCTTCTTCGAGCCGACGCAGCTGGTCGAACTGACGGTCGAGCCTGCTGCGCCGGCTGACGATATCGATGAGCGCCATGATCAGGCCCCTAGCCTTACGCGCGGATCGATGACCGCGGTGAGCACGTCGATGATCAGACTTACCGTGAGCACCAGCACCACCGAAAGCAGCGCGATCGTCATCACCACGGGAAGGTCCTTGTTGCGCACGGCACTGACGAACAGGTTACCCAGCCCCGGCCATTGGAACACCTGCTCGACGATCACCGAGCCGCCGATCAGGATGGGCAGCCGGAACCCGACCAGCACGATCACCGGGGTGAGGGCGACGCGAAAGCCGTGCAGCAGGTTGACGCGCCACTCGGGCAGCCCCTTGGAGCGGGCGGTCTTTATGAACTCGCGGCTCAGCGCATCGAGCATCGAGGAGCGAGCATAGCGCATGACGCCAGCCGTCATCATGATCGAGAGCACCAGTGCCGGCATGATCAGGTTGGGGATGTGGTCCCAGTAGCTGTCGTAGCTCGGCAGCAGGCGGCCGCCCACCGGCAGCCAGTTCAGGTTGAGCGCGAACACGACGATGGCGACGAGGCCGAAGAAGAACTCGGGGATCGACACCCCGATCATGCCGACCACGGTTAGCACGTTGTCGGTCGCCGAACCGCGGCGCAAGGCGCTGATCGTGCCCAGGATCGATCCCAGGATGGTGGAAAGGATGAGCGCCGTACCCGACAGCTCGAGCGTCGCGGGCAGGCGGTCGACGAGCAGGCTCGAGATCGGCACGCCGCCGGTGAGGGTATAGCCGAAATGACCCTGTAGAACGCCGGTCAGCCAGATCCAGTAGCGTACGATGAGCGGGCTATCGAGACCCAGGGCGTGGCGCAGCTCCGCCAGCTTCTCCGGGTCGACCGTGCGGGTAGGATCCAGCATGTGCGAGACGGCATCGCCCGGCGTGAGGTCGAGTCCGAGATAGATGAGGAAGCTGACGGCGACGGCCATCGGGACAATGATCAAAATCCGCCGGATGATGTAAGTCAGCATTCAGGTTTCCCGACAGATCAGTCCGAGGAGCAGGTGTCGCAGCCGCCGGCCGCGACACCCGAAGTCAGAGGCCTCCCTACTTGTCGTACTGGTTGATCCAGATCATGCGGGTGTAGGGGATATCCAGCGGCGTCAGCTTCATGAAGTCCAGCGTCTTGAGGGTCTCGAGATCGTTCACCGCCTTGGTGATGGCGAAGTCGATGCGGTGCGCGGCGGCATTCTTGACCATATTGGCGTCGCCGTCACCACTCGCCCAGGCGATGATCTGGTCGATCTTGGCCTTGCCCTTCCAGTAGCCGTCGAACGGCACGAACGAGGTGAAGTCGCCGAACTTGGCTTCCTCGACCATAAACGGGCCCGAACCGACCGGCTTCTGCCAGAACGGGGCCTGCTGCAGCAGGGTGGGATCGACGCCCTCGAAGTACTTCTTGGGCAGCGGCCCCCACTGCGTGAACGACAGCAGCACGTTGGGATCGACCTTGGCGAACTTGATCGTGATGGTCTTGCCGTCCACCGAGATGCCCGAGATGTGCGGGGCGGTGCCGGCGACAAAGTCGGCCGCGCCCTCGATCGAGTTGAAGGTGTTGGCCAGCACGCCGTGCAGCGTCGGCACTTTGAGTGCCGTCTCGAGGCTCCACACCACGTCGTCGGTGGTGATCGGCTCGCCGTCTTGCCACGTGGTGCCGTCGCGCATCGTGAACGTCACGGTCTTGCCGTCATCGCTCACTTTGTACGTATCGGCGAGGTCGCCTTCCGCCACGCCGTCCATGAACGGCTTGGCCGAAAGCATGTGTGCCCAGATCATCTTGTTGCCGGCCCACAGGCCGAGGTTGACCCAAGGCTCCTCGAAATAGTCCACCGGCGCCGCGTTGGTGTACATGACTTTCTTGCCGTCGGCGTCCGGCTCGACCGTCCAGTTCTGGATGTTCCAGTCATAGTTGAACTGGTCGTTGCCGTGTGGCTCGCCATTGCGGTTCAGACGGTTGCTCTCCACCGCATAGAGCTGCTGGTAGTAGAGCGGAATGGTGAGGGCGTTTTTGTTGATGTACTCATCGATCGACATCAGCGCCTTCTTGGTCACCTCCGGATCGGTCGACGAGTTGGAGTCGGCGATCAGGCCGTCGAGCTCCGGCGATCCGGGGAAGCCGTCGGCGCTGGCTTTGCCGGTGGCATAGTCGTTGAAGTATTCCTGCATCGCGATGGCGGCGCGGGCGCCGTAGCCCAGGTCCCAGGTCACCACCGATTTGCCCTTCGGATCGTCCGGGATCGAGTTCAGCGTCTTGGCCACGTCGCCCACCAGCAGGTGGTAGTTCATGGTGATGCCGACGTCGGCCAACTCGGCCTGGAGCACGGTCATCAGGTTCGCGGTGACCTGGTCGTCATAGTAGAACACCATCTCTAGCGTTCGGCTCGAATCCCAGCCGGCTTGCTTGAGAAGTTCGCGCGCCTTGTCCGGATTGAACGGATAGGGATCGAGGTTGGGGCTCTTGAACGGCCCGTTGGGCAGAAGCCCGTCGGCCCGCACAGCGTAACCTCCGAGCACCGTGGCGATGATGGTGTCCTTGTCGATCGCATAAGCGATCGCCTGGCGCACCCGCACATCGGACATCGGGTTGCCATTGAGCGCTTGGGCGTAAACCGTGCCCATCAAGGCGGTCTGCAGAAGTAGGGCCACTGCAGTGGCTTTCAGCATCCTCATTCACGTCTCCATCCTGGTTGCTACCTGCGCCTATTGACTCAGAGCCCTCGCGTTGGTGGTTCCCCCTGTCTCGCTCTCAGCCTTCCGTCTTCGCTGCGATGGCTGCGCACCGGAAGGCTCGTGGAGCTGGGTCCGGTCGGCGGGGCCATTTCAGAGAATTCCGTGTTTCGCAAAAATGTCGGTGAGCGCGCCCCCGGCGCGAATCTCGTCGCGGACGACATTCTCGGCGGCGACCTTCTCCATCGCCTTGTCCACCACCTCGTGGAGCACTCCCCTGGGCACGATGACGATGCCGTCGAAATCGCCGAAGACCAGATCGCCGCTGTCGACGCGCACGCCGCAGATTTCGCCCGGCACGTCGTAAAGGAACATCTTGCCGCGAAATTTCGTGTCGACCGGGTTGGTGCCGCTCGAATAGACGGGAAAATTGAGGGCGCGGATGCGGCTGGTGTCGCGAACGCAGCCATCGGTCAGGCAACCGGCCGCACCCAGATACGAGGAGCGCTCGGACAGCAATTCGCCCCACGGGGAAATGCGCTGGATGCCGTGGCAGACGAGAACCGGAACCTCCTCGGGACGAAGGCTGTCAACGAGGGCGATCTCGTTCTCGTAGACCCGCATGCTCTCGTCGTCATGATAGACCGGCATGTAGAGGCCGACCCGTGCCAGACCGCACAGCACCAGGCTGGCGTCGAGCGCCTTGATGCCCGGGGTCAGGACCTGGTTGTGGTAGCCGAGGGTATCGAGGGAATCTGAAATGGCAGCCGAGTTGAGCCGCGTGCGGCACTGCCGTACGAGTTCGGCGATGTCACTTTGCCCCGTCACCATCGTCCCCCTGGTGCTGCCTCGAACGGCGTTTCAGTCAAAGTCGCGGCTGCGTCAAAACCCCAGCGTCCGGCCTCGCGGCCGGTCGTTCGGCGACCCTGCGCCAAACACAGCATATACCATTAACATAACAACATATCAGTTTGAGGAGTCAAGAGCGCATTGAGCGGGGTGGCGCGCGGCTTCGGGCGGGTGCGCGAAAGCCTTGCCGGACACGGGTTTGCGGTGAGTGAGCGTGGCTCGAGTTGAGGGATCGGCGCATGCCGCGCCGACGGGAGTACGGAGCAGCACGCGCCGATGTGAGCGGTCCAGCGGCCCGGGAGGACGCTACCGGATGCTCAACTCGTCATCGCCTCGATATCGAAGCGGTCCGACGATCCGGTCGGCCGCCAGCCGAGCACTTCTTTGGCGTGCGAGGTATCCCGCCAGCGACGCGAATTGTCCGAGATGGCATCGAAGATGTCGAAGCGAATGCTGTCGGGGGCACCGAGGCACTTGTCGACCATCTGCACCGCATCGGCTTGCGCGAGGTAGCCGGGGAAGTGCCGCACGATTTCCGGTCGGTCGCTTTGCAGCACCGCGCCAAGGCGGATGCAGATCACCGACATGCCGTAGCGATCCGAAAACAGCCGGCCGGTGTTTTCGCCGAACAGCTTGCCGACGCCATAGAAGCTGTCGGGTCGCGGCGGGTCGAGATAGGTGATCATCTTCTCGCCGGGTGGCAGCGCCTGCAGCTCGTTGGCCGCGAGCTTGCCGTAGGGCGAGCCCTCGTACCACTCGTAGCCACACATGGTGCTGCCGGTGCTCATGAACACCACGCGTTTGACGCCCGCCTCCTGCGCAGCGCGGTACATGTTGAGCGTGCCGCCGATGGTGTTGCTCATCACCTTGTCCCAGTCGTCATAATCCTGCGTCTCGGCAGCGAGGTGCAGCACCATGTCCATGCCTTCGCACGCCTTGCGGATGGCGACCGGGTCGCCGATCTCGGCCTGCGTGTGCTTGATGTCGGGCACGACGCGGCGGCTCAGGCCGCTGAATTCGTATTTGTTCGAGAGGTCGCGAATGACCAGGCTGCCGATGAGGCCGCTGGCGCCGGTGATCAGCACCTTGGGTTTGTTCGCAGTCGGCGCCATTCGTGATCCCCCGAGATTGACAGCCAAGAATATACCATTAACATAACAACATACTAGTCTTGGAAGTCAAGCCGGATCGCGGTCAGACTGTGCCGGGCTGAGCGGGATAGCGAGGGCAGTCGGGGTGCACAGGGTCCTAATCGTCGGCAGCGGCGGCATCGGCCGCCGCCATCTCAAGGGCTATGGGCTGACCGGCCGGGCGGAACTCTCGATCGTCGAGCCGGATGCCGGCCGGCGCGCCGAGGCGATATCGATGTTCGACGTCGAGCACGCCTTCACCGACATCGCCGAGGCCGACCTCGAGAGCTTCAACCTCGCTGTGATCTGTGCACCCGCCAACTTTCACGTGCCGCTGATGCTGCGCTGCGCCGAGGCGGGGCTCCCCTTCATGGTCGAAAAGCCTCTGGCGGTGACGATGGACGGCGTCGATGCGGCACTTGCCCTGGTTGCCGAAAAAGAGATCGAGGCGCGGGTCGGCTATGTCCGCCGCGTCGCCGAGGAGGTGATCGCACTCAGGCAGCAGATCCTTGCCGGCAAGATCGGGTCCGTGCGGCTCGCCTATCTCAATTCCTCGCAGGAATTCCCGAAATACCGGCCGGATTTCCAGCGCACCTATTATGCTCGTCCGGAGATGGGCGGCGGCGCCATTCTCGATGCCGCCAGTCATCTCTTCGACATGCTGATCTGGCTGATGGGCAAGCCCTCCGACGTCGGCTGCATGTTCGACCGGCTGGTGCTGGAGGGAACGGAGACCGAGGACACCTGCCTCGTCACCATCCGCTTCCAGAGCGGCGCGATGGCCAACGTCACCATCAACCAGTTCCAGAAACGCAACGTGGCGCAGTTCGAGTTCATCGGCACCGCCGGCAATCTGATGATCGATCACTCGACCCTGAAATTCGCGAACGACGACAGCGGCGTTTGGAAGGAGAGCCGCGACTACATGGACGGACTGGTGCCCACCGAAGCCCACCAGGCGCGCTTCAAGCTGCAGGCCAACGCCATGCTCGACGCGATCGAAGGCAAGCCGTGCTGGCTGGCGACGCTGGACGAGGCGCGCGACAATCTGCGGGTGGCGCTCGCCGCCAAGCAGTCGTGGATCGAGAAGCGGATCGTGTCGCTATGACGCCCTTCGAGCTCAGCGGCAAGACGGTGCTGGTGGCGGGCGGCGCAGGATACCTCGGGCTGCCGGTGTGCAAACTGCTGTCGGCACTCGGCGCCAACCTCTGCATCGCCGACATCGATTCCGGGCGTCTGCGAGAAGCCGAGGCAGCGATAAAGGAGACTGGTGGCCGAGGCGAGGTGCTGGCGCTGCCGCTCGACATCGGCGACGAAGGCTCGGTGCTGGACTGCGTCCGCAAATCCGCCGGGCACTTCGGCGGCCTCTGGGGTGTCGTCAACGCCACCTTCGGCTCGACCGGCAAGCGCTTCGACGATCTTACTGCCGCAGACTTCGACCGAACCAATCGGCTCAACCTCACCGGCACCTTCGTTCTGGCGCGCGAGGCGGCCAAGCACATGACCGGCGGCGGCAGCATGGTGATGTATGGCTCGATGTATGGGGTCGTCGCGCCGAACCCGGCCAACTACCCCGAGGGCATGGCCCCCAACCCGATCGAATACGGGGCGGGCAAGGCCGGCATGATCCAGATGGTCCGCTATATGGCCGCCCATTTCGGCCACCGTAACGTCCGCGTCAACGCGGTGGCGCCCGGACCCTATCCGCATCAGGCGACCCATGACGGCTCGATCGAATTCATGCGCAATCTCGAGCGCTCGACCATGCTCGGCCGGATCGGCCGACAAGACGAGATGGCCGGACCGACGGCGTTTCTGCTCAGCGACGCGGCGAGCTACGTCACCGGCCAGTGCCTCAACGTCGACGGCGGCTGGACCGCCTGGTAGGGAAAAGTCCGGATGAGCGTTCTACCGATCACCAAAAAAGACATCCGCCTCGCCATGCTGGGCATGGTCGAAGGCAACGGCCATCCCTATTCGTGGAGCATCATCTTCAACGGCGGCTATGATCGGACGGCGCTCGACGGCTGTCCCTATCCGGGCATCCGCGACTACATCGTCAAGCAACCGCCCGGTACGCTCGGTATCCCCGGCGCCAAGGTAACCCATGTGTGGACCGATGATCCGGCGGACGCGGAATCGGTCGCCAAGGTCGCCCTGATCCCCAATGTGGCAAGGCGCGCCGAGGACGTGATCGGCCAGGTCGATGCCGTGCTGGTCGCGACCGACAAGGGGTTCGAGCACGTCGAGCGGGCGCGGCCCTTCATCGAGGCCGGCATCCCGGTGTTCATCGACAAGCCGCTCTGCGACAATCGCGCCGACCTCGCGACGTTCTCGAAATGGGTTGCCGAGGGCAAGCCGCTGATCAGTTCGTCGGCGATGCGCTTTGCCAAGGAGTTCGTGCCCTACCACCGCGCGACCCACGCCCTCGGTCCGCTCCGCCACGTCGGCGTCACCATGGCGAAGTCGTGGGAGGCCTACGGCATCCATGCGCTGGAGACGGTCTATCCGATCACCGGTCCGGGCTACGTCTCGGTGCAGAATATCGGCGACACCGCCAGCAATGTCGTCCATCTGCGCCACCGCGACGGCATCGACGTCGTGGTGCAGGTGACCAAGGACATGGTGGGTGGCTTCGGCATCGTGACCCTCGCCGGCACCTCGGCGGGGTTGCAGTTGCGCTTCGCCGACACCTACCATGCTTTCAAGATGCAGCTCGTCGGCTTCGTCGACTATCTGCGCACCGGCATCCCGCCGGTGCCCTGGGCCGAAACGCGCGAGCTGATGCAGCTGGTCATCGCCGGCATCGAGAGTCGCGAGCAGGGCGGACGCAAAGTGTTCCTGAGCGAGTTGGAGTAGCCGATGGGTGTCCTCGACAGTTTCTCGCTCAAGGGCAAGGTCGCGCTGGTCACCGGCGGCGCCGGGCTCTACGGCCGCCAGATCGTCGCCGCCCTGGCGGAATCCGGCGCGAAAACCTTCATCGCGGCGCGCGACGTCCAAAAGCTGGAGGCGGTTGCCGCCGAGGAGCGGGCACGCGGGCTCGACGTGACGGCGCTCAGCCTCGATCTTTCCTCCGACGCCTCGATCGAAGCGTTGCACACCGAGGTGATCGCACGGGCCGGACGCTGCGACGTGCTGGTCAACAACGCCGTGACCCGTTCGGCGCTCGACGGCTGGGACCACGACCTCGACGCCTTCGACAAGAGCCTCAGGGTCAACGCCTCGGCGCTGTTCAAGATCACTCATCTGTTCGGCGAGGATATGCGAAAGCAGAAGTCCGGCTCGGTCATCAATATCGGCTCGATGATGGGCATGGTAGGGGTCGAGATGGCCAACTATGCCGGCACCGACATGACGCCCAATCCGTCACCGATCTACCACTACGAAAAGGGCGGCATGGTCAACTTCACCCGCTGGGCGGCGAGCATCCTCGGCGCCGACAACGTGCGGGTGAACTGCCTGTCGCCAGGCGGCTTCTTCAACAACCAGCCGGCGCCGTTCGTCAAAGCCTATTCCGAGCGCACCCAGCTCGGCCGCATGGCCAACGACACCGACCTCAAGGGAGCGATCGTGTTCCTGGCCTCCGACGCGTCGGCCTACGTCACCGGCACCAATATTCCCATCGACGGCGGCTATACCGCCAAATGATCCGCTAGAGGAGAGTTCCATTGTCCCAGCCGCTGCCCTATGCCGCGACCACGGCCTCGCGCCACCGCGTGCGGCCCAGCCGCGTGCTGCGCACCATCCGCGAGGGCAAGGTCGCCCGCGTGCTGAAACTCAACACCGCGGACGCCAAGGTGGCGGAAATCTTCGCGGCGGCGCAGCCCGATGCGCTTTGGGTGTGCATGGAGCACACCTCGGCCACCTGGGAGCAGGTCGAAAACCAGATCCGCGCCGCCAAGATCTACGACGTCGATACCCTGCTGCGCGTCTCGCGCGGCAGCTACAGCGACTACATCCGCGGCTATGAGATAGACGCCGCCGGGCTGATCGTGCCGCATGTGATTGACGTCGATGACGCCCGCCGGGTGCGCGACATCACCAAATTCGCCCCGCTCGGCAAGCGGGCGGTCGATGGCGGCAACAACGACGCGCAGTTCACACGTGTCGGTTTTCTCGACTATCTCGAAACCGCCAACCGGGAACGCTTCGCCTGCTACCAGATCGAGGATCCCGAGGCGCTGCCGCACCTCGAGGCTATCGCCGAGATGGACGGGGTGGATTGCCTGTTCTTCGGCCCCGGCGATTTCTCGGTCGCCACGGGCATTCCGGGGCAGATCCAGCATCCCGACATCAAGGCGGTGCGCAAGCGCGTCGCCGAGTTGGCACGCAAGCACGGCAAGATCGCCGCGACGGTCACCAGCCGCGAGCTGATCGGCGAGTATATTGACATGGGCTACAATCTGCTGTCGGTCGGCGCCGACGTGATCGCGCTGGCCAACTATGCCGATGAGGCGATGGCGGCGTTCGACAAGTTCTGAGGACGGCCAATGAACATCGAGGATATTCGCGCCACCCTACTCGACGGGCGGACCAAGGGCATTCCCGGCACGGCCGAGCCGTTCGCGCTCGGCCAGATCGCCGCCAAAGGCTGGAACGTGCTCCGCGAGGACATGCCGCTGCCGCTGATGGTGCTGAAGCGCAGCAGCCTCGATCACAACGCCGCGGTGTTCGGCGACTACCTGACGTCGCACGACCTGTCGCTGGCGCCGCACGGCAAGACGACGATGAGCCCGCAGATCTTTGCCGAGCAGTTGAGCCACGGCGCCTGGGGGATGAC
>JACRAF010000020.1 GCA_016213505.1 Devosia nanyangense
CCCCCCCCTCAGTCCGGCCTGGCCGGGCCTGCCCCGGCCACCCAGCGGGATGCTCAACTCGCGCCATGGGCGCTTTCGTCTACATCATGAGCAACCAGCGCTACGGCACGATCTATGTCGGGGTGACGAACGATATAGTTCGGCGCGCGTGGGAGCACCGCGAAGGCATCTACCCGGGCTTCACACGGCGCTACAGGCTGCACGACCTCGTCTGGTACGAGCAGCATGCCTCGATCGTCGATGCCATCCAGCGCGAACACACCATGAAGCACTGGCCGCGCCGCTGGAAAACGGCACTCGTGGACGCCATGAACCCTGATTGGAACGATCTGTTCCCGGACCTCGTCTGACCGGCCCGCTGGCTGGGTGGCCGGGTCAAGCCCGGCCATGACGGCGGGGAGGGTGGTGCGAGCGGCGCGGGTGCTGAATGGCCGGGTCGAACCTTCCCGCCCCTAGTTGTCCCTTACCTTGTACGGCTTCTGATCTCTCCAGAACCGCATCAGGCTTTCGAGGTCGGGGTCGCCGTTCTCGGGCAGCACCACTCTCAGGCTGGCGTAGAGATCGCCGGTGCCGTCGAGGCCCTTGCCCTTGAGCCGGAGGGCCTTGGCGGTGTTGATGTTGGGCGGCAGCGTCAATTCGGCCGAGCCGTCCAGCGTCGGCACGCGCACCTTGCCGCCCAGCACCGCCTCATAGAGCGTGATCGGAACGTCGACGCGCAAATCGGCGCCGTCGCGGCGGAAATGCCGGTGCCGCTCGAACTTCACGGTGACGATCGCATCGCCCGGCTCGCCGCCCATCGGGGAAGGCATGCCCTGGCTCTTGAGGCGAATCTGCTGACCGTCCTCAACCTTGTCGGGCAGCTTGACGTTGACGACCTTGTTGGTCGGCAGCCGCAGCGGCACCGAGCCGCCCTTGTGCGCGTCCTCGAGGCTGACCGCGAGCGTCACATTGGCGTCTTCGCCCTTGGTTTGCTGATGACGTCCGCCGCCGCCCATGCCAGCGCCGGCGAACGGATCGAATCCGGCCTGCCGGCTTCCGCGCGTCTGCGCGCCACCGAAGCCGCTCATGAACTCCTTGAGGATGTCCTCGGCCGAAAAGCCGGCGCCGGCCTGGGCGCCGCGGCGCGCGCCGGCACCCATACCCGCGCCGCCGAAGCCGGCAAACTTGGGCGTGCCGTCGGCGTCGATTTCGCCGCGATCAAAGGCGCCGCGCTTTTCCTTGTCGGTCAGGAAATCGTAGGCGGCCGAAATCTCGGAGAATTTGGCGTGGGCCTTGGGGTCGTCTTGGTTCTGGTCGGGGTGATGGGCCTTGGCCAGCTTGCGATAAGCTGACTTCAGGTCCTTCTCGCTCACAGAACGAGAAACCCCGAGCACGGTGTAGGGATCGCGCATGGGTTCCTTCGAATCGTCTGGGCGGTTGAAAAGCCGCCGCTTCGCGATCTATATGGCCACGCCTTCCCGGCTTGTCCAGACCGGCCGCCCCTCCATCGAAACCGCTTTTCATGCCCGCACCGACCCTTTCCGAGCGCCTTTTCGACGACGACGATACGGGGGAGATCGATCCGTTCCCGCTGTTCGAGGAATGGTACGTGGAGGCCCAGCTGAGCGAACCGAATGACCCGCACGCCATGGCGGTCGCGACCGTCGACGCGGCCGGCCTGCCTGACGTGCGCATCGTGCTGGCCAACGCCCGCGATCACCGCGGCTTCGTCTTCTTTACCAATTTCGACAGCCGCAAGGGCGAGGAACTGCTGGCCAATCCCAGGGCGGCGCTGGTGTTTCACTGGAAATCGCTGCGCCGGCAGGTGCGGGCGAGGGGGCCGGTCGAGATCGTTGCCCGGGCCGAGGCCGACGCCTATTTCGCGACGCGCCCGCGCGTCTCCCAGATTGGCGCCCATGCCAGCCTGCAGTCCAGTCCGCTCGATCGCAAGTCGACGCTGATTGCGGCAGTCGACAAACTCCAAACATCGCTCGGCGAGGACACTCCGGTGACGCGCCCGGCGAACTGGTCCGGCTTTCGCATTGTGCCGCTCGAAATCGAGTTCTGGAAGGATGGCGCCTTTCGCCTGCACGACCGGGTTCGGTTCAGCCGGTCCACCGCCGATGCCGGCTGGTCCCGCCAGCGGCTCTATCCCTGAGCCTTGCGGGTCGCGCCGCCGCGTGAAATCGTCGGGCCGGGACCTTCGGCGGGAATCATGAGTGAAGCGGCGGCAGAGGCGAGGCAGGGGCGCGTCGAGTTCACCGGCTCGCGCCACGAACTGCTCGGCATCATCGTGCGCGGCTACCTGCTGATGATCCCGACCATCGGGCTCTACCGCTTCTGGCAGACGACCTGGAAGCGCCGCTTCTATTGGCAGAACACCGTCATCGACGGCGAGCCGCTCGAATACACCGGCACGCCGGCGCAACTGCTCATCGGCTTCTTCTTCGCTCTCGCCTTCTTCCTGCCGATCTATGTGGCGCTGTTCACCCTCTCGATGCAGGACACCGACCTGGTGCTGCTCGGCTACCTCGCCATCGGGGCGGCCATCTGGTTCCTCTCCGGCTATGCCATCTATCGCGCCCGCGATTTTCGCCTCGCGCGCACGCTCTGGCGCGGCATCCGCTTCGACCAGAAGGGCAACGCCTGGGCCTATGCGCTGCGGCGGTTCCTGTGGTCCATCGTCGTGGTGCTGACGCTGGGGATCGCCTATCCGTGGATGGCTTCGAGCCTCTGGCGCTACCGCTACCGGCACACCTGGTACGGCAACCGCAAGTTCGAGATCGGCGGCAATTGGAAGGCCTTCGCCGGCCCCTATTTCGGGGCCCTGGCCCTCAACCTGCTGAGCATCGGCGGCACCGTGTTCTGGATCGGTTCGGCGCATGACTTCATGCTCGTCGGCACGACGCCGATCCCCGGTCCGGTCGGCCTCCTGGCCTGCCTCGGCTCAGTCGTCGTCCTCGCCTTCACGCTCGCCTGGTATCGCACCGGCACGGCGTCGCGCATGCTCTCGACGGTCACCATCGGCGAGGCCGCGCTGACCGTCCGCATCGGCCCGGGAGCGTTGTTCTCTCAGTTCGTCCTCTACGTCCTCGGCGTCGCCGGGCTGCTGGTGGTGCTCGGCCTCACCGCGCTGGCCGCCATCGGCGCCATCTACGCGGCGGCCGCCTCCGGCGGCCAATCGCCCGACGCCGCCGCGGTGATGGCCATCTTCCAGTCGGGCACGATCAACGTCGCCCTGCTCATCGTCGTCTATCTCGTGATCCTCGGTGCCTTCGGGCTGGTGGCGGAACTGACCCTCAGCTTCGGCTGGTGGTCGCTGCTGGCACGGGGTGCGACCATCTCCAATCCCGACAGCCTCCACTCGGTGCGGTCGGGCGGCGAAGATCGTGCCGTGATCGGCGAGGGGCTCGCCGACGCCCTCAATGTCGGGGCCTATTGATGCAGTTCACCGCCCGCTACCAGGACGGCCTGATCGCCGAGACCCGCGATGTCCGCGCCGTGATCGACCTCGCTGCCGACCCTGTGGCGCTGGCCATCGTCGATCCCCAGAGCCGCGAGGAAATCGACCGCTGGCCGGCTGCGCAGACGTATCTGCTGCATACCCGCGCCATGGAGTTGCGCATCGGCAGCCGCACGCGGCCGGCCGGCGCCAGGCTTGCCGTCAGCGGCATTGAAGAGATGCGCAACGCGCTCGCCGTCCTGCCCTCGCTGGCCAAGCAGCAACGCCGCGACGGCTGGGCGCAGGTTCGCCTGCTGACGCTGGCGACGGCGGCGCTGGCTTCAGTCATCGTCGCCTATCTTTTCGGCGTGCCGCTGCTGGCCGACCGGCTGGTCGAGCTGGTGCCTCCGGGGTGGGAGACCAAGATCGGCGACACCGCGGCGGCGCAGATCGAGCGCTCGCTGACCGACGGCGAGGGGTTCGTACTTTGTGAACCCGATCGCAACAGCGTCGCCAACCGGGCGATCGCCCGTTTCGCCGACGCGGCGTTCGACGGGCTCGGCTCGCCGTTCAGGCCTGAGGTGGCCGTCGTTCGCACCGACATCCCCAATGCCTTCGCACTGCCCGGCGGCCGCGCCTACTATTTCTCGGCGCTGCTTCAGGCGAGCCGGACGCCGGACGAATTTGCCGGCGTGCTGGCGCATGAGCTCGGCCATGTCTACTACCGCCATGGCATGGAATCCCTGATCGCCAGTTCCGCCACTGGCCTCTTGGTCGGCTTCGTCCTTGGCGACATGACGGGACTCTCGGTCGCCGGCATCATCGGCTCGACGCTGATCGACAACCGCTTCTCGCGCCGCGCCGAAACGCAGGCGGATACGTTTGCGGCAGAGACGGCGCGCCGTCTCGGCTTCCAGCCCTCCGGCCTCATCGACCTGCTCGAGCGGGTCGCCAAGGATGACGAGTTCTCCAAAGCCCTGTCGCTGTTCTCCAGCCACCCGCTGACCGAAGAGCGCCGCAGGGCGCTCGAGGCGTTGAGCACCCCCATCGCCGATGCCAAGCCGGCCTTCACCGCCGCCGAATGGTCGGCGATCCGCGACATGTGCCCGCCCCCTCCGCCGCCGCCACTGCCCAAACCGGTGACGCCGGGAGCACCTGCGCCCTGATGCGCATTCTCGTCCGCACCTCCAAATGGGCCGTCTGGGCGCGCCGCTTCGGGGCGCTGGCCCTGCCGCTCGCGGTGCTCCCTGTGCTGCTGCACCGCGAGCACATCATCACCAGCGAGAACTTCATTGCCGTCGAGGCGGTGGCGCTGGCCCTCGCTGCCCTCGCCGTTGCGATGGCGCTGGTTGCGTTCGTCCGGCTCTGGTTCACCGGTGATCAGGGCTGGGGGAGGGCGGCCCTGGCTCTCATTTTCGGCATGCTGTGCCTCGGACCCGCCGCCTGGTTCGGCTGGCTCGCCCTGCACGACCCGGACTCCCCCGATGTCAGCACCGATTTCACCAACCCGCCGCCGCTGGTGAGTTTTGTCGAGTCCCGCTTCATCGGACCGGACGAGCGCCAGAGGATCGAGGCGACCTTCCCCAATGCCCGCTCCCGCAGCTACCCGATTGCGGCCCCGCAGATGTTCGACGTCGTCGCCGGTCTCGTCGACGATCGCGGCTGGGAGCCTCGCGCCCGCCGCGCGCCGCAGACGTCTCTCGACGCCGGGCAACTCAACGTCGTCGTCACCACGCTGCTCGGTTTTCGCCAGGAGGTCGCGATCCGGGTGGCGGGCGGCAACGATGGCGCCACGGTGGCGATGCGCTCGGCCTCGCTCTCGAGCTTTCCCGATTTCGGCGAGAACGGCCAGCGCGTCGAAGCCTTCCTGCTCGACCTCGACAACCAGGTGACGCTGATGCTGCGCGACGCGCCCGCCGCACCGCAGGCCGACAACTAGCTGGAGCGTTTCCAGGAAAAGTGGGAAGCGGTCTTCCGGTTCGGAAACGCGACCAAATCAGCCCGGCGAAAGGGTTGGCTAAGCGGGCGAAAGGGTTGGCCCGACCATTCCATTGCGGACCCGGATGATGCCCTGCGCGTCGAGGTACTCGACATGCGCGCGCAGCGTCATCGCTGCCGCCATCCTGAGCTTGGCCGGTAGCGTCGGGTAGATCCGGTCAAGCAGCTGGTCGATCCGTCGCGCGCCCTGCGCCACCGCATCGGCAATCTGCCGGTTGCGCAATTCGCGATGCGCCAGCAGGGCCCTCGTGTAGCCGTTTGCGTCTGCGATTGGTCCGCCATGGGCGGGCAGATAGTGCGCGTAGGGGAGGGCGATGAGTTTGCCGAGCGAGGCCAGATAGTCGGCCATCGAGCCGTCCGGCACGGCGACTAGAGTGGAGTTCCAGCCCATCACGTGGTCGCCCGAGAACATCCAATCCGTGCCAGCCAGCGCATAGCACATATGGTTCGCGCAATGACCCGGCGTCGCGATCGCGGTCAGCGCCAGGCCAGCGGCCTTGAAGCTCTCGCCATCGACGATGGTGCGGTCCGGCTCGAGGTCCCAGTCGCACGCCCCCGCCAGGGTGTTCACTTCGAATAGCCGCAGCTTGCGGCTGAGCCGGTGTGGACCGGCGAACCACAGCGGCGCGCCGGTTTCGTCCCGGAGCGAGGCGGCGAGCGCGGAGTGGTCCTTGTGGGTGTGGGTCAGAAGGATCGCTTCGACCTTCCGGCCGCCGACCGCGGCCAGCAGCGCCGCCCGATGGCTGGCATCGGCGGGGCCGGGATCGAGGATCGCGACGCTGTCGCGGCCCAGGATGAAGCTGTTGGTTCCGGTGAAGGTATAGGGGCCGGCGTTCGGCGCCGTGACCCTCACCACCCCCGGGAGAACCTCGACGGGACGCCCGGTCTCCGCCACGAAAGTCGTATCGAAGACCAGGGCAGGCGGGGTGTCAGCCATTGCGCTCGCTGGGGTGAAAGACTAGAAACGGGGCGATCTTCCGCCCCCGAAAGAAGGTAACGCAATGGCCCTGACGCTGACCACTCCCAACACGATTCTGGGAGTCCTTGAGCCCAAGACCAATACCGAGCGCCTGCTCAGCAACGTCGCCGTCGTGCTGATCGGCTCGCTGCTCCTCGCCGCCGCAGCGGTGACCAAGGTGCCGCTGCAGCCGGTGCCGGTCAACCTCACCACCTTCGCGGTCGCCGCCCTGGCGGCCGGTTTCGGTTGGCGCATCGGGGTCGCGACTGTCGCGCTCTACATCGTCGAAGGCCTCTCCGGCCTGCCGTTCTTCGCCAATGGCGGGGGCCTCGCCTATGTCATGTCGCCCACCTTCGGCTTCATCCTGGGCTATTTGCCGATGGCCTACATCATCGGCCAGGCGGCCGATCGCGGGGCCTCCGGCCGCGTGGTGATGCTGTTCATCGCCATGCTGATCGCCGACGCCGTGGTCTTTGCCTTCGGCTATCTCTACCTGCTGAGCGCCGCGGGGATCATCGCCAGTGCCGGCGGTGCGCTCCCCAAGTGGCTGAACCCGGCCGATCTCGCCGGAACCGCCTACAATGTCGCGGTCAAGCCGTTCCTGCTCTGGGACGCGCTCAAGATGCTGTTCGCCGCGCTCACCGTCACCGGCCTCTGGACGCTCTCCAAGAAGCGCGCCTAGGCGCGAACGGCGATTTCGGAAATGGGAAAGGCCGGTCCATGGGACCGGCCTTTTTGTTGGTCGGAGTAGAGTGATTCGAACACTCGACCCCCTGCTCCCGAAGCAGGTGCGCTACCAGGCTGCGCTATACTCCGATAAGGTTTCCGCCCGGCCCATGGCCGCGGAAGTGGCGGGGTTATAGCTGCGCCAAGCGGGGGTTTCAAGCGCCGATCCGTGGCCGGGACCGTCCGTTGCACACCCCCCTCGAAGCGTGTAGGAACCGCGCCGTTGGGGCGTCGCCAAGTGGTAAGGCAGCGGTTTTTGGTACCGCCATTCCTAGGTTCGAATCCTAGCGCCCCAGCCATCAACTCGTAGGCCCTTGAGAGCCTTGAGTTCTTTCCCAAGGTCATTCACCCGTGGGCGCTGCTATGCAGAAGCAGTCAGGTAGCGTGCCTGCCCGTTCCAGCAGTGTCGTCGGGCAGCCCACCATTGACCGAGTGCTCGCGTCAGCATGAAGATGCCACATGCCTGAAGCCTATGGCCTGCAACGCCAGTTCTTTGAAATGCTACTGGACAGCCAATGGTGGTCCACCGAGGCTCTGCGCGACTACCAGCGCTCGCAGCTGAGCCAGCTACTCCGCCATGCCCGCGCCAACGTTCCCTTCTACGAGCGCCGGCTGGACGCGCTGTTTAGGGCCAACGGCGACATCGACTGGGACAAATGGGGCGAGGTCCCGATCGTAAAGCGGCAGGACATGATCGACCACCGCCAAGCGATGCAGGCGAGGGAGCTACCCAACGGGCACGGCCCGACGGCGGTGTTCAAAACCTCCGGTTCCACCGGCCTCGCCATCGAGATCACGAGCACAGCGATAGCCGCCGTCGCCGATCGGGGATTTCGCTGGCGCGTGCACAAATGGCACGACCTCGACTGGTCGAAGACGCTGATTTCGCGCTTGGGATACGCGTCGCACTCCGAGTGGTTTGGCGGGGCCGAGGCGCTCGGCATTTGGGGTCCCACCTGGGACTCCAGCGCCAAACAAGGCGCTGCCTGGATGATGGACCGCGAGCGTCCCAACGAGGACGTCTTCGGAGTTCTTAGGCGCCATCACTGTACCTACCTCAATTCCGGCGCGCTGAGCTCGCATGTCATGGCCCGAGACTCGGTGCGACTTGGTGTCGAACTCCGGATCGAAGCCATCCTTACGCAGGGAAACCTCGTCCGGCAGGCGGACCGCGACATCTGCCGGCAGGTATTTGGTGCCAGGCTGATCGAGCACTATAGCTCGAAAGAAGGGGGCCAATTGGCACACGGATGTCCGTTGGGGAAGCTTCACCTCAACGTCGAGGGTTCGTTGCTCGAAGTGCTCGACCACGAGGGCAACCCCTGTCACCCCGGGCAGACGGGCCGTGTCGTGATCACGCCGGTGTTCCAGACGGCGCAGCCGCTGATCCGCTACGAGCAAGGGGATCTTGCGACTGTTGGTTCGCCATGCGCATGCGGCCGGACCGCGCCGACCCTCGATGGTGTGATCGGGCGCAGCATTTCGCTGTTCGTCCATCCGACCGGCAGGGCCAAGGTGCTGTCCATCCTGCCGGACGATACGCCTGAAACGCTGCAGAGCGTCCATCTTCAGGTCGCGCAGGTCGGACCGAACGCCTACGAGCTCCGCTATCAGCCGATTGATTGGACCCGATTTGGCGACGAAAATACCGTTGCCGACCACCTCCGAGACCTGCTCTGGGACGACATCGAGATTCGTTTCGTCCGACGTCGGGACCTTGCGTTGGCGAGGGCCGACAAGTTGATCGAATTCGTCAACGAATGGTCTGGACCGGTAGCCAACTGAGCCATGTCGCGCGCCACCCAAGTCCAGCGATTATTCTATGAGACTCTCACCGAGAGTCAGTATTGGCCCGCCGAAAAAATGCGAGAGCACCAGCGCACCCATTTGGCGCGTCTGCTCAGACACGCGCGGAATGAAGTGCCGTTTTACAGAGGACGTCTCGACCCCTTGTTCACGCGGTCTGGAGACATAGACTGGGACAAGTGGCGGGAGATCCAGATCCTCACCCGGCAAGATCTGCTGACCCATCGTGACGCGATGCAGTCGGAGCATTTGGCGGAAGGACATGGTAAGGTCCACCATAGCGTCAGCAGCGGCTCGGCCGGTGTTCCAATCCGCGTGAGTCATTCCAGCTACTCAGGCTTTGCATCTGCGGCTGCGGTGTTTCGTGCCCATCATTGGCACGGCCTCGATTGGTCGCGAGATCTGTTGCTGGTCATGGGCGACGACCCGTCGACCGGCACTCTCCCGGACGGCGAGCGCGGACCGCCGTGGGGGCCCTCTTGGATGCCGGAAGTCACCGGGCTAAGTCGTCGGCTGAATCTGCTTGTCAACAGCGGAGACATTCTCCGTTTCATTCAGGAGCGGGGTATCACATACCTTTCGTGTCGACCAAAGACCGCACAGGCGCTGGCGCTGGAGGCGATGCGACTTGGTCTCTCCGTTCGACTCGATGTCATTCTGGGGTTCGGGACGTCAGTGTTGCCGGACGAAGAAGAGGATTGCCGGTTGGCGTTCGGAGCGAGGATTTTCGCTCCCTATAGCTCCTCCGAGGCGCAGATCATGGCCCATCGCTGCCCCACCGGCGACCACTACCACATCAACGAGGAGACAGTCCTCGTCGAGATCCTAGACGAGGAGGGCAATTCATCAGCGCCCGGAGAAATTGGACGGGTGATCGTGACGCCCATCTTCAACTTCGCGCAGCCTTTGATACGCTATGAGCAGGGCGACCTCGCGATAGCGGGCGAACGTTGCGCCTCGGGCATGACGCTCGGCGTTGTCGAGCGGGTAGTCGGTCGCACGTCGGATCTCTTTCGCTTTCCTGATGGCAGTACGGTCGCTCCGAGGGTGCCCAGTACGTTCAGGTCAGTCCTGGGGGCTCAGTTCTGGCAAATCGCTCAGGTTGCCCCGCTCGCTATGGAGGTTCGATACGTTCCCAAAGAAAGCGCAACGGCCGACGAGACAGCCGCCGCCCAAATTGTGCGCCAGATCACCCACCGCGATGTGATCGTAACCTTCCGCCCGGTGCATGATATTGTCAGGGCCAGGACCGGGAAATACGCCGAATATGTGTGCGAGCTTCCGCTCTGACAACGCTGCTAATCGTAAGAGGAGAAATTACACTCGCCGTCCCAGTAGTAGTAGCCGCCGTCGACCGGATTCTGCGCCAGACACACCGCCTCGGGATCTGGCGGCGGAGGCGGCGGAGTCACGGTCGGCGGCTGCGCGTACAGCAAATCGCCCGACGCATTGTACAAATCGATAGCCTTGTTTTCCGGATCGTCCTGACGGTGACGGTCGACAAGCGACTTCTGGTCATCGTTGCCGCCGAGATACCCCTTGAGCCCAACGCGGAACGCATAGGCACCTGTGTTGTACAGCCGCGCTTCGGCGGTAACAGACAGAGGCGTGCCGAACTGGCGGAAGAGGTATTCCGTGCCGGCCCGAACCGACAGCTCGCCCAGCAGATAGCGACCGCCGAGGTTGAGACGCAAATCGTCCATCGGGTAATAGGCGATGTCACCCATGGCGAAGACCCCGGCGATGTCGGGGGTCGCAGGATTGACGTAGTTGATCGCGGCGAAGCCGGCCCAGCCCTCGAAGCTCATGCGATCGAGGTAGAGTTCGCCCTCCGGACCAACCGCGACGAGGGTGGCGTTGGCGGGGGCCACGACGACGCCGGCGGTGACGCCCAGGAGGTATCTCGACGGATCGCGCGTAAACGCGTGCAGCGCGCCGCCGTAGACCACCCCAGCACCCGTAAGGGTCAGTGAGCCGTCAATCTGAACGCCGAACCGGTCGCCCAGAGGTACGCTCACCGAACCGGCAGCGCGGAAGAGGCCACCGACCGGCGAGAGCACTCCCGCGTCAAGCTCCCACTTGCCATTGATTGCAGATACCGCGGGCAGCGTCTGGTCCTGCTCGGCGAACGGCTCAGGCGCCAGCAGGTCGGCAGCCAGCGCTGCAGCCTGCCAAGCCAAAACGCTGGCCGTGCCCAAGAGCAATAGACTAAGGCGGCGCAAGGTCATGATCGTAGCTCCCCAAAGCCAGTTCGCCGAAATACGCACGTTCGTTAAGGGAATCTCAAGGCCCTGTTGTCGCGTTTCTATCGATTCGTTGCGGCGTTGCATCATGGGCAAATCTTCGACGTGTGGGACGAAACGGAGCATTTACGGGCTCCTGCACGAGCGCGGCACAAGCGCGTATCTTGATGGCGCGAGCTGATTGTCCTGGCGCCCCAGCCAGAGTTTCCCGGTTGCATCGCGGCGCCGGGCATCCATGCAGGAATGTAGCTTGCACCGGTTCCGTGGGCCGTCCTACCGTTGCCGCCATGCCGAAACGTGATTTGTCCATTCTCATCATCGACGAGAACCGCAGTCGCGCGTCCATCATCGAAGAAGGTCTGCGCGAGGCCGGGCACCAGCGGGTTTTGGTCATCCACGACGTCAGCGATGTTGCCCGGACCTTGCAGGCAGCGATGCCGGACGTCGTGGTCATCGATCTCGAAAATCCCAAGCGGGACACGCTGGAGCACTTCTTCTCGCTGTCCCGTGCCATCCAACGCCCGATCGCGATGTTCGTCGATCATTCCGACGAAGCGACGATCGAGAAGGCGGTCGAGGCGGGGGTCTCGGCCTATGTAGTGGACGGGCTGAAGAAGGAGCGGGTGAAGCCGATCCTCGACATGGCCGTCAGCCGGTTCAACGCCTTCGCGCGGCTGACGCGCGAGCTGGAGCAGGCCAAGAGCGAACTCGAGGATCGCAAGATCATCGACCAGGCCAAGGCGATCCTGCTCCGGACGCGCCGGCTTGCCGAGGCGGATGCCTATGCGCTGCTGCGCAAGACCGCGATGAACCAGAACCGCCGGATCGTTGAGATTGCCCAGAGCCTTGTTACGGCCGACAGCTTGCTCGGGCCAGAGGAATAATCATGTCGCTCATTCCCCTCTCCGCCGGTTTCCTCCCCCTGCTCGACAGCGTGCTGCTGGTGCTGGCGCGGGAGAAGGGGTTCGCGGCGGCCGAGGGGCTGGACCTGCTTCTGGTCAAGGAGACGTCATGGGCCAATATCCGGGACCGCGCGGCCCTGGGACATTTCGATTTCGCGCAGATGCTGGCGCCGATGCCGATCGCCGCGACGCTGGGGCTGACGCCGCTGGCCGTGCCGATGATCACGCCGATGATCCTGGGGCTCGGGAACAATGGCGTGACGGTGAGCGCCGGGCTGTGGAAACGGATGGCGGATGCGGGGGCGCCGGCGACGCTCGAGGCAGGGCCGGTGGGCGCGGCGCTCAAGCGGGTGGTGCAGGCGTCGGGGCGAAAGCTCCGGTTCGGGGTCGTGCACCAGACCTCGTCGCACAACTACGAGCTGCGCTACTGGCTGATGGCGAGCGGCATCGCGCCGGATCGCGATATCGAGATCGTCGTGCTGCCGCCGCCGTTGCTGCCCGAGGCGCTTGGGTCCAACGGGATCGATGGCTATTGCGTCGGTGAGCCTTGGAACACGGTGGGGGTGAAGAATGCCGGCGCCCATATCGCGACGGTGAAGGCCTCGATCTGGCGCAGCAGTCCGGACAAGGTGATCGGCATGCGGGCGCACTGGGCCGAGGCCAATAGCGAGATCGTCGCGGGGCTGATCCGGGCGGTGCACCATGCCGCGCGCTGGTGCGGCGAGAGCGCCAACCATGCCGAGATCGCCCAGATCATGTCGTCGCCACACTATCTGGGGCTGCCGGCGGACCTGATCCTGCCGGCGCTGGACGGGCGACTCGATATCGGCGGCGGGGTCGCGGCGAGCGTGCCGGACCACTTCGTGCCCTATGAGCGGGCGGCGAACTTCCCGTGGACCAGCCACGCGATGTGGTTCTACAGCCAGATGGTGCGCTGGGGCGAGGTGGTGCACACGCCGGAGCGGGCACGTGCGGCAGCGATGACGTTCAGGCCGGATGTGTACCGGTCGGCGCTGGCGCCGCAGGGGGTGCCGATACCGGTGAGCGACAGCAAGGTCGAGGGGCTGTTGGCCGGGCCGACCGAGGTGGCGGCAACGCGCGGCACAGCGGTCATCGGGCCCGATGGCTTCTTCGATGGCCAGGTGTTCGACCCGGCGCGGATCGAGAGCTATCTCGAGGCCCAGAAGGCCCAGCAATAGGCTTTGCCTAATTTTACGCCAAGAGTATAACTCGCCTATATTTTAGGCATTGACTTGCACAGTTGAACGCAGATTAGTCAGTTCTGCTGACTGATGCCTTTCCGAGGCATTCGACCAACCGTCTGAATTGTATGTGTTTTCTGTCGCAGCGCCAGTTTGGCACGGCGCATGCATTGCATTCTCCGACACGCGAAATCGCGATGATCCGGCGTCCAACGGTGGGCGCTCCCAAACAGGCAAGGCTGCCAACAGGAACGCCCCTGGTCTTCGGACCAGTGCGCACGACCTGCTGGCAGCTTTTTTCGTTTTGGGAGCCGAGGGGCACTTCGGGACGCCGGCTAATCGCAACAACGGAGAGACTGATGACGAAAGTGACCACAACCTCCCCCCTCAGCCGGCGCCGCCTGCTGGCTTCGTGCGCCGCCCTTGCGCTGCTCGCCGCCTCTGCCTCCGCCGTCCTCGCTGAACCGCTGGCCCTCGAAAAGGATGAACTCAAGTTCGGCTTCATCAAGCTGACGGACATGGCCCCGCTCGCAATCGCCTATGAGAAGGGCTACTTCGAGGATGAAGGGCTGTTCGTTACGCTCGAGCCGCAGGCCAACTGGAAGGTCCTGCTCGACGGCGTGATCACCGGCCAGCTCGACGGCGCGCACATGCTGGCCGGCCAGCCGCTCGCGGCAACGATCGGCTTCGGCACCAAGGCGCATATCGTCACGCCGTTCTCGATGGACCTCAACGGCAACGGCGCGACCGTTTCCAACGAAGTCTGGGAGATGATGAAACCCAATGTGCCGGCCGGCGACGACGGCAAGCCGGTGCATCCGATCAAGGCCGACGCGCTGAAGCCGGTGATCGAGCAGTTCAAGGCCGACGGCAAGCCGTTCAACCTGGGCATGGTGTTCCCGGTTTCGACGCACAATTACGAGTTGCGCTATTGGCTGGCCGCCGGTGGGATCAATCCCGGGCTCTACTCGCCGGACGATACGTCGGGCCAGATCGGCGCCGACGCGCTGCTCTCGGTGACGCCGCCGCCGCAGATGCCGGCGACGCTCGAGGCCGGTACGATCAACGGTTATATGGTCGGCGAACCTTGGAACCAGGCGGCCGTGTTCAAGGGCATCGGCGTGCCGGTGATCACCGACTACGAGATCTGGAAGAACAATCCAGAAAAGGTCTTCGGCATCACCGCCGAGTTCGCCGAGGCCAACCCCAACACCACGATTGCCATCACCAAGGCGCTGATCCGCGCCGCCAAGTGGCTCGACGAGAACGACAACGCCAATCGTCCCGAGGCGGTGGAGATCCTCGCCAGGCCCGACTACGTGGGCGCCGATGCGGCAGTGATCGCCAATTCGATGACCGGCACGTTCGAATACGAGAAGGGCGACAAGCGCGAAGTCCCGGACTTCAACGTGTTCTACCGCTACTTCGCCACCTACCCCTACTACTCGGACGCCATCTGGTACCTGACGCAGATGCGCCGCTGGGGGCAGGTCGCCCAGACCCAGCCGGACAGCTGGTACGAGGAAGTCGCCAAGTCCGTGTATCGCCCGGACATCTACCTCAAGGCGGCGCAGATGCTGGTCGACGAGGGCACGATCGACAAGGCCGATATCCCCTGGGACAGCGACGGATACCGCGCGCCGACCAACGAGTTCATCGACGGCGTGACCTACGACGGCCACCAGCCCAACGCCTATATCGACAGCCTCAGCATCGGGCTGAAGTCCGGCGAGACGGTGTCGGGCGCCGAGGTCGTTTCCCAGTAACCAGACAATCGCAGTGCGGTCGCGCCGAACTGGCGCGGCCGCGCCTGACCAGCAAGCAGGAATAAATGCAATGACCCTGGCGACGGAAATCTCGGACAAGGCGCAGGCCACGACGGCGAGGCGGGAGAGACTCTTCACCGTCATCAATCGCGCCTCGACCTGGCTCACGGCCCTGGGTTTCGGCTGGCTGACGCCGCTGCTCAAGATGGCGGCAGGCGACAACCCGCGTGAACAGCTGGGGGAGCTGCGCGACGCGCTGGTCATCCCGCTGAGCGGTATCGCGATCTTCCTTTTTGCCTGGGCCATGCTGGCGCCGCAGGTGCAGACATCGCTCGGCGCCATCCCTGGGCCGGCGCAGGTCTGGGAGCAGGCAACGGGGCTGTGGGCCGACCACCTCGCCGAGCGCCAGAAGGAGGCGGAATTCTACGCTCGGCAAGACGCGCGCAACGCCGAACTCACAGCCAATGGCGAGGCGGACAAGGTCAAGCAGCGCAGCTATACCGGCAAGCCGACCTTCATCGACCAGATCTTCACCTCGCTGACGACCGTCGGGCTCGGCTTCCTGATCGCGACGCTCATCGCCGTGCCGCTCGGCATCGCCTCCGGCCTTAACCGGGCGGTCAATGGCGCGCTCAACCCGCTGGTGCAACTGTTCAAGCCGGTGTCGCCGCTGGCCTGGCTGCCGATCGTCACCATGGTGGTGTCGGCGGTCTATGTCGACGCGAGCGGCGGGTTGCCCAAGGCGATGGTGATTTCGGCGGTGACAGTGACGCTCTGCTCTCTGTGGCCGACGCTGATCAACACTGCACTCGGTGTCGCTTCGATCGACAAGGACCTGGTCAATGTCGGCAAGGTGCTGCAGCTCTCCGCGGTCACCACCATCAGCAAGCTGGTGCTGCCCTCGGCGCTGCCGCTGATCTTCACGGGACTGCGCCTGTCGCTGGGAGTTGGCTGGATGGTGCTGATCGCCGCCGAAATGCTGGCGCAGAACCCGGGCCTGGGCAAATTCGTCTGGGACGAGTTCCAGAACGGTTCCTCGAACTCGCTCGCCAAGATCATGGTCGCGGTGCTGACCATCGGCATCATCGGGTTCCTGCTCGACCGCATCATGTTCGCGCTGCAGACCGCGTTCAGCTTCTCGTCGACGCGCTGAGGTCGGAGCGATGGCAGCAATTCTCGAGCTCTCCAACGTCTCCAAGCACTATGGCGAAGGCGACAAGCGCGCCGAGGTGCTGGAGGATATCAACCTGACCGTGGCGGAAGGTGAGTTCGTCGCCATTCTCGGCTACTCGGGCACCGGCAAGACCACGCTGATCTCGCTCATGGCGGGCCTGATCGAGCCCGATCGCGGCGGCGTCACCTTCCGCGGCAAGGAGATCGATGGCCCCGGCCCGGAACGCGGAGTGGTGTTCCAGTCCTATTCGCTGATGCCGTGGCTGACGGTGGGGAGCAATGTGGCGCTCGCCGTCAACGCGGTGCACCGCAAGAAGAGCCGCAAGGAACGCGCCGAGATCACCCGGCGCTATATCGAGATGGTGGGTCTGGCCCACGCGGTCGACCGTCGCCCCTCGGAACTGTCGGGCGGGATGCGGCAGCGTGTTGCGGTGGCGCGGGCGCTGGCCATGCAGCCGCAGGTGCTGCTGCTCGACGAGCCGCTCTCGGCGCTCGACGCGCTGACGCGGGCCAAACTGCAGGACGAGTTCGCGGCGATTTCGCAGGCGGAAAAAAAGACCATCGTCCTCATCACCAACGACGTGGATGAGGCGATCCTGCTGGCCGACCGGGTGATCCCGCTCAATCCCGGTCCGCGGGCCAGCCTGGGACCGAGCTTCGCCGTCAAGATCGCACGCCCGCGCGACCGGGCCGAACTCAATGCCGATGACGGTTTCATCCGCTTGCGGCGCGAGATCACCGAGTACCTGATGGCGGCGGGCGCGGCTCGCCCGCCATCGGCCGGGCGCGAGATTGTCTTGCCCAATGTCGTGCCGATCACCCAGGGCCGCGACAAACTGCCGGGCGCCTATGCCAAGGCCGCCCAATCCACGGCTTCGGCCGGCTATGTCGAGTTCTCGCAGGTGACCAAGGTCTACCCGACGCCGAAGGGACCGCTGAAGGTGGTGGACAGGTTCGACTTCAAGATGAAGAAGGGCGAGTTCGTCACGCTCATCGGGCACTCCGGCTGCGGCAAGTCGACGGTCCTGTCGATGGTGGCCGGGCTCAACCCGATCTCGAGCGGCGGCATCATCCTCGACAATCGCGAGGTCGAGGGTGCCGGGCCGGATCGCGCCGTGGTGTTCCAGGCGCCCTCGCTGATGCCATGGCTCACCGCGCGCGAAAACGTCGCGCTGGGCGTCGACAAGGTCTACCCCAAGGCTAGCCCGGCCGAGCGCAGGGACGTGGTCGAGTACTATCTCGGCCGTGTCGGGCTGGGTGATTCCATGCACCGGCTGGCCGCCGAGCTTTCGAACGGCATGCGCCAGCGTGTCGGTATCGCGCGCGCCTTCGCCCTGTCGCCCAAGCTGTTGCTCCTTGATGAGCCGTTCGGCATGCTCGACAGCCTGACCCGTTGGGAATTGCAGGACGTGCTGATGGAGGTCTGGGCCAAGACCCAGGTCACCGCCATCTGCGTGACGCACGATGTCGACGAGGCGATCCTGCTCGCCGATCGGGTGGTGATGATGTCGAACGGGCCCAACGCCCGCATCGGCAACGTCATGGAGGTCGACCTGCCACGGCCGCGCTCGCGCAAGGCACTGCTCGCCCACAAGGACTACTACGCCTATCGCGAAGAGCTGCTGGGCTTCTTTGAAGCCTATGAAGGCGGCGCCAATCCGGACCAACAGACCCTCGATCGCATCCGCAACCGGCGCGCCGAGCGCACCGGTTCGCGGATCGTCGATGCGGCCGAGTAGGGAAGCCCAAATGAAAGAAAAGCTCGTCATCATCGGCAACGGCATGGCGCCCGGCCGGGCGCTGGAGAAGCTGTTCGAGACCGATCCCGATCGCTACGACGTAGTGATCTTCAACGCCGAGCCACGGGTCAACTACGACCGCATCATGCTCAGCCCGGTGCTGTCAGGCGAAAAGAGCTTCGACGACATCGTCATCCATGGCGACGCCTGGTACATCCAGCACGGCATCACCCTCTACAAGGGCTGCAAGGTCGAGGCGATCGACCGGGTCAAAAAGACCGTCACCTCGGTCAACGGCATCACCGAAAGCTACGACAAGCTGGTGATCGCGACGGGCTCGGTGCCGTTCATCATCCCGGTGCCGGGGGCCAACCTCGCCGGCGTCGTCACCTATCGCGACCTCGACGACGTCAACACCATGATGATCGCGGCGAAGGCGCGGGGCAGGGCGGTGGTCATCGGCGGCGGCCTCCTCGGCCTCGAGGCGGCCGCCGGGCTCAACGAACAGGGCATGGACGTCACCGTGGTGCACGTCATGCCCACGCTGATGGAGCGCCAGCTCGATCCGGCGGCAGGGTACCTGCTCGGGCAGTCGATGAAGTCCCGCGGCGTGAAAGTGCTGACCGCGGCCAACACCAAGCAGATCCTCGGCGAAAAGCGCGTCAGCGGCGTCGAACTCGCGGACGGCACGGTGCTGCCGGCCGACCTGGTGGTGATGGCGGTGGGCATCCGGCCGAACGGCGCCCTCGGCAAGTCGGCGGACCTCGCGGTCAATCGTGGCATCGTGGTGGATGCGCAGATGCGGACGTCCGATCCGTCGATCTACGCGCTCGGCGAGTGCGTCGAGGTGAATGGAGCAACCTTCGGGCTCGTCGCGCCGCTCTACGACATGGCGAACGTGCTGGCGGCGCAGCTGTGCGGCGACGAGAAGGCGACGTTCACCCCGGTTGCGACAGCGACGCGTCTCAAGGTAACCGGCATCAACCTCTACTCGGCGGGCGATTTCGCCGAGGGCGACGATCGCGAGGAGATCGTGCTGCGCGATGCCACGGCGGGCGTCTACAAGCGGTTGATCCTGCGTGAAGACAAGATCATCGGAACGGTGCTCTACGGCGATACTGGCGACGGGCCGTGGTTCTACGACATGCTGAAGCGCAATGTCGATACGCGCGAGATGCGCGACACGCTGATCTTCGGCCAGAACTATCAGGGTGGTGCCCCGCTGGACCCTACGGCGGCCGTTGCAGCCTTGCCCGATGAGGCAGAGATCTGTGGCTGTAACGGCATTTGCAAATCGAAGATCACCGGCGCCATCACGGCCAAGGGCCTGACGACGCTGGACGACGTACGGGCCCACACCAAGGCCTCGGCGAGCTGCGGCTCGTGCACGGGGCTGGTCGAAAAGCTGCTGCTGCTGACGCTGGGGGATTCGTACAACCCGTCGGCCGTGCAGCCGATGTGCAAGTGCACCGATCTCGGCCATGACGACGTGCGCCGGCTGATCGTCGCCAAGGAACTCAAGTCGATCCCGCAATTGATGCAGGAGCTCGAGTGGAAGACCTCGTGCGGCTGCGCCAAATGCCGGCCGGCGCTCAACTACTATATGATCGCCACCTGGCCGGGCGAGTACGAGGATGACGGGCAGTCGCGCTTCATCAACGAGCGCGTGCACGCCAATATCCAGAAGGACGGCACCTATTCGGTGGTGCCGCGCATGTGGGGCGGGATGACCAGCCCGAACGAGCTGCGCGCCATCGCCGACGTCGCCGACAAGTTCAAGATCCCGGCGGTCAAGGTCACCGGCGGGCAGCGCATCGACCTGCTCGGGGTGAAGAAGGAAGACCTGCCCGGCGTCTGGGCCGACCTCAATGCGGCGGGCATGGTGTCCGGCGCCGCCTACGCCAAGGGCCTCCGCACGGTGAAGACCTGCGTCGGCTCGGACTGGTGCCGGTTCGGCACGCAGGATTCGACCGGGCTCGGCATCAGGCTCGAAAAGTTCATGTGGGGCAGCTGGACCCCGGCCAAGGTGAAGATGGCGGTCTCCGGCTGCCCGCGAAACTGTGCCGAGGCGACCTGCAAGGATGTCGGCGTGATCTGCGTCGACAGTGGCTACGACATCGCCTTCGCCGGCGCCGCCGGGCTCGACATCAAGGGCACCGAGGCGCTCTGCCATGCCGATACCGAGGACGAGACGATCGAGATCATCGCGGCGCTGACTCAGCTCTATCGCGAGCAGGGGCGCTATCTCGAGCGCATGTACAAGTGGCTGAAGCGGGTCGGCATGGACTCGATCAAGGCCGCCATCGTCACCGACGTCGACAAGCGCCGGCATTACTACGACCGGTTCGTCTACAGCCAGAAGTTCGCCCAGATCGATCCGTGGGAAGAGCGGGTCAACGGCAAGGACGCGCATGAATTCGCGGCGATGGCGGAGTTCGGCGTGCCGCAGGCAGCGGAGTGAGGGCGATGGACGACTGGGTCGAAATCGGGCGGATCGAGCAGATCCCGCGTCGCGGCGCGCGTTGCGTGAAAACCGCGGCCGGGCCGATCGCCGTGTTCCGCACCATGGAGGACAAGGTCTTCGCCATCGAAGACCGTTGCCCGCACAAGGGCGGACCCTTGAGCCAGGGCATCGTCCACGGCGCGCAGGTCACCTGTCCGCTGCACAACTGGGTGTTCTCGCTCGAGACCGGCGAGGCGCAGGGCGCCGACGAGGGCCGTGTCCGCACCGTGCCGCTGCAGGTGGTCGACGGGCGGATCTTCATGGCCGCTCAGGCGATGCTGGCGGCGGCGGAGTAGGGCGGAACCAGCGTGATGTCCGACCCACCAACGGTCCGCACCACCTGCCCCTATTGCGGGGTAGGGTGCGGGGTGCTCGCGACGCCGCAGGCCGATGGCTCGGTGGCCATCGCCGGCGATCCCGACCACCCGGCCAATTTCGGCCGTCTGTGTTCGAAGGGCTCGGCGCTGGGTGAAACGCTGTCGCTCGACGGGCGCTTGCTGCATCCCGAGATCGCGGGGCGGCGCGCGAGCTGGGACGAGGCCCTGGAGCTCGTCGCCTCGACCTTCGCCAGAACCATCGCCGAGCACGGCCCGGACTCGGTCGCGATCTACGGCTCGGGCCAGCTCCTCACCGAGGACTATTACGTCGCCAACAAGCTGATGAAGGGCTTCATCGGGTCGGGCAATATCGACACCAATTCGCGCCTGTGCATGGCCTCGTCGGTGGCCGGGCACAAGCGTGCCTTCGGCTCCGATACCGTGCCCGGAAACTACGAAGACCTGGAGCTGGCGGACCTGCTGGTCCTCGTCGGCTCCAACCTCGCCTGGTGTCATCCGGTGCTGTTTCAACGCATCGCCAAGGCCAAGGCGGAGCGGCCCGAAATGCGGATCGTGCTGATCGATCCGCGCCGGACCATGACCGCCGATATTGCCGACCTCCATCTGCCGACCGCCTCGGACGGCGACAACGCCCTGTTCGTGGGCCTGCTCGCCGATCTCTGCCGGCGTGGCGCCATCGATGAAACCTACATCGCGGCTCATACCAACGGCTTCGATGCCGCAGCCGCTTCCGCGCTGGACTGGACCATTGCCCGGGTCGCTGCGGCCACTGGATTGGACGCCGCCGCTATCGAGACGTTCTATGGCTGGTTTGCCCGGACGGGCAAAGCCGTCACCGTCTACTCGCAGGGCGTCAACCAGTCGGCCGTCGGCACCGACAAGGTCAACGCCATCATCAACTGTCATCTTGCCACCGGGCGTATCGGGCTTCCCGGCATGGGGCCATTCTCGGTGACGGGCCAGCCCAACGCCATGGGTGGCCGCGAAGTCGGCGGTCTCGCAAACACCCTCGCCGCCCACATGGATTTTTCGCCCGAGGCCATCGATCGGGTCTCGCGATTCTGGTCGAGCGATCGGGTTGCCAAGGGCCCCGGCCTCAAGGCGGTCGACATGTTTGGCGCCGTTGCCGATGGCCGCATCAAAGCGGTCTGGATCATGGCGACCAACCCCGTCGACTCGATGCCGGATGCCGATGCCGTGCGCGCCGCCTTGCGCGCCTGCCCCTTCGTCGTCGTCTCCGATATGTCGTCGCGGACGGACACGCTGGCCGAAGCCACGGTCCGCCTGCCCGCCGCCGGCTGGGGCGAAAAGGACGGCACCGTGACCAATTCGGAACGCCGGGTCTCCCGCCAGCGTCCCTTTGCCCGGGCACCGGGCGATGCCAGACCCGACTGGTGGATCATCTCGGAAGTCGCCAAGCGCATGGGTTTTGACGCAGCCTTCGACTTCGCCGGCCCTGCCGAAGTCTTCGCCGAGCACGTCGCGCTCTCCGCCTTCGAGAACGACGGCGCGCGCGACTTCGATCTGAGCGGTCTCGGCGGCAAGGACTACGCCACACTCGAGCCCGCGCAATGGCCGGTTCGGCCGCGCGGCACCGGGCGCATGTTCGGCGATCGCAGGTTCTTTACCACGGACCGAAGGGCGAACTTCGTTGCCGTCGTCCCACCGCCGCCGTTCCGCCCCGCCCCCGGCCGGTTCATTCTGAACACCGGCCGCGTCAGGGATCATTGGCACACCATGACGCGCACCGGCAAAGCCGCCCGGCTCTCGGCCCACATGGCCGAGCCCTTTGTCGAGATGCATCCCGACGATGCCGCTGCGCACTCCATTCGGGGGGCCACGCTGGTTCGCCTCGAGAACCAGCATGGCGCCGCGCTGGTCCGCGCACTGATTACCGAGCGCCAGCAGCGCGGCCACGTCTTCGTGCCGATGCATTGGACGGATCAGTTTGCCTCCAACGCTCGCGTCGACGCCCTCGCACCCGCCAAGGTCGACCCGATCTCGGGTCAGCCGGCGCTCAAGATGGCCCTCGTCAACGTCGAGCCCCTGCAGGCAGCCATGTATGGCTTCTTCGTTGCCCGCCGCCGGCCGGACCTGACCGGCGCAGACTATTGGGCGATCGCGGAGACGCGGGACGGCCTGCGTGGCGAACTCGGGTTTGCGTCCGAACCGGGCGATTGGGACGCATGGGTCCACGATGCCTTCGGTATGCCTGCAGATATCGATCTGGTGTCGCTCGTCGATGCACGTTCCGGCCGGCGCAACTATGCGTGGATGGAAGGCGGTCGCCTCAGCCTCGCAATCTTCCTGTCGCCCGACCCGGTTCTCGTCTCGCGGCAATGGGCCGCAGACCAGCTCTTGGCCACGAAAGTCGACGGCGGCGCCATTCTCGCCGGCCGTCCTGGCGCCGATGTTCCCGACGCTGGCGCGATCATCTGCGCCTGCCTGTCGGTTGGCAGCATCACCATCGCCAACGCGGTCACGCACCAAGGCTGCGCGACGGTGGAAGCCGTCGGCGCCTGCACCGGGGCCGGCACCAATTGCGGGTCCTGCCGCGCCGAAATCAGAGCCATCATCGATGCAAATCGTCTGGCGGCGGCCGAGTAGAATCCCTAGACGTTGGGCGTTCTAGAACATCCCCATGTGGCGTTGCAGCGCCGCAGTGAAATGGGCTGACAGCGCCGCCGCGGCCTTCTCCGGATCGCGCGCCTTGCAGGCCAGAATGATCTCCATGTGCTCGCGCAACGAACGCAGCGCCAGCGGCGTGGTCAGCTTGCGATCGAGCCGGACCAGCCGAAGATAGTTGTGCATGCGCTTGTAGCTGGTCTCGATCAGGGGATTGCTGAGGCTCGCGATGATGGAGTTGTGGAGCAATTGCTCGAGAGCCTCGATCTCGAGCTTTGCCGCATCGGTCAAGCCACCGGCCTCGATCTGGCGCATGAGGTCCAGGTGTCGCCGCTCGATCTCGTTCATCAGGTCCTCGTCGGCCGTCTCGGCAAAGACCGCGACGGCCGCGCGCTCCACTATGCTGCGGAACTGATAGGTCGACCGGGTCAACTCCAGTCCTGGCTTGACGAACTGGATGCCCGATCGCGGGTGGATGGTCAGCACCCCCTCGGTCTCGAGGATCCGCAGCGCGTCGCGCAGCGGGGCAACCGGAATGCCGAGCAGCTTGACCAGATCGTTCTGCGAAACGAAAGCGCCGGCCGGAATTTTGCGCTCGAACAGCGTCTCGAGGATGCGCGTGTAGGCGAGGTCGCTCAAACGTCCATGGCCGGCAATCTCGACCACATCCGACAATTCTCCGCGCTCAGCCACTTGCACGCCCCCGTCGAATTGGTCTATTACGTCTATCGTCTGATATATCAGATGAGAACTTTAGTCTATCAGAGAGACCATGCGCCTCAAAGAATTCCGCATTACGCGTTTCCAATTCGCCCGCGACCGGGTCATCGGCGACAGCCAGGTGCGGGCCGACGACGCCAATGTAGCGGCACTGGAGCTGATTGCCGATACCGGCGCAGTCGGTCTGGGGTTCATTCAGACACTGTTTTTTCCGCTCCCCGATCAGGCCGAGATCGAGCGCGTCTTCGCGTCCGAGGCATGGCCGTCGCTCGAGGGACAACCGCCTGCCGGTCTGGCGCACGCCGTCGGCCGCCCCCGGGGCGGCCAGCAACGGGCTTTCACGCTGCCGTTCCACGAAGCGCTGCAGGTTGCCTTGTGGGACCTCGCCGCCAAACAGGTCGGCCTGCCGCTGCATCGGCTCCTCGGCAGCCGGCGCGA
The DNA here is from genome assembly GCA_016213505.1 of Devosia nanyangense. GTDB lineage: Bacteria > Pseudomonadota > Alphaproteobacteria > Rhizobiales > Devosiaceae > Devosia_A > Devosia_A nanyangense. Next base: position 24,559 of record JACRAF010000020.1, read on the forward strand.
GCGCATCCGGGCTTATGCGAGCGGCCTCGATTTCCACCTTTCGGACGACGAATTCGCCGCGTTCTTCGGACACGCCGCCTCGATCGGCTACGAGGCCTTCAAGATCAAGGTCGGGCATCCCGATTTCGAGCGGGACCTGCACCGGCTCGAACTGCTGCGCGAAGTCGTGGGCCCGAAGGCTGGCGTCATGATCGATGCCAACGAAGCCTGGGGCGCCAAGGAGGCGCTGGTCAAACTCGAGGCCATCCGCAAGGCGGGCCACGAGTTGATCTGGGTCGAAGACCCGATCCTCCGCAACGATTTCGAGGGTCTGCGCCAGCTGCGCGCGGGCGCCTCGTGGACGCTGATCAATTCGGGCGAGTACCTCGATGCGACCGGAAAGCGCCAGCTCATGCAGGCGGGCGGCACCGACATCCTCAACATCCACGGCCAGGTCACCGACGTTATGCGCATCGGCTGGCTGGCGGCCGACACGGGCATCCCCGTCTCGATCGGGAATACCTTTCTGGAGGTCGGCGTGCACGCCGGTTGTGCGCTGCCCGAAGTCGAATGGCTCGAATATTCGTTCCAGAATTTCGATCACCTGGTCGACCAGCCCGTCGAGATCCGCGACGGCTGGGCCTATGCCCCCGACCGCCCCGGCCACGGCCTCGTGCTGAACGAGACTGCGCGGCGCGACTGGTCGCGGCCAAAACTCCTGCCGAGGATGGAAATCGGCGAAGCTCCCTTCAACCCGCGCGTGACCCACGCGCCAAAACTGGCGGCGAGCCGGCCCTGAGCCGCGTCGCGAAACTTCAAGGAGGAGACGACATGAAACTCACGCGCATTATCGTTGGGCTTTCCGCCCTCATGGCCGCAAGTCCGGCGCTGTCCGCCGAACTCACGGTCTGGGCTGACGCTACGCGTCAACCCGCCGTCGAGGCGTTCCAGGCGGCCCACCCCGAGATCACGGTCAACCTGATCGTCGACGATGGGTCGTCGGGCGCATCGGGCACCTTCCAGACCAAGATCGGCCTCGCCGACCAGGCCGGCGAGGGCTGGCCGGATGTGGTGTTCTCGACGCAGAACAACGACGCCGCATGGGCCTCCAAGGAGACCAACGGCGTGCAGGCCTTCGCACAGGTCCTCAACGAGGGCTTCCTCGATCAGGCCTTCCTCGACGGCTTCACCCCCGGCGCCCTCGACCCGGTCACCGTCGACGGCAAGGTCTATGGTCTGCGCAACGACCTCGCGCCGGTTCTGTTCTGGTACAACAAGGCGCTGCTCGATCAGTTCGGTTACGCGCCGCCCGCGACCTGGGAGGACTATCAGGCGCTCGGCGACAAGCTGGCGGCCGACCATCCGGGCTATTTCCTTGGCGCCATCGGCGATAGCTTCGAGGGCCCCTACGTCTACTACTGGAGCGGCGAGGCACCGATCTTCCAGGTCGATGGCGATACGTTCAAATCCGACACCGCCGCGGCGAACACCGTGAAGGTCAACAATCTGATCGACCACATGGTGGCCAACAAGACGCTGACGCTCGACAGCCTGTTCGGCGCAGCCTTCGTCGCGACCGCCGACCATCTCGTCGCGATCCCCGGCGCAGCTTGGTACGCCGGCGCTCTGTTCCAGAATCCGGGTGGCGTCAACGCCAAGGCCGGCGACTGGGTTGCCGCTCCGCCGCTCTACTGGACGGACGGCGCCAAGGTCACCGGCAACGTCGGCGGCGGCGTCTGGTATGCCTCCAGCCACACGGCCAACGCCGATGCCGTCAAGGTCTTCCTGCAGTTCATCGTCAGCGACGAGAAGACTGCGGGCACAGGTGGCCTGCCGGCCTACAAATCGGCCGCCGACAAATGGCTCGACGCCCAGGCCTCGAGCGGCTTTTATGCCGGCGACTTCAAGGCGGCGATCTCCGCCGCTGCGGCGAGCGTCTGGAGCGGCTGGGGCTACCCCAACTTCTCGCCCGAGACCGCCTGGGCCAAAGTGATCACGCCCGGCCTTGCCTCCGGCAAGACCATGGCCGACCTTGCCGCCGACTGGCAGCAGGAAATGAAGAACGAAGCGCAGGTCGTCGGCTACACGGTCGAATGATCTGATCCACCGGAACGGTGTTTTGGAGTCCTAGGACTTGACCATTCTCGACCAGACAGCTGCCCGCCCCTTACGGGGTGGGCAGTTGGCCAAATCGCGAAACGGCAGCGTCGAGCGCGCACAAGGCCGCATCGGCCTTGTGTTCGTCAGTCTCTACACGCTCCTGCTCGTGGTCTTCGGCGTCCTACCGTCGCTCTACGCGATCTATCTCGCCTTCACCAAGCGCGGCGCCTTCGCCGGCTTCGACAACTTCATCAGGGTCTTCAAGGACTATCGCTTCCTGCCGGCCGTCGAGCATGTCGGCCTGTTCCTCGTGGTATGGCTGGTGAGCCTCGTCGTCCTCGTCGTGCTGCTGGCGCTCATCGTCCACTCGATCGGCGTACGCTGGCTCTCGACCAGTATGCGCTTTCTCTACTACATCCCCGGTGCCCTTGCCGGCGCCTCGAGCGTGATGCTCTGGCTGTTCGTGCTCGACCCGACCGTGAGCCCCGTCGCCTTTGTTCTGCACGGGCTCGGCCTCAACTCGCTGGTCGGGGCGGTGCAGGCCGACCGGCTTCCGTTCGTCCTCGCGGTGATCGCCTTCTGGACCGGCGCCGGCGGCTGGATCGTGGTGATGTACGGCGCCCTCAACAACATCAGCAAGGACCTGATCGAGGCCGCTCGCGTCGATGGCGCCGGTCCGATCCGCACCGCGTGGTCGATCCAGATTCCGCTCATGCGCAAGTGGATCGCCTACATGGTGATCCTTTCCTTCGCCGGCGGCACGCAGCTCTTCGTCGAGCCACGGGTCCTCTCGCAGGCGAGCCGCGGCGTGGTCTCGCAGGACTATTCGCTCAACCAGCTCGCCTTCCTCTACGCCTTCAAGCAAAGCGACTTCAATGGCTCGGCGGCCATCTCGCTGGTGCTGCTGATCGTCTCGCTTGGGCTCAGCATCTTCTTCGTCTTCAAGGGTGGCCTGTTTGAGCGCGTCTGACATGAGCGGTGCGGCGGCGCGCGCGCACGATCTTTCGCCCGCTGCGTGGCTGGGTCGGGCGTTTGCGATCCTCCTGCTAATCGTCTTCGCCCTGTTCTTCGTCGTCCCGCTGGTCTGGCTGCTGATCGCGCCCACCAAGACCGACCGCCAGCTTCTGCTGGAGGCGCCGTTTGCGTTCGGCAGCGTCGATACGCTCGTCGCCAACTGGAGCAGCCTCGTCACCTTCCAGGGCGGCCTGATCTGGACCTGGATCGGCAACTCGGCATTCTATTGCCTTGCGGCGCTCGCGATCGCGCTCGTCGTCAGCATCCCGGCCGGCTACGCCCTGGCGCTCACCGAGTTCCGGGGCCGCAAGGCGCTGCTGGCCGCGACGCTGATCGTCATGCTCGTTCCCAGCACCGCTCTGGTGCTGCCGATTTTCCTCGAGCTCAGCGCCGTCAAGCTGATCGGCAATCCGCTCGCCGCCATCCTGCCTTTCTCGTTTTTCCCGTTCGGTGTCTACCTTACCTACATCTACTTCTCGACCGCCATCTCGCGCGACCTGCTGGACGCCGCCCGCATCGACGGGGCGAGCGAGGTCCAGGTGTTCATGAGGATCGCCATGCCGCTCGCAACGCCGGTCATCGCGCTGGTCGGCTTCTTCAACTTCACCGGCAACTGGAACAACTACTTCCTGCCCTACGTCACGCTGCCCGGACGCAAGGCACCGATCCAGGTCGGCCTCGCCGAGCTCTTGTCGAACGTCCCCGCGTTCAATCCGACGAATGCGGCGTCGACCACGATCTCGCTATCCTCGCTGGCGCTCGCAACTCTCATCGCCATTGCCCCGGTGATGATCGTGTTCCTGTTCGCGCAGCGCTTCCTGGTGACCGGCATGACCGCCGGCGGGACCAAGGAATAGCGAACACGATGACCGTGCAGCGCATGGCCATGGTGATCGGCGTGAGGCCGGACAGGCTCGCCGAGTACAGGGCGCTGCACGCCGAGCCCTGGCCCGAGATGAACGCGGCGCTCGCGGCGGCCAACATCCGCAACTACTCGATCTTCCTGCGCGAGCCCGAGAACCTGCTGTTCGGCTATTGGGAATACACCGGAACCGACTACGCCGCCGACATGACGCTGCTGGGCGAGCAATCGGTCACCAGGCGCTGGCTGGCTCTCACCGATCCCTGCCAGGCGCGCCTCACCTCGGCCGCCGATGGCGAATGGTGGTCGATGCTGCCCGAAATGTTTCACCTCGATTGAGGGCTAGGTGAATTCGTCGGGCAGGTTTTCCTTGACGATGATCTGCGTTCTCAGGGGGTGCGCACTCCAACCCAGGCCGCGGTTTGCGCGATACAGCTGCTCGAGCGCCTCGCGCGCCTCGACGCGCGGATTCTGGTCGATCACCGCGTCCATCACTCCCGACAGCAGATACTGCTTGGTGTACTCGGTCAGATCGTGGCCGACGAAGACGACCTGACCGGCGCGCCCGGATTCCTCGAGGGCTCGGGCAATGCCGCGGTTGCCGGCCCCGATATTGTAGATCGCCGACAGATCGGCATGCTGTGCCAGATGCTGCCGCGTCGCCTCGTAAGCGCGTTCGTCGTCGTCGCGGATTTCGGAAAAGCTCACGATCTCGATGTTGTCGGGGTGTTCCGAGACGATGTGGCGGAAGCCCATCTCGCGCTCTTCGTGGCCGCGATAGGACACGGAGCCCGCGAACAGCGCCACCTTGTGATGCCCCGGGCCGAGGAACCGGAACATGATGTATCCGGCAAGCCGCCCGGCCGAGCGATTGTCAATGCCGACATATCCGACGCGAGGCACGTGCTGGATATCGGACACCAGGGTGACGATTGGAACGCCGCTCCGCGCCAGATTGCGAATGGCGTCGCGCACCGTGGGGTGGTCGATGGCCACGACCCCGACACCGCCGGTGCGGCCCTCGAGTTCGCCGAGCTTGCTGGCCAGCGTGTCCGGGTTGAAGCCCTCGATCAGGTGGAGGCGGCTGTCGATATCGGCGCGCTCGACCGCTTGCGTCCTCAGTTCGGCGCCAAGCTTCAGCATGAAGCTGTTGGAGCCGGCGGGCAGAACGAAATCCAGCCGAACCGGGCTGAGGCCGGTGCCCGGCAACGGCGTCGTCCCCAGGGGTTCGGCGGCGACATAGCCCAGCCGGCGCGCCGCATCGAGCACGACGTCGCGCGTGCGCGGCTTCACCCCGGTGCGTCCATTGAGGACGCGATCCACCGTGGCGCTGGAAACACCGGCTTCGCGAGCCACATCCATCAGGGTCGAGCGCAACTTCGACGGGCCCTCCCGGTCACCGCTGGTTTCCCAAGCGCTATCACCCGGCAGTCATGATGTAAATTGATGTGATCCACTCGATCGCGTTTTCGCACAGGGTCGTGCGGTGACCGCCAAGAATTGCGCTGCAGATTCAAGATTCTGTCGGACTCTGGAGGCGGGTGCGCCCCGGCTCGATGGGAAATGATGTCTATCGATCAGTAGCAGTTGACATGATTTGATTGGTCAATCATTGTGCCTCATCGGTCTGAGGGGCGCTGAGCAAGGCGCGGGCCGCAAGGGAGGACATCATGACAAAAGATCACCGCGTCTCGCGGCGCACATTCCTGTCGACCGCTGGGTCGGGCGCGCTTCTGGCCGCCACCATCGGCATCGCACCACAATTCATCCGGCCCGGCCGGGCCTTTGCAGCCGATGCGCTTGCACCCGGCATGATCGGCGGGCCCACGGGCTTCGAGGGCGCTGAGCGCTACCAGTACGGCCCCGACACTCCAGAAGGCAGGGCCATCGAGGCCCTCAAGGAACTGAAGGGCGCCGGCAAGGCACCCGACAAGATCGTCCTCGGGCTGTCGGATGGCTCCATCGGCCAGCTGACCCAGCCCTTCCCGGCCGGTGCGCCTTCGATCAAGGAGCTGTTCGAGAAGGAAACCGGGATCGCGCTCGACATCGTCCCGATGCCCAATGGTCAGGAATTCACCAAGACCATGCAGGACATCTCCACCAATGCCGGCCAGTTCGACATCTACGCCGTCGAATGGAACCGCCTGGGCGATCTCGCCGAGACCGGCGGCATCGTCAAGATGGACGACTTCGTTGCGGCCCATAAGCCGGAGTGGGACGATCCCGAGCGGGGTTACGTCAACGGCGCCAAAGGCGTTTCGCTGCTCAATCAGTACCGCGGCTCGACCTATGGCGTCTGCCTCGACGGCGACTTCCAGACCTGGAACTACCGCACCGACCTGTTCGGCGACGCCAACGAGAAGAAGGCCTTCGCCGACAAATTCGGCTACGAGCTGGCGCCGCCCAGGACCTTCAAGCAGCTCGACGAAATTTCGACGTTCTTCTTCCGGCCCGACCAGAACATGCTCGGCTCGACCGACCTCAGGACCCAGGGCTGGGGCTACACCAACTGGTACCAGCGCTTCACCTCGATGGCGTCGCCCAACCAGTTCCTGTTCGCCGACGACGGCACGCCGCTGATCACCTCCGATGCCGGCGTTGCGGCGACCCAGGAATACATCGACTCGCTCAAATACAAGTCGCCCGATGCCATCTCCTGGAGCTGGCCGGAGCAGTACGGCAATTTCGGTCAGGGCGGCGCGGCAATGACCTGCGCCTTCTCCAACCTGCCCAAGTTCCTCGACAATGCCGGCAATACCGGCTCGGTGATCACCGGCAAGGTCGGCTCGTTCCTGCCGCCGGGCCGCGAGATCGACGGCGGGCTCGTGCGCCGCACGGTCCTGTGGTTCAACCTCTCGGCCTCGATCTCGGCCCAGTCCAAGAACCCGGAAGCCGCCTACCTGCTCCTGCAGTGGCTCGGCTCGTCGCGCATCTACTCGTGGATGACGGCCAATCCGGGCGGCTACTTCGATCCGTTCCAGCTTTCGAACTTCGCCGATCCGCTCGTGCGCCAGACCTATCACGACTACCACATGGACGTCGTGCGCGAGTCGGTCGCTCGCACGGTACCCTCGATCAACTTCGCGGGTGCAACGGCATTCCACAGCGCTCTCGACGAAAATCTCGTCGCATCCCTGACCGGCGCCAAGACAGCCCAGCAGGCGATGGCGGATACCGCAGCCTCGTGGAAGCAGACCTTTGACAAGATCGGCTCCGAGAAGATGCTCGAGGCGATCAAGACCAACAAGGCGGCGTGGCCGACAGTCGTCGATCCGATCGGCTGATCGCGATCCCGGCGGCGGGCTTCTCCCGGGCCCGCCGCCCCATTTTTCAGAAGTGACCAAGATGCGCCGCCCCATCGCCTTTGAAGTCTTCCGCTACGCCGCCATTGCGCTGGCGGTCGCCATTACGCTGGTGCCGATCGCGTGGATGACGTCGATGGCCTTCAAGCCGACGGCGGAGTGGCAGGCGACCGGCGCCAACCTGACCTGGTGGCCGAAGAGCCCGACGCTGGACAATTTCCGCTTCATCTTCGGGCAGAGTTCGACCGCGCTGATCGTGGCGCTGGAACGTACGGCCGCCAAGCCGATCCTGAGTTCGCTGCTCTCGGCCGGCTTCGGAACGCTCATCGCGATGGGCGCCGGGACGGCCGCCGCCTATGGCCTGTCGCGATTCAAGGCGGGCGGCAACCTGCCACTGGCGCTGCTCCAGCTGCGGCTGTTTCCGCCGATGGCCGTCATGATCCCGGTCATGGTCATGTGGACGTTCCTCAAACTCAACGACACCTGGTTCGGCCTGGCCCTGATCTATGGCATCGTGACGCTGCCCTTCGCCTTCTGGCTGATGAAGACGTTCTTCGACGATTTCCCGCGCGAGATCGAGGAGGCGGCCCTGGTCGAAGGCTGCTCGCGGTTTCGCGTCTTTCTCAAGGTGACGCTGCCGATGATGGCGGCGCCGCTCGCCAGCTCGGCGCTGTTCGTCTTCATCCTCAACTGGTCGGACTATTTGATCGCGCTGCTGCTCACCAATCGCGAGTGGGCGACGATTCCGGTCTACATGGCCTCGCTGTCGTCCTCGATGACCGGTCAGCTCTACGGCGCCAAGGCGGCCCTCGGGTTGATCGCGGCCGTGCCGCCGGTGATCGCCGGCATCGCCATCCAGCGCCACCTCGTTCGCGGGCTCACCTTCGGGGCGCTCAAGCAATGACGAGCTTTGCGGAAACCGAGGCGACACTGGCGATTGCCGCCGACGATGCCGACCGCGCCGACAGGCGCCTCGGCCTCTATCTGACGCTGCCGGCGCAGATCCTCGTGCTGTTCATCGCCGTGTTCCCGCTGTTGATGCAGCTCTACATCAGCCTGACCAGCTGGTCGCCGCTCAGCGGCCGCGGCTGGTGGGACGCGTGGACGCTCTGGAACAATTTTGCCAACTATCTGAATCTCGCCGTCGACGCCCGCTGGTGGAGCGCTCTGCTCAGAACCCTGCTGGTGATGGCGATCTGCGTCCCCGCCGAGTTCCTGCTCGGCCTGGCGCTCGCCATCCTGTTCATGGATAATTTTCGCGGCAAGCGGGTGTTCTACTCCATCCTGCTCATGCCCATGATGGTGGTGCCCGCCGTCGCCGGCTACATGTTCTTCATGCTGTTCCAGTCCGGGGGGCCAGTGAACAACATCGCCTCGGCCATCAGCGGACACAACGTCGCGATCGCCTGGCTCTCCAACCCCAGCCTCGCCTTCATTGCCGTCGCCGTCGCCGATATCTGGCAGTGGACGCCCTTGATGTTCCTCATCCTGCTTGCCGGTCTCCTCGGTGTGCCCGACGATCAGCTGAAGGCCGCAACCCTGCTCGGCGCAAATTGGTGGCAGCGCTTCGTCACCATCATGCTGCCGCGCATGCGCGCCATCATCGTCATCGCGCTGGCCATCCGGCTGATCGAGAACTTCAAGATCTTCGACACGCTCTACATCATGACGGCCGGCGGTCCCGGCACGGCCACCGAAACGATCTCCGTCTTCATCTACAAGCTGACCACCAACGATTTGAGCTGGGGCTACGTCGCCGCGATCGCCCTCGTTGTTCTCATTTCGCTCTCTGTGGCCCTCGGCATCGCCATCGCGCGACAGACAAAGCGGCGCGAGGCCGCTTCATGAGCTCGATTCACCTCAAGGGCCTGACCAAGCATTTCGGCAGCTTCCAGGCCATCAAGCAGATGGACCTCGACGTGCACGACGGCGAGTTTCTCGCCCTGCTCGGACCGTCCGGCTGCGGCAAGTCGACCACCATGAACATCATTGCCGGCATGGAGGGTGCGACGACCGGCCGCGTCCTCTTTGGCGAGCGCGACGTGTCCGATGTCCCCATGACCCGCCGGGGCGTCGGCTTCGTGTTCCAGAACTACGCCATTTTCACCCACATGAGCGTGCGGGCAAACCTGGCCTATGGCCTCAAGGTACGCGGCGTCCCCAAGCCCGAGATCGACAAGCGGGTGGCTGCGATTGCCGACTTCCTGCAATTGGCGCCGTTCCTCGACCGGCCCTCGGCCAAGCTCTCGGTCAATATTCTCCAACGGCTTGCGATAGGGCGCTCGGCAATTGTCCAGCCGGCGATCTTTCTGCTCGATGAGCCGCTCTCCAATGTCGACGCAGCGTTCCGCGCCGTGATGCGCACCGAACTCAAGCACCTGCAGCGGCAGTTCAAGCAGACTATGGTCTATGTGACCCACGACCAGCTCGAGGCCATGACCATGGCCGACCGTATCGCTGTCATGGACCACGGCGTGTTGCAGCAGGTCGGCACGCCACTCGATGTCTACAACAATCCGGCGAACGTGTTCGTCGCCCGCTTTATCGGCTCGCCCGGCATGAACCTGTTGCCAGCGAGCCTGCGCGAGACCGATGGAAACATCGTCGCCGATCTGGGTGCCGCCGGAGTGTCCCGACCGCTTCCGCGCGGCGCCGCCAAGGCTGCCTACGCACAGGGCATTCAGGATGTCTGGTTCGGGTTCCGACCCGAGGAGCTGAGTCTGGCGGCCGACAGCCAGGGCATTGCCGCCTCGGTGACCTTCATCGAGCGCATCGGCTCGCGCACGGTCGTCCATTTCGACGCCGGGCAGGCGGCCGGCAAGGCTGTCTTCCAGAACGATGTTCCGCTGCATGCCGGAGGGGCCGCGCACATGGTGCCCGCGGACGCGGCCGTTCGCCTCTTCGACCGGTCGACCGGCCGCGCCATCGGGGAGGCCTGAGCCATGGCGTCGATCGAGTTCCGCTCCGTCACCAAGCGCTTCGGCAACACGCTGGCCGTCGACGAAGCAAGCTTCCGCGTCGAAGACGGCGAGTTCTTCTGCTTCTTCGGTCCGCCGCTTTCCGGCAAATCGACGATCCTCAGGCTGGTGTTAGGGCTCGAAAGACCCGACAGCGGGGAAATCCTGTTCGACGGCCGGCCGGTGAACACCGTCGGGCCGGCCGAGCGCAATGTCGCCATGGTGTTCCAGAACCTGGCGCTCTTCCCGCACCTGACGGCGGAAAACAACGTCAAGTTTCCGCTCATCGAGCGCAAGATCGATCCGGCGACCATCGGCAAGCGCGTCGGCGAGGTCGCCGAGAAGCTGCACATCACTCATATCCTTCACAAGTTTCCGGCCCACCTGTCGGGCGGCGAGCGCCAGCGCGTGGCCATTGCCCGGGCGCTGGTGCGCGACCCCGTCGCGTACCTTATGGACGACCCGATCTCGGCGCTCGACGCGCGCCTTCGCGAGGAGACCCGGGTCGAGCTCAAGCGCATCCAGGCCGATCTGGGGCGCACCCTGATCTACGTGACGCACGACCAGGAGGAGGCGATGTCGGTGGCCGACCGCATGGCGATTCTCGAGGGCGGAAAGATCCGGCAGATCGCGCGGCCCGCGGACGCCTATGACCGCCCGGCAAGCGACTATGTGGCCCGGCTGCTGGGTGCGCCGATGATCAACATCCTCGATGCGACGGCGGTCGGGGACGCGATCGAGCTGGCGGCCGGCGCGATCTCGCTGCCCAGTGCGGCTGTGCCCAAGGGCACGACGCGCGTCGGCGTCCGTCCGGAGAATCTCGGCATCGTTCCGGGTTCCGATGCGACCGTGTTCGAGGTCGAGCCGCTCGGCGGCTTCACGGTCGTGACACTGCAGGCTGGAGCGGAGCGGATGCGCGCGCTGCTGCGCGGGCAGCCGCGTGTCGAACCCGACAGCAGGGTGGGCCTCGCGGTCGACCCGGCGGCTGTCCACTTCTTTGCTGCAGACGGCCAATCGTTGGCCCGTCCTGGGACCTGAGGGGAGCGCCATGGTTCTGAAATTCCAACCCGACGTCGAAATCCGCGAGAAGGGCTATATGATCGGCTGCATCGGCGGCGGCATGATCATGTCCGAGGTACACCTCGACGCTTATCGCCAGGCCGGCTTCAAGGTCGGCGCCATCGCCTCGCGCAATGTCGCCAAGACCAAGACCATCGCCAAGCGCTACGGCATTGCAAAAGTGCACGAGACGCCCAGGGCGCTGATCGAAGATACCTCGATCGAGATCGTCGACCTCGCCTATCCACCCGACCAGCAGCCGGCGCTGATCCGCCTGGCGCTCAAGCAGAAGCACATCAAGGCGATCCTCGCACAGAAGCCGCTGGCTTTGTCGCTCGGCGAAGCGATCAAGCTGCGCGACGAAGCCAAGGCCGCCGGCAAGGTCCTGTCGGTGAACCAGAACATGCGCTTCGACCAGTCGATGCGCGTGCTCAAGCAGATCATCGACGCCGGCGAGCTGGGCGAGATCGTCTTCGCCCAGATCGACATGCACGCCATCCCCCACTGGCAAACGTTCCTCGAGAAGTACGACCGGCTGACGCTCTCAAATATGAGCGTCCATCACCTCGACGTGCTGCGCTTCCTGTTCGGCGAGCCGAAGGAAATAACCAGTCAGTCGCGGCAGGACCCCCGCACCACTTTCAAGCACAAGGACGGCATCGTCGTCTCGACGCTGGAGTTCAAGACCGGCGTTCTGGCGCTGTCGCTCGAGGACGTGTGGAGCGGTCCGCGCGAGGCGGGTTACGACAACGACATCTTCATCGCCTGGCGGGTCGAGGGAACTGATGGCGTCGCCAAGGGCACCATCGGCTGGCCCGACGGCAAGCCGTCGACCCTCACCTACAATTCTAAGCGGGCCACCGGCGGCAAATGGGTCACCCCGAAGTGGAAAACCACGTGGTTCCCGCATGCTTTCATCGGCGTGATGGAGCAGCTGCAATATGCGCTGCGGGCCAAAAAGACGCCCGAGCTCAACGTCGCCGACAACGTCAAGACCATGGCGCTGGTCGAGGCCGGCTACCGCTCGATGGCGGAAGGCCGCACGGTCAAGCTCAGCGAAATCGCAACGAAATAAGAGGAGGACTCCATCATGATGCAATCGGGCATTTTCACCGGCTACTTTCCTTACGGTCTCGAGGAGACAGCCAAGCGCATCCGCTCCCACGGCTTCAACACCGTGCAGCTCGATCTCCATTTCAAGGATATCGATCTCAGCGCCGGGCAGATCACCGCCGACAAGGCCAAGACGGTGCGCGATACCTTCCGCGACCATGACCTGCCGATCTGCTGCCTTTCGGGCTACACCAACATCATTCATCCCGACCTCGCGCATCGCAAGGCCAATGTCGACCGGCTTAAGGAGCTGATCCGGAACGCCCGCGCCTTCGGAACGCCCTATGTGATTTCGGAGACCGGCACCTACAACACCGAATCCGAGTGGATGAGCGATCCCAAGAACAAGTCGGAAGAGGGCTTCGAGACCTGCCGCAGAGTGATTGCCGAGCTGGCCCAGGAAGCCTACGACCATGGCTCGATGTTCCTGCTCGAGACCTATGTGAACAACGTCGTCGGCTCGGTGGAAGAGACGGTCAAGATGTTCGCCCAGGTCGATCATCCGGGCCTCGGGCTCCTGATGGACCCGACCAACTATTTCGAGACCCACAACATCGACAGCATGGACAAGGTGCTGAACCAGGTGTTCGACACGCTGGCCGACAAGGTCAAGATCGCGCACGCCAAGGACGTCGCCCGCGCCGGCGCCGACAAGAGCGAGAAACACGCCGACATCGGCGATGACGGTGCGCTCGCCTCGCACACGTTCCGCGGCGTGGGCGAGATCGTGCTCAACGCGCCGGGTACCGGCTCGCTGAACTACGATCTCTACCTGAAACGCCTGTCGGAAAAGCATCCGAACATTGCGGTGATCATCGAGCATCTCGATGAAGCGGACGTGCCGCGCTCCAAGAAATTCCTCGATGGGAAGTTCAAGGCGCACGGCCTCTAGGGTCGAAGGCATACCTGGAACGACCTTCCTGGCGGGTGTCTCCGCCGGGAAACGGTGACTGTTTGTTCTCTTGCGGGATTGAATCGAGATGGTGGATCTCTTCGGCAAAGCGATGACGCGTCAGGAGGTGGCAGCCCGCTCGGGCATGCTGTCGCAGTTCGCCGGCGTGCGCCTGATGGAGCTGGGCGACGGCGTCGAGCGCGGTATCCGCCTCCTGGAGTTTCGCACCGGCAGCGGCCTGCGCTTCACCGTGCTGGTCGACCGGGCGATGGACATTGCCGATTGCGACTATAAGGGGCAGGCCATCGGCTGGCATTCGCCGGCGGGCTTCCGCCATCCCGGCCTGCATGAATACGAGGGCGAGGGCGGGCTCGCCTGGGCGCGTTCGTTCTCGGGGCTGCTGGTCACCTGCGGCCTCGACCACATCCTGTTCATGAACGAGGTGCCGGCCGACACCTATGTCTATTCGCCCAAGCAGACGGTGAAGCACTCGCTGCACGGCCGGGTCAGCACGATACCGGCGCGCCTCACCGGCTATGGCGAGCGTTGGGAGGGCGACCGCTGCTTCCTGTGGGCCGAGGGCGTGGTGCAGCAATCGGCGGTGTTCGGCGAGGACCTGCACCTGATCCGCCGCATCGAGGCGGAGGTGGGCACCAGCGCGATCCGGCTCAGCGACCGCGTCGTCAATCACGGCTTCTACAAGACGCCGCACATGTACTGTTATCACATCAACGTCGCCCATCCCGTGCTCGACGAAGGCTCGCGCTACCTCGCGCCGATCCGCGATGTGGTCTGGGCCGCCCACGCCGGCGATGACTACCGGGCTCGCGGCGTTGGTTACCGTACGCTGCCGGCGCCGCAGCACAATTTCCACGAGCAGGTGTGGCAGCACGAGCTTGCCGCCGATGCCGGCGGCGAGGTGCCGGTGGCGCTGGTCAACGACCGCATCGGGCTCGGCTTCGAAGTCACCACCCGCAAGGACCAGTTCCCCTGCCAGTATGAATGGCAGAACCTCCAGGCGGGGCAGTACGCGCTCGGCATTGAGCCATCGACCAACCACGTGCTCGGCAACCTCGCGGCCCGCGAGCGCGGCGAAATGATCTGGCTCGAGCACGGCGAGGAGCGGCACTACGATTCCGTGTTCCGCATCCTTGACGGCAGCGCCGCCATCGCGGCGAGCGAGGCGCGCATCCGCGCCATCGCGGTGCAGCCGGACGAGGACTACCCGGTCCCGTCCAACATGCCTCGGACGATCGGGGGGCGCTCGTGACGGCAATTGCCTTGTCGCCCGGCGCCGACGTGTTCGGTTCGCTCGCGGGCAAGACCATCCTCTACACCGGGGCGGCCGGCGGCCTCGGCCACGAGACCACGCTGCACCTGTTGCGCAACGGCGCGCACGTGATCGCCATCGACAACAATGCGCACAAGGTCGCCGCCCTGCGCCAAGCGGCCAATGAACTCGCCGGCCTGCGGATCGAGCAGCTCGATCTGTCGGACCTCGCGACTTTCCGCGCCGCTCTCGAGGCTATCTCCGAAGAGGTGGGCGGCTTCGACGTGGTGATCAACAACGCCGCCATCTATCCGTCGAAACCGTTCGAGGCATTCACGCTCGAGGAAATCCAGCTGGTGCAGCGGATCAATGTCGAGGCCGGCATCGTCTGCGTGCAGGTCGCCCTGCCGCACATGAAGGCGGCGAAGCGCGGCCGCATCATCAACGTTGCGTCGGTCACGTTCTCCGGCGGCTGGTCCGACCTTGCCCCCTATGTGCAGTCGAAGGGGGCGCTGATCGGGCTCGCCCGGGCCTGGGCCCGCGAGTTCGGCAAATACGGCATCACCGTCAATGCCATCTCACCCGGCGCCTTTCCCACCGACGCCGAAAAGATCCATGCCGACTTTGCCGCGTACGAAAAGCGCATCTATGACCACCAGGCGATCCAGCGCCGCGGCGCGCCGCAGGACATCGCGAACCTCCTGATGTTCCTCGCCTCCGACGCCTCCGCCTTCATCACCGGCCAGACCATCAATATTGATGGCGGCTGGGTCATGCAGTGAAAGACCTTTCGATGGGTATCCTCAGCGGCTATCGCGTCCTCGATTGCTCCATCGCCATGGCCGGCCCGTTTGCGGCCCAGCGCCTGGGCGATCTCGGCGCCGACGTGGTCAAGGTCGAGCCGATCACCGGTGAGTGGCAGCGGCACACCGCGGCCGGTGGGGCGCGCGGCAACAAGGTCAATGTCTCGTTCCTGTCGCTCAACCGCAACAAGCGCTCGCTGGCGGTCGATCTCAAGGCGCCGGACGGCAAGGCGGTGCTGCTCGATCTGGTCAAGACCGCCGACGTGTTCCTGCAGAACTACCGACCGGGCGTCGCCAAGCGGCTGGGCGTCGACTACGAGACCCTGTCTGCCATCAATCCGAAACTCATCTACGCCTCGATCTCGGGCTATGGCGAAGACGGGCCGTACGTCAACAATCCGGGTCAGGACCTGATCCTGCAGGGCATGTCGGGCGCCATGCTGTCGGCCGGGCGCGCCGGCGAGCCGCCGACGCCGGCCGGCCAGTTCCTCGTCGACGCCGTCACGGCGTACACGGCATTCGAAGGTGTTCTCGCCGCCCTGCTGCATCGCGAGCGCACCGGCGAGGGCCAGCTCGTGCAGGTCAACATGCTCGACGCCATCACCACGCTCCAGATGCAGGAGCTGTCGGTCTTCACCGTCGGCGGCAAGCCGCAGGCCCGCTCGGCCGAGCCGCACGCCCACTCCTACATCCGCTCGCCCTATGGCGCCTTCGCCACCGCCGACGGCTACATGATCGTCGCGTTCCCTTCGCTCAAAAATTTCGGCCAGGTGATCGGCGAGCCGAGTTTTCTGACCATGAACGACGAGACCGATACCTGGAAATTCCGCGACGAGATTTTCGCCCGCACGCGCGAGCGCCTCAAGCTCAAGACCACCGCCGAGTGGCTCGCCTTGTTCCGCGCCGCCGACGTCTGGGCCGGTCCTGTCTATGGTTATGCCGACCTCGTCGAGGACGCCCAGATCAAGCACAACGGCACGTTTGTCGAATACGACCATCCGACCGAGGGGCATGTGAAGACCCCGGGATTCCCGATCAGGTTTTCGAAGACCCCGTCGCGCGTCGAGCGTGGCGCCCCCCTCGCGGGCGAACACAGCCGGGACGTGCTGGCCGAGGCCGGCTACGATGCCGCCGAGATCGAGCGACTGCTGGCGAGCGGAGCGGTGGGAGCGGGGCAATGACGCCCGTCCATCGCGGCCCCGCTCGGGACCACACGTTCCGCAGCACTACGGGAGGGCGTGAGAAATGAGCGACAATATCGTGGTCGAGCGCGACGGCTATGTCGGCGTCATCACCATCAACCGGCCCGAAAAGCTCAACGCCATGACGCCGGAGATGGCGGCGGCCCTGGTCGCGGCGGTCAACGGCTTCAACACCGACGACGCCGTGCGCTGCGTGGTGATCACCGGCGCCGGCGAGAAGGCGTTCTGCGCCGGGTCCGACATCCGGACCCTCGATGACTACGAGACGCCGTGGAATTTCCGCAACCGGCCGGACTATTGCGACGCCATCCGCGCGCTCCTCAAGCCCTCGATTGCCGCCGTCAATGGCTATGCCTTCGGTGGCGGCCTCGAGACGGCGATGACCTGCGACATTCGCATTGCGTCGGAGAACGCGAGCTTCGCTGCGCCCGAGATCAAGCTCGGCTGGATCGGCGGCGGCGGCATGGCGGTCAACCTCGCCCATGCCGTCGGCCCGTCCAACGCCGCGCTGATGATCATGACCGGCGATCCGGTCGACGCCCGCACCGCCGAGCGCTGGGGGCTCGTCAGCAAGGTCGTGCCGCCGTCAGGGCTGCTGGCGGAGGCCAAGCGGATCGCGGCCACCATCGCCTCGCGCGCCCCGATCGCCGCCGAGACGGCCAAGCTCAATCTGCGCGCCGCCTGGGAGATGAGCGTCGCCGACGCCATCGGCTACGAGCGCGACCTGCAGACGATCTGTTTTGCCACCGAGGATGCCCGCGAGGGCAGGGCAGCGTTCAAGGAAAAACGCCCGCCGGTGTTCCGCAGGCGCTAGCTCGAGACACCGACCGCGCAGTAAGGTCCTGACTTCCGACCATCAGTCAGGGCTCCCTGACCGTGCCACCGCCTGCGCGGCGGGAAACCGGATTTCGACCCGGAAGCCTTTCCCCGGTGAAGACTCGACCGCCATGACCCCACCAAAGAGCCCTGCGATTTCTTCGACGATGGGCAGTCCCAATCCGGCTCCGGGCTTGTCGCTTGTGCCGCGGTTGAAGCGCCGGCGCAGTGTCGTCACCTGATCCTGCGGGACGCCTTTGCCGGTGTCGCGGACCTCGAGCACGATGTCCCCGTCGCGATGGACGCGAACCGTCGCCTCGGCACCGTCACCCGCATAGGTGATGGCGTTCTCGATGAGATTGGAGAGCATCTCGCCAAGCAGCATCGGGTCGCCGCGCACGAAGACCGCTTCCTCCCCCTCGAGCCCGAGATCGACCCCGGCAGCATGCGCCCGGGCGACGTGCTCTGCGGTCTGTTCGCGGGCAAGGTTGAGCAGATCGACCGACTTGAATTGCATTCTATCGGAAGAGGCCTCGTCGATCCGCGCGAGCAGGAGCAGCTGGGCGAGGATTCGTTCGGCGAGGACCACCGCCGCGTCGGCGGCCTGTGTCGCTTGCCGCGCGTCTCTTGGGTTGTCGGCACGTGCCGCCAGAGCCAGTTGTGTCCGGATGATGGTGAGAGGCGTGCGGAGCTGATGGCTCGCATTGCCGGTGAAGTGCCGCAGTGCGTCGAGCGCCGCCGACAGCCGGGCCGTGAAGGAATTTATGGTATCGACGAGGCCCTGCACCTCGCGCGGGACGCTCTGCTCGATTGGACTGAGGTCATCGAGCGCCCGCCTGGCGATGGCGTCGCGCAAACGATAGAGCGGGGCGAGCGAGGAGCTGATGGCGAACCAGAGAATGGCCGCGGCCGCAAGGATGAGCACCGCCAATCGAATGGCGGCTTGAAAGAGCAGCGACTGGGCAAGACGCGTCCGAGCGATCGTCGTTTCGGCGACGGTCACGCTGAACGGTATCGCGCTGACCCCGGACGAGGCGGCGCGCTCGAGCACCGCGACACGAATGGCGTCGCCCCGAAACACCGCGTCCGAAAAGGCGACCTCGGCCGTCGCTTCCTCCGCCGTCGGCAGGTTCTGGTATCCGGTGATGAAGCCCGCCGGTCCGTCCACCCGATAGAACACCCGATCCTGCGCCGCCGAGGTCAGCATCTCGAGCGCAACATAGGGAACGTCGACCTCGAGCGTTCCGTCCTCGGTGACGATCACGCGTTCGGCAATCGCCAGCACCGAGCCTGCCAGGACACGATCGGAGACGGAATTGGCCGTGCTCTGTGCTTCCCGCCAGGTGTCCGCTATGGCGACCGCGGCGATCGCGAGGAGTGCGATCATCAACCCGACCAGCAGCCGGCGGCGCAGGGAGTATCGCCGCGCGCCCATCAATCGATGATCCGGTCGAGGTAGTAGCCAATTCCTCGCGCCACGCGAACGGTCAGCGCATAGGGCGCCAGCCGCCGCCGCAGCCGCGAGACATACTGCTCGACGGCATTCTCGCTCAATTCGTCGTCGAAGGCGGCGAGGGACTCGATGATCGCCTGCTTGCCGACGACTTTGCCCCCCTTGAGCAGCAGCGTTTCCAGCACGCTGAATTCGCGAAGCGGAATGTCCAGCGCCTGACCGAAGGCCCAGACGGTGCGCGAGACCGTGTCGAGGGTGATGTCGCCGAACGACACGCTGGCATCGTGGAGGCCGCTCTGCCGTCGCAGCAGGACGCGGACGCGAGCTTCGAGCTCGGAGACCTCGAACGGCTTGGTCATGTAGTCGTCGGCCCCCAGATCGAGGCCGCGCACGCGTTCGTCGAGGGCTCCGCGTGCGGTGAGAATCAGGACCGAAGATGCGTTGCGCCGCGCCCGCATCCCGCGCAGCACGTCGAGGCCGTCCATCTCGGGAAGCGTCAGGTCGAGGATCACCAGATCGAAAGTCTCGGTCGCGATCACGGCCTCGGCCGACACCCCGTCATGGACGACGTCCACGGCATAACCCGCGGCGCGCAGCACGCTGGCGATGCCGCTGGCCAGCGTCGTGTTGTCCTCAACGACCAATATGCGCATGCCTCGCTCCCGCCGGGCAGGCTAGAACGCAAGCCTCGCCTTGCCCACCCCCTTGTGGACCGTGCCCGACAACAGGCATGCTTGGCCATGTTCCGGTACCTCGCAGTCCTTGTGTTTCTGGCGACGCCCGCCTTTGCGCAGGTGGGCCTCTACCCCGCGCCGGATAGAAGCGGGAACGCCAATACGGTCACGGTCTACTCGTCGCTGGACGAGCCGCTGGCGCGGCCGATGATCGCCGCGTTCCAGGCCGCCCATCCGGATGTCGCGGTAGCCTATGAGGATCTGCAGACCGTCGACATCTACGACCGGGTGGTCAAGGAAACCGATTCCGGGGGCCGGACGGCCGATTTTGCCTTCTCGTCGTCGATGGACCTCCAGGTCAAGCTTGCCAATGATGGCTACGCTCAGCAGAGCGATCTGCCGCTCTCCCCCGAGTGGCCGCGCTGGGCGAACTGGCGAAACACGGCCTACGCCCTGACCTATGAGCCGGCCGTGTTCATCTATCACAAGCCCAGCTTTGCCGGACGGGAACCGCCCTCGACCCGGGCCGAGCTGATTCAGTACCTGAAGGCGAATGCCGACGCCATCCACGGCCGCATCGGCACCTACGACATCGAGCGGTCGGGCGTGGGGTTCATGTTTTTCTCGCGTGATCAGGAGCAATATGCCGACCTGTGGACCCTGGTCGGGGCAATGGGCGCCGCCGGGGTGAAACTCTATTCCACGACGTCGGCGATCGTCGAACGCGTCGCCGATGGCCGTTTCGTCTTCGGTTACAACATCCTGGGATCCTACGCGGCCGAGGCAGCGTCGCGGAATCCGGATCTCGGGATCATCCTGCCCAAGGACTACACCATCGTCACCTCGCGGATCGGGCTCGTGCCCAAGGCCGCCGCGCGGGCCGATCTGGGCCGCCTCTATCTCGACTTCTTCATGTCGGCGGAGGGGCAGACCATCATGGCGCAGCAACTGCAGATCGCGGCGCTCAACCCGAACGTGACGGGACCGAACACCGCCAACGCAATGCAGCAGGCCCTCGGCAGCCAGCTGCGTCCGGTGCCGGTCAGCCCGGGCCTGATGGTCTATCTCGACCAGGTCAAGCGGGCGCGGCTCATTCGGCGTTGGAACGATACGCTGAGCATCCAGTAGCGATGACAGCTTGACGACAGCTTGGTGTGGTTTGTTGCGCCATGGTCCAGTCGCAAGAGCGGCGGACCGAGGAGTCTGGGAGGACCCGCGCATCGCTCCATACCGTCGCCGCGCCTCGCGTGCGGCCAACGCAAGGACGTTGTGCCCGCCTTCCGGAGTTGACTGGGCCAATTCGTGCACCTTCGCGCGACGCCCCCAAAGGAGGACACAGATGAAACACCTCGCTGCGGCAGCATTTGTTGCCGGCGCGCTCGCGCTGCCTGGATTGGCGCTTGCCGCCGACTATTCGATCATGGCGCCGGCCGGCCCGGGCGGCGGCTGGGATCAGACTGCCCGCGCCATGCAGGAGGCGATGACCGCCGAAGGCATCTCCGGCAACGTTCAGGTGATCAACGTTCCCGGCGCGGGGGGCACCATCGGCCTCGCCCAATTCGCGCAGGAAGCCAATGGCGATCCGAGCAGGCTGATCGTCGGCGGCTACGTGATGGTTGGTGCCATTCTCACCAACAAGTCGCCGGTGACCCTCGACGCGGTCACTCCGATCGCCCGCCTTACCGGCGAGTTCGAGGTGATCGTCGTGCCGGCGGCCTCCGACATCAAGACGCTTGCCGATCTCGTCACCAAGCTGAAGGCCGATCCGGGCGCGGTATCGTGGGCCGGCGGCTCGGCGGGCGGCACCGATCACATCACGGCCGGACTCCTGGCCAAGACCGTGGGCGTCGATCCCAAGCTGGTGAACTATGTCGCGTTCTCCGGCGGCGGCGAGGCCCTTGCCGCGGTGCTCGGCAGCCAGACGACGGTCGGCATCTCGGGCTATGGCGAGTTCCAGGCCCAGGTCGAGGCGGGTGCCCTGCGGGTGCTCGGCGTTTCCGCGCCGGAGCGTATCGCGGTCGTCGATGCACCGACCTTCAAGGAAGGCGGCGTCGATCTCAGCGTCATGAACTGGCGCATGGTCGCGGCGGGTCCGGGCCTCTCGGCCGAGCAGGTCGCGGCGATCACCGCCGACGTCCAGAAAATGGCGGAATCCGCCTCGTGGAAGAAGACGCTCGAGACCAAGGGCTGGATGAACACCTGGCTCGCCGGCGACGATTTCAAGGCCCAGTTGGCCAAGGAAATCGCGGCGACCGAAGCCGTCCTCAAGGACATCGGCCTCGTTCAATGATCGAGCCGATGGCTCAGACAACGCCGAAGCGCCGCCCCGATTGGGCGGCGCTTCTCGTCGCCGCCGGGCTGCTGGCGCTGGGCGCGTTGGTGGCATGGGATGCGTCCCGCCTCGGCAGCGGCGGCGCCTATGCCCGCATCGGCCCGCAGACCATTCCCTACGCGATTGCCGTCTGCCTCGCGGGGCTGGCCGTCTGGACGGCGATCGAAGCAGCACTGGGCGAGTTTCCCCAGCGTGAACAGCAGGACAAGCTCCCCATCCTGTGGATCGTTGGTGGTCTCGTCGTGCAGATGGCGCTGATCAAGTTCGCCGGCTTTTCGATCGCTACCGGCATCCTCTTCGCCATGACGGCGCGAGGTTTTGGCCGCGTGTCTATTCCCAAGGCGCTGCTGAGCGGCTTTCTGATTTCCGCTGCGGTCTGGTTCGTTTTCGCGCGCCTCCTTCAGCTGACCCTGCCAGCCGGCCCGATCGAGCGCCTGATGATCGAGGGCGCCAAGCTCCTCGCGACGGCCTTCAACCCCCAAGCCGGACCCGCTGCCTGATGGATACCTTCGCACTTCTGATGCAGGGATTGTCGGTCGCCGCCCAGCCGATCAACCTGCTCTATGCCCTGGTAGGCGTGACGCTTGGCACCGCGGTCGGCGTCTTGCCCGGCATCGGGCCGGCGACCACCGTGGCGCTGCTGCTGCCGGTGACCTACAAGCTCGACCCCGCAGGCTCGCTGATCATGTTCGCCGGCATCTATTATGGCGGCATGTATGGCGGCTCGACCACCTCGATCCTGCTCAACACGCCGGGCGAGAGCGCCTCGATCGTCACTGCGCTCGAAGGCAACAAGATGGCCAAGGCCGGCCGCGGCGGGCCGGCGTTGGCGACGGCCGCCATCGGTTCGTTCGTGGCCGGATTGATCGCAACGATCGCGCTCGCCTTCCTCGCGCCCTGGGTGGTGAAGTTCGCGCTTGCCTTCGGGCCGCGCGAGTATTTCGCGCTGATGGTTCTGGCGTTCGTGACGGTGTCCGCCGCCTTCGGCGACTCGACCCTGCGCGGCCTCGTCTCGCTGTTCATCGGACTGACGCTGGGCATCGTGGGGATCGACCTGCAGACCGGGCAGGCGCGCATGAGTTTCGGCATTCCCGACCTGCTGGACGGGGTCGAGGTGACCACCCTCGCCGTGGCCATGTTCGCCATCGGCGAGACGCTGTTCGTCGCGGCGCAGGGCAAGCGCGCGCCCGAGACCGTCGAGCCGGTCCGTGGGTCGCTGTGGATGAACGCCAGCGACTGGGCGCGGTCGTGGAAGCCATGGCTGCGCGGCACAATCATCGGCTTTCCCATCGGGGCCATGCCGGCGGGAGGCGCCGAGATCGGGACGTTCTTTTCCTATGCGGCTGAAAAAAAGCTCAGCAAGCACCCCGAAGAATTCGGCAACGGCGCGATCGAAGGCGTGGCCGGTCCCGAGGCCGCCAACAATGCCTCGGCGGCGGGAACGCTGGTGCCGCTCCTGACGCTCGGCCTGCCCACCTCGGCGACCGCTGCGATCATGCTCGCCGGGTTCCAGCAATACGGGCTCCAGCCCGGCCCGCTGCTGTTCACCTCAAACCCGCAGCTGGTCTGGGGGTTGATCGCGAGCCTACTGATCGCCAACCTCATGCTCATCGTCCTCAACCTGCCGCTCATCGGCCTGTGGGTGCGGCTGCTGACCATCCCCAAGCCCTGGCTCTATGCCGGCATTCTGCTGTTCGCCACGCTCGGCACCATCGGTGCCAACCCGTCCGTGTTCGAGCTCGGTATGCTGCTGGTGTTCGGGCTGCTCGGCTATGGGCTGCGCCTGTTCCACTTTCCCATCGCGCCGGTGGTCGTCGGCCTCATCCTTGGTCCGATGGCGGAACAGCAGCTCCGCCGGGCGCTGGCGATTTCGCAGGGCGATTTCGGCGTGCTGTTCACCTCGCCGATCTCGGCGACCCTGCTGGCCCTTGCCGCACTTGCGCTGGTCGTCCCACTCGTCCTCAGAATTCGCGGACGGGGACAGTTGCTGGCCCAGATTGCTTCGGACGCGGATTGAACCTGAACGTCCCGCGGCACGAACGGTAGTCCGGACCAAACATATTCACGGCTCCGCGCGCCTCCGGCGGGGATCTGGCAAGCTCGGGAAACTCGACCATGCTCCCTTTCGATGGCAGTTATGTAACGTCGCTCTTTCAGGTCGTGATGATCGACCTGGTGCTGGCCGGGGACAACGCGGTGGTTATCGGCCTTGCCGCGGCCGGGCTTCCGGCGGACCTGCGCACCCGAGCCATCCTGATCGGCATCGCCGCGGCAACCGTCATGCGCATCGGTTTTGCCCTGATTGCCACGCAGATGCTGGCCTTCACCGGGCTGTTGCTGGCCGGCGGCGTGCTGCTGCTCTGGGTGTGCTGGAAGATGTACCAGGAGCTGAGGTTTTCGCAGGCCGAGCATGACGCCGCGACCGAGGCCGTCACCGGTCACGACATCAACCGGGACGGCGTTCTGTCCGCCGGCGCGCCCAGAAAGACGCTCCGCCAGGCGGTGACGCAGATCGTCGTCGCCGACGTCTCCATGTCGCTCGACAACGTGCTCGCCGTCGCCGGCGCCGCCCAGAAGCATCCCGATGTTCTGATCGCCGGGCTCGTTCTGTCGGTCGCCTTGATGGGCGTTGCATCGTCGTTCATCGCGTCGCTGCTCAACCGGCACCGATGGATCGGCTGGTTCGGGTTGCTCATCATCTTCTACGTGGCCTTGAAGATGGTTTACGAAGGGACCGATGTCCTTCTCGGATACACGCTCCCCCACATTCCCCTGATCTATGGCGGGCACGGCGCGTGATACTCGGGCCGCCGGACTCGGGGAGGGGTGGTCGTCTCAGCCGGCGGGGCGCCGAAGCCTCACATGCTTTATGGCGCGGCGGAAATAGGTGAAGGCGATGTCGAGCTCGCCGTTCGACGATTCCACGATCGAGGGATACGAGAACTCGCGGTTGAGGCCGTCGCGCGAATTGTTGGTGAGGCAATAGCCATCGCCCACCTCGAGGTCGACGCGCCCACTGAAAGTCGCGCCATTGTCGGATGAGATCGCCAGACTCAGAGGCGCGCGTGGAACACCCCAGATCGCCTGGCGGCCGGCGGCCGGCGCGGCAGGGGACTCGCCGTCGATCTCGTCATAGAGCGACAGGCGGCGATCGGCCGACATCGAAGCGTTCGAGTGGTTGTAGACGATGGCGATGCGGCCATCGCGCAGCCGCACCGCCTGGATCGACGAGTTGTTGTTGGGCAGGCCCGTCTGCGTCGGAGCGCTCCAGTTGCGTCCGCCATCGTGCGAGACGCTGCGCAACACGGCCTCGGCGAAACGGTGGCGGTAGAGCGCGACCATCTCGTCGCCACCGAGCGGAACGATGTTCATATGCACCGCGCCGATGCTGTCGGGCACGTCGTGCATGGTCCAGCTGCGGCCGGCATCGCGGCTCAGCAGGACGGCGGCAAAATCGACGTCGCCGGTCCAGCGCCGGCCGGGGACGCCGATGCAGCGGAACAGCGGCAGCAGCCAGTCGCCGCGCCGGTTGACCACGATGGGCTGGCGGACGAAGGTGCCCGGAACGTCGCACAGCACATCGGCCGGCCCAAAACTCCTGCCGCCGTCCGTCGAGACTCGCCGCTTGACGATCGAGCCGTCCTGGTTGCCGGCGGTTTGCGACGTGTAGAGCAGCCAGACATCGCCGGTCGGGGCAACGAAGATCAGCGGGTTCTGCTCGGACTTCTGCGGGTCGTCGGAGAGCTTCTCGGCATCCGACCATTGCGTCGCGCCGGGGGCGAGGCGCGAGAGATACACCGAGATGTCGCCCATCCCCTCCATGGTGCCGCCGAACCACACGCAAGTGAGAGTGCCGTCGGGCAGGAAGGCCAGGTTGGCGGCGTGGTTCTGCACCGTGGGGCTGGACAGCCAGGCCTCGCTGCGGCCGGGAGCGACCGGGCGCAGCGTGCCGTCCATGCGCTGCGCGATCTCCTGCTGGGTCGGCACCACACTCATGGCAGGAGCGCGAACTTCTCGCGCAGGTCGCTCAATTGCGCATCGCCAAGTGGCAGCAGGGGCGGGCGCGCCCGGCTCCAGCCGGTACTGCCGGATTGGAGCCCGATCATCGCCTTGATGGTGGGGATCTGCACGTAGCTGTTGGAGAGGCTGCGCCAAGCATTGATGCGCGCCTGTGCCGGCTCGACGACAGCCTCGTCGCCAAGGTGATCGTAAATCACGCGGAGCGAGTCGCCGACGAGGTTCGAGGTGGCCGTGATACAGCCGGCGCCGCCCGATTTGAGCAATGGCAGCATCAGCGGATCGGCTCCGGCAAGCACGGCGAAGCCCGGATGCGCGGCCGCGATCGCCTGCATGTTGCTCAGGTCGCCGGCCGAGTCCTTGATGCCGACCACCGTGGTGGGGAAGGCCTCGATCAGCCGGGCGATAAGGGCGTGGCTGAGCGGAACGCCCGAGACCTGGGGGATGTGGTAAAGCACGATCTTCAACCGCTCGTCGCCGATCGACTCGATGATCCGCGCATAGGCGGCAAACAGCCCTTCGTCGGAGACGCCTTTGTAGTAGCTGGGCGGCAGCATGACGACGCGGGTCACGCCGTTGGCCAGCGCGTGGCGGGTGAGCTCGACGGTCTCGGGCGCGGCGTTGACGCCGGTGCCGGGCAGCAGGCGATCGGGCGCAATGCCCGCGCGCAGCGCCGCCTCGAGGATCTGCCGCCGCTCGGCGACCGAGAAGGAATTGGCCTCGCCCGTGGTGCCCAGCAGCGCGATGCCGTGGCAGCCCAGATCGAGCAGATGCCGGCAATGCGCGACGAACAGCCCGAGATCGGGCGTGAGGTCGGCGTTGAGCGGAGTGGCGGCGGCGCAGTTGACGCCGGAAACGGTGAAACTCATGTGCGGACCTTCGGTGTGCCGGCGAGCTTTTTCGCGTAGGCGATGGCGGCGTTCATGTTGACGTGGTTGGCCTTGCCGGTGCCGGCGATGTCGAACGCCGTGCCGTGATCGACCGAGGTGCGATCGATCGGCAGGCCGAGCGACACGTTGACCGTGGTGTCGAAGGCCACCAGCTTCATCGGGATATGACCCTGATCGTGGTATTGGGCGACGACGAGGTCGTAGGCGCCGTTATAGGCCCGCTGGAACACCGTATCAGCCGAAATGGGACCGATCGCGTTGATGCCCTCGGCGCGCGCCGCGGCGACGGCCGGCACGATCTGCTCGTCGTCCTCGGTGCCGAACAGGCCGTTCTCGCCGCAATGCGGGTTGAGCCCGGCGACCGCGATGCGCGGATCGGGGATACCGATGCGGCGCAGATGCGCGGCGCCGGCGCGAATCGTGTCGAGGATACGCGGCGTCTTGGCGCGCTCGATGGCGCCGCGCAGCGCCACGTGGGTCGACACATGGACCACCGACATGCGTTCGGACGCCAGCAGCATGAAGCTCGACTTGGCGCCGGCGAGCGCCGCGAGCATGCCGGTGTGGCCGTCATAGTGATGCCCGGCCGCGTTCAGCGCTTCCTTGTTGATGGGGGCGGTGACGATGCAGCCGATCTCGCCGGCCTCAGCGGCGCGCACGGACTTTTCGATGTAGCGAAAGCTCGCATCCCCGGCGCGCGGATCGAGCCGGCCGAAGGGCGGGATGTCACCGTCGAAGGGGACGTGCTCGACCGAGATGCCGTTGCTGCGCTCGCCGAAATCGAGATCGGCGCCGACGATGGCGGCGGCGCGCTGCAGCACCTCGCGATTGCCGTAGATGCGGATGCCGGCGCGGTCCTCGGGCGACATCTCCGCCAACGCCTTGCAGACGACCTCGGGTCCGACCCCGGCCGGATCGCCCATGGTGATGCCGATAATGCTGCTGGATGTGCTCATGGCATCAATTGTCCGCCGTTCACCTCGATGATCTGGCCCGTTATGTAGCCGCTCATGCGCTGGCTCGCCAGAAACTCGTACGCCCCGACGCATTCCTCGGCAGTGCCGAGCCGGCCCATCGGAATACCGCGCGCCGCGGCCTCGAGCTGCTCGGGGGTCGAGAAGCGATCATGGAACGGTGTCCTGATGACGCCGGGGGCGACGGCGTTGACGCGCACACCGAAGGGGGCGAGCTCCTTGGCGAGCACGCGGGTGATGGTGGAGACGAACCCCTTGGCCGAGCCATAGAGCCCCGCGCCGTCGCCGCCGCCGGTGCGCGCCGCCACGGACGTGGTGTTGATGATGGTGCCGGAGCGTTGCTGCCGCATCAGTTGCGCAGCGCGGCGCGAGGCGAAGAATACCCCGCCGATGTTGAGCGCGATGACGTCCTCGTATTGCTCGTCGGTGGCGTCGGCGATCGCGGTGCGGCCGAACATCGATCCGGCATTGTTGATGAGGATGTCGAGCCCGCCCAGCATCTCGCCCGCTTTGTCGATGAGCCCGGCGGCCAATTCGGCATCGGCGATATTGCCCTGCAGCACGCCGGCGCTGCCGCCGGCGGCGCGAATCGCATCGGCAACCGCCTCGGCACCGTCGCGGTTGTCGTTGCAGTGCACGGCAAGATGCACCCCAAGGGCGCCAAACCGCTGGGCCACGGCCGCGCCAATGCCCGAGCTCGCGCCCACGATGAGGCACCGCTTGCCCTCAAGGTCCGCACTCACGGCCGCTCCTCCCGCGTTGACAACTTGCCCGCAAATTCACAACCTTGGCTGATGTTGTCAAGTTGCCACGATTGTCAGTTTCCATGGTCGGAACCAGGCGCAACATATAAGACGTTGATAAAGCATAGAATATTCCTTGACGCACGATTATCGTCTCGATCGAGCGCAAAATCATGTTGACAGGTTTACATTTCGGCGCAAGGTTTCGACCGCGATCTGGTTGCTGTGCTTGGAGGGCCGGCGACGCATGCAATCGCCACATGGGAGGACAGAGATGTCGAACACGAAATCTGACGTGCTGAGCCGCCGTTCGGCGCTCAAGCTGGGCCTTGGCACGGCCGTGGGGCTGACCGTATTCGGGCTCAGCGCCAGGATCGTCATGGCCGCGGACGGCCAGGTGCTGAAGGTGGCGCATCCCGCGTTCAGCCAGGACTGGTCGCCGCTGCGCGGTGGCGGTTCGCCCTATCGCTGGAATTCGGCCTGGTGGGCCTCGCCGATGCGCTTCGACGCCGAAGGCAATATCCACCCTTATGTGTTCGCCAGCTGGGAGCCGAACGGCGACAGCACTGTGTGGACCTTCAAGATCGACCCCGCCGCGAAGTTCTCCGATGGCAGTGCCATCACTGCCGCGGACGTGAAGGGCTCGTGGGAACTCGCCGCCATGCCGGCGACGACGTCGCAGCGCGTCGCCCAGGTGCTCGCGGGCGTCGTCGGCTATGCCGATGTCACCGGCGGCTCCGCCACCGCCCTCTCCGGTGTCGCTACGCCGGACGACGCCACCGTGGTCGTGACGCTGGGCGCGCCCGACCCGATCTTCTTCATGCGCCTCGCCAACCACATCGCGCCGATCACCAAGGTGAGCCAGTCGCGCGGCGCCGACGGCAACGAGAACGCCGGCTGGTATATGCCGCAGAACGGCGTGATCGTGTCCGGCCCGTTCAAGCCCACCAGCATCGACCTCGACGCCGGCAAGCTGGTGTTCGAGCCCAACGAGAACTTCTTTGTCGCCAAGCCCAAGCTCGCCCGTATCGAGATCACCTCGATCGAAGACAACGTGACCGCGACGCAGCTGATCAAATCGGGCGAATTCAACGCCCACACCGAGCTCGTCACCTCCACCATGGTGCAGGACCTCGGTCCCGAATTCGGCGATGGACCGCAGATTCCCACCAGCCAGCATTTCTGGTTCAACGCCGCACGTGCCCCGATGGACGACCCGAAGGTCCGCCAGGCGTTGATCATGGCGGTGGATCGCGACGGCCTGATCAAGGCGAGCTATCCCGATGGCCCGCACAAGAAGACCGACCAGGTGATCAACTCGGTGCCGGGCGCCGAGAACTCGGGCTTCGAGCCGTTCCCCTTCGATCCGGCAGCCGCCAAGACGGCGCTCGCCGAATCCACCTATGGCGGACCCGAGCGGCTGCCAAAACTCCTCTTTGTCGGCGTCTCCGGCCCGGCAATCGAGGCGGCGGCGCAGTACATCGCCGAACAATGGCGGCAGAACCTCGGCATCACCGCCGTCGATATGAAGCCGCAGCAGGACCAGTATGCCGGTCCCGACCAGAATGCCGTGCAGATCTTCCGCGACGACGTCGGCACCCGCGTGCCGGACGCGGCGAGCTACCTGCTCGGCTCGATCGCCTCGACCTCGGGCAACGCCCAGGGCAAGATGGGCGGCTACAAGAACGACGCGGTCGATGCCAAGCTCGCCGAAGCCTCGACCAAGGCGGCCGCCGACCCGGCGCGGGTGACGCTGGCCCAGGAGGTACAGAAGCTCTTCCGCGACGACTGGATGTTCATCCCGTGGTACGCCCAGACCATGTCGCGCTGGGCCACCGCCGAGGTGAAGGGAATCGACAAGAACCTCGATTGGCAGGTTGTTGCTCCCTGGGATATTTCTATCGGCTAGGGTTTCCGAGTCAGGGCGGGGGCTTTGCAGGCCCCCGCCATTCTGCGTGGCCCGCAGGGGAGATCGCCGTGCTGCGCTATATCGTGACCCGTTTCGCCCTCTGGGTTCCGTCCGTTCTGCTCGTCATGTTGGGCGTCTATGCGCTGGCGTTTTTCGGTGCCGGCGATCCGATCAAGCTGATCTTCCTCCGCGCCCCCGGCGACGTGGCCTACGATCCGGTGCGCATCGAGGCCATCCGCGAGAGCGCCGGCCTCACCAAGCCGTTCATCGAGCAGTTCACCAACTACGTCGTGCACCTGCTCAGCGGCAATTTCGGCAATTCGCTGAGTTCCGGCCGCTCGGTGTGGGCGATGGTCTCGGCGGCAGCGCCGGTGAGCTTTTCGCTCGGCCTGTGCGCGATCGTCCTGACCGCGGTCGTCGCTATTCCGCTCGGGCTGATCGCCGGCCTCAACCAGAACACGCGGCTCGACTACACGATCCTCGGCTCGGCGCTGTTCCTGTGGGCGATCCCGCCCTATGTGGCGGGGCCGCTGCTGATGGTCGGGCTGCTCCTCCTTCTGCCGGGCATGAGCGTGCCCTATGGCTGGGGCGGCATCTTTGATGTGCGCATCGTCCTGCCGCTGATCGTTTTGAGCTTCCAGCCCATCGCGCTGATCGTGCGGCAGACGCGCGCCGCGGTGATCGAGGTGCTGAGCGAGGATTTCGTGCGCACCGCGCGCGCCAAGGGCGTGCCCGAAACGCTGGTGGCGCTCAAGCACATCCTCAGGCCGGTGCTGACCCCGGTGGTGACCCAGCTCGGGCTGATCATGATCACCATCGTCAACGGCGCGATCTTCGTCGAGCTGGTGTTCGGGCTGCCCGGCCTCGGTCGTCTTACGGTCAAGGCGCTCACCGATTCCGACTATCCGGTGATCCTCGCCATCACGCTCATCGGCTCGTTCCTGGTGATGCTCTCCAACCTGCTGGTCGACGTGCTCTATCCCTTGCTCGATCCGCGCGCCGCCGACAGCATGAAGGGGCGTTGAGATGTCGAGCGCGCCGCTGCTCGCCGTCGCCGACGATCCGCCGGTCAGCCTCTGGCGCGACGCCTGGGGCCGGTTGATCCGCAACCGGCTGGCGGTGGCCGGGCTGGTCATGGTGCTGGTGCTTGCCTTTGCCGCCGCCTTCGGCCCGATGCTGACGCCCTACGATTTCCTCAGCCAGAATCTCGACGCGCGCAACGCCGGGCCGAGTCTGGTGCACCTGTTCGGCACCGACGATCTGGGCCGCGACGTGTTCAGCCGCGTGCTCTACGGCACGCGCACCGCGTTCGTCGTCGCCATCGTGGTGACCGCCCTCGCGGTGACCATCGGCGTGACGCTTGGGGCAACGGCCGGGTTCTTCGGCGGGCTGTTCGACCGGATTATCATGTGGTTCACCGATATGACCATGTCGGTCCCTAATCTGCTGCTGGTCGTGGTCATCAACGCCTCGCTCAAGGCGCCGCTCAGCCAGTGGATGGAGACGCAATACCTCGCAACGCTCAATCCGTTCTTCCGTGAGACCATCTGGATCGACTTCCTCTTGGTCTTCGGCTCGATGGCGCTGATCGCCTGGCCGCCCTATGCGCGGCTGGTGCGGGCCCAGGTCCTGTCGATCCGCAGCCGGCCCTACATCACCGCCGCGCGGGCGCTGGGGCTGACCAACCGCATCATCCTCACGCGCTATGTCGTGCCCAATGCCATCGGCCCGCTGATCGTGTCGGTTAGCGCCGGGCTCGGCACCGCGATGGTGCTCGAAAGCGCCTTCAGCTTCCTCGGCGTCGGCGTCAATCCGCCGACCCCGAGCTGGGGCAACATGATCTCGGACGGGCTGCGCGTGTGGCAGCACTATCCGCACCTGCTCGCGGTGCCGGCCATCGTGCTGGGCCTTGCGACGGTCGCCTTCTCGTTTCTCGGCGACGGCCTCAACGACGCCCTCAACCCGCGGGGCAGCAAGTGAGCGAGACGCTGCTCGAGGTCAAAGACCTCACCATCGAGATCGCGACGCGGCGCGGCCCGGCGACCGTCGTCGACGGCATCGACCTTCATGTCGGCAAGGGCGAGACGCTCGGCATCGTGGGCGAGAGCGGTTGCGGCAAAAGCCTCACCATGCTGAGTCTCCTGAAACTGCTGCCCAACAAGATCCGCGTCGCCGGCGGCAGCGCCATGTTCGGCGGACGCGACTTGCTGACGCTGAACAACAAGGAGCTGCGCGCCATCCGCGGCGGCCGCATCGGCTTCGTGTTCCAGGACCCGATGACCTCGCTCAACCCGGTGATGCGGATCGGCGACCAGCTCGCCGAGCCGCTGATCCATCATCGCGCGATGAGCAAGGCGGCGGCGCGCCAACGGGCCGGCGAACTGCTGAAGCTCGTCGGCATTCCCGGCGCCGAGCAGCGGCTCGACGCCTACCCGCACGAATTGTCGGGCGGCATGCGGCAGCGCGTGATGATCGCCATCGGCCTCGCCTGCGACCCGGACCTGTTGATCGCCGACGAGCCGACGACAGCGCTCGACGTCACCATCCAGGCGCAGATCGTCGATCTGGTGAAGGGCCTGCGCCAGCGCCTCGGCATGTCGGTGGTGTGGATCACCCACGATCTGGCGCTGATCGCCGGGCTGGCCGATCGCATCTGCGTGCTCTATGCCGGCACGGTGGTGGAGGACGCGCCGGTGGACCAGCTGTTCGCCGAGCCGGCCCACCCCTATACCCGCGGGCTGCTGGCCTCGATCCCGCGGATGGGCGCCCCTGACTCGGCGCGGCTGAGTTCGATCGGCGGCACGCCGCCCGAGCCGGGACGGCGGCCGGCAGGGTGCCCCTTCGCGCCGCGCTGCCCCCTGGCCGAGGATGTTTGCCGCACGACGGTGCCGGCGCTGGCGCCGTTGCGCGGCGAGGCGACGCCGCATCGCGTCGCCTGCCACGTCGCCAACCGCGTCATGGAGGCGGCATGAGCCCCGCCTTGTTGCGCATCGAGAACCTCAAGAAGCATTTCCCGGTGCGCCTCGGCGCCTTCGGCGAGAAGGCGGCGACCGTCTATGCCCTCGACGACGCGAGCTTCGACATCCTCGAGGGCGAGACGCTGAGCCTCGTCGGGGAGAGCGGCTGCGGCAAGTCGACCACCGGCTTTGCCATCCTCAACCTGCATCGGCCGACCGCCGGGCGGGTGATCTACAAGGGCGAGAACATCGCGGTGTTCGACGAGGCGCGGATGCGGCCGATCCGCCGCGACCTGCAGATCGTCTTCCAGGATCCCTATTCGACCCTCAACCCGCGCATGACCATCGGCGAGGCGGTGGGCGAGCCGATCCTCTTCCACAAGCTGTGCAGCAAGGCCGAGCTGCCCGGACGCATCGAGCGCCTGCTCGCCGATGTCGGGCTGCCGGGACGCTTCGCCCAGCGCTATCCGCACGAATTGTCGGGTGGCCAGCGGCAGCGCGTCGCCCTCGCCCGGGCGCTGGCCTGCGAGCCGAAGTTCATCGTCTGCGACGAGGCCATCTCGGCTCTCGATGTGTCGATCCAGGCGCAGATCATCAACCTGCTGCTCGACCTGCAGGAGAAATACGGCCTGACCTACCTGTTCATCGCGCACGATCTGGCCGTGGTGCGCCACATCTCCGACCGCGTCGGGGTGATGTATCTGGGCCGCCTGGCGGAACTGGGGACCCGCGAGCAGGTGTTTGCCGATCCGCTCCATCCCTACACCAAGGCGCTGATGTCGGCGGTCCCGGAGGCCGACCCAGCCGGCGAACGGACGCGCCAGCGCCAGATTCTCGAGGGCGACGTCCCCAGCCCGCTCGACCCGCCCAGCGGCTGCCGGTTCCACACCCGCTGCCCGATCGCCATGGAAAAATGCCGTTCCAGTGTGCCGGAATGGCGCGACACCGGAGCGGGGCACTTCGTCGCCTGTCACGCCGTCCCCTGATGGGCATCGAGTATGCGATCATCGCCGACGACTTCACCGGCGCGCTCGATTGCTCGACGCCGTTCGCGCTCAGCGGTCTCGCGGTCGCCGCGGCGACGCGCCCCGAGGGGCTGGCCGAGGCCCTCGCCAGCGGCGCCGAGGTCGTGGTCGTCAACACGGCATCGCGCGCTTTGGCCGAGGCCGAGGCCGTTCGCCGCGTAACGGCGGTGGCGCAGCAATTGCGGTCCGCGGGGCCGCGGATCGTGTTCAAAAAGATCGACTCGCGCCTCAAGGGCAATGTGCGGGCCGAGACCGACGCCGTGGCGGCCTGTTTCGGCCACGAGGCCGTGGTGGTCGCCCCGGCGATCCCCGACCAGGGGCGGCCGACGATCGGCGGCACGGTGACCGGCCGCGGCGTGCCGGCACCGCTGCCGATCGCCCCGCATGTGCGCCCCGGCGCGCTGATCGCCGACGCGGCGACGGACGCCGACCTCGACCGGCTGGTAGGGGCGCACGATTGGTCGCGGCATCTGGCCGTCGGGGCGCGGGGCCTCGGCGCCGCCTTCGCGCGACGGCACGGGCCGACGAGCACGCGGCCTTTTCTCCCCAGCCCGCGAACCCTGTTCGCCATCGGTTCGCACGACCCGATCACGCTGGCGCAGGTCGAGCGAGTGCGCGGCCGCGCCCCGGTCCACGCCGCGCCGCTGGGCAATCTGGCCGCCGAGGTCGCCGGGTTGCCGGCTGTCATCCAGAGCACCGGACCCTTCGCAGGGCCCGACGACGCGATCTCCCGGCGCTTCGCCGCCGCCGTGGTCGGTGTGGTCGAGGCGCTGCGGCCGGATACGCTGGTGATGAGCGGCGGCGACACGGCGCTCGCCATTCTCGATGCGCTGGGGGTCGGCCTCGTCTTTCCGCAGGGAGAAGCGGCGCCGGGCTTGCCTTGGTTCTTGATCAAAGGGCAAGATCGCCCCAGCATTCGCTGTGTGGTGAAATCGGGTGGATTCGGCGGCGCGGACGCGCTCGCAGAGCTGCTCCCCAAGTGATGGCAATGGCCGAAACCGTAGCAGAGAGCATCGAACCACCGATCAAGCCGCGCTCGACCAAGCTGGTCGATCGGGTGTTCGAGGAGTTGCGCCAGCGCATCCAGGACGGCAATTACCCGCCCGATACGCGCCTGCCCGGTGAGCACGAACTGGCCGCCATGCTGGGGGTCTCCCGTCCCGTGGTGCGCGACGCGCTGGGGCGGCTGCGCGAGAAGGGCATCGTCTATTCGCGGCAGGGCGCCGGCACTTTCGTTCAGGCCTCGGTGTCGCCGCAGACGCAGCTCGCCTATTCGCCGGTCAAGACCATTGCCGATATCCAGCGCTGCTACGAGTTCCGGCTGACCATCGAGCCCTATGCGGCCTATTTCGCGGCGCAGCGCCGGGACGATGCCGCCATCAAGAAGATCGCCGATGCATTGGCCGAACTGCGCGACGCCACGAGCCACCAGCTGCACCGCACCGATGCCGACTTCATGTTCCACCGCGCCGTCACCGAGGCGGCCAACAACCATTACTACACCGCCTCGATGGATGCCCTGAAGCCGCACATCGCGGTCGGCATGCATCTGCACGGGCTGTCGCTGATGGGGCCGCGCCTGCAGCTGGAGCAGGTCTTCGCCGAGCACGAGAAGATCTACCGGGCGATCGCGGAAGGCCGCGCCGACGACGCCCGCGAGGCCATGCGCATCCACCTCGAAGGCTCCCGCGACCGCCTGTTCGAAGGTAAGGTTCTGGACCTGTCGATCTAGCCGTCGGATCAGGCGACGGCTGCAAGCCGGGCGAACTGGGCAAGCAGGGAAATGTCGGCCATGGCCTGCTCGACCGTGTTGACGACGACTGCGCCCTCGGTGATCGCCGCATGCCAGGCCTTGAGCTCCTCGATGAAGGGCTCGGCATAGGATGGGCGGTGGGCGATCTCGGTGAGATGATGGCCACTGGAACGGCGTTCGAACAGCTGTGTGGGCTGATGGTTGAGGTAGGGCGAGGGAAACCGCAGCTCGTACACCGCATCCGCGTAGACGAGGCTGATGCGCTCGGAATAGTAGGCGACCTTTGGCGCCGCGACCCAGCTCATGGTGATGGCCGCGTCCTGCGGTTCGAGCTTCGCCAGCAGGGCTCCGCCCGTATCTCCGGCGATAAACGCCGCGCCGACCGGTGCACCGAGGCGCGTCCCCGCCGCCTCCAGCAGGCCCTGGACGAGGTTGATGTCGTGCACCAGGCTCGAGCAGAACGGCCCGGCGAAGCCGCGGGCCACCAGGGCATCCGGCGCGCCGCCAAGCGCGGCCGCGACCTGCGCTTGCCGGCGCGCCCGGCCTTCGGCGACGAGCTCGGCCGGCACGTCGTCGGGCGTCAGCAGGTCGCGATGCGCGACATAGGCCCAGGCATCTGAATCGACGACATCGACGGTCACCGCCAGTAGCGGCCCGGCGGGACGCGCCGCGATGAGATCGCAAAGCGCGCGATAGGCCGGGTCGAACCGCTTCATGTAGCCGACCTGCACGACCCGGGCCGCCTTGTTGCGCGCAGCGAGGATGCGCCTGGCATCGGCGACGTCGTAGCAGAGCGGTTTTTCGGTGAAAACGTGAAAGCCGCGCGCGAGGGCCTGTACGATGATGTCGGCGTGGTAGGCATCGGGCGTCGCAACCACGACGGCGTCCGGTTTCTGGCCGAACAGTTCGTCGGCAGTCGCATAGCTGGCGACCCCGGTACGATCGGTGAGATGCGCGCGCACCTTCGCGGAGGGATCGGCGACGCCGATAACCTTGAAGAGTTCGGGCAGCGCGAGGAGATTGGGCAGATGCTCGACTTGCGTGATGAGGCCGCAACCGACGATGCCGACCCTGAGTTGGTCCATGGTGGTGATCCCCTTGACTAAGAAGCGACGGTGAAGCCGGCAGCTTCCGCCATGCGTTTGAGATTACTGTAGCCCATCGTGGCATAGGTCAGCGGATGCGCCTTGGCCGGGTCCTGTTCGGCCTCGACCACCAGCCAGCCGTCGTAACCGGCCTCGCGGAGCCGCGTGAGCAGTGGTGGATAGTCGACCGAGCCGTCGCCCGGCACGGTGAAGATGCCGTCGAGCACGGCGCCCATGAAGCTCATATCCTCCGCCCATGCTCGTTCGAGCGCCGGGCGGCGCACATCCTTGCAGTGGACATGGTTGACTCTGCCGATGTGGCGCGCCAGCAGCGCCGCCGGGTCGCCCTTGGCATAGACGCAGTGGCCGGTGTCGAACAGCAGCCCCACGCTCTCGCCGGAATGCGCCATCAGCTCGTCGATCTCGTGGTCGGTCTCGACGATGGTGCCCATGTGGTGATGGAATGCCATGCGGACGCCGAACCCGGCCATCCGGTCGGCGAGCGCCGTGATCTTTCTGCCATAGGCGGGCCAGTCGGCGTCGTCGAGCCTGGGTCGCTGCGACACCGGGCGGAAGATGCCGTCGTGTCTGCCTCGCGAAGTGTCGGCATAGACCACCACCCTGGCGCCGAGATCGCGCAACAGGGTCAAATGCGGCAGCACGGCGTCGAATTCGGCCTCGACCTCCGCGTCGAGGAGGCGGCCGTCATACCAACCGGAGACCAGGGCGAGCCGGTGACCTGCAAGGATCGGACCGAGCACCCTGGGCTGGCGCGGAAACGTGCCACCGAGCTCGGTGCCGGCAAACCCGGCCTGCCGGGTCTCGCGGAGGATGGTGTCGAGTGTGGTGTCGCCGCCGAGCCGCGGATCGTCGTCGTTGGACCAGGTGATGGGGTTGATCCCGATGCGGATCGACATGATGGTCTCCTAGGTCCTGTGCCTGCCGTTCTTCATCGGCGCGTCCTTGAGCTTGTCGAGAAGGTAGGCATGTGTCGCGCGGTTGGCGACGATGACGCAGCCGGTTTTCTCATAGACCTCCGGGCCGCGCCCCCACCAGTCGGTGACCATGCCACCCGCTTCCTCGACCAGCAGCACCCCGACGGCCCAGTCGACGAGCCCCGATTCCTCGAAATAGCCGGTGAGCCGGCCGCACGCCACATAGGCGCAGGAATTGGCCGAGCTGCCGACGATACGGACGGCGCCGATCGGATCGCGGATCGCTTCGAGCCGGCTGTAGAATCCCGGGAAGGTGAAGAGATTGCTGGTCGGCAAGCCAGTGCCGACGGCCATCATGCCGACATCGGTCTTCTCGCTGACCTCGAGCCGCTCGCCATCGAGGAAGGCGCCGCGGCCCTTGATGGCCGTGAACATCTCGTCGGCCACCGGGTTGTAGAGCGCGCCGCAGACCGTCTCGTTACCGCGGCGCAGCGCGATCGAGATGGTGTAGTGCTGCCCGTTGATGAAATTGGTGGTGCCGTCGATAGGATCGACCAGCCAACGGTGGTCGCGGTCGGCACCGTCGACCGGCGGGAACTCCTCGCCGGTAAAACTCCAATCCGGATAGCGGGACAGCAGGACCTTGCGGATCAGCTGCTCGGACTGCTTGTCGGCATCGGAGACGAAATCGGCCGGGCCCTTGATGCCGATCTCGAGATCGCGAAAGTGTCGGAAATGCTCGAGCGTCAGGGCGCCCGCGTCGCGCGCGACCGCGACCATATCGGCCAGGATGGCGTCATAAGCTTCCGGCATCAGGCCTCTCCGAGCATGTTGGCCAATCCCTCTGGATCGTCGGTGGTGATCTGGTCGACGCGCAGCGCGAGGAGGCGGTCCGCAATCGGGTGCGTCGTCTCGTCGGCGGTCTTGATCGTGTAGGCGTCGACCCGGCGACCGGCGGTATGAAAGGCGGCGACGATGTCGAACCCGGCGTCGTCGGCCGCGAGCACCAGCGGACAGGCGAGGTAGATCATCTCGGCACGGGGCGAATCGGCGACGGCGGCCTCGGTGAAGCCGGCGAAGTCGCGCGTCGTCATCAACTGCGCGATGGCGTCGCCATGGCAGGGGTCATAGCCGACGTGAAGCTCGGGCGTGGCGCCGGTCAGCAGCGCGACCGACTCGGCCTCCCCGGAACTGAGGATCATGTGCGGCGCAACCGGTCGAACGGCGCCGGCGAACGCGGCGATCGCGGTCGCGTCGAGCGGGGCCTGGTTCTCCTTGTAG
Source organism: Devosia nanyangense (assembly GCA_016213505.1). GTDB lineage: Bacteria > Pseudomonadota > Alphaproteobacteria > Rhizobiales > Devosiaceae > Devosia_A > Devosia_A nanyangense. Next base: position 63,956 of record JACRAF010000020.1, read on the forward strand.
TCGAGTTGCAGCCGCGCATCGGCATGCGGCGGCGTGCGTGCCAGTAGCGCGCAGAGGTCGTCCAGCAGCATCACGCGGTCGGCGATCGGCTCACCGTCATTGCCGCGCAGGTGAAGCGCGCGCAGCTCATCTGCGGTGTGCGACAGGGCGGTTCCTTGGCCGGTCGTTTCGTGCGCAATCGAGAGGTGATCGTGCAGCACCGCGAAGCCGCCCCCCGCACAGCGGACGAGATCGACCTCGACACTCGCGCCGAGCCCCATGCCTTCGAGGATGCGCTTGCCGGTGAACCCCGGATCGCCGGCACGGCGCCGCGCCCGGTGCCACTTGAAATAGGTTTCGTGACCGTCGCGCGTCACCCGGACGGGATCGGTCATCGGGCCGCGTTCGAGCGGTAGATCAGGGCGTTGTCGCGATAGGCAGAGAAGGCGCGCGGCGCGAGGTCGACGGCCTGGCCGGTCGTCCAGTGGCGCGCCTCGGGAACCATCGATTTGAGACGCAGGCCGTCGGGCAGTTCGAGATCGACGATGGCATGGGTGCCGTAGTCGGTGACGCGATGGATCTTGGCGGCACCGGCTCCGGCCGCCGGCGCAATGACGAGCGCCTCGGGCCGGACCGCGAAGGTGACCGGGCCGTCGCCGACGGGCAGCGGACTTGAGAACCCGGCGCGGCTGAAGGTGCCGTTGCTCACTGTGCCCTCGATCAGGTTCATGGTGCCGATGAAGCCGGCGACGAACGGTGTCGCCGGCTCGCGGTAGAGCACATCGGGGGCGGCGACCTGCTCGACCTTGCCGTCACGCAGCACGACGATCCGGTCAGCCATGCTCAGCGCCTCGTCCTGCCCGTGGGTCACGAACAGGGTCGTGATCCCGAGCCGCTGCTGGATGTCGCGGACCTCTTCGCGCAGCCGCTCGCGCAAATGCTGGTCGAGGCTCGCGAACGGCTCGTCGAGCAGCAGAATCTTGGGCTCGAGCACCAGCGAGCGGGCCAGCGCCACGCGCTGTTGCTGGCCACCCGAGAGCTGGTGGGTCTGCCGCTCGCCATAGCCGGCAAGGCCGACCAGCTCCATCACCGCGTCGACGCGGCGCTTGATCTCGTCGGCCGGGCGGCGGCGCAGCTTCAGCCCGAAGGCGATGTTCTTGTAGACGTTCATGTGGGTCCACAGCGCATGGCTCTGGAACACCATTCCGGTAGGCCGGCGCTCCGGCGGCAGGTGGATCACCTCCTCGCCGTCGATGGTGATGCTGCCCCCGCTCGGCGTTTCAAAGCCGCCGACCATGCGCAGCAGCGTCGATTTGCCCGAGCCGGAGGGACCGAGCAGGCATACCAGCTCGCCGTCGCCGACCGTCAGCTCGAGGTTATCGACGGCGAGGACGCCCGCGCCGAAATGCTTGCTGATGCCCTTGATGTCGAGAACTGCCATGCGAGCTCAAGCCCCGAAACCACGGGCGAACGAGCCGCCGCTGATGACGCGCCGCGCAAACAGCAGCGCGAAGAAGGACGGGATCCACAGGATCACCGACAGCACGGCGCCATACTGAATCACCGGCTGGTTGTTGATGAACGAGATCATCAGCACCGGCATGGTGCGGATGCCCGGCGCGCCGATCAGCCACGCCCCTTCGGTCTCGTAGAAGGTGTTGACGAAGGTCAGCAGCACCGCGGCGGCGATGGTCGGCCCGGCCTGCGGCAGGGTAATCGACCAGAAGACGCGCAACGGGCTGGCGCCGACGTCGCGCGCCGCCTCCTCCATGCGCCGGTCGACGCCCTGGAACGCCGCCACCGGAATCCAGATCATGAACAGCAGAGTGCCGACCAATTGGATCAGCACCACGCCCCAGAACGTCCCGATGAGATTGAGGCCGAGGAAGATGCCGGCGATGGCGACCAGCAATCCGAACTTGGGGAAGGCCTGCCCGGCAAGGAACGAGAAGAACAGCAGGCTGCGGCCCGGGAACTCCAGCCGCGCGAAGGCGAACGCCGCCGGCAGGCAGATGATCGCCGAGAGCAGCGTCACCACGCAGGCGAGCGAGATCGAGGTGGTGATGGCCGACCACACATCCGGCCGCGCCAGCGTCTGGCTCCAGAAGCGCAGTCCGAATTCCTGCGGAATGATCGCCGGATAGCGCCACACATTGGTGAAGGCCCAGGTGCCGACGACGATCAGTGGGAAGATGATGACCAGCGTCAGGACGACGGCAAAGCTGATGCCGACCCAATCGATGCGCCGGGGGGGAGCGAACGTTTCAGCCATCAGCGCCCCCGCTGGTTCTTGACGACCGAGCGCACGTAAAACAGCCCGAACACGATACAGAACAGGAAGGCGATCACTGCCTGGGTGATGGCGTTGGGCGGATCGTAGAGATCGCGGAAGGTCCGCTGCATGAACGGTCCCATCATCTCAGGCGCCGCCGGGCCGAGCACATAGGGCAGGGTGAACGCCGAAAAGATGCCGAGCACCGAAAACGACACCGCCACCAGGATCGAATTGCCGATACGCGGCAGGATGATGTGCACAAGCACCTGCCACGACCGCGCGCCGACATCCCGCGCCGCCTCGATCGAGGCGTCGGAGACGGAACCCAGCCCGGCGATCAGGATCAGCACGGTCAGCGGGATGTTGTCCCACACCAGCCCGATCAGCGGCCCCCAGGGGGTGAGGTAGGGCGAGCGGATCTTCGGCAGGTGCACGGCATTGAGCAGGATGTCGACCATGCCGTTCGGTCCGAGCACCCGGATGAAGGCGTAGCTCAAAATGATCGAGGGCACGAACAGCGGGAAGATCGCGAGCCCCTGTACATAGGCGGCGAGCCGGCCCTTGGCGAAGCGCAGATAAAGCGCGATCGGCAGACAGATGATGACGAGGAAGATCGCACACAGCACCGTCGTCCACAGCGTCAGCGAGAGGTTGGCGAGGCTGTAGCCGTCGGAAAAGAAGAACTGGTAGGTCCCGAACGAGATGCCGTAGCGGCCGTTCGCGTCAGGCCGCCAGATCGTGGTGATGACGGCGGCGACGATCGGATAGATGACCATCCAGCCGACGAGCAGCACCGGGAGCGCGACGAGCAGGAGGCCGACCGGCCTCCTGCGCTTGTTCGATGCGCCGACAATGTCGCTTGCGGCAGCAAGCGTCACGAAGCGGGGTCCACGTTCGGGGCGACGTTGCGATACCAGCTCTCGTTGATCGCCTTCTCCCAGTCGCCGCCCGGAAAGACCGGGATGGAGGCCGGAATGACGTCCTTAAACTTCTCGCGGAGCTCGGACGAGACATAATCCCACGACACGCCGGGGAAGCCGCCCAGTTCGGTCAGCACCGCCGACTGGATTTCTTCCGAAAGGATGAAATCAGCGAGCTTCAGCGCAGCGTCCTTGTTGAGGCCGTTGACTGGGATGGTGTCACGAGCGAAGCCGCCGGGGAAACCGAGGTCCTGCAGTTGCACAAGGCCGGTGGTCTCGGGCAGCACGCCGCTCTTGATCGCCGACAGCGCCTGGTCCGACCAGGCCGGGATCATTGTCACGGCGCTTTGTCCGAGGAGTTGGATCGACTGGGTGTTGCCCGAGGTATAGGCGCCCTGATCCATCAGCGACGACGCCAGGTCCTTGAGGATATCCCAGGCCGGGTTGAGCGCGGCGTCGCCGGCTTCCTTGGTGTAGTTGCCAACCGTGAACTTGGCCGGATCCTTGCCATTGGCCTCGTAGATCGCACGGCGCACGAAATTGCCGCCCGAGCCGCCCTTGTTGGGCCGGTTGTAGATGAACTGGCCGGGGTTGGCTTTGATCCAGGCGATCAGGTCGGCAAAGGTCTTGGGGACGTCGGCCGGCGCGAGCTTGGTGGTGTCATAGGCGAGCAGCACCTGGGAGCCGCGATAGGGCAGGTTCTGCGGAATATCGAGCGCCAGCGGATTGATCTTGGAGTAGTTGGACAGCCCCGCCGTCGAGAAATCGACCCAAAGGCCCGCATCGAGCGCGCCGGCCGGCTGACGGGCGTCGAAGCCTTCGAAGAAATCGGCCTGCGGATCGGCCTTGCTCGCCATCGCGGCAACGGCGCGTTCCGCGATCGCCTGCAGGCCGGCATTGTCGCCGCCGTCGACGAGGTTGAGCGTGACGCCCGGATTGGCGGCCTCGAACTTAGGCTTGACGATGTTGGTCCAGAAGTCGAGCACGTTCTGGTCCGAGCTGGTGTACCAGTCGATCCGATTGGCCTCGGCGAAAGCCATCTTCGGCAGAACGGTCATACCAGCGGCGGCCGCCGCGGCCGAGATCATGAAATCACGACGTTTCATTTGTTCACTCCCTGTGCTGCCGGACTATCCCGGTCCCGATCAGTCCTTGCCGACCTTGAGGGGAGACTATTCCCCGCACCGGCCGTGGCAAGTGCAAAACGGATCAAAAATTCCATTGTGACACAGCGGCGTCAGAAACATTCCGCCAGCGCCGCGTCGGGTTAGACGCGAGCCGTGTGACAACCATATGAAGCGCGGCCGTCAGTCCGCGGATTCGAGATAGGCGAGATTGCGCCGGGCCAACTGCAGCGGCGACTCGGTGGCGTTCTCGGCCGGATCCTGTTCGACCACCACCGGACCGGCGAAACCGTGCGCCTCGAGCAGGGCAACGACCGCGCGGATATCGACGACGCCATCGGGCAGCGGACACATGACGCCGGCGGCGAAAGCCTGTTCGATGCTGAGGGCACCGTCGAGCACGCGCTGGCGGATGGCTGCGTCGACATTCTTGAGGTGGACGTAGGCCACGCGGGTCCAGACCTTCTGCATGTAGGCCAGCGGCTCCTGGGCCCAGAAGGCGTGGTGACCGGTATCGAGGCAAAGGTCGATCTGCGTGTCGGCGAGCAACCTGTCGATCTCGGGCTCGAGCTCGACGGCGGTGCCGACATGCGGGTGGAACGACGCCTTGAGCCCGAACTCGTCCTCGATCACCCGCTGCGCCTCGCGCACGGCGCCGACCAGCCCGCTCCAGCCGGCGGCATCGAGCTCGCCGCGCGCATCGCGGGGATACCAATTGTCCTCGTCCATGATGACGAGGTGCTTCGCGCCAAGCGTCACCAGTAGCGGGCACAGTTCGCGCAGAGTTGCCATCAAGCGTGGCGCGGACGCGGCGTCGCCGAAGGTGTGGACGTGCGTGGCGCCCATCAGGTCGAGCCCGCGCCGGCCAAGCTCGTCTCTGAGCAGCGCCGGATCGTTGGGGAGGTAGCCGAAGGGGCCCAGTTCAGTGCCGCGATAGCCGGCCGCTGCGACATCATCGAGGTATTGCCGCCATTCGACCCGGTTGCCGGTCGGGTAGTTGATGCCCCACGAGCAGGGTGCATTGCCGATCCGCATGTGTGTCCTCGCCTTTGCCCAACCTCCATCGCGTGCGGTGACAGGTCAATCTCCGAGAGACAGGCGGGTCGTGATTGGCCGCTTTACCCATCTCGCGGCCCCAACTATATGGACAGCGTTACCCATGCCCGTATATTGGTCGAACCCAATTGCCGGTGCGCGAAAACGCGGGACAGGTAAGCTCAATGGAGGAGGCGGGAACAATGGCGGAGGCCGAATGGCGGGATTTGCTGCGCCCGATGCTGGATCGCTCGGGCCTCCGAGAAGCCATCGTCGAGGTGCTGCCGCTGACCGGCGGCGTGTCGTCGGACATCGTCCGCGTCGTCCTCGCCGACGGCAGCAGCGTCTGCGCCAAGCGGGCGCTCCCGCGGCTCAAGGTCGCGAGCGTCTGGGAAGCGCCGCTCGAGCGAAATCATTTCGAGGCCGCGTGGCTGCGGCTCGCCGGAGGTATCGTTCCCGGACTTGCGCCGAAGGTGCTCGACGAGGACCAGGCCCACGGCGTCGCCCTGCTCGAATTTCTCCCGCCCGACGACTTCCTGCTGTGGAAGGCCGACCTGCTCCGGGGCCGTTTCGATCCACGCATCGCCCCCGCCGTCGCCTCCGCGCTGGCGCGCATTCATGCCGCGACCTGGGACAATGCGGAGGTTGCGACGGCCTTCGCCACCGACGACATGTTCGATGCCTTGCGGCTCTCGCCCTATCTGCGCACGCTGGCTGAGCGGACGCCGGACCTCTCGGTGCAGATCCTTGCGGTCGTCGAGCGGACCGCCGCCACGCGCATGGCTCTGGTCCATGGCGACGTCAGCCCCAAGAACATCCTGGTGTCGCGCCGCGACGCCCACCCCGTGCTGCTCGATGCCGAATGCGCCTGGTACGGCGATCCGGCCTTCGATGCCGCCTTCTGTATGAACCACCTGCTGCTGAAGGCCGTTCACGTGCCGATTATTCGCGAGCAATTGCTGGGCGCGGCCATGGACTTCTTCCAGGTCTGGAGTGGCGGACTGCCCGCGAGCCGCGGCGACATCGAAGCGCGCGTTGCGGCGCTGCTGCCCTGCCTGATGCTGGCGCGCGTCGATGGCAAGTCGCCGGTCGAATATCTCGGTGAGCCCGGTAAGGCCATTGTCCGCGCCGCGGCACGTCCGCTGATCGCGAACTCGCCGGCCTCGATCGATGACCTTGTCGCCGGCATCCGGCGGTCACTTTCCAACCAGAGAGTCTGATGAACACCGAGATAGTCGATATCGTCGCGCGCCAGGTCTGGGACTCGCGTGGGCGGCCCACGATCGAGGTCGAGGTCGCCCTCGCATCGGGCCATCGCGGCCGGGCCATCGCGCCCTCAGGTGCCTCGACCGGCAGCCGCGAGGCCCTGGATCGGCGCGACGGCGGCAAGCGGCTCGGCGGCTTCGGGGTCGGCCTCGCCATCGCCGCCGTGAACGGGGAGATCGCCCAGCGGCTCAGCGGCATGGACGCGACGGCCCAGCGCGACATCGATGCCGCCCTGATCGCGCTCGACGGTACGCCGCAGAAGTCCCGGCTCGGCGGCAACGCCATCGTCGCCACTTCGCTCGCCGTCGCCTGGGCCGCCGCGGCGGGCACCGGCCAGCCGCTCTGGCGGCACCTGCGCGCCGTCGCCGGCCTCGATCAAGCGACACCCCACATCGCCACGCCGATGATCCAGATCTTCGGCGGCGGGCGTCACGCCGACGGCCGGGTCGACATGCAGGATTTCATGGTCATCTGCCCCGGCGCGAAGAGCTTTGCCGACGCCCTGGAGATGACCGCCGAGATCTACCTGGCGGCGCAGTCGCTGATGAAGAGCCGGGGCAAACTGTCGGGCCTCGCCGACGAGGGCGGGCTCTGGCCGGCATTCGACACCAACGAGCAGGCGCTCGATGCGCTGGTCCGCGCCATCGACATGGCCGGCCTGTCGGCGCCGCGGGATGTCGCCATAGCGCTCGACGTCGCGGCGAGCGAATTTTCCGACGGCAGGGGCTACCGGCTGGCGCTCGAGAATCGCGTGCTGTCCAGCAGCGAGTGGATCGAGATTCTCGTCCGCTGGTGCGATGCGTTTCCGATCGTCTCGATCGAGGATCCGGCGGGCGAGGACGATGACGCCGGGTTCACCGAGGCGACGCGGCGGCTCGGCGGTCGTATCCAGATCGTCGGCGACGACTATCTCACCACCAGCGCCGGACGGATCGCGAAGGCCGCCGCCCGCGGCGCGGGCAACGCCGCGCTGCTCAAGGTCAATCAGTGCGGCACGATCTCGGAGTTGATTGCCGCCTCCGCGACGGCGCGTCGCGCCGGCTGGAACACGGTGCAGTCCGGACGCTCGGGCGAGAGCGAAGATGTGAGCCTCGCGCACTTGGCAGTCGGCCTGATGTCGGATCAAATCAAGGTCGGGTCGATCGCGCGATCCGAACGCACGGCGAAGTGGAACGAGATGTTGCGGATCGAGGAGCAATTCGGGGCAGGGGCATTCCGGCGGTTCCGTATCCCCGCGCCGAGAGAGGTTGCCGCCCAACCATGAAGGCGTCGGCGCGACGGGCATCGAAGCCGCCGGGCGGGGTCCGCCTCGAGGACGTGGCGCGGGTTGCCGGCGTATCGCCGATCAGCGTCTCGCGCGCCCTGGGCAATCCGGGCCGGGTCAGCGAAGCAATGCGCCGCAAGGTTGCCGAGGCTGTCGCCAAGACCGGCTTTGTCCTCAACAGCCACGCCTCGACCCTCAAATCGGGCCGCTCGACGCTGATCCCGGTGTTCGTGTCGAGCATCCAGAACGCGCACTTCGCCAATGCGCTGCAGGGCGCGTCGGACGCCTTCGAGGGCAGCCGCTACCATCTGGTGATGGCCCAGACCAACTACTCGGACCGGCTGGAACAGGAGATGGTCGACTCCGTTCTGCCGTTCAAACCGGCGGCGGTGATGTTCACCGGCATGGTGCAGTCCAAGGGCACACGCGAGACGCTCAAGCGGCTCGCCGTGCCGGTGATGGAGATGTGGGATTACTCGCCCACGCCGATCGACATGCTGGTCGGGTTCTCGAACGCCGAGGGCGGCCGCCTGATGGGCGAGCATTTCGGCCAGCGCGGCTTTCGCAAGATCGCCTATGCCGGCCGCACCAGAGATCGCGGCGCCCAGCGCCTCGCCGGGTTCCAGGAGGGGCTGGCGCTCTATGGCAGCGCGCCGGCGCTGGTGCTCCCGATGGAGGGCCCCAGGACCGTCGCCGATGGCGGCGCGGCGCTCGAGCGGATTCTCCAGCAATTGCCGGACTGCGAGGCGATCTTCTTTGCCACGGACAGCCTGGCGCTCGGGGCCATTCTGCGCGCCGCCGAACTCGAGATCGAGGTCCCCAAGACACTGGCGATCGCCGGCTATGGCGATCTCGACATCGCCCGCCACATCGCGCCGTCGCTCACCACCATCCATGTCGGCGCCTACGACATGGGACTGAGGGCCGGCAAGATGCTGCGGGCGCGGCTCGAATCGAAGGAGCTGGCGAGCACGATCCTGCGCTGCCCGATCCAGCTCGAAGTCCGCACCAGCACTACGCCGTAGCGGCAAAGACGCCGGTTCACGCCTCACGCACCCGTTGCCGCGCCGGCCGGCGTAAAAACCCTTTGACTAGGCAAAATGCAATGGATAGCGTTGTCCATCGCTGGCGGGTGCCAGGGATCGGGGCGACCCGGCAATGGAGGGAACAATGACGTTTTCGGTGACAAGACTGACGGCGTTGGCGGGGACGGCCTTGGTGCTGGTGGGCGTGAGCGCCCCGGCCTTTGCCGAACCGGTTACGCTGACCATGGAGACCTGGCGCTCCGAGGATGCGAAAGCCTGGAACGAGGTGATCATTCCGGCCTTCGAGAAGACCCACCCCAATATCCACATCGAGTACACGCCGACCGAGCCGACGCAGTATGACGCGACGCTGCTGGTGAAATTTCAGGGCGGCACCGCCGGCGACATCATCGGCTGCCGCGCCTTCGACAATCCGCTGAACCTCTACAACCAGGGTTACCTGGGTTCGGTCAAAGACCTCGGGGCCGTCGCCAACTTCCCGGCCGCCAAGCTCGTCGCCTGGCAGACCGACGATGGCTCGGACACCTTCTGCCTGCCCATGGTCGGCACTATGCACGGCTTCATTTACAACAAGGACGCCTTCACCGAGCTCGGGCTGAGCGAGCCCAAGACCTGGGAAGAGTTCCACACGGTGCTCGACAAGATCAAGACTGACGGCCGCTACACCGCGCTGGCGCTGGGCACCAAGGACACCTGGGCCGGCGGCACCATGGGCTACCTCAATATCGGCCCGCAGTTCTGGCACGGCGAAGAAGGCCGGCTCGGCATCATCAACGGCACGGCCAAGTTCACCGATCCGCAGTTCGTTGCGCCGTTCGCCGAGCTTGCCAGATGGGGCCAGTACATGGCGCCGGGCTTCGAGGCGCAGGGCTATTCGGACAGCCAGCAGCTGTTCACCCTCGGCCGCGCCGCGATCTATCCCTCGGGCTCGTGGGAAATCCCGGGCTTCCGGGCTGACGGCGACTTCGAGATGGGCGCCTTCAAGGTGCCGGTCGAAAAGGATGGCGACAAGTGCTACGTCACCGACCACACCGATCTGGGCATCGGCATGAACGCGGCGACCAAGCATCCGGCCGAGGTCAAGGAATTCCTCGAGTGGACGGGCGGCGACGAATTCGCCCAGTTGCTCGCCGACGCCCTGCCGGGGCTGTTCCCGCTGAGCAACTCCAAGCCGACCTTCTCGGACGCGCTGGCGACCACCTTCATCTCGTGGCGCAGCGAGTGTGAGGGCACCATCCGTCTGCCCTACCAGATCCTCGGCCGTGGCCAGCCCAACCTCGACGCCGAAATCTCGCAGGATGTCGCCAACATCATCGGCGGCACGCAGACGCCGGAAGATGCCGCCGCGCAGATCCAGAAAGACCTCGACTCCTGGTACAAGCCGGCAGCAAAGTAGAACGCTTCTCCTGAGGTGCCGGGCCGCGAGGTCCGGCATCGACCCTTTCCCACGGATCGTCAGATGCACTCTCAGGCAAGGCGCAAATTCTGGATCATCGCCAGCCTGCTTGCCCCCGCCCTCGCCATCTACACCGTGTTCATGATCTACCCGCTGGTCGGCACCCTGCAGACCACGTTCTACCAGACCGATGGGAAGCTCCAGGTCTTCGCGGGGCTCGACAACTACCGCAAGCTGTTCTTCGAGCCGCTGTTCTCGCACCAGCTGCTCAATGCGCTGGGCAACAATTTCTACTTCTTCTTCATCCACATGCTGGTGCAGAACCCGATCGGCATCGCCCTCGCGGCGGTGCTGAGCGTGCCGACGCTGCGCTTCAAGGGGCTGTTCCGTTCGATCTTCTTTCTGCCCACCATGCTGTCGGTGGTGGTGGTCGGTTTCATCTGGCAGCTGATCCTGTCGCCGCTCTGGGGCGTGTCGAGCGGCCTGCTCGGGGCGCTGCATCTGGGCTTTCTGTTCAAGCCGTGGCTAGGCCTCGAGGGCACCGCGCTCACCACGCTGTCGCTGATGTCGGTGTGGCAGAACATCGGCATACCGATGATGTTGATCTACGCCGCGCTGCTCTCGATTCCCGACGAAATCCTCGATGCCGCGCGGATCGACGGCGCCAATGGCTGGGAGCTGTTCTGGGGCACCAAGCTGCCGCTGATCATGCCGACCATCGCGCTGACCGCGATCCTCACCTTCATCGGCAATTTCAACGCCTTCGACCTGGTGTTCGCGACCCAGGGCGCGCTCGGCCTGCCGAACTTTTCGACCGATATCCTCGGCACCTTCATGTTCCGCACCTTCTTCGGCAACAATTTGCAGCAGGGCGATCTCAACCTCGGGGCGACCATCGCCATGGTGATGTTCTTCATCATCCTGGTCGGCGTCTCGATCTACCTGTTCGTCGTGCAGCGCCGCATCACGAGCTACCAGCTGTGAGCGCGGCAAAACCCAGAAAGCGGGCGAGCGGCTGGTCGCTGTTCATCTATGTCGCGCTCGCCGCGTACGCGGCGAGCGCGATATTCCCGGTGCTGCTCGTCGTCTACAACTCGATCAAGTCCAAGAAGGCCATCTTCGGCCAGCCGCTTTCGCTGCCCGGACCCGGAACGATCGATTTCCGCGGCTATGAGACGGTGTGGGAGGCGGCGAACTTCCCGCGCTACTTCCTCAACAGCGGCATCGTCACGCTCGGCAGCCTCGGGCTGACGCTGCTCTTCGGGGTGATGGCGGCCTATGCCCTCACCGAGTTCCGCTTCCGCATGTCGCGCTGGCTGTCGCTCTACATCACCATCGGGCTGATGGTGCCGATCCGGCTGGGCACCGTGGCGATCCTGAAGCTGGTGATGGCGCTCGGGCTGATGAACACGCCGACGGCGCTGATCCTCGTCTACACCGCCATGAACCTGCCGGTGACGGTGCTCATCCTCTCGGTGTTCATGAACACCGTGTCGCAGGATTTGAAGAACGCCGCCCGCGTCGACGGCGCCGGAGAATATCGAATCCTGTTCGGGCACGTGATCCCCCTGATCCGCCCCGCCATCGCGACGGTGGCGGTGTTCACCATGATCCCGGTGTGGAACGATCTGTGGTTTCCGCTGATCCTCGCCAATTCGGAGGCGACCAAGACGGTGATCCTCGGTGCCCAGCAGTTCGTCGGCCAGTACTTCAAGGACTGGAACGCCATGCTTGCGGCGCTCACCCTGTCGATCGTGCCGACGCTCATCCTCTATCTGCTGTTCTCGCGCCAGCTCATCGCCGGGCTGACCCGCGGCGCCGTAAAATGACTTCACCCCGGACCACACCGCATGGCTGATCTCACGCTCTCGAACATCGTCAAGAACTACGGCCCGGTCGAGGTGCTCAAGAACATCGACCTGCACGTGCCGGACGGCGAGTTCGTGGTGTTCGTCGGCCCGTCCGGCTGCGGGAAGTCGACCCTGCTCCGCGCCATCGCGGGGCTCGAGGATCTGAGCGGGGGCAGCATAAAGATCGGTGGCGAGGACGTCGCCGACCGCGCTCCGGCGCAGCGCGGCATCGCCATGGTGTTCCAGACCTATGCGCTCTACCCGCACAAGTCCGTGTTCGACAACATGGCCTATGGCCTCAAGCTCGCCCGCCGCCCCAGGGATCAGATCCGCGCCGAGGTGATGAAGGTGGCGAAAATCCTCGAGCTCGAAGCGCTGCTCGATCGCAAGCCGGCGCAGCTGTCGGGTGGCCAGCGCCAGCGCGTCGCCATCGGCCGCGCCATCGTGCGCGATCCAAAGGTGTTCCTGTTCGACGAGCCGCTGTCCAATCTCGACGCGGCGCTGCGCGGGCAGATGCGCATCGAGATCGCCGACCTCCATGCGCGGCTCAAGGCCACCATGGTCTACGTCACCCACGACCAGATCGAGGCCATGACCATGGCCGACCGCATCGTCGTGCTGAACGCAGGCCGGATCGAACAGCAGGGTGCGCCGCTCGAACTCTACCATCACCCGGCCAATCTGTTCGTCGCGGGGTTCCTCGGCGCGCCAAGCATGAATTTCGTCCCGGCCCGCGCGATCGGCGCCTCCGCCGCCGGGGCCGAGATCGAGGTCGAGGGTATCGGCAGGCTGACCGTCCCGGTCGACGGCGCGCCGGCCGCCGGCACCGCGCTGACGCTCGGCCTGCGGCCGCACGATTTCAGCCTCGAGCGCGGCGGCATGGATTGCGAGATCGACACGGTCCTCGTCGAGCCGCTGGGGCACGAGACCATCGTCTACGGCGCACTGCGCGACGGCGGGCCGCGCATGACCATCGCGCTCGAGGGCGGTCCGCTGCTGCGGACGGGCGTCAAGACCCGGTTCCGTTTCGATCCCGCCGACTGCCATCTGTTCGGACCGGATGGCATCGCCTACCGGCGGCGCAAACAGCACTTCACCCCGCTCGCGAGCGGGGCAAGCGAACAGGGAGCCAACCCATGACCATGCGATACGACAGCAACCCGTTCCCCGAGGCCGACGTCGACCGCCACGCCATCTGGGAATTCATGGTCCGCAAGGATATCGACGCCTACCTCGCCAAGGACTGGTCGATGGTCGCCGACGATTTCATCGCCGACAACTTCATGGGCATACAGGCCAACCGGTCGGGCAATCCCGACAGCTGGACGCTGGGCTTTCCGACGCTCGATGCCTATCGCGGCAGCTGGCTCGCCGGCACCATCGAGCAGGCCGATTTCGCCGAGGCGCTGCGCCCGGCGCTGTTCCGCTGCACCTTCCTGCGCGACATCGAGATCGTCGGCGACAAGGCGCTGGCGCACAAGAAGTTCGACGGCAGGATCGCGCTGGCCAAGGGCGGTTCGATGGAATTCAAGTGGCAGTCGATCGCTTATCTCTGCCGGCAGCCCGACCGCTGGCGTGTCTTCGGCTTCACCGGCTATATGCCGAACCCGATTGCCCTCTGAGGATCGTTCATGCGCGTTTTCGTCGCCGGTGTCGCCACCGAGGTAAACACCTTCTCGCCGATCTTCATCGGTCTCGAGAATTTCAAGGCCACCATGTATGCGCGGCCCGGCGAACATGACGATCGTCCGACGCTGACCTCCTCGCCGCTGATCCACGCCCGCCGCCGCGCCGCCGCAGGCGAGTTCGAACTGGTCGAGGGCACCATCACCTGGACCGATCCGGGTGGGCTGATCAACCGGTCGACCTATGAGACGATCCGCGACGAAATACTCGGCCAGCTGCGCGCCGCCATGCCGGTCGACGGGGTGGCGCTCTGCCTTCACGGCGCAATGGTGGCGCAGGGCTATGACGATCCCGAAGGCGACCTCATCGCCCGTGTGCGCGAGATCGTCGGCCCGAAGGCCATCATCGCCGGCGGCCTCGATCCGCACAGCCACCTGACCGCCAAGCGGGTCGCCAATGCCGACATCCTCGTTGCCTTCAAGGAATTCCCGCACACCGATTTCGTCGAGCGCGGCGCCGAGGTGGTCGACCTCATGGTCCGCACCATGCGCGGCGAAATCCGGCCGCGTATGTCGGTGTTCGATTGCCGCATGATCGACGTGTTCCCCACGTCCCGGCAACCCATGCGCAGCTTCGTCGACAAGATGTTCGCCATCGAGCGCGACGATCCGAAAGTGCTGTCGCTGTCGCTGATCCACGGCTTCATGGCCGGCGACGTGCCCGAGCTGGGCACCCGCATGCTGGTGATCACCGACGGCGACGCCGGCTATGGCGAACGGCTCGCCGAAACGCTCGGGCGCGAGGTCTTTGCCATGCGCGGCAAATCGATGCCGGAACTGGTGTCGCCGGAGGTGGCGATCGCCCGGGCGAGGGCCGTGGGGCGCGGCCCCGTGGTCATCGCCGATTTCTGGGACAACCCCGGCGGTGGCGTGGCGGGCGACGCCACCGTGATCCTCCGGGCGCTGATCGATGCGAAAGTGCCCAACGCCGCGCTGGCGACGATCTGGGATCCCATCGCGGTCGGCCACTGCATGGTGGCCGGGGAGGGCGCGGTGGTGCCGCTCCGCTTCGGGGCCAAGTCGGCACCCAATTGCGGCGAGCCGCTCGACGCGGTGGTGACGGTCAGGCGCCTCGTGCGCGACGCCCATCAGACGTTCGGAACGATGCGCGTGGCGATGGGCGATTGCGCGGTGATCGAGGTCGGGGGCATCGAGGTCATCCTCAATTGCCTGCGTAGTCAGGCGTTCGAGCGGACCGTCTTCACCGCGGTGGGCATCGATCCCCTCGCCAAGGACGTGCTGGTGGTGAAGTCGACCAACCATTTCCACGCCGACTTCGCAAAATTCGCTTCCGAGATCATCTACTGCCAGGCGGGGCGTCCCTATCCGAGCGACCCGCCGAACAACGGCTACAGAAAGGCGCGGCAGACCATCTGGCCGATCGTCGAGAACCCCTTCGCGCAATAAGGAGCAGGCCATGACCATTGCGGTCGTCACGGGGGCCGCCGGCGGCATCGGCACGGCGATCGGCCGGGCGCTGGGTCAGGCCGGCCACACCATCGCGGTCGTCGACATCGAGCCCGAGCGCTGCGAGAGGGCCGTAGCGGCCCTCAAGGCGGAAGGGCTTGACGCTTTCGCCGCCCCTGCCGATATCGCCGATCCCCGTTCCGTGGATACGATGGCCGCGGCCGTACTGGCGCGCGGCGAGGTCGAGCTGGTGATCAACAATGCCGGCCGGGCGTCGGCGCCCGATTTCGAATCGTCCGGCGAGGCCGACTGGGCCGAGGCGCTCGGCATCAATGTCAGCGGCGCCTTCTATGTGACGCGCAATTTCCTGCCGCAGATGAAGGCGCGCCGGCGCGGCGTCATCGTCAACATCGCCTCGCTCAACGGCCATGGCGCCTACGGCAATCCGGCCTATTCGGTGGCCAAGGCCGGGCTGCTGCATCTCACGCGGCTGCTGGCGGTCGAATATGGCCCGTTCGGTATTCGCGCGGTTTCCGTGGTACCGGCGTCGGTGCGCACCCCGGCCTGGGACCACCGGCTGGCAAAGAACGCCGCGCTGTTCGACGAAATCCTGAAATACTACCCGCTGCGACGCATCGTCGAACCGGAGGACGTCGCCAGCGTCGTGGCGTTCGCCGTGTCGGACGCGGCGCGGGCGATTTCGGGGTCGGAGCTGATCGTCGATTGCGGCGCGCACGCCGGCAACTCGCTGATCTCCGATCTCATCACCGAGGCCGACAAGTAGACCTCGACCGCGCGGCTCAGCTTTCCGGCTGCGCCTTGCGCCAGCGCGCCAACGCCATCAGCCGGCGGTCGCGCCAGCCGGACCGATCGGGGAGTTGCGCGCGAGCCAGTCTCGCGTCGCGATCACCCTCGGCGCGCTGCACCACTGCGTCGGGCCACGGCCGGTGCGTTCCGTCGCGCTCGGCGGCGATGTCGGCAAAGAGCGGCGCGAGACGGCGGGCATAGTCGGAGATGCCACCCACGGCGTTGAGGTCGATGGTTTCGAACGGGCCCATGAAGGCCCAGCGCAGCCCGAGCCCGGCCGAGACCGTGAGGTCGATATCCTCGAGGCTGGCGATCCCCTCCTCGTAGAGCTTCCAGGCCTCCATCAGCAGCACGCCCTGGAGGCGATTGAGCACAAATCCGTTGATCTCGCGGGTGAGGACGATCGGGGCTTGGCCGACCTCGAGCATCAGCGATCGCGCGGCAGCGACGGTGGCGGCCTGCGTCCACGGCGCGGGTACCAGTTCGACTGCCGGGATCAGGTAGGGCGGATTGACCGGATGGACGACGAGGCTGCGGGCGCGGAAGCCGACATGCCCGGTGTAGACCGAGGCGGGGATGCCGGACGACGAGGAGCCGACGATCGTCCTCTCGCCCAGTACGGCATCGAGGTCGCTGAACACGGCGGTCTTCACCGGGGCCGTCTCGAACACGCTTTCCTGCACATAGGCGGCGCCATCGACGGCGGCGGCCAGCGTCTCGGCGATAGCGATGCGGGCGAGCACGTCGCCCACCGGCTCGTCGATCAGCTCGGCCGCAGCGAGGTCAGTCAGCCGCTGGGCTGCCGTTGCTCGGGCCTTCTCGGCCATGCCGGGGACGGAATCATGGAGCCGCACCGACCGCCCGGCGCGGGCAAAGACAATGGCCCAGCCCATGCCGACCAGGCCGGTTCCGACGATGGCGACGGGATCTGCGGTGCTCATGGTTCAGCCCCTTGGAATTCTACGCTGGCGTTCTAAGGTCGGAGGCGATCTTCGCCAATCCCTCGGTGACCAGTGCAGCGATGGCCTCGCCCTTCTCGACGCTGGCCGCCCGCGCGTCACCGATCGCGCCGATGCCACCGCTGATCTGCTTCATCGTGCGGTAGAGGCTGGCAGTGGGCGCACGCAGCAGATCGGCATTGGCCCATTCGAAGGTCTCGACATAGTGCCGGTCCTCGATCGCCGCCTCGCGCACCAGCTCGGGGGCGATGAGCATCATCAGCGAGGTCTCGAACTCGCAGGCATGGCCGACGCCATAGGGCCCCGACTCGTTGAGCGCCCAGAGCTTCTCGCCGGCAATGCGCCACCAGCTGCCGAAGACGAAGCGGGTTGTCTTGTGCCGGGAGCCGAGCGTCTCGAGGATGACCTGGCCGATCGCCTGGTTGCCGCCATGGCTGTTGAGGATGACGATGTTGCGGAAGCCGGCATTGGCCACGCAGTCGAGCATGTCGGTGACATAGGCGAGGAGCGTCGTATGGCTCACCGACAGCGTACCGTTGAAATCGAGGTGGTGGCTCGAACAGCAGACCTTGACCTGCGGCAGGATCAGCACATCGGACGGCATCAGCCGGTGCAGCCGGTCGAGCAGATAGGCGCCGGTCGCCGCATCGGTGTTGACCGGCAGGTGCTTGCCGTGCTGCTCGATGGCCGAGATGTTGAGGAACACCGGAACGTTGCGGTCGACCGCATCGATCGCATCAAAAGTCATTTCTTCCCAGATCATGGCTTTGCCGCCCACATTTCGATTTCGACGTCGAGGCCTGCGATGAGGCCGGCCTGTATTGCGGTGCGAACCGGGTAGGGTGGTTGCATCACCTCGCGATAGACTGCGTTGAAGCGCGACCAGTCGCCGATGTCGCGCAGATAGACGTTGACCTTGAACACGTCCTCGAGGTCCGCGCCGGCCGCCTCGAGCTGGCGCCGGCAATTGTCCAGCGTCGCCCGGGTCTGTGTCTCGATATCGGTACCGCCGATGGCGCCGGCGGCGTCGAGCGCAGCCTGTCCCGAAATGACCACGAGCCGCCCCGGCGACACATCGATGACCGCAGAGTAGGGGCCGGCCGTGACGTGCTGGCTGGCCGGCGGCACCATCGTCACCGGCCGCCGGACGGCGGCGCCGGCCGCGAACGGCAGGTTGCCGACGAAGCCGGCGATCCACCAGCGGCCGCTGCGGCGCACGCAGATATAGACGGTCTGCCAGTCGAACACCGCCGCAACGCCGCCACCGGTGGCCGACACGATGCCGTTGAACTTCTTGTGGGCGATCGCCAGGTCGCCGTTGATGTCGATGTCGCGGAGGATCGTTGCGCGATAGAGCGCCTCCCGCGGCCCCCGGGGCTCGGCCCGCGCCGCCGTGTCGCGGGCGCTCTGCAGCCAGTCGTCGCGATAGCCCGCGAGCTCGCCATATCCGGCCCGCCAGGCGTCCGGATCGAGGCTGCGCTCGGCCACGAGGCCAATGAAGACCTCGGGGTGGAAATCCCGGCTGTGCGCCGCCCAGTCGGCCTCGAGGTACGCCTCGATGTCGCGGCGGACCAGCATCTCCCAGATAAAATGTCGTTCCGGATCGCCTTCAGGGAACGGGTTGCGGTCGGCGCTCATTGCAGCGGCTCTTCTCAGGCGACAATATGCTGGGCGATGCGGTGCTTTTCGACAGCGTCGAGGCTGAGCTCCACCCCGAGGCCCGGTCCCATCGGCAGATGCACAAACGGCGGCTCGAAGCGCAGCGACTCGACCAGCAGGTCGCTCGAGCGGATGATCGGGCCGACGATATCGCTCGGCCACACGCAGCTTTGCGCCGCCGCCGCCTGATGCACATACATCGCCTCGAGGATGCCGAGATCGGCCTCCGAGCCGTGCCATGAAAAGAGGTTCGCCGTGCTGGCGATGGCGTCGAGCTGGCGGTACTTGGCGAGGCCGGCATTGAAGTTGAAGCCGTCGACGCTGTTGTGCTGGATGGCGTTGATGGCGTCGTGCGGCCGCTGCCCCATCTCGACGTAGGGCAGCGAGATGTGGAGCACGATGGGGATGCTGGTCATCCGGCGCAGCTCCACATAGTCCTGCCACATCCAGCGCGGGATCGGGTCTTCGAGGACCACGCAGTTGCCCACCGCCTCGAGGCCGCGCAGCCTGAGCTTGGTGGCGGCGACATTCTCCCAGCGCTGGTTGGGGTCGATCATCACCTTGATCCCGGGGGCGCAACGGGCGATCTCGGCGCAGATGCCGACGACGTCGTCCTCGAGGTCGCTCTTGATCTTGATCGAGTCGTAACCCTGCTCCTGGAACTTCCGAGCCACCTGGCCCATCTCCTCGGCGCCGCGGTGGCTCGACCAGCCGCCGATATAGACCTTGTCGCGCACCGCGCCGCCGAGCAGGGCGTGCAGCGGCACGTCGGCGGATTTGGCGAAGGCGTCCCAGATGGCGCATTCGAAGCCGTCGTATTCGCGGCAGAGCGGGATCGGCAGCGCCTGCAGCGGCAGGTCGAGCAGCGACTGGCCCAGCAGACCCCCGGCGATCTGGCGGACCCGCTCGAGATTGGCATCGCGATAGAATTCGCCCAGCCCGACCGTGCCGTCGGCGAGTTCCATCCGCAGCATCAGCTTGGACAACTCATCGAACTGCACGGTCCAGCCGGCCCGGCCCTTCGACACCAGCATGTGGAGCGGCTTGTTGATGTTCGCCGCACTGACGGCGCCGGGCTTGGCCGGGACGATCACTTCGTCGAACGTGAAACGGGTGATGACTTTGCCGCGGTGGTCCAACTGGGGGCTCCGTTCTGGAGATTTGCTACATCGAATGTAGCATAGCTACATATAGGCCGCATACAAGATGGCTCGGCTACATTTCCTGTGTTAAGTGGGATCGGAGAAATGGCCGGGAGGGGACAGCATGGTCGTCGTCAACAAGGGCTTGCTGGAGACCATCAAGGCGGGGCTTGGCGGTTACCGGACGGCCGAGCGGAAGGTCGGCGAGATGCTGCTCAGCGCGCCCGACGAGGCCCTGCGGCTCAACGTCAGAACCCTGTCGGCAAAGGCCGATGTCAGCGAGCCGACGATCATCCGCTTCGTGCGCAAGCTGGGCTGCGACGGCTTCCCGCAATTCCGCATCCAGCTCGCCCAGGAGCTCGCCATGGACCGGGTGTTCGCCGAGATCGGGCAGGCCGAGCCGAGCGTCTCCGGCCATCTGTTGATCGATCGTGTCGCGCAGTCGGCGACGCGGGCGATCGCGCGGGCCGTCGAAGCGCTGGACGACGCGACTATCGGCGCCGTCGCCGGTCTCCTCGTCGACTGCTCGCGGCTCTACTGCTACGGCGTCGGCGGCAGTTCGGCGATCGTGGCGCGCGAAGCGGAGAATCGCTTCTTTCGGGCCGGCATCGCCTCGCACATGTCGGAGGATCCCTACCGGCAGGTGATGGATGCCTCGCTGGCCGGCCCGGCGGATGTGTTTCTGATCTTCTCGGCCACCGGGCGCCCCGCCTCGCTGCTCGATGCGGCCGAGATCGCCAGATCGCGCGGCGCCAAGGTGGTGTCCGTCACCCATGCGCACAGTCCGCTGGCCGAGCGAAGCGACTATGTCTTGCGGGTAAACGGCCCGGCCCCGGAAACGCCGCGCTACTATTTTCCGAGCCCGGTCCGCTACGAGCAGCTGCTGATCGTCGATTGCATCGCGGCGCGGGTCACCGTCGATCTCGGCGATGCCGCGATCCAGAAGCTGCGCTCCATCCGGGCCGCGCTCGCGGCGCTGCATGGCCCAATGCCCGAGCAGCCGGCGGGCGACTGAGTCACTCGGCGCCGAGAAACTCGCGCGCAAACTGCAGCGATCCGGCGCTGATGCCGCCATCGAGCGGAATGATCGCGCCGTTCAGCATCCGCGCCTGCGGGCTGACCACGAACGACACCAGATCGGCCACGTCCCCGGGCTCGCAGATGTCGCCCAGCGGATACCAGGCCTTGACGCGTTCGAACACGTTCGGGTCGGCCTTCACATGCTCGGCCCACGCCTTGGTCCGCACGCTCCCCGGGCAGATAGCGTTGGTCCTTATGCCGAACGGACCCAGTTCCACCGCCGCGAACTTGGTCAAGTGGATGAGCCCCGCCTTGGCCGCGCTGTAGGCGGGATAGCCATAGACGCCGAGCCCGTTGACCGACGAGATGTTGACGATGGCGCCGCGCTTGGCTGCCTTCATCAGCGGTTGCACCGCGTTGAGGCAGCGCCATGCCGCATTGAGGTTGCGATCGATGTCGCGCGTCCAGCCGGCTTCGTCGATCTTGCCCAGGCTGATCGCGTCGACCGCGCCGGCATTGTTGACGAGGACGGCGGGCGTCCCGAACTCGGCGACCGCTGCCTGCACCCCGGCATCGACCTGCGCGCCGCTGGTGACATCGACCACGAGCGGCAGGAAGGCGTCGCTCCCGAGCGCCGCGCGCGACTCATCGAGGGCCGAGGCCGAAATATCGAAGCCGGCGACCCGATAGCCATCCGCGAGCAGCCTTCGACAAACGGCCAGGCCGATGGAGCCACCCGCACCCGTAACAACCGCCAGATCCGCCATGTTGATTTCCATCGTCCAGAGGTCATCGCCACCCCGGCGAGACGGTTCAGCATATGTAGCAAGTCCGACATTCCGGAAACAAGAGGTGTAGCGAAGCTGAAATGCAGGGCAAACGGCTCACCGGATTCGGGGCTTCGATGCGGTGGTTGCTGTCTTCACGGAAATCTGGACATCGAATGCCGGCCGTCGCACGGTCGAACCGGCAATTGAACAGGTCGGCGCGTCCGAGACGCCGGCGATGGGAGGCAGCCGTGACCAAGGAACACAACTTCGTTCACCCCAGGACCGTGGCTGCCTTCGGCTTCGCTTGGGGCCGCCTGTCGCTGACCGTCGGCCCCGAGGTCAACGAGGCGAAGCACTTCTCCGGCGGCGTGGTGGACCTGCCCTCTGGCCAGGGCCATGCCCGTCACAATCACCCGGGCGCCGAAGAAATCATCTTCGTCATCGCCGGGGAGGGCGAGCAGATGGTCGAGGACGAGACGGGGGTTCCCGTCGTGCGCAAGGTCGGTCCCGGCATGACCGTGTTCGTGCCTGAAAGCCGGTTCCACTCGACCCTGAACACCGGCTCGGCGCCGATGCAGCTCTTCGTCGTCTATTCGCCGGCCGGGCCTGAACTGGTGCTGCGCGACCTGCCCGATTTCCGCCTCCTGCCGCCGGACGAACCGGCCGGCGACTGACGCGAGACCCGGTGCGGACGGCGGCGCTGCGCTGGGCCCCTCGCCCGCAAAAAAATGCCGGAGCCAATCTGGCCCCGGCATCGCGTCGTCGGGAGAGACGTGACTGTCAGTTCGCTGCGGCGTTGGCGTCCGCCCAGCTCTTCAGCAGGTCGTCGTAGTTGATGGTGACGCCCTGCTCCTTCTCGTTGGCGATCGCCAGCTGCGGCGCGAGGTTGCCCTTGGCGACTGCATCGGCGTTCCAGTAGGCCAGATCATGCTCTTCGGCGAGCTTGGGCCCGATATCGCCCTGGATGCCCGCTTTCTCGATGCGGCCGAGCACTTTCTCCTGCTCGGCGCACAGCGAGTCCATGGCTTCCTGCGCCGACTTGGCGCCCGACGACGCATCGCCGATCGCCTGCCACCAGAGCTGCGCCAGCTTGGGATAGTCCGGTACGTTGGTGCCCGTCGGCGACCACTGCACACGAGCCGGCGAGCGGTAGAACTCGATCAGCCCGCCGAGCTGCGGCGCCCGGTCAGTGAAGCTCTTGTCGCGGATCGTGCTTTCACGGATGAAGGTCAGGCCGACATGGCTCTTCTTCACGTCGACGGTCTTGGAGGTGACGAACTGGGCATAGAGCCAGGCCGCCTGGGCACGGTCAACCGGGGTGGACTTCATCAGCGTCCACGAGCCCACGTCCTGGTAGCCGAGCTTCATGCCGTCCTTCCAGTAAACGCCATGCGGCGAGGGCGCCATCCGCCACTTCGGCGTGCCGTCCTCGTTCATCACCGGCAGGCCGGCCTTGACCATGTCGGCGGTGAAGGCGGTGTACCAGAAGATCTGCTGTGCGATGCTGCCCTGCGACGGGACCGGGCCCGATTCGGAGAACGTCATGCCCTGGGCTTCGGGCGGCGCATAGGCCTTCAGCCAGTCGAGGTACTTCTGGATCGAATAGACGGAAGCCGGGGCGTTGGTATCGCCGCCGCGCGCCGCGCAGGAACCGACCGGGCGGGACTGGTCATCGACCTTGATGCCCCATTCGTCGACCGGCAGGCCGTTCGGCAGGCCCTTGTCGCCGTTGCCGGCCATCGACAGCCAGGCATCGGTGAACCGCCAGCCGAGCGAGGGGTCCTTCTTGCCGTAGTCCATGTGACCATAGACCTTGCTGCCGGTACCCAGATCGCGGCCGGTGAAGAACTCCGCGATATCCTCGTAAGCCGACCAGTTGACCGGCACACCCAGCTCGTAGCCGTACTTGGCCTTGAAGTCGGCCTTGTTCTTTTCGTCGGCGAACCAGTCGGCGCGGAACCAGTAGAGGTTGGCGAACTGCTGATCGGGCAGCTGGTAGAGCTTGCCGTCCGGAGCGGTGGTGAACTTCGAACCGATATAGTCGCCGACATCGAGCCCCGGATTGGTCACCGCGGCGCCTTCGCCGGCCATCCAGTCGGTGAGGTTGCGCACCTGCTGATAGCGCCAGTGCGTGCCGATCAGATCGCTGTCGTTGATGTAGGCGTCGTAGATGTTCTCGCCGGTCTGCATCTGCGTCTGGATCTTCTCGACGACGTCGCCCTCGCCGATGAGGTCGTGCGTCACCTTGATGCCGGTGATCGCCGTGAAGGCCGGCGCCAGCACCTTGGATTCATACTCATGGGTGGCGATGGTCTCCGACACCACCTTGATTTCCATGCCCGCATAGGGCTTGGCGGCGTCGACGAACCACTGCAGTTCGGCTTCCTGGTCGGCGCGGGACAGCGTCGACAGGTCTTTGACTTCGGTGTCGAGGAAGGCTTTGGCCGCGTCCATGCTCTGGGCCCAGCCGGGGCCGGTTGACAGCAGCAAGACAAGTGCCGCCGTCGATGTTAATAGGTGCCGTCGCATAAAATATCCTCCCATTGGATGTTGCCTGCGATAATGGGAGCGGCCGTCTAGCCACAGCCGCTCCCAGCCTAATCTCCCCTAAACAAACCGGAAAACGCACACTGCGTAGACCAGCGATAGGGCAAGAGCCCACCACAGCTGGGGCCCGATGAGCCCAAGCCAAGCAAGATGAATGAAGCCGCTCCCGAGCAGCGAGATGAACAGCCGGTCGCCGCGCGTCGTCTCAAAGCGCAGGATGCCGTAGCGCGGATTGCCACCCGGCGAAAAATACTCCCACACCGCCATGCCGATCAGCAGCGCGAAGATGGCGCCGAAGAACAGCGCTGTCGGCAGCGTCCAGGCCATCCACGAAAAGTCCATCACAGCCTCCTCAAACGCGGCCCAGGGCAAAGCCCTTGGCGATGTAGTTGCGTACGAAATAGATGACCAGCGCACCCGGGATGATGGTCAGCACGCCTGCCGCTGCGAGCACGCCCCAGTCGAGCCCTGATGCCGAGACGGTGCGCGTCATGATCGCCGAAATCGGCTTGGCCGCAGTCGTCGTCAGGGTGCGCGCGATCAGCAGTTCGACCCACGAGAACATGAAGCAGAAGAACGCGGCGACACCGATGCCCGAGGCGATCAGCGGCATGAAGATGCGTACGAAGAAGCGCGGGAACGAGTAGCCGTCGATATAGGCGGTCTCGTCGATCTCCTTGGGCACGCCCGACATGAAGCCTTCGAGGATCCACACCGCCAGCGGCACGTTGAACAGGCAGTGCGCCAGCGCCACCGCGATATGGGTGTCGATCAGCCCGAACGCCGAATAGAGCTGGAAGAAGGGCAGCACGAACACCGCCGGCGGCGCCATGCGGTTGGTCAAGAGCCAGAAGAACAGATGCTTGTCGCCGAGGAAGCGGTAGCGCGAGAACGCGTAGGCGGCCGGCAGCGCCGCGGCGACCGAGATCGCAGTGTTCATCACCACATAGATGATCGAGTTGATGTAGCCATTGTACCAGCTCGGATCGGTGAAGATCACCGCGTAGTTGTGCAGCGTGAAGTTGCGCGGGAACAGGGTGAACACCGAGGTGATCTCGGTGTTGGTCTTGAAGCTCATATTGAGCAGCCAGTAGATCGGCAGCAGCAGGAAGATGATGTAGATCGTCGGCACCAGCCATGCCGTCCGTGGGGCGTTGCGCCGGGCGCGCCGGAGGGCGATCCGCTCGGCGCTGGCGACCGGCACCGTGGCGCCGATATCCGCCCGCTCGACGGTGAACGTCTTGCCGCTGTTGCTCACCGCGTGCGCTCCTGCCCGTAGTTGGTCATCACGGTGTAAAACACCCAGCTCACCAGCAGGACGATCAGGAAATAGACCAGCGACATCGCCGCCGCCGGGCCGATGTCGAACTGGCCGATCGCCATCTTCACCAGGTCGATCGACAGGAACGTCGTCTCATTGCCGGGTCCGCCGCCGGTCACGACGAACGGCTCGGTGTAGATCATGAAGCTGTCCATGAAGCGCAGCAGCACGGCGATCAGCAGCACCCGGTTCATCTTGGGCAGCTGGATGAACCGGAACACGCTCCAGCGCGAGGCGCCGTCGATCTTGGCTGCCTGGTAGTAGGCATCGGGGATCGAGACCAGCCCGGCGTAGCAGAGCAGCACGACCAGTGACGTCCAGTGCCAGACGTCCATGAGGACGACCGTGAACCAGGCGGCGCGCGGATCCTGCACGTAGTTGTACTTGATGCCCATGGCATCGAGGGTATGGCCGAGGAGGCCAATATCGACGCGGCCGAAGACCTGCCAGATGGTGCCGACCACGTTCCACGGAATGAGCAGCGGCAGCGCCATCAGCACGAGGCAGACCGGCACGCCCAGGCCGCGTTTGGGCATGTTGAGCGCGATGAAGATGCCCAGCGGCACCTGGATTGCCAGCACCAGCGCGGAGAAGATGAGATTGCGCGCCAGCGCATCCCAGAAGCGCGGCGAGTGCAGCAACTCGTTGAACCAGTCGATGCCGGCCCAGAAGAACTGGTTGTTCCCAAAAGTGTCCTGCACCGAGTAGTTGACCACCGTCATCAGCGGGATCACCGCCGAGAAGGCCACCAGCACCAGCACCGGCAGCACCATGAACCACGCCTTGTTGTTCCAGGTCTTGTCCATGCGTCAGCTCCTCAGCTCGAGGCGCCAGGAATCGGCGTAGAGGTTGATGCCGGCCGGATCGAAGCTCACATGCGGGTCGGCCGGGATCTCGGCGTGCTCGGGCACGATCATCGTCAGGTCCTGGCCTTCGAGCATGGCGTGCACGACCTTGCGGCGGCCGACATCCTCGATCTTGCTGATCGCCACGGGCATGCCGGCGCGGCCGAGCCGCACATATTCGGGCCGGATGCCGAGTTCGGTCTTGGACCCCTTGCCGACTTCGGCGCCGCCGGGGAGCTCGATGCGCGCCGCGCCGAGCGCCGCGACCCGGCCCTCGAGGCTGACCGGCAGCACGTTCATGCCCGGCGAGCCGATGAAATAGCCGACGAAGGTGTGCTTGGGCCGCTCGAACAATTCGCTGGGCGTGCCGATCTGGACGATCTGGCCGTCAAACATCACCACCACGGTGTCGGCGAAGGTCAGGGCCTCGGTCTGGTCGTGGGTCACATAGACCATGGTGAAGCCGAAGCGGCGATGCAGTTGCTTGAGCTGGCCGCGCAACACCCACTTCATGTGCGGATCGATCACCGTCAGCGGTTCGTCGAAGAGGATCGCATTGACGTCGGAACGGACCAGCCCGCGGCCGAGTGAGATCTTCTGCTTCTGGTCGGCGGTCAGGCCGCGCGCCCGTTTGTTGGCGCGGTCTCCGAGGCCGATCATCTCGAGAATCTCGCGCACCCGGCGATCGACTTCCGCCTCCGGCACGCGCCGGTTGCGCAGCGGGAAGGCGAGATTGTCGTGCACGGTCATGGTGTCGTAGATCACCGGGAACTGGAACACCTGCGCGATGTTGCGGCCCTCGGTCGAGAGCTCCGTGACGTCCTCGCCGTCGAACAGGATGCGCCCCATCGTCGGCTGGATGAGGCCCGAGATCAGCCCGAGCAGCGTGGTCTTGCCGCAGCCCGAAGGTCCGAGCAGCGCATAGGCGCCGCCATCGTCCCAGCTGTGATGCACTTCCTTCAGGGCGTAGTCGGCCTCGCTCTTGGGGCGGGCGAGGTAGGAGTGCTTGATGTGGTCGAGGTCGATCCTGGCCATCGTGTCCCCCTATGCCGCCCGCTCGAGGGCGGCGGCGACCGAGCGCCCGGTCTGGTCGAAGACCATCAGGTCGCGCGGATCGATGAACACGTCGATGGCCCGGTCGGTCTCGAAGTCATGGATGCCCGGCGTCAGCATGACCCAGCGCGCGTCGGCGAAGACGAGGTGCACAAAACTCTCCGACCCGGTGATCTCGGTGACGATGACGCGCGCCGGCACCGACACGGCCTGGCTGCTCTGCGGCGTGAGCGCGAGATGGTGAGGGTGGAACCCGATGGTGTACGGTCCATCGGCAATGCCGGCGAGGTCGGCGGGGACGGGCAGGGCGACCCCGCCATCGAGGAGGAACGAGCCGTCGCGCTTGCTGAGGACGATGGTGTTGAGCGGTGGGTCGGAGAACGTCCGCGCCGTCAGCAGGTCGCGCGGCGCGCGGAAGACCTCGATGGTCGGCCCGAATTGCGTCAGCTGCCCGTCGGACAGCGTCGCCGTGTTGCCGCCGAGCAGCAATGCTTCCATCGGCTCGGTTGTCGCATAGACGAAGATCGATCCAGCCGCGGCGAAGATTTTCGGCAGTTCCTCGCGCAGTTCCTCGCGCAACTTGTAGTCGAGATTGGCGAGCGGCTCGTCGAGCAGCACGACGCTGGCGTTCTTGGCGATGGCGCGGGCCAGCGCCGTGCGCTGCTGCTGGCCACCCGAGAGGCTGAGGGGCAGCCGGTCGAGATAGGGGCCAAGCCGCATCAGGTCGGCGGCCTTCTTCACCTTGGCGTCGATCTCGGCGCGCGGCACGCCCGCCACTCGCAGCGGCGAGGCTACGTTCTCGTAGACGGTCATCGCCGGATAGTTGATGAACTGCTGGAACACCATTGCAATATTGCGCTTCTGGGGCGCGACGCCGGTGACGTCCGCGCCGTCGAACCAAACGCTGCCGGCGGTCGGCTTGTCGAGCCCGGCCATCAGCCGGATCAGGCTGGTCTTTCCCGACAGGGTCGGCCCCAGCAGGACGTTGAGGGTGCCGCGCTCGAGCGTCAGGGAGACATCGCGGATGTGGGTTTCGGCGCCCACCTGTTTGCTGACATGTCTCAGTTCGAGCATCGCGCCCTCCTCAACCTGTCGCCGCGGCCTGGCTATCGCGGCTTCGGCTCATGAACGCGTCCAGCGCCGCGACGTTGATGGCGTTGCCATGGAGGCCGCGTTTGGTGCGCCGCCACAGCACGTCGTCGGTGGTTACCGCCCACTCTCGGTCCATCAGATAGGCCACCTCGGCCTCGTAGAGATCGTCGCCGAAATGCCGGCCGAGATCGGCGTAGCTGCGGGCGATGCCGAGGATGGCACGGGCCAGCGTCCCGTAGAGCCGCACCAGCCGTCGCGCATAGCCGAGATCGAGAAACGGATAGTCGCGCTTGAGCGCCGCCACCACATCGGCATAGCCGGTGGGCGGAAAGTCGCCGCCGGGGAGGGTGGCCCTCGCGGTCCACGGCGCGCCCTTGGCGCCGATCAGGCCCTCGACCTTCTCGAGCGTCGATTCCGCCAGCTTGCGGTACGTGGTGAGCTTGCCGCCGATGACGTTGATCAGCGGCGCGTCGCCCTTGTGGCCGGAGGTCTTCAGCACATAGTCGCGCGTCGTCTCCTGGGCCTTCGATGCCCCGTCCGCATAGAGCGGCCGCACCCCCGAATAGCTCCAGATCACGTCCTCGCGCCGCACCGGCTTGGCAAAATACTCGCTTGCCGCGGCGCACAGATAATCGATCTCGGCCGCGCTGATGCGGACCTCCTTGGGGTCGCCCTCATAGTCGAGATCGGTGGTGCCGATCAGGGTGTATTCTTCCTCGTAGGGAATGACGAAAATGATGCGGCCGTCGGCATTCTGGAACATGTAGCAGCGGTCGTGATCGTAGAGCTTGTCGACCACGATGTGGCTGCCCTGCACGAGCCGGACATTGCCGACCCGGTTCTGCCCCAGCGTGCCCGACAGCACCTGGTCGACCCAGGGACCCGAGGCATTGACCAGCAGCCGCGCCTTCACCGTCTCGCGGGCCCCGGTGGCGCTGTCGCTGAGCCCGACATGCCAGATGCCGCCTTCGCTTCGGGCCGAGGTCACCGTCGTCCGGGTGCGGATCGTCGCGCCCCGCTCGGTCGCGTCGCGAGCATTGAGCACTACCATGCGGGCATCGTTCACCCAGCAGTCGGAGAACTCGAAGGCCTTGCTGTAGAGGTCCTGCAACGGCTTGCCCGCCGGGTCGGCATGCATGTCGAGCGTCCTCGTCGGGGGCAGGAGCTTGCGGCCGCCGAGATGGTCGTAGATGAACAGTCCGAGCCGCAGGAACCACGCCGGGCGGAGGCCGCGGTGATGCGGCAAGACGATGCGCAGCGGCCAGATGATGTGCGGCGCGCTCGCCCACAGCACCTCGCGTTCCATCAGCGCCTCGCGCACCAGCCGGAACTCGTAGTGCTCGAGGTAGCGCAGCCCGCCATGGATCAGCTTGGTCGCCGCCGACGAGGTGCCGCTGGCGAGGTCGTTCATTTCGGCGAGAAAAACCGAATAGCCGCGTCCGGCTGCGTCCCGCGCAATGCCGCACCCGTTGATGCCGCCGCCAATGACAAAGATGTCATGGACCTGGTCGCCGCCCAATGCCGGAACCCTCCCCGAACACCGCGCCAGTATTCTGGTCGCGGGACAGTTCCGAAAGCTAATGCGAAAGAAAACCGAATGTCAATCGCAAGACATTCGCGCCCTGGCAGCGCGATTTCGAAATGCCGTTCTGGGCCGGAAAGATGCGCTGAATCAGCGGGATGGGGCCGAGGTCTCGATCAGCTCGACGTCGGATTCTGCACAGATCCTGCGGATCGACTCGAGCGGGCAGCGGTCGGTAATGAAACTGTCGACCTGGCTCAGATGCGCGATCCGCACCGGCGCCGTCCGATCGAATTTGGTCGAATCCGAAACCAGAATGACGTGCCTTGCATTGGCGATGATGGCCTGCGCCACCTTCACTTCGCGATAATCGAAATCGAGCAGGGCGCCGTCCTCGTCGATCGCCGAGGTGCCGATGACGGCGAAGTCCACCTTGAACTGCTTGATGAAATCGACCGCCGCCTCGCCCACGACGCCGCCGTCGGAACCGCGCACGATGCCGCCGGCGATGACCACCTCGAAGTTCGGGTAGACCCGCATCCTATTGGCAACGTTGATGTTATTGGTGATCACCATAAGCCCGGTATGCTCGAGCAGCGCTTGGCTCACTGCCTCCGTGGTGGTTCCGATATTGATGAACAGCGAGGCGTTGTTGGGGATCAGCCGCGCCGCGGCGGCGCCGATGGCATCCTTCTCGTCGGCCGCGATCTGCCGCCGCGCTTCATACTGCATGTTCTGCACGCCGGATGGGAAAACCGCGCCGCCGTGCACGCGCTTGAGCAGCCCGTTTTCGCAGATGTCATTGAGATCCTTGCGGATTGTCTGCGCCGTCACACCGAAATGCGCCACCAGCGCATCGACCCCGACCCGCCCCTGGCTCTTGGCCAGCTCGACGATTTCCGCCTGCCTTTGCGCGACATCCATGGTTCGGCCGTCCTGCCTTTCGTTTCAAACCTGATATTTCAAAGCGAAAGGTGAGCAAAGCGAAATATGAAAGTGCCCGGCAGCTAGAAGCTGATCTTCCGGCGCCCGAGGACCGCATCGATGCCGGCGCGCGCGTCTTCCGACGACATGCTGAGCGCCTGGGCGATGGTCTCGGTCCACAGGCCATCCGAGGCGGACATGTCGGCGATGCGGGGGATGGCCTGGACGATCAGGTAGTTCGGGATCAGCGCGTTGCCGGCGATCGTCCCCGCCAGCTCGATGGCCTTCTCCAGCGCCTTGCCAGGCTCCACCACGTAGTGCGCGAGGCCCCAGCGCTCGCCGGTATCGGCATCGAGGCGCCGCCCGGTGAGCATCATCTCGACCATCCGGCCCGACCCGATAATCTGCGCCACGCGGACGCTGGCACCACCGCCCACGAAGAAACCGCGGCGTCCTTCCGGCAGCTCGTAGAACGTCGACGTCTCGGCGACCCGCACATGCGTCGCCGTCGCCACTTCGAGCCCGCCGCCGATGACGCCGCCCTGCATGGCGCACACCACTGGCCGTCCGCCGAACTGGATCGCGTCGAGCGTCGCATGGGCGAAGCGCGACATGGCGATGCTGCCGAAGGCGGTCCGTTCCTTGTGCTCGCCGAGGTCGAGCCCGGCGCAGAAATGCGGCCCCGCGCCGGCAAGGACCACGGCGCGCGTCTCGTCGGTGAGCCCCTCGAAGGTCTCGCGCAACCGCGACCACAGCGCCTCGCTCAGCGCGTTGCGCTTGTCCGGCCGGTTCAGCGTCACGATAGCGATCTTGCCGCGATGTTCGACAAGCAGTGGATCGACGGTCGGCATGGCCTGCCTCTTCAGTTGGGTTGCGGGTCGAGGGACGCGAGATGCCGCAGTGTGGTGCGGTTGATCTTGTTGGTCGGCGTGCGCGGCAGCTCGTCGACGAATCGGTAGAGACGGGGACGCTGATAGGGGGAGAGGTCGCTGTTCAGCACGTGACGGTCGAGATCGTCGGCGGCCAGATGCACCGTGGTGCGCACGATGAACGCCTCGACCCGCTCGCCCCATTCGGGATGGACGACGCCGACCACGGCGCATTCGGCGACGCCGGGATGGGCAAGCAACACCTCCTCGATCGGCGCGGGCATGATGTTGATGCCGCCCGAGATGATCATGTCGCTGCTGCGGCCTTCGACGAAGAGATATCCGTCGGCATCGATCCGGCCGAGGTCGCGCGACCGCCACCAGCGCTGCCCGTCGTGTTCCGAGAACAGGCTCGCCGTCAGCTCGGGATTGCCCCAGATGCCCGCGGCCAGGGACGGGCCGGTGAGCAGGATCTCGCCGACCTCGCCGGGAGGCAGTTCCTCCGCGGGACTGCCGCCGGGCCGCACGATCCGCAAATCGCCATTTACCATCGGGCGCCCGACGCTGACCAGCCGTCCATCGGTCATTTCGTCGGCGAAGATGCAGGTTCCGCCCGCGCCGGTTTCGGTCGAGCCGTAGACCTGGACGACGTTGGGGCAGAGTCTTTCGCGCAGTCCCGTCAGCGTTTCGGCATCCATGATCTCGGCGCCCGAGCCGATCTGGCGCAGCGCCGAGAAATCGGCGCCGGGCAGATCGACCTTGAGCAGGCGGCGCCACAGCGTGGGGGTGAGGAAGAGATGGGTGATGCGCTCGCGCGTCAGCTTTTCGGCCAGCGCCTCGATGCCGAACCGCTCCATGAAGACGACGCAGCCGCCGGCGTTGAGGAACGGATACCAGCCATTGTAGCCGCCGATGAAGGCCGGGCTGAGTGGCACCAGTGTGCGATCCGAGGGGCGCAGGCCGCCATAGAGATAGACGTCGGTGCGAGCCAACTCCAACAGGCTGCGATGGGTGTGGACCACGCCCTTGGGAACCGACGTCGTGCCCGACGAGAGCACGATGATCGCCGGGTCCGTCTCGACAGTTTCGATCGGCAGCGCACCAGCTGCATATTGCAGCAGGTCGTCGGGGATGGTCGGCACCGCGTGCACTGGGCTTGGATGTTCCTGCGACAGCGCGGTCACCGCCCGGACCACGGCGGTTATCGACCGACACGCCGCTTCTATCTCCCTCGCCGCGTCCTCCATGGTCGCATCGTAGACCAGCGCCGCCGGGCCGATGTTGCGGCAGATCTCTGCCAGCTGCTTCGTCGATTCCCGCAGATGCAGGGCCATCGGCACCGCGCCGGCTTTGATCGCGCCGAGCCAGGCGACGAGGTAGATGCAGCTCGCCGGCAGCAGCAGCGCCACCGGAGCGCCCTGCGGCACGCCGCGCGCCCGCAGCAGCGCCGCGCAGCGATCCGACAGGTCGTCGAGTTCGCGATAGGTCAGCCGCGTCCTGGAATCGATCGCGGCCTCGTGGTCGCCGCGCCAGTGGACGACGCGGCGGAAGGCGGCGGCGACGGTGAGCTCGTTGGCGGCCATCTCCGCTATTTGACCCTGAGGCCCATCAGCCCGGCGATCAGATTGCGCTGCATCTGCGAACTGCCGGCCGCAATCGTCGCGGCTCGCGCGTCGCGGAAATGGCGCTGCATGTCGAACTCCATGCTGTAGCCGAAGGCGCCGCACACCTGCATGCCGATATTGGCGACCTTCACATAGGTTTCGGCCGCGAACAGCTTCGCCATCGTGATTTCGCGCAAGGAATCCTTGCCCTCGTCCAGCAGCTCCGCCGCGCTTCGGGTCAGCGCCCATGCCGCCTCGACCTCGGTCATCGCATCGGCCAGCATATGCGCCATCGCCTGGAACGTACCGATCGGCCGGCCGAACTGCTCGCGCTCCCTGGCATAGCCCAGTGCCAGCTCGACTACTCCCCGCGCGCTGCCGCAGTCGCACGCCGCGGCCACGACGCGCTCGACCTCGAGCCCCGACAGCACGCAGTCCCAGCCCTTGTTCTCGCCGCCGATCAGCCGGTCGGCCGGCACCCGGACATCGTTGAGGAAAATTTCGTACGTCCCCACCGAGCGCCGGCCGAGCATGTCGAGCTTGCGCAGGTCGACGCCCGGCGTGTCGTTGTCGACGAGGAACAGCGACAGGCCCTGCCGGTAGTGCGCGGCCGGATCGGTGCGGGCGTAGATGTTGAGAACGTTGTTCTTGCTGCCCGCTGCGGTGGCCCAGACCTTCTGGCCGTTCAGCACATAGGCGTCGCCGTCGCGCACCGCGCTGGCGCGGATCGCGCCGACATCCGAACCCGCATCTGGTTCGGAGATTGAAATCGACATGCGGATTTCGCCGGAAATGAGCTTCGGCAGCCAATACTGCTTCTGCGCCTCGCTGCCCTTGCGCAACACGTTCAGCCCGCAGAACATGCTGCCGCCGAACGCCATGGCGAGATCGGAGCTCGGGCGCGCGATCTCCTCGGCGATGAGGACCAGATCGAGGACGCTGCCGCCGAGCCCGCCGAACGCCTCGGGGAAGGGGAGGGCCAGAATCCCCGCCTCGACCCAGGCCTCGTAGAGTTCATAGGGGTACGTCCGCTCGCGATCGAGACGCCGCACGTAGTCGGGCGTCGCCACCCGCTCGGTCAGCTTGCGTGCGGCGTCGCGGAGCAGGATACTCGTCTCACGGTCGATCACAGCTTTGCCTCCCGCGCGCGAGTCCCGTCCCTTCATGCCGCTATTGTACTATCAGGCGATATAGCTGTATTGCAATACAATACAGCTGCGGAGGGGAACTATGAGGTTGATGCGAGCCGCGCGGCTGCACGAGTTTGGCGCGCCGATGGTCATCGAGCAACTGCCGGTGCCGGCGCCGCGGCCGACGGACGTGCTGGTCGAGGTCAGGGCCTGCGGCGTCGTCCCCAATCTCACCAATGTGCTGACCCATTGGCGGAACTGGTTCCCCGAGCTGCCTCTGCCGCGCCTGCCCGCCATTTTCGGGCTCGACGTCGCCGGCGTCGTCGCCGAGGTGGGCGAGCTGGTGCAGAACTTCAAAGCCGGCGATCGCGTCTATGTCACGCCCGGGCTGTTCTGCGGCTCGTGTCCCGCCTGCCGGGCCGACGACACCATCAACTGCACCAACTTCACCTTTCGCGGCTATTTCGGCTTCGGTCCGGACTCGCAGCGTCAATTCGACGCCTATCCCTATGGCGGCATGTCCGAGTTCATCACCGCGCCGCAGCACAATCTGGTGGCGATCCCCGACAAGGCCAGCTTCGAAGCGGCGGCGCGATTCGGCTATCTCGGCACCGCCTATGCCGGCATCCGCAAGGCCAATGTCGGACCCGGCAGCACGCTCCTCATCAACGGCACCAGCGGCACACTCGGCCTCGGCGCGGTGCTGATTGCGCTTGGCCGCGGCGTGACCCGCATCCTCGGCACGGCCCGCGACAAGGACCGGCTGGCGCACGTCAAGGCGCTGGCGCCGGGCCGCATCGAGGTGCTGGCGGACGGCGACGGAAAATCGGTCGCCGACTGGGCGCGGGCATTCACCGGCGGCCACGGCGTCGATGCCGTCATCGATTGCCTCGGGCCGCAATCGCCGGGCACGCTGATGATGGACGCCATCTATGCGCTGAAGCGCGGCGGAAGGGCGGTCAACGTCAGCGGCGTCTCCGACAAGGTGGCCATGGACGTGCACTGGATGATGGACCAGCAGATCGAGTTCATCGGCAGCAACTGGTTCCCGCCGTCGGATGCGGAGGCAATGGCCGAGATGGTCCGCGCCGGCACGCTCGACCTCAGCGTCTTCGAGCACGTCCGCTTTCCGCTCGCCGAGGTGAACCGCGCCCTCGACGGTACCCACTTCCGCGACGGCGGCTTCACCAATCTGGTGATCGTGCCGTAGATGCTAAACGGCCCTCACGTCCCCGACCAGCGACAGCGGATCGGAAACGCCAGCGCTCTTTGCCACCGCGAGGATCTCACCCCAGCTCGTCGCATCGATC
This sequence comes from Devosia nanyangense, assembly GCA_016213505.1. Lineage (GTDB taxonomy): Bacteria > Pseudomonadota > Alphaproteobacteria > Rhizobiales > Devosiaceae > Devosia_A > Devosia_A nanyangense. The sequence goes on from JACRAF010000020.1 coordinate 99,777, forward strand.
GGGATGCCGTGCTCGCGTCGCCGCTGGCGCGACGAGCGCTCGGGATCGCCCGCGGTCAGCACCGGGCGGTCGGGCGCGGCCGGCGGCGACGCCTTGACGTGATCGAGGATGGCGCGGAGTTCGCCCTGGAAATAGGGCAACTCGGTGAACCGCGCTGGATCGACGATGAGCGCGAACAGGCTGTTGATGAGGCCGCCGGTCCGCGGCGCGGTGCTGTGATTGGTCGGGCCACCGCTCAGCGCCCCGCCGATGATCTCGCAGGCCAGCGCGAGGCCCGAGCCCTTGTGGGCGCCGAACGGCAGGATGGCGCCGAACGGCTCCTCGAAGATCACCGCCGGATTGCCGGTGTCGTGGCCGGCCCTGTCGATCAGCAAATTGCTGCCCAGCGTCCGGCCCTCATTGTAGGCGACGCGCACCTTGCCCATGGCGATCTGGCTGGTGGCGAAATCGAGCATGAAGGGCGGGTGGTCGGGGCCGGCTGGAATGCCGATACAGATGGGGTTGGTGTGGAGCCGTCCGTCCGTCCCGCCGAAGGGCGCCACCTTCTGCAGGCCGCCAGCGACGACATTGACGAAGAACATCGAGATCAGCCCCGCCGCCGCCGCCTGCTCACCATAGGAGCCGACGCGGGCGATATGATAGCAGTTGCGCGCCGACAGCACCGCGACGCCGCTCTGCTTGGCGAGCGCGATGCCCTGTTCGGTGATCTCCTTGGCCGCGACGTGTCCGAATCCGAGCTCGGCGTCGTAGACCCGAATCACCCCATCCTCGCGCACCAGCCGTGGATGACTGTTGAGCCGGACATAACGTGCAACAATGTCACGGCCATACATCGGCAACAGGCCGACTCCGTGGCTGTCGTGCCCGGCCAGATTCGCTTCGACCAGATGGTCGGCAACCGCGGCCGCCTCGTCGGCGCCGCTGCCGCTGGCCGACAGCATGGCGCGGACGAGCGTCCGAAGCCCTTGATGAGATACGCTTATTCCGGTCATTTGTGGTCCCTCAGTCGTACCGGATCAGCACGGTCTTGGTGTCGAGGCAGCCCTCGATAGCCTCGACCGACAGATCCTTGCCGACGCCCGATTGCTTGAAGCCGCCCTGCGGCAGCGCCGGATGCGGGATGGCGTCCGAGTTGATGGCAACGAAGCCGCTGCGCAGCCGCGAGATCATCTCGTGTGCGGTCTTGAGGTTCGTCGTCCACACCGTGGCAGCGAGCCCATAGGCGGTGTCGTTGGCGAGCCCCGTCACCTGGTCGAGATCGTCGAACGGCATCACCGCCAACACCGGCCCGAACACTTCCTCCTGCACCAGCTTCATGTCCTGCCGCGTATCGACGACCACGGCGGGTCTCACGAAAAAGCCCGCACTGTCGACGGGCTCGCCGCCGGTGAGAACCGTGGCACCCTCGGCCTTGGCGTCCTCGATGTAGGCGCGCACCCGCTGCTGCTGGCGGGCGCTGACCAGCGGGCCGATCTCGGTCGCGGGGTCGAAACCTGAGCCGACCTTCAGCGAGGCCGCCCTCATGCTGACGGCGTCGACCACCCGGTCGAGCACCTTGCGCTCGACACAGAGGCGCGACCCGGCGACGCAGACCTGGCCGGAGTTGAGAAAGATCAAGTCCGACGCCGCCGTCGCAGCGCGATCGAGATCGGCGTCGGCGAAGATGACGTTGGGGGATTTGCCGCCCAGCTCCAGCGTCACCTTCTTGAGGCTGCCGGAGGCCTGCGCGCCGATGCGTTTGCCGGTGACGGTAGAGCCGGTAAACGAGATCTTCGCGACATCGGGATGGCTCACCAGCGGTTCGCCGGCCGCGATGCCCGTGCCGGTCACCACGTTGACCACCCCCGGCGGAAACCCCGCCTCGGCGACCAGTTCGGCCAGTTTCAGCACCGAGAGGCACGCGTCTTCCGCCGGCTTGACCACCACCGTGCAGCCCGCTGCGAGGGCAGGGGCGACCTTCCAGATCGTTGTCATGAACGGCACGTTCCAGGGCACGATGGCGCCAACCACGCCGACCGGCTCGCGCATCGTGGCGGCGAAGAACTTGCTGCCCGGAATCGGCAGACCGAGATCGACAGTGCGGCCATGGATCTTCGAGGGCCAGCCTGCCATGTAGCGCAGCACCCCGACTGCTCCGGCGAGCGCCAGGTTCTTGGCGAAGTGCATGGTCATGCCGTTGTCGAGCACTTCGAACTCGGTCAGCAGCGGGATGTTGGCTTCGACCAGATCGGCCAGCCGGTGCATCAGCCGCTCGCGCTGGTCGGGCGACAGGCCCTTCCACGACGGCGCCTCGAGCGCAGCTTTCGCGGCGGCGACCGCGCGGTCGATGTCGGCCGCTGTGCCTGCCGCGATCGCGGAAATCACCTCGGCCGTCGCCGGGTTGATCACCGGGATCGTTCCGCCGCCTGCAGCGTCCTGCCATTCGCCGCCGATGAAGTGGCGCGGCGCGCGCTTCAGGAACTCCACCGTCCGCGGGTCAAGGCGATGGAAATCGGTGTCAAAGCTGTTCACGAGGGAGCCTCCCAGTCGAAGAGTTTTCCGGGGTTCATGATGTCGTGCGGATCGAGCGCCATCTTGATCGAGCGCATCATGCCGATGGTGGGCGCGTCAAACTCGAGCGCCAGGTACTTCTTGTTGGACTGGCCGATGCCATGCTCGCCGGTGGTCGTGCCGCCGAAGGCCAGCGCGCGCCGCACCAGCCGGTCGACGAACGCCTGTCCGGCCGCGACCTCGCGGGGGTCGGTGTAGTCGATCAGCGGCATCACGTGGAAGTTCCCGTCACCGACATGGCCGACGATGGGCGCGACAAGGCCCGACTCGATCGCATCGGCCTTGGTCGCCTCGACGCAATCGGCAAGCGCCGAGATCGGCACGCAGACGTCGGTCGAGATGCCCTTGGCGCCGGGCCGCAGCGCCCGTGCCGCCCAGTACGCATTCTTGCGCGCCGTCCACAGCACGTCGCGCGCGTCAGCGTCGACAGCCGAGTTGAGAATGTCGCCGCCATTGCCGCGCGCCAGCTCGCCGAACAACTCGGCTTCTTCGGTCACACCGCGCGACGTGCCCTGGAATTCGACGAACAGCAGCGGCGTCTCGGGCAGCGACAGCTTGGAGTAGGCGTTGCAGGCCTTGACCTGCAGCTCGTCGAGCAGCTCGATGCGGGCGACGGGCACGCCGATCTGGATGGTCTGGATGACGGTGCGACAGGCCGCCTCGACGCTGGGGAAGGCGGCAACAGCGTCCAGCGTACTCTCCGGGATACCGGCCAGACGCAACCCCACCTCGGTGATCGCGCCAAGCGTGCCCTCCGAGCCGACCAGCAGACGGGTGAGATCGTAGCCGGCCGAGGATTTGCGCGCGCGCGTCCCGGTGACGACGATCTCGCCGGTGCCGAGCACCGCCGTCAGCGACAGCACCGCGTCCTTCATCGTGCCGTAACGGACGGCGTTTGTGCCCGAAGCGCGGGTCGCGACCATCCCGCCGATGGTGGCGTGCGACGCCGGATCGACGGGGAAGAACAGGCCCGAGGTCCTGAGCTCATGGTTGAGCGCTTCCCGGGTGGCCCCGGCTTCGACCCGGCAGTCCATGTCGTCAGCGCTGATCGAGACGATCCTGGTCATCCGCGAGGTGTCGATCGAAATGCCGCCGAACGGCGCGTTGACGTGACCCTCGAACGACGTTCCGGCCCCGAACGGGATCACCGGCACCCGCTCCTCGGCGCAGGCGCGGATCGCGATCGACACCTCGTCCGTCGACAGCGGAAAGATCACCGCGTCGGGTGGCTGGTTCGGCACCTCCGACAGGGTGTTGCCATGCTGGACCCGGATATCGCTGTTCTCGACCAGCCGCTCGCCGAAGCGCGGGCGCAGCCTGCCGAGGACCTGCGTCAGCGCCGCGGTGGAGACGCGCTCGCGCCTCACGCCGCGCCCCGCACGCGGCGGAAGAACATGTGCGGGAAGGGGTTGGGAAAGGCCCCGGCGCGCACCTCGATGAACGCCGGCTCGTCGGCCTTGAAGGCCTCGCCGATCGCCGCCTCGAGGCCTGCCGGGGAGTCGGTCAGCGCGTAGCGCATGCCGAAGCTCTGGGCGAAAACGCCGAAATCCGGGTTGCGCAGGTCCGAGGCGATGTAGCGACCACCGAACTGTTCCTTCTGGATGCGCCGGACGTTGCCGAAGGCGTTGTCGTTGAACACGATGGCGACGACCTTGATCCCGAAGCGCAGGGCGGTCGAGACCTCCTGCACGTTGAACATGAAGCCGCCGTCGCCGCCGACATAGAGCACCTTGCGGTCAGGATGGGCCACCTGGGCCCCGAGCGCCGTCGGATAGCCGTAGCCGAGCGTCCCCTGATAGCCTGGCTGGATCACCGTGCGCGGCCGGTAGATCGGAAAGCCCCACCAGGAGTAGAAGTGCAGCTGCGTCACATCGAAGCAGATGATCCCGTCCTCGGGCAGCGCGCGGCGGATTGCCGCGGTGTAGTCGCGCTGCGGCGAAAGGATATCGCCGAGCTGCTTGTGCTTGGCGGCCTTCAGTCCCGCCAGCTCGTCGCGGCGATCCGTCCGCGCGCTGTTGTGCCGCCCGAGCTTGTCGATGAGCGCTCTGAGCCCCGATCTGGCGCCGGTGACGATATGAGCGTCGGGCGGCCAGGCCGTGACGGACTGGTCCTTGTCGATATCGATGCGGACGAGCCGGATGCCGCCGTCGCGCCCCCATTCGACGATCTGGTGGAAGAACCGCGTTCCAACGGCGAGCGCGACATCGATCCCGGGCCAGAGATCGTTGCCGACCTGCATGGTCTGAGCAAACGGATTGCGGATATCGAGTGCCCCGCCACCATGCTCGCTCATGATCACCGGCGCCTGCAGCATGGCGGCGAGTTCGAGCAGCTCCTCTTGCGCGTCGAGTGCCCCGCCGCCGACAAAGATCGCTGGCGATCTGGCGTTGCCGAGCAGCTTCGCGGCCCGCTCGATCTGATCGAGGTCCACCTCCGGTTCGGCATCCGGGATGGCTGCGCTTAGCGGGCCGGGAAGGACGCCACTTGCGGCAGTGATATCGGGCGGAATCTCGACCACCACCGGCCGTTTGCGGCCGCTGTGCACCTGCCGGAAGGCCTCGGTCATCACCGTCGGCACCTCGGCCACAGTGTTGATCCGACCCTGCCATTTGGACACCGAGGCGAGGGCAACCTCCTGGTTGGGGATCTCGTGCAGGTAGCCGAGGCCACTGCCGATGCCGGCGGACGGCACCTGGCCGGTGATGCACAGCACCGGCGCGTTGCAGGCATAGGCCGTCGAGAGCGCCGCGGTGACGTTGAGGACGCCGGGACCGGGAACGACCAGACACGTGCCGACCTTACCGCTCGCCTGCGCGTAGCCGAAGGCCATGTAGGCGGTGGCCTGCTCGTGCCGCGTGTGAATGACGTCGATCGTCTGCGTCCGGTCGTAGAGCGCGTCGAAGACATGGTCGAGCTGCAGGCCTGGCAGGCCGAAGACCTGCGTCACGCCATTGACCTCGAGCGCCTCGACGAGCGCCTCGGCGCCTTTGACCGTTCTCGGGGCGACGGCAGCGTTTGCGGCGTCTGGGGTCAAGGCGACAACTCCATTGTGGTTCGGCAACTCTCGACGGGCCGCACGGTGATCTCCAATGACATGTTTTCCAAACCGCATAACTTCCCCTGATGCCTCGATTGCCCCTCCCTCGCGTGTCGGGTCCCGGTATCCGCGCCGGGGAGCCCTCCCATGCATTTGGCGTATGGAGACGGCCCCACTAGTGATTTGTGAAGGTCGGGGCCATCAAATGTACTCTCCGGCAATGCCAAAAGCGGCCCCGAAATGGTGGTTGCGGTTTTAGCAGAGTAACCGTATCGTGGGCCAGCTGTCCTGTCATACGGTACAGACTGGGGATGTGGCGCTGGAACCGCGCATCTCAGGCAAGACGGAAATCCGCGGGAGGCCGCAACGCGGCGCGGAGACTTGCAGATCAAGTTCCATGGGAGGAACCAGACTATGTCAACGACGACCAAGAATGGCCTGATCACGAGGCCGTCGCGCCGCACAGTACTGAAGGGCGGAGCCGCCACTCTGGCGGCCTCGACGCTGTTCACGCCCGCGCTCCTGCGCGCGGCAGAGCCGGTGATCAGGATCGGGCATGTCAGCCCGCAGACCGGCCCGATGGCCGGCTTCGCCGAGGCCCAGGAATGGACCCTCGGCGGCATTCGCAAGTTTCTCGAGCCCGGCCTGACCATCGGTGGCACCAACTACAAGGTCGAGATCATCACCAAGGACAGCCAGACCGACGAAAGCCGCGCCGCGGAAGTCGCCAACGAGCTGATCCTCAAGGACAAGGTCGACATCATCACGGCGTCGAGCGGCTCTACCAACACAGTGCCGGTCGCCAACGCTGCCGAGCTCAACGAGATTCCCTGCGTCACCACCGACAATCCCTGGGAGTCGTACTACTACAACCGCAACCCGCCGGCCGAAGGCTTCACCTGGACCTACCATTTCTTCTGGGGTCTGGAGCAGGTGCTGTCGTGCTTCATCGGTCTGTGGAACGACCAGCCCACCAACAAGGTCGTCGGTGTGCTGTTCAATACCGCGGCTGATGACACGTCGTGGCACAATGCCTTTGTTCCCGCGATCCAGAAGGCGGGCTATACGGTCATCGATCCCGGCCAGTTCCCGGCTTTCGGCAACGACTTCACGCCGCAGATCGCGGCCTTCAAAGCGGCTGGCGTCGAGATCGTCACCGGCAATCTCTTCCTCCCCGATTTCGCCGGCTTTTATGCGCAGTGCGCGCAGCAGGGCTACCAGCCCAAGGTCATCACCCTGGGCAAGGCGTTCCTGTTCCCGGCCGACGTCGAGTCGCTCGGGCCGAGGGGCCTGGGCGTGACCAGCGAAGTGTGGTGGACGCCGCTCCATCCGTACTCTTCGAGCCTCACCGGGATCAGCAGCAAGGACCTCGGCGCCTCCTACGAGGCGGATACCGGCCGCCACTGGACGCAGCCGATCCCGTTCAAGCACGCGCTCATGGAAGTGGTGATCGACGTGCTCAAGCGCTCGGGCAATCCGAAAGATCCGCAGGCGATCCTCGATGCCATCACCAAGACCAACCTCAATACCATCGTCGGTCCGGTGAACTGGGCCAACGGTCCGGTCAAAAACGTCTGCACCACGCCGGTCGTTGCCGGCCAGTGGCAGAAGAACGGCGACCGTCTCGACATCGCCATCGTCAACAGCGGGCAGTTCCCCGACATCAAGACGACTTCCAAGCTGCTCCCGCTCGGCTAGACTAGAGCTGGATCATCAAGACCCAAGCGCAGCCGCTCCTCTGGGCGGCTGCGCGACTTGGAGAACATGTTGAGTTCGATTTTGTCGCTCAGGGGCATCTCTAAGGCCTTCGGTGCGGTCGTGGTTGCAGACGGGCTGAACCTGGAGCTTGCGCCGGGCGAAGCGCTCGGCATGCTCGGTCCCAACGGCGCCGGCAAGACGTCGCTGTTCGGCATCATCAGCGGCGCGCTGGCGCCCAATGCCGGCGAAGTCAGCTTCGACGGCAAGGACATCACCAGACTGCCGCCCCCGGCCCGCTGCCGGCTCGGCATTGCCCGCTCCTACCAGATCCCGCAGCCCTTCGGCGACATGACGGTGTTCGAGAATCTGACGGTGGCCGCGGCCTTCGCCAAGGGGCGCCGGGAGACCGAGGTCTACCATCAATGCGCGGCCATTCTGATCGACTGCGGATTGGCCGATAAGGCCAACCGACGGGCGAGTTCGCTCACGCTGCTCGATCGCAAGCGCCTCGAGCTGGCGCGCGCCCTGGCGACGGAACCGAAGCTGCTGCTGCTCGATGAGGTCGCCGGCGGCCTCAGCGAATCCGAGTGCGATCAGCTCGTCGAGCTGATCAAGCGGATACGCCGGGAGAAGGGTGTGTCGATGATCTGGATCGAGCACATCGTGCATGCCCTGGTCGCGGTCGTCGACCGGGTGGTCGTGCTGTCGGGCGGCACGTTCATCGCCGACGGCAAACCCAGCGAGGTCGTCGTCCATCCCAAGGTCGTCGAGATCTACATGGGCATTTCCGCCGATGACTGAGCCGGCGGTCAAATCGTCCCGTGATGTGGGGAAAATCTAGTGGCGCTGCTTGAGGTCAAAGGGTTGACGGCGTTCTACGGCGACTTCCAGGCGCTCTACGGCGTCGACCTCAGCGTCGCCGCGGGCGAGGTCGTTGCGGTCATCGGCGCCAACGGCGCCGGCAAGAGCACCTTGCTGTCCAGCATCGTCGGATGGCTCAAGGTCGAGCCGCAGATGGTCGTGTTCGACGGCGAACCGATCGGTGGACTTGCTTCGGCCAAGCTGGTTCGGCACGGCATCACGATGGTGCCCGAGGGTCGCCGGCTCTTCCCTTCGCTCACCGTCGAAGAGAACGTCCTGATCGGCGGCCAGCTCAAACGCAGCGGCCCTTGGACCCTCGATCGGGTCTACGACCTCTTCCCGATGCTTGCCGAGCGGCGGCAGCAGGCGAGCATGTCGCTGTCGGGCGGCCAGCAGCAGATGGTGGCCATCGCCCGGGCGCTGATGTCCAATCCGCGCCTGCTGCTGTGCGACGAGATCAGCCTCGGCCTTGCGCCCATTGTGGTGCGGGAGATCTACAGCCGGCTGCCGGTGATCACCGGGGAGGGCACCGCGGTGGTGATCGTCGAGCAGGACATCATGCAGGCGCTGTCGTCCTCCGCCCGCTGCTATTGCCTCCAGGAGGGCCGGGTCTCGCTCGAGGGCGCGTCGGCCTCCCTCGGACGGGACGCCGTCAAGGCCGCGTATTTCGGAGTCTGAGGATGGCACTGGTCAACGCACTGGTTCAAGGCGTGCTGCTGGGGGGGCTCTACGCCCTCTTTGCCGCCGGGCTCTCGCTCATCTTCGGCGTCATGAAGATCGTCAACATCGCGCATGGCGACTTCATCGTCTTTGCCGCCTACATGGCCTATTTCGTGATCCAGATGACCGGGGTCGGGCCGTTCGAGTCCCTGCTCTTCGTGGTGCCGCTGGCGGCCCTGATCGGCTACGCCCTGCAGCGCGGTCTGCTCAACTTCACCCTCGGTTCGGAACTGCCGCCGCTGCTGGTCACCGTCAGTCTCTCGATCATCATCCAGAACGCGCTGCTGCTCGGCTTCACGGCTGACGTGCATCGCCTGCAGGCGGGCGCCATCGAGATCATGAGCTGGACTATCAACAAGGAATTCTCGATCGGCATCCTGCCCTTGATCCAGTTCGGCGTCGCCGTGGGCATCATCGCCGGGCTGCAATTGCTGTTCTACAACACGGCGTTCGGCCGCGCTTTCCGCGCCACCTCCGACGACGCCCAGGTGGCGCAGCTGATGGGCCTCGATACGCGCCACATCTTCGCCATGGCGATGGCTCTGTCGCTTGCCATCGTGTCGGTGGCCGGCGTGTTCATCGCGGTCCGCACCAATTTCAATCCGTTCTCCGGCCCGGCGCTGCTGATCTTCGGC